>JBJMLR010000008.1:0-303309 GCA_045805205.1 Bacteroidia bacterium | reverse complement strand
GGTTAAAATAAATATCATTTCCATGTGTGAATGCTTTCGCCTGGATCTGGTCATTCATATCAGCTGCTCTTCCGTCGGAATGCACCTTCACTCCACTGAAATCCGCTCCCATCTTTGAGCCCATTTCTTCAGCAATATCGCTCTTCAAGCTATCACCGCTTCCCTTGCTGTTTTGAATCCCGCTCTCCACTTTTGCCGGTGCATTCATCCCGCCGGTTTTTCCCGCGAACATCTTCCGCTGAACCGGCTTGCCGGTATTCATCGTCCCCACCTTCGATGCAGTAGGATTGAACATCGGCTTCACCTCTTTTTTGCCGGTATTCATAAGCGGCTTGCTCTCATCACCTGTTCCCGAAGACATGCGCATGACTTTCCCGGCCACTTCATTAGCTTCCTTTTCATATTCATCATCCTCTTTTCCTACTTCCAGCTTTGGCTGGATCTTTGTAGCAGGCTGAACATCATTTTTTATTTCTCTCGTTAACATCTGATAAAATATTTTTATTTAGTGATCTTCGGTAATATCAACATAGTACCTGGTGTGAGTGTTGTGCTCGTCAGATTATTAGCTTTTTTAATATCTTCTACTTTCGATTCGTCACCGTAGTACGAAATTGAAATGCTCTCAAGCGTATCTCCTTTGACCACCGCATGATGATTTCTGTAGAGCTTATTGAATCCGGCAACAGCCGATTTAAATGTAGCGCTGCTGCCATTTTTCACATAAGCATATTCGTCACTTACAACCTGGTTATCGATCTTGAATCCCCAATATATTGTTCCATAATCGATTCCCAGATCAATTGACCTTGCGACGGTCTCGAAGTAAAAATGCGACACTCCTGTATCCGTCACGCTGGGGAAGTCGATAATATAAGCCGGACCCGATTCAACTTTCTCTTTACTCGTACCAGCATCCGTCGTTTTTTTAAATCCCTCTTTTACTTTTTTTGTTCCATCAAATGTCTTTTTTTCACTATTGTATATTTTGTTCAAAAAATATTCTCTGAAAAGCAATGTAGTTTCCTTATCAGTTCCTGATTTTCTCTTGTCGGCTATATCTGTATCATGATCTATAAAATATCCCTCTTGAACCTGTGGTATTAGTAATTCAGTACCCGTTTTTATTTCAGCAAGCGGATCAAATGTTTTGCCGAGCTTGTCCTTGTTTAGCCTGTATATGTCAATAGGATCGAGTTCACCATTAGGATTTGAGAACGAAATTGATTTCAATGTATCTTTTTCAACAGTAGTATATTTTATCGTTGTTTCTTCCGTTTTGATCTTATTGCGATCCGAAGCCGACTTTGGCCATTTATAATCTTTTTCGGATGTCTCGCTTTCTTTGGTGAGACGGACAATCTGGATAAGATCGATATTTGCAGAATCCTGGGTCGTTTTATTAGGTGTAAACCATAATTGTGATTCATCGCCATAATATTGTACTGCCCCCCTAGATTTGGTTCCAGGCTTCATATCAATTCCAAAACTTCCATCTGTCACTGCCATGTCCTTTTGTTCCAGCTTTCTTTGAATAGTATTTTCGTTTCCGTCCTGCTGAACAGTATGTGTCAGCTCATGCGCCAGTAAATGTTTACCGGTATCAGAGGCAGGATCATATTGTCCTTTGTTGAAATAGATATCCTTTCCATGCGTAAACGCTTTCGCACCGATTTCCTGGTTCATTTCAGCGGCATTATTATCAGTGTGGACATTCACATCACTGAAATCCGCGCCGATCTTCGAGCCCATCTCCTGCTGAAGTTCCGGCTGCAGACTTTGTCCGTTCCCTTTTGTCGAATGAATTCCCTGCTCTACGTTCGGAGTAGCTTTCAAGCCGCTTTTTCCCGTTGACATTTTCTGCACTACCCGTTTCCCGGTATTCATGGTGCCTGTCTTATCTGCAGTAGGATTGAACATCGGCTGAACTTTGCGTTTACCGGTCGACATCTTTTGTTTTTCCTGACCGGATTCAGGCATGCGCATGATCTTGTCGGCTACCGAATTCGCTTCCTTTTCATGGTCATCATCCTCTTTACCAACCTCAAGGGCTGGCTGGATATAGGTTTGAGGCTGTTCCTCTTTTCTGTGAATCGCTTTTCTGCTCATTTTGACAGTTGTTTATTTTTCTGAAAATTTCTCACATAGTATTTTTCCGGATGAAATTTCAAATACCTGGATGTAATCGATCGACTGCTCGTTCCCTACCACGGTAACACGCCCGTTATAGCAATACAATTCTGTATGGTTCAGATAACGTGAGTGGGCAAGTTGAGTACCGGTGTTTTTCCTCCAGAAAAGATTTCCTGTCTGTGAATCCAGGCAGGCCAGCTTTGCGCCACTGCCAATTGGGGAATAGATCAGCGTAAGCAATTTACTCTCAACAGGAATTGTCCTGACAATAGAACCATCTGCATAAACCGGAGTTGTCCAGGTTGCCGATGTATCCGGAAGTAGCGAGGAGGAAAGACTCCCGGTAATTTCATTGAACGACAGTACATGCAGCCCGGCAGCCCAGCCATATTCCAACACTTCGCGCGATCCTACCGGAAGCCGGTTATATTCGCCGGTTAGCGGATCAACCAATATCCGGGTGGAATACTCGTTTTGTGCCGGCTTCAGAATAATTTTAGCGGCAGAATTCGGAGATCCTACAAAATAATATTTCCCATTTAGAACCAGAACAGGAATTTCTTTGCCTGTTTTATCCATTTTCTGAAGCGAAGTAGAATCCCCTGAGACCTGCAATATAAAAATGCCTGCGTTTTCCGCGGAGAGTATCCTGACATATTCAGCCCCCGGCAAAGGCAAGCTGTTTATCTGAGAAACGCCCTTGCCAAGATTCACGGTGATGACCTTATTTCCATCCAGCAAAAAGAACAGAACGTCCGGCTTCGTCCCTTCTCCTTTCGTTACAATAAAATTTCCCGGTTTCCCGGCAGGAATGGAAAACGAAAACGTATCATCTACCAATGGATTGCAAACTGTGCAAGTTTGTCCGGCAAACAGGAGCAGTCTGTCGTTAGCGACCAATGCACTTCCATACCCGGGAACTTTCCATTTTCTGCATTTTGAACCATTCGTTTTGTCGTAGGCTGAGACCGAATTTCCACTGCATACAAAAAGGAATTTCTCTCCGTCGTGTAAAGCGCCATTAAGTTTCTTGAATTGCGTTGTTTCCATGTCGAACAAGGAATTCCGAAAGACAACGAAACGGCAAGCACCTGTTGTGTCAGCAGCAGCAATCCTGCACGGAATAAAAACCAGCAGTAACAGAACCCCAATTATCGTTCTAAAGAATGTCATTTTTGTGTTGTAGGCAGATCAATTGTTTCAATATTCGCATCACTGGTCTTACTTTCGTTCCATTTTTTAGCAACCTCTACAAATTCCGGACTGATAAAGTCGGCTGAAACAAGCGTAAGATCTAATAGCTCTGCACTTTTGCCTGGTGTAATCGGCTTATTAGTATACTCAGTTGTTTCGCCGGTCGTATCTTTTCCGGTTGATCTCCAGCCCCAGCTTACAGAACCCAAATATTTTCCCTTTACTGCTTCAGCACCATCCACAACTAAAGCAGCTACTTCAAACGTCTGACCTGCAGGATGTGTCCAGCTAGGAAATAATTTAGGTGTATCGACTAGTACCGCAGTGCTATAATTCGTATCTCCTTTTTTACTGTTGTATTGGTGGCCATAAAACTCCTTTTTACCCATGTCTGCTAGATCATCCTTATGAATAACATCTGAATCTTTCGTATCGGCAAGCTTTTTTGTCGCATTTCTTGATGTTTCAGTCGCCGGATCTCCATATTGGCTTTCCGCTGTATAAATTGGATTGTCGTCTGTAGAAGGTTTATCAATTCTTGCCCCGGATGCCACTGCCCGGTTCATATCCGTTTGGTCCTTATATGCCTTTCCATCCTTATAAACGCTTTCATCAGAAACTCTTAATTTATCTTTCTCCGGTTCTTTCGTTGCGTCCATTGTAACTACTTTTTGAACCAATCCAATTTGTGTAGCCTGTTTTTTAATGTCTTCTGTGGGAGTGAACGTTAATTTCATCACCGCTCCTCTCGGAGTATAGGATATCGGCAAGCTCACACTCATATCGTCGGACCAAACCGGTTCATATATAAATCTATATTCAGACAATACTGTTGTCCAATCACCACCTCCTGTAGTAACCTTTTGATCCGGCTTAAAATCCGATTTCTGTATCATCGGGTTCACCATCCCACTCTGCTGCACCGTATGCGTCAGCTCATGCGCCAATAAATGCTTTCCGTGATCCGATGCAGGATCGTATTGTCCTCTGTTGAAATAAATATCATTTCCATGCGTAAATGCCTTCGCACCGATCTCCTGGTTCATCTCTGCTGCGTGACTTCCTGTATGAATTCGTACACTACCGAAGTCCGCTCCGATCTTCGAGCCCATCTCCTGCTGCAGTTCCTGCTGCAGGCTTTGTCCGTTCCCTTTTGTCGAATGAATTCCCTGCTCCACATTGGGACTCGCTTTCATGCCGCTTTTTCCTGCCGACATTTTCCTCACTACCGGTTTCCCGGTATTCATGGTTCCCGTTTTACCTGCTGTAGGATTGA
This sequence comes from Bacteroidia bacterium, assembly GCA_045805205.1. Classification (GTDB taxonomy): domain Bacteria; phylum Bacteroidota; class Bacteroidia; order 2-12-FULL-35-15; family 2-12-FULL-35-15; genus 2-12-FULL-35-15. The sequence continues at coordinate 298,706 of JBJMLR010000008.1, read as the reverse complement.
ACATCGGCTGGACCTTGCGTTTTCCGGTTGCCATCATCTTTCTTTCTACACCGGGCTCACGCATGCACATGACTTTGTCGGCAACCGAATTGGCTTCCTTTTCATGCTCATCATCCTCCTTGCCGATCTCTAAAGATGGCTGGATGTACGTGGAAATTGGATTTTCTTGTTTTCTTTCGAACATGTTCGCTATATTAATTTACGATTTTTTTTGAAAGAGCATATTATTGAATGGGTCTGTAAGAGATCGTCCCATTCAACCAATATTATCCCTATTGACTTCCAATCTTTTTAAAAACATAATACGGATTATAAATATCTTTAAGCTCTTTTGACACCGAATCAATCACCATGACCCGGTATCGTGAGGGCGTTCCAATAAAAAGATAATTTCCGACTCTTTTAAGATCATAGTTCTGTTTATAAAGCCACCCCTTCTCACCCGAGTTAGTTCTGGTGCACCTCATACCCAAAGCGCCGATGTTATTACAAGGGATCTTCAGGACTACAGTGTCATTGACAGCTTTCATTTTCCACTTTCCACAATAGTCAGCATTTAAACCCCCATTGGGGGAACCGTATTTTTCCTCGAGTTTTTTTCGATTCAACAGAACCGCGCTATCCGGATCCATTTCAATATATCCAACGGGAACGTGAAAATGTTCATCACTAACGCTGGCGGATGCAACTACTTTTACAATAGTTGTTTCCGAATAACCAGAAAAAAACCTCACGCGTTCCATAATAAACCCATTTACTCCTTCCTCCGTGATCATGTTGTTCCAACGAAAAGGAACTTGCAATGAGTCCGTATAATAAATTGTGCAATCATATTCGGATCCGTGTTTAATAATTTTTTTGCAAGGGTATCCGGCGATCAACTTCATTTCGGTTGCCTGTTCTACTTGTAAAGGATGATTCTCAAACTCAAAGGGAATACCCCAATTATTATTTTTAAAATAAAATTTTACAGTCGGTAGATCTTCACAATACATAAAACAATTATTGGATGTATCTGTGCATATTATCCTGTTTATTCTAAAACCATCAGTTTCATTATTTTCCACCCGACATGTTTTACCACTTTTCAAATAAATAAAAGAAGTGCAGCTGTTATTATATTTATTTTCGAGAAACGCAAGCGATATTCTTGCGCTGTCTTTTGGACCAGTTAAGCATATTTTTGTTTCGGTAATTATTAATCCTTCACTAAGAATATATTTGCCATCTTTCTTTTTATGGCAGCTAAATAGATTCAGAATACCAACAACTACTATTATGTTCAATATTGATTTCACTTGAATTATTTAAAACCAATAAGCATTACTAAACCAGGACTTTCATTGGTGCTAAATGAACCGCTTTTAAGTTTTGACGACACTTTTACGTCTATCGTGTCGGTAACCTTCAAATCCCAGTAATAAGGTGATCCGTGTTCCTTACTATCAAAGAGAATGTTCCCTTTCACGTCTTCAATCTTCCAATCCACATTATTTAGCGTTAACCCTGCTGCAACTGATATTCTATATGTGTATCCTCCAGTCAAAGTTGTGTCAAAATCAGCGGTAGATTTATTGTCCATAGTTTTCATATATGTTTGCTGATCGCTTATATAACCTTTCATTACCGGACCCAAATGATTTGCAGTTTTATCAAAGTCGCTTTCATCGTGGAGCTTTAATTTTTGTGTTTCAACACCATTGGGGCCTGACTCAATATCATCCAATGCTATCGCACGAGTATTTCCATTAGATTTAATCAGATTGTATATTTTTCCGCCCTCTTCGTAAATATCAAAGGGGTCTACAGAATCTCCTTTACTAAGTGTTTCTCCAGAATCTTTAAGCTTGTTTTCTTGCGGATCACGGAGATACAATACCGCTTCGTCTGATCTAACGCGAGCGGTCCCCATCGTTTTGCTTTTATTCCATTTTGAAGCAGCACCAAAAAAGTTTGTAGAAGGAACGTCAATAGAAACAATTTTTAGAGGAATTAGCAAGGGCTTCCCTCCTTCTACTTTCCAACCCCATTTTACCGAACCATAGTACATTCCCTTTTGAACGCCAGCGGTTGCATACGCTGTAGTTTCAAACTCTTGGCTGTTCCCTTCCTTAATAGCAGCTTTTGGTGCGTCGCGAAGAACAGCCTGCTTAGGTTCCTTCTGATCGGGGGTAAAAGATCCCATTTCATATGTAGGACCTTGAATTCCAGCAGCAGGATATGCCATATCCTGTCCACCAGCAGCATTTTCCATTGTGGTTTCGGATCCTGCTCCATATAGCGGATTTGTATCCTGAGGATCTCCAGCGTCAATTTTATATCCATTTGAAAGGCGATCTCTGTCTGTTACTTTTGCATATTTCACTTTTCCGCCATACTTCTGCTTTACCACCTGTACCATACCAATGTTCGAAGCGTTTACAAACTTATTCGGAGTGAATTTTATGACCGCCGGCAATCGCACTGAGTTGTTACCGTCTGGATAGAGTTTCAACTCCGGATCGTCGACAAATTCGCCGTAAGTTGATTTTTGTGCTGCCCGCTGTATCTGCTTATTCACCACCCCACTCTGCTGCACCGTATGTGTCAGCTCATGCGCCAATAAATGCTTTCCGTGATCCGATGCAGGATCGTATTGTCCTTTGTTAAAATAAATATCATTTCCATGTGTAAATGCCTTCGCACCGATCTCCTGGTTCATCTCTGCTGCGTGACTTCCTTTATGAATTCTCACATTACCGAAGTCCGCTCCGATCTTCGAGCCCATCTCCTGCTGTAATTCCGGCTGCAGACTTTGTCCGTTTCCTTTTGTCGAATGAATGCCCTGCTCCACATTCGGACTTGCTTTCATGCCGCTTTTTTCCGTCGACATTTTTCTCACTACCGGTTTTCCGGTGTTCATGGTTCCCGTTTTACCTGCTGTAGGATTGAACATCGGCTGGACTTTGCGTTTTCCGGTTGCCATCATCTTTCTTTCTACACCGGGCTCACGCATGCACATGACCTTGTCGGCAACCGAATTGGCCTCCTTTTCATGCTCATCATACTCCTTGCCGATCTCTAAAGATGGCTGGATGTAGGTTGAGACTGGGTTTTCCTGTTTTCTTTCGAACATGTTCGCTATATTAATTTACGATTTTCTTCTGAAAGATCATATTATTGAACGAGTCAGTAAGAGTATTTGATTTACTGTCATATTTAAATATCCGGTAATCATAACGATCACCGATAAACACATACGCTCCACACACAAAAACAGGATCATTGAGACCCCATGAGCTCCAACGAGTAGCAGACAACTCCTTACATTTAGAGTAAGTTTTGCCATCTTCGCCCGGTTGTATGTTTAAGATTACCTCCGGCTCAAACTCTTTCAACACCCAGGCACCCTTAAGATCATTCTCAGAAATAACATTTGTTTCTCCGCTGCAATACTTCCTTTTCATATATTCCATGCTCAAACTATCCGCTTTAATGGGATTGATGTTAAGATACCCATAAGGTAAGCGAAACAATGAATCGTCAATTATCCGCTTATCGATGCTTTTTACACGTGTAACGAAAATAAAACCATCCAGCGAAGCTAACTCTACATCAATTTTTTCCATTATGAATCCATTTATAGGCACCACATCCATATAATAGTTAATTCCCAGATTGGGCTTTACTTGTTCGGTATAATAAATGAAATATTTTTTATAACCGTCATATACCAGTGCCTTCTTACATAAATACCCATTGATGAATTTAATTTCATTCAGATATTCGATCTGTGGTCCGTTATTATCAGGATAAGTTTCTAGCTGTCGATCAATAGGGAATCCATGCTCAATACAAAAATATTTCACCCCCGGATTTGCGTAACAAAACAATTCCTCCTTTGAATGGGCATTTAATTGTGTATCTATAACTATTAGTTCAGATCGGCTTGTGCCTTTATCCAGAGTCTTATACAATCGGATTTTATTCTCTGTGAAATCCAATTCAACTTCTTTAGGAGTTGTCAAAGTAGCAATCCTGAGGGCCAGAGATTCAGGTAACTTGTTATTTAAATAAGGAATGGAATCAGGAAGTGACAACAGAATATTCTCATATATAATTTTCCCTGATGAAATAATGGAGTCTGTGTCGTTCACAGACTGACAAGAAATATTGCCCCCTGTAAGTCCGGCAATCAATATAAAACAGAATATCGTGAAATATTTCATTTATATGTACTTCCAATTATATAGGAAACATCCTTGACCTCACCGGATTTATTAGTTATTTCCAATGTAAGATTATCTGCATTGTCTACTTCAAACTCCAGTGTAGAAGTCGGATTTGATGGATCTGTTTCATCATTAGCCACAGCCCTGCCCATTGAATCGGTGACTTTTAACTTAATTTGCCCTGTAGTAGTACCGCTGCCGACAGCTATACAGTATTTGCCTCCACTGTTCACCGGAACTTTCGCTTTGGCTGTTTCAGATGGGTTAAGATAGACATCCTGGATCGGGAAGGTTTGGGTATAACCTTTAATGAGGCCCTTTAATGTCGATTTCGTTTTTGAAGTTTCAACAGGAAGATCACTAGAGCTTGTAATCGGATTAACTTCAAGATCTGATGGCAAAATCGCTCTTGTAAGAATTTGATTGCCATTGATTATTTCGATTAGATAATATAATGTTCCACCGCCCTGAAAAGTACCCTTAAATGTTACCACTTTACCTTTACTCAGTTTTCCGCCATTTGGTGAACTCGCGTTCATCATGCCATTATTATTTACATACAATTGAGCATTGTTATTCTTGACTATTCTGGTTGAGCTAGTGATAGTAGCTTTGTTCCATAGATCTGCTGCCGCCGTAAAATTCAACGAAGGTTTATTCATTGAAACCAATTTCAATGGTTTTGGCACAACTCCTTGCCCCGTTACGTAGGTCCATCCCCAGCTGACAGATCCATAGTACATTCCTTTTTGGTTGCCGGCAATTCCCATCGCAGTGCTCTCAAATTCTACCGACTCATCAGCGATCGGCGTATGCGGTGCATCACGCAAAACAGCGGACTTTGTAAGTACGCTGCTGCCATTATTATAATTATAACCGATTTCATAGGTAGGCCCCGCGGTAATAGCCAATGACGGAGGGAATATCACGTTCTGCCCTTTCGGAGGCATTTTGTCCATTTTAGCGTCATCCAGCACACCAAAAAAAGGGTTCGTCATGCCTTTCTCTCTATCTAATTTATATCCTTTTGCGGCACCATCCTGAACCGTTCTGGCTTTAGCTTCCGGCTCTGTTTCTTTCGAGGCACCCAAGCCGTCAAGCGATTTCACAGATTGCACCATTCCAATCTGAGTGGCATCTACATTTGTTCCCGGATTAAAATTCAAAACCATACCGCCAATAATTTGATCGCCGAGACTCGTATTCAGCAACGTGATCGGATTAAACTCTGGTGTATCGACAAACTCTCCGTAATCCGTCTTCTGCGCCGCCCTTTGTATCATCGGACTCACCACCCCACTCTGCTGCACCGTATGCGTCAGCTCATGCGCCAATAAATGCTTTCCGTGATCCGATGCAGGATCGTATTGTCGTTTGTTGAAATAAATATCATTTCCATGCGTAAATGCCTTCGCACCGATCTCCTGGTTCATCTCTGCTGCGTGACTTCCTGTATGAATTCGTACACTACCGAAGTCCGCTCCGATCTTCGAGCCCATCTCCTGCTGCAGTTCCGGCTGCAGACTTTGTCCGTTTCCTTTTGTCGAATGAATGCCCTGCTCCACATTCGGACTTGCTTTCATGCCGCTTTTTCCCGTCGACATTTTCCTCACTATCGGTTTCCCCGTATTCATGGTTCCCGTTTTACCCGCAGTAGGATTGAACATCGGCTGGACCTTGCGTTTTCCGGTTGCCATCATCTTTCTTTCTACACCGGGCTCACGCATGCACATGACCTTATCGGCAACCGAATTGGCTTCCTTTTCATGCTCATCATCCTCCTTGCCGATCTCTAAAGATGGCTGGATGTAAGTGGAAATTGGGTTTTCTTGTTTCCTTTCAAACATTCCGCTCAGGGTTATATCGTTTTTCCCTCTTTTGCCAGCTCCCTCGCTATTCCATCCTGGAGCATGCTCATCGTGATCACATCACTGTCTTCATCGAGCGCACGCAGCGTGCAATGTGAAACAATATTCAGGATCAGTGAACCGCTCAGCTCGTATTTCCTTGCAATTTCATCCAGGGAAACATTCCCTGCGAAAGGTATTTCATCCGAAAATGCTTTCTGCCAAAGCAGCAAGCGCTCTTCCGGTCTCGGCATCGGGAAATATACAATCGATTGAAAACGCCTGAGGAATGCACTGTCAATGTTATTCTTTAAATTTGTTGCAAGGATCACCAGACCATCGTGGTACTCGATCCGCTGCAGCAGATAGCTTACTTCCTGGTTCGCATAACGGTCATGAGAATCATTTACATTCGTTCTTTTCCCAAACAATGCATCCGCTTCATCAAAGAATAATATCCACTCTTTTCGCGATGCACGATCAAAAAGCCGGGCTAAGTTCTTTTCCGTCTCCCCGATATATTTGGAAACGATCGTCGAAAGATCCACGCGATACACATCACGGCCTGTCTTTTTCCCGACCAGCGATGCCGATAGCGTTTTACCGGTACCCGGAGGTCCGTAAAATAACGCGCGAAACCCGGGCTTGATCTTTTTTCCGAATAAGCTGTCTTCCCTAAGCTTCTGATTGAACTGGATCCAGCGCTCAATTTCATTTAAGTGATGGAGCGTATTTGCCGGCAGGATCATATCGTCCCATTCCATGCCGGTTGTAAGCAGCTTGGCAGGAAAATCGGGACGCAGGTCGGGTTTCCGGATCTCCCCGAGCGTGACGAGATCAACAAAATCCTGCGAAGGGATCAGCGCACCGCTCAATTCCGGCTCTGTTCCATTTGCCTCGCTGAGACTGACAATGTTGTCGAAATAAAAGACATGCTTTTTGTCGAACAGCTCTAACAGCTTTAAGCGTTTTGACATATCGTTGCCGGCAAGAATGAACAAAACCGTTTCACCATTGGGAACAAAGCCGTGATGATTCTTCCCCTGTCCGGCTCCGCCAAAGGAGGTTACCGGGCGTTCCGACTTGAATAGATCGAGCAGCTCGGGGCGAAGATGGGGAACCAGCGAAAGGATCAGAACCAGTCGCTCCTCAAAGCCAAAGTTGTGCTTCAGAATAAAATCGGAATATACACTCCGGGAATGCGAAAGCTCGGGCGGAATAATATCGTAAATGCTGTCATATTCTTCGGGAGTTCCTCCATTGATCAAGCTGAGGTTTTCAACTACCGCGGAACACCAGTTCAGCTCAGCTTCTATTACATCCGCGGTCTTCTGAAAAGACGCAGTTTGTTTTTTTTCTTTGTTAGCGATCACTTCCATTTAAAATCAGGTTATTATCAATCAGAAATAAACTAGCCGGGCGGAATCACTGTTCTTCAAAAAAGCCGGTCACAAATAAAGACGATGTGGAGGCAACTTTACATGTATATAACCCATCTTTTGAAAAACGATACAACGCCGTAAAATACTTATAATTAGTTAGTTATGAACACCTACCAGGTCACAAAGATCATTTCGCTGCTCCAGGGCATTTGGAGGATCGAAATTCCCCAGGGAAGCTTGTCCAGGAGAACGTCGATCGTGGTACGCTCGATACTCAGGTTCCATCCGTTACCCTGCTGCTCAAGAACTCCATCCCGTCCGAAGAAAGCCTCTCTCATCGCAACACCGGATGTTCCCCTTAATGCGGTCCAGTTCCCGGCAACTGCATCCAGAAGACCCAGGCATTCTTCCTTTTCTTTGTCGGAGATCGCAAACGGCTGAGTTAAGGGAGCCGTGATCTCCATGCCGCACAATAATTTTGCAAGAACCATTTCATGTTCCTCGAACCCTTCATCCATACCGGAACTAAGATGCTGAACAAGAAAAACTGCACGCTCACGGGTCTGCTCTGAAACAAATGTATTTTCTTTGCAGAGCCCAAGCTCGCGAAGCAATACAGGCAAGTACGGAGCCAACAGGATCAATCCTGCATTCCGGACAAAATAATCGCCTGATCCTGCAGGATCTTCTTCAAAATAATCCGGTGCTTCTCCATGTGAAAGCGGAGAGATCCCTTCAGGATCGGCATCGATAAAGCCGCTTTCATTATTCATTTCCGCAGAAAGATCAAAATCCTCATCTCCTGTTTTTTCTTTTCCCTTGCTGGTCTTTCTCCTTTGGTTTTTATTCTCCTGACTCTTTTGACGTTCGGCTATCTCACTTATGTCTTTGTGTTCTCCCTCCCGGATCTTCTTTTCTTCTCTTTCTTCTTCTTCTTTCTTTCTCCCTTCACTTCTTTTCCCTTCATCATTTTCATTTTCTTCCAGAATTGATCCGGTATCTTTTTCTTTGAAATAGTTATCCTTGTCTTCTTTTGAAAACAACTCTTTTACCTTACCTGAGAAAAAATCATCGGTCTCAGCAAGAGCTTTGTATACGGACTCATCCGGCCGATTACCTGCTCCGCCGGAGCTCATTGCCAGGTATATCTGTTCAACGAGCAAAAAATCTTTCTGCGCGGTCAGAAACATTACGAGGAATGTTTGAAATTCAAACGCAGCTGCATGAGGATGGCTGAAAATAAATTCACAAACGAACTCTTTCATGCGCCGGGTAAATTGCGGACCGGCCTGTAATGCAGTAGTATTTCTGAAATTTCCAAGAACGAGATCCGGCTTTTTGAATAGCTTGCTGATCACTATTTCAATAGAAGAGTCGGAAAGCGCACGAACAAGCCTTGTTCTCGCAGCAGGCACTGACAGAACGGGCACGAGCTCTTTTCTCAGCAGTCCGCTATCCTTAGCAAGCACTTTCTCTGCGAGCTCCTGTAACGTAATCTTTTCGCTGCCGGCCCACCATGGAAGTGTCCCCGTTTTTAAAAGACAGATAAATAACTCGAGCTCCGATTGTTCACCTGAGATCTGGCGGGCTTTTCGCTGTTTTGTTCCGCCGGTTCTTTCCTGCGTTTCTTCAGAAATGATCTTTGAGATTTTATTTTCGATCTCCTGTTCTAATTCGAGCAGCGCTTTATCGCTGACATCTCCGGGTCTGAAATTTTTCAGATCAAGCTCCAGCTTATCGATGCGGATCGTTTGACCGGTGGTAGAATACCTGGCAATTATTTTTTCAATAAGCGGACAGATCTTTTCCTTGAAGTAAATAAGTGCCTTGCTTTGCAACTCTGCAGCGCTGCCTGCGTTGGGAACATGGATCTCAACGATTGCCTTCCGGATGATATGTTTTTCTTCGGCCATGCTTTATTAAAACTGCTAACGGGAAGCGATTTGCCTCCCGTTAACCAATACATTATATATATACCGTCATGCTCTTCCCAATATATCGACGGTGACTTTGCCCATCGTGGAAACTTCGAGGACGGTACCATTGTCATCGACTATATCAAACACATAGTAAAAACTGTCGATCCCGGTTGAAAGCTCCCCGCCCTGACCTGCAAACGTATAAGTAAACGCCTGTGTCTTGGAAAAGGCCGAGTTTGCTACGGTTACAATACCTCTTGGTGCACCGGTGTTCGGCTCATTCGCATAGTTACCGGTTTGCATGGATGGCATCGATGCCGGCAAGCGCTTGCCGAATTTGTTCACGAGGTAAAGCCTGATCTGTGACTCATCATAAGTAGCTTTATCGTATTGCAGCATCGGAATAATATCGATCGGGAACTCTTTCGCTCTGAAGTTCTGAACCGCAACATCCACATCTTTTCCAAATGCATAATCACCAAGACTGTATTGAACATAGAAAGGAACTGCAAGTGCCGGAATACCGAGCTGCGTTTCTTCGGTCGGGTGCTTGATATCATCACATTCACAGTCGCAGCAGCAAAGGTAAGGAAGTGCAAAATCCGCGATCACCTGGTCCGCCTCGATCGCAAACTTCTGGATCGGAACTGCCGGAAGTGCAATGTCCTGCGACACGAGATCAAAATTCACAATCAGTGCATCATTCTGAGCTACCTGCGCATGATCATCAACTGACATCACCGGTTTCGCCCTGAGCTGCGCATTTTGTTTCTCTGCCTCTTTTACCGCGCGGATCTGCCCAACAACATAATTACGTTTTATCGGATCAACTGCTACGGCATTGCCCGGATAAACGAGAATGAATGTGCCTCCTTTCGGAACTCCGGCCATGTGCTCCACGCCCGGATGTTTCTTGATGAAATTTGAGAACACAGTCATATCATTCGCCTTCAGCTGGTTTACACGGTACTGGAAGGAGTAATTGACAAATGTGAGGCTCTTGTATTTTGCATCGGTAATAAATCGTTCCAACAGGCCCATCACCTCCTGCCAATACGCGGAAAGATCCATATACAATTCCGGTGTATTGCGGACTTTTGTATTGCGGAGGATCAGATCGAGGATCTGGTTGAATCCGACTTTCACGTTAATGGCTGCCTGGAGCGCTGTGTTGTAATTCTGGATGAAACCGGGAATAGAATCCTGGATCGCACCATGATATCCAAATCTGAAATCAGAAATATTGAATGGCAGGAATTGACTTCTGACGATGTCAATAGCCGTAAGCAAATTAAGAATGTCAACATCGAGCTTGGTTTTTGCCTGGCTCATGGTCCTTCTTGCAGCAAATACAGGGAAGACGGGAAGAGCTGATACCGTACCGACTCCTACGACTGCTGCAGTGCGTGCTGTTGAAGAGCCGGCATCAGCAGTGCCGGGTGTCACGGCTGTAGCAGAATCTGAGAAGGATGCAGCAACAGCGCTCGAAAAGCCGATCAGCGGCTGATGAATGGAAGCCTGGAGCTGACCGCTGTTCGCATCATTGATCAGGAGATCCATGAAATGAGGCAGCCCTGAATATACCGGATGTCCTCCGGAGATCACGCCGAAGCGGTTGAATACATCATTCAGCAAGCTCAGCAATTCAACGCGGATCACGCCGTATTCAGTCCGGAGATCACTGAAATTACAGCGTTCTGCAATATTGTCGAAGGAGTCACCATTCAGACGAAGAGAGATCACATTGAAAGGCAGGTCAAAATCCGTTTTGATCTGCTCGATCACTTGCTGCGCAGCAAGCTTGTGTGCACGGAAATGTCCTTCGATGCGATAGAAAGGATATTTATCGGTGTCATAGAACAAAGGCGTGTTCACCGGTCCCTGGTCCGCTGTTTGATTCACAGCCTGGTTACCGTAGCCAAGCGGCGCAACTCCCTTACTGAACAAACATTTCAGCTTGTAATCATAGCTCCACGATTGTTCCAGTGTTCCAAGACCGGTAGAAGTTTCATGCACACGAAAATAATAAGGCATTGATCTGCGGCTCAGCGGATCACGTTTTTCTTCGCTTGGAGTAATATAAATAGGTACCGCGACCTTGTTCGGTGTGATGATCACCGTGTTAGGATTGTTGATGGTCGGCAGGTCAAATTTCTGAACCATCAGCACCATTCTCTTGAAAAGGAATTTTGCGCGGTCAACTTTTTCCTTCTGATTATTGATGATCGGAGACGCAAGGAAATAATGACGATACTTCGACGGCTTACAGCTTGCGCTGCGGTTAACGAGCTCGCCCAACATCAGATGCTGAGGAAAGCAATCCATGTCGATACAGCATTCCGACATCAGCTCGAATGCGATGTCCCGGAATTCATTGTACGCAAGGATCAGGTCTTTCAGAAAGTCATAGAAATACTGCATCCCGAAATATTTAGGACCGGCAGAGCTTCCGTTTATGTAGTTGGTCCAAAGCGGTAACGGATATGTGCTGAACGGATTCACACCGCCATATTCCGTAAGGATCGGTGAGAAGTCAACATAACATTGATTGAGGGCACGGAAGATCTGATCGTAGATCGTAACGCCGATCGCGGGCCTTGCAGTTGACTTAAGTGAATTGATATACGTTTGCGAGAAAGAAAAATAGTTCGTTGTATTGGGTGTAGGCGCATCGTTCGTAAACAGCGCACGCTTCATGAACACTTCCGGCAGATCATATTTTGACGGATAAAGACCGGTCTGGCTGCATGTTCTCCGAATAACCTTATCGAGGTCCTTTTTGCCGATGAGCAGCTTGCGCAAATGAAACTCGCGCTGCATTCCGTTTTCATCACATGCTTTTCCGAGACAGGATTTCAGATCGACATCTATGATCTCAAGGAACAACAGCACCACTTTATCGGTTGTAAATCCGGAAGGGAGATGCAAAGGAGAAATCACATCTGTAGGCAATGTCGGAGCGTCGTCTGTAAGCAATTCCCAAAGCTTAACATCCTGAACCGTGGTATCCGGATCTTCGAAAGGCACATAACGACAGCCTTTCGGAAGGTTGTATGGCCGGTAATTATGTATCACACAATCGCCTTCTTTAATGATGTACCCGGCAGATGTAATTCCGAGTCCCTGGAAGATCGTTAATTCATACGGAGGAGCGTCATGCTGGAAACTAAGCTCATAACCACAGGCAATTCCATCGCCAATGAGCTGAACGCGGGTCAACCTGTTTTGCTCATCAAGATATTCCACCAGCTGGTTCAGCTGGGAACTGGTCAATACCTGGTTGTTCTCGAATATCGGATATGAATCTAGAAAAGTGCTCATGTTATTATATTTAGATTTGTATTGTTCCTAAAGCTGTTCTATTCAGAATTACTGCATTGGCAAGGCTGTCTTCTGCTTCGCAATCGTGGAGCGTACCGCCAGGGTATACTGTCCGGAGACGAACGAGAATATCGATCAATGCGTTGAGGGCGGCGGAAAGCGCGATCGGTTCTTTTACCTTTCTTGAATTCTCAACGAGCCATGCCTTGTACTTTTGTTCAAATTCTTTCATTTGCTCATTATTCACCCAGCAAATATTCAAGGCAATGTGCGCAGGACATTCCGTGCGGAGCGTACGCTCAAAGAATCCGCGGAAATCCTGGTTGATGAACCTTCCCTGCCAGTATGGTAATACCACGCTCGCGATAAAGGAATACGGGTCTTCGATCCTGCAATTCACACAGTCGTCTTTCAGGTTGATCGGTAAAAGATCATCCTGGAAATGAGTATATACCTGGTTAAATGTGAATACAGTGAAGCCAATCGTTGAGCTGACCGTATCAATCACATACACGTGATCATTGATCGCATCCTGCGAGCCGGAAATTTGAACCGGGCTTGCGGTGTCAATCTCCGAAGCAATTGTTCCCAAAACCTTAATTGTGTATTGAGTTGTGCCGTTTGGCTCAATTGCAAGAGTCATGTTAAAATAGATGTCCCCTTCTGCCGGAAGCGACTGATCCGGGATCGACTGGAGCACTTTAATTACAGTATCGGAGCCGCTGCTCATTACGGAAGTGACCTGGTACATCTTGTCGTTAATTCCGGAAGTAGAGCCTTTCAACGCGATAAACATCATCGGAGAAAGCTCGGATGTAATATTGATGCTCAGGTGGATCGTATTATCGGAAAGATTCACAAAAGCAACCGGGAATTTTTTTACAAACGTTGCTTTTCCCTGCGGAACAAGCCCGGTTTGCATTGTATTCACACCGGCATTCATCTGAACCGGAAGATCTGTAAACACTTTCGGGCGAAGCAATACGTGCTCGACAATATGCATTCCTTCGTGTCCGAAGAATTTCATCCGGATGAATTCCAGCATTTCATTTGAAGCAACGAATTCAGCTCCCGGTTTAATTGTGATGACTGCATTTCCACCCGAATTGGTGATCTCGAAAATATCGAACTGTTTTATATAGTAGAGTTCTCCGAGAACGCCGGCATCATCATGAATATTTTCTTCTACGCTGATCTCCGACTGGGTTCCGTTCACGACCACATTTTTGATCGTATAGCCGCCGTTGTTGAGGGTTGAATCAATGATTGTAATCGTTTCGCCGGGGTACAGCACGCGATTCAGTATGCCATTTACGACAAAGGTTCGGGTGAAACGGTTCGCCGAAACTACGGTAAAGGAGCCATCGAAGGAAAGTACTCCGCCGGTCGAAGCAAAAAGTCCTCCCGAAAGCGTTACAAAAACGCTCTCATTCAGATCCGCTGCCGATACTACATCAAAGGTCCCGTTATTCAAGACAACCGCATTTCCGCTGATCGTTATTTTTCCGTCGCCTCCCGGAGGAAGAATAATGTGAGTTCCCGGGTGATTTGCAGCATATCCCGACATATCCGAATTGAAATCAAACTCGACACTCGTTGCAAGGGTATCACCGCAGCGATCTCCAATATTGAAACGATAATCGCCGGAAACATCATCATAAGTGTAATGAGTTCCAAGCGTTCCATTATACATAATGTCAAATAACGTCGGCTGAATGCTTGCATCTGCGAAAGCAGTGAGCTCCGCAACGCTCTGTGGATTATAAAATAATGATCCAAGCGGAACATTCGGAGCAAAAGCAGGAACCGGCGTTGTGCCGGAAAGCTTGATCTCTGAATTTCCGCCTACGACGGTAAGTGAAACAACTGTGTAATCCCCGTCGTTCGAAAATGAGTCCTTAATAGAAACCTTATCTCCCGATCCGATCTTCCCTGTGAAATCATTTGCGATCTTAACGGTATCTGCAGAAATAATAGCGGTGATGACTTCCGGAACCTTCGCCTGCCCGCAGCCGGTGTAAGTACCGGTCATCAGCTTCACATTCGGTGTTGTAAAGTAAAAAGGATCTTTATATAAATTAAAATCATAGGTAAATGTCGGAGGATCCGGTACCATATTAGGATATATCGGTGCCTTGATCACTTCCATGTAATCTTCGATCGGGCTGGAAAGGTTGTTCCGGTTCGATTCGATATTAAAGTAAAATTCGTCCGACAGGTAAGCGATCGCGTTACCGATGTCTTTCTCAACATTCTTAAGAGGCTGGCTGGAGCTGAACGGCTGAACGGTGGATGGACTCATTGCCAGGAAGATCTGCTCACAACATCTTCCCAAAGCGGTATCCTTGCAGCAAAACAATTTATAAGTGTACGGTCCGTTTCCGGGAGCTGATCCCGTTCCATCCATATTTGTTCCCCAGGTTGCCGGATTATCCGGTCCGATTTCATTTCCGGATGAGTCGTAGATCACATAGTGATCACGGTTCACACCACATACAACCAGCTCTTCAATTGCAAGCTTCCACTCTTCAACCGTTTTATAAGTGTCTATATTTTTAAGCACATATTTAGGCAAAGGTGTGGTGATATCGAAACCAAGCAGCGGAACGGAACCGGTCATCGCAAAACCATCATGAAAGTTGAGGTCTGCTGTCGTTCGCAGGTCAACTCCTGCAAGCAGTGAAGCTCTTCTTTCAAGACCTGAAACATTGTCGACACTCCAAAGGTCGCAAGGGCTTTCATAGTTGAACGCTTTGAACCTTCCGGAGCTGATCTCAGGGTATGCATTCAGAAATTCAAGCTTATCCTCGAGCAATTCCTTTGGTGCCTTTTTTCCGGTGAGCTTGTATTCTACCAGAGCATAATCGGTAAACTGTTCCGAGAAGCGAGCCATCAGATGATCAAGGAATTTATTTCTTCTCAGTTCAAACAAGCTGAGGTCCTCGGTCATCTCCTGCACATTCTCAGCATAAAAAGTAGTATCGGTAAGCAGGCTTTCTGCATCCGTCACACTTGGAACCAGGCTTTGGGTAAAGTAGCTCTTGTCGATAATAAAATTGCCGTAAGCATCCCGCTCCTCGTTCATGGAAAAAAGATCCTTGACATGCGCCAGCTGCGACAAATAATCCGCGAGGAGCTGATCGAAAAACATAAGAAATCCTTTCAGCTGCTTTTGCTGCGCCTTTCTTAACGTGCTTGATGTTTCCGGTAATCCCTCAGGACCGGTACCATATACCAATGGAAATTCATCCTGTGTGCTCACGTACTCCTCAATTGCTTTGAACTCCCCTTCCGGAACCGGAAGATCAAGCTCCACGTTTCCTTCAAGCTTCTGCGGACGTGCGGCATCTTCCATTTCCTGCAGCAGCTTATCTACTTCATCTTCATTTGCTTTATAAGGAAGCAGCTCCTTGAAGAATGTTATTTTGGAAAGCTCCGTCGACAGACGCGGAACGTAATTGAATTCAAATGCAAGATCCAGGCACCATTTAACGCTTACAGATGGAATATTATCGTCGTTGTCTTCCGGGATGTTCGCGATCTGAATGCTCTTTACTGCCAGTACGCCCGGCACATCCATAATGATTTGGATCAGATCGGACACGTGGATCATTTTTCTCCGCTCCGCACTCAGCAATTCATCATCATTGATGAAACCGTGATTCAAAGGCGGTCCTTCAAATATTTCTTCTGTGCGCTTTCCTTTTTCATACATCTCTTCGATGGAGTAGAAATAGACGGTCGGTGCAAGAAATTTTCCTATTTCGAAATATATTTTGGCAAGCGTATCTTCGACGTCTGCATTTGCTGCAAGCTCAACATCCGCACAAACAGCGATCTCTTCCACTTTGATCGCGCTGATCGTAAACAGATCTTCGCAGAGGTTCCTGTTCGTCATCAAACGCTTGCGGACGGCGCAAATGATCTCCAGGATCTTTCTGACTTTCGCCTGGTACAAAAGGATCAGCGAGTTGGCTCCGGTATAGATAAAATCATAGATCGCCTGCTCCATCAGCGTAGTAACTACCGGCGGTCCGCCCGGAACCTGTACGATGCTCATCCAAACTGTTTTGTCAGGGAACAAGCCGTAGCCTTCCAGCTTATATCCTTGTGGAAATTTATTAAAGATCAGCGTCAGGTTTTTGATGTGAGCGCGGATGCTTGCAATGTCATTCCAGTCGATTCCCGGATCATCCCAGCGCGGAAATTCTACTTTCACTTTTACCTTCAGGCCATTGAAAGGAGAATTATTAATAATGGCAGGCATTACAACGATGCCTTCCAGAATGTTCTCATTGAGATCACCGAATTTATCGCATCTGCTGAGCTCAAGCAATACATTGTAAAGGCATTTGATATCTACTTTCGGATCACCGGCCACTTCGGGTTTATAATCGAGCTTATCAAGTGCCTTTTGAACATAAACCGGGATCTCGTTCTCATCGGACATTTCGATCCATGCATTCTTTACGCCTACAAATTCGGCACCTACATCCGACGGATCATGAACATCCGTATCGATCAGGAGCTTCCGGTAATCATTGAAGGTTACCGGGCACATCGGCATGATCTGACGTGCGGTATAAAAATTCTTTATATCAATCTGCGGCAGGTTCGGATCCTGTGCAAGAATATCTTTGATAGGATAATTTGTACGGTAGCCGAGATCGGTGATGACATAGCTGAGCACTTCCAGAATACTGATTCCGGGATCACTTAAATTGTAATCCGTCCAGATCCTTCCGGCGAGCTTCTCGATATGCTTTAATCCTTCTTCACGAAGAAAATCATACTGCATACTTTTGAATGCAGGAGGTGTTCTCGATATTGTAATACTTTCGGCCATAGCACTATGGAATTAAATCTATCCTATTTATGTGCGAGATCTTTTTCTTTGCGGGTCGTATCGTCGATCACCGCATTTGTAAACTGGTCCTGTGCCTGAGCATGGATCTTCGCCACGATCTCGTTCACCTGGTTGTAAGGCAGGTTACCCAATCCTTTCAGGATGGTATTTACCTCGTTCAATGTCAATGTCAGTTTAAATTCTTTCATATTGATTTGTTTTTATGGTGCCGGTACCGGATCAGCTAAAAGACCTTGTCTGCCCAGCCGGGTTTCAAGCTGGTCGATCCTTAGACGCAGACGCTCGATCACCGCTTGTGTGGTTGCATCGTATACTTCCGTAATTGTACTTTCATCGGATTCCGTAAGACCAGTTTCCTGGTAGAGCTTTACAATACTGCCGTCCGCACGCATGATATGCAGCGTAGGAACGGAGGTACCCAAAAGGTTCTGTGAATAGAGCTGCACGCTGATTGCGCTAGAACCTGCTGCCGGAGGAGCCGGTGCTGTTCCGTTCTGAATGGACAATACCCTGTTTGCGCCAACGCCCAGGAACTCAGATGATGAAAGATCACCGATCGCAACGTTACCGTTCAGAACAGCAGCAATATTCGACTGGTTTTCTGACGTACCGCTTACTTCGGATACGTACAATCCGATGTCGGTACCACCGGTTGGCCATACGCCGTTACTGTACATTTTCGTATTAACACGAACGCCGGAAACTGTCGGATCCGAAGACTGTGCGTGATTATAAATTGTAGCTGCGATATTATCTGTCGCGCCGGATTCTCCATCATCGATGTCCAGTGTATAATCCGGAGAATTTGTTCCAATCCCGACTCTGGAATTCGATGCGGCAAGGTAGTAGATCGAATTTGCCGGCCCATGCACCCACGGTGTGAATGGCGGAGGCGGCGCAGAACCTGTAAGTGAGTACCAGTCTCCGTCTTTAAAACCTTCGAAGTCAAGGCCTGTAAAACGAATGGTTCCTTCTTCCGCACCATTGGAGTCACCCAAAATAATTGCGCCTTCGGTATGAATACTTTCCAGGGGATTAAGAGTTCCCAGGCCGATCCGGCCCTCGTCTGTTATCATGATCTTTTGGGAATCGTCAATGTCCATGTCGCCATGGATCAAAATACTGCCGCCGACACGCTGCAGGTTCAATTCAGCTGCTTCCAGGGAAAGCACTCCATTGATATCGTAAGATCCCGAACGGGCCTGGATAGTACGGTAATCTGCAACAATATTCTGTGTGATCGGACCGATGGTAACGATGCCTGTTCCCGAATAAACATCTACATCCGTTTGCGCGATAGAAACATCCGCTCCGATATGAAGGTGCGTATCGGGAATGAGCTCGTTGATCCCGACTCTGCCGCCCGCTCTGATCGTTACTCGTTTTGTGTCTTCGGAAACGGTACTTTCATAAATGGAAAGCGCACCATCTTCTTCAGTAATCGCACTTTGCTCGTGACCGATGATAAAACCATCGTTTGCGGCGGTAGCCGTATTGAGCAAATAAAACCCTGTTACTCCTGTTCCGGTGGATTCCTGGATATGAAGCTTCTGACTTGGTGCTGTCGTTCCCAACCCAACATTTCCATCCGATTCCTGTATGAATAGGCGACTTTCTTTTCCGCTTCCAACCACCTGATCGATGTTGAATCCGAGGTGACCGGATGCAGCGGGGTTCAGATCGAAAAACCATGTTGCTTCGGTTTCATCCTTATGATTAAAAGCGATCAGGTCCTCGTCGTCGCCGGTAGCTGTTATCGCTAACGGCGCTTCCGGCTGAAGTGTTCCGATACCGAGACGCTTATTATCATCTCCGGGTTTCTGATAGATCGTAAGATTATCATCGGACATATGAATATAGGAAGCTAAAACATCCCAATATTCGTCTTGCGTGGTCACGTGCCCCGTTAAAAAGAATGTCTCGAGAATACTTCTTGGTTCTATTGGCATGGTATATTAATTTTAGTATTATTCTATTTTAAAATCACTTCCAATTTTCATAAAGCCCACCCCTGTCGCGGTAAATCCTGTTCCATTGCCGACCACATTATTTAAGCCGACACCAAATGCTCCTACTCCGAACGGCCGTGGCTTCGCCTTTTTAGGTCCATGATCGCAATCGCTGCAACCACAGTCGCAGGCCTTATCAACCGGAGGATATGGCGCTTTGATCAGGTTATCATCGCATTCACAATCGTCTGTTTCGAGAACATGAACGGTATGAGAAGATGCGGAAGTAAGGATAGAAGCCGATGTGGTAACAAATGCTTCATCGATATTTTTATGGACCGTTGTGCCAACGATATGATCCATTTTAAAGCAGGTTACAAAGTCAACATACGACTGTTCTTCCACAAAATTGATCAGCACGGATTTATGGATCTTTCCACCGAACGAAATGTCAGTAACATTATATGCCCATGGTGCAAGGAATTTCTTAATGTCTTCTTCCAGCTTCTGTCCATAAAAGCCGTTATCGAATCCGGGAAGAAACCTGACATTAAACTCCACGGCGATCTCTTCGTAAAGCGGGTTCTTTACGTGAAGTGTTGCGCAGGGAGGACAAAGCTTAGCAAGGTATTGTTCGATCTCGGTGAGAACGATGAGACTTGTCTTTGGCTTCAGCGGGTTCACTGCATTCTTGTTCTTCAGATCGGCAATCGCGATCACCGAAACGTGGCCCGGTGCGATCTCTTTAATATCCGACGCTGAAATATAACGTGTGTGGTTGAGGCATTTTACTTTGTAAATACCCGGAAATCTTTCAAGAACAAGGTGCTCGTAGTCCCAAATATTGGTTGCTCTGTTCTTATGCCGCAGCCTTTCACTAACGCGGGTATAAAATTCATTGCTCTGCTCTTTTATCTTTCCGCCGAAAGAAGCATAGGGCTGCTCGATCTTATCGATCGCACCGTCGCTGTCGATCAGATCTTTAATAATTCCGGCCGGCAGACTCTGCAGCAGGTGATTCGGATCATTTCCGTGGTCTTTAAATTCCGACAGCACTGCCTGTGTGCGGATATCGATCATATCGCAGACCGCATACGGATAATTTTCAACGGAAGCTTTCAGCCAATGCAGGCCGGTAGTAAGCACGGTATTATCGGAAGTTGCGAACTTTGAAATATCGAAGGTGATGATCCCCGATGTGAGCAATCCATTTGTTGTATCCGATAGAACCTTGAGCGGAGGGAAATCATTCCACTCATTGTTTACCATATAGCTCCACTTCACCGGCTGTCTTTCAAAATCAGGATTCGCGCTGCCTTCGGCAACCTTGAAAAGCACCGAAAGTGTTTCAGAAGGATGCAGATCGGAAAGTCCGATATACAGGGAGCCTTCATCTTTGTATACAGGAAACAGTGATATAGATGGAAACTGTTTTACAATGAACGGGTGGCTTTCCGCTACACCAAAAGGTTCGATGTGGAAGAACTGATCGACGCGATTGTCAAATCCGGCCGGGCTGTTAACGACAGCATTATTCACCAGCTGAATTGTAACGGATGAGGTATAGCTCAGATTGATATCCGAAACCAATGGTGTATAAGGTTCATTCGGAAGACTGAAAGATTTTTTTCCATCTTGTGCATCCTTTGAGGCGATCAGCGCCTGGGTAGCAAACGAATTTTGAAAATCGTGATGACCAAAGTCGATATTCGCGAGTTCTAAACGCAGGAAACCGCGCGGAGTATTGTTATCGTATTTGGTAAGCGTTTCGAGGCTGAAGTCTGCATCCCTCCTGAATCCGGCAAGGCTGGTCCCGGAGATATTCATATCGCGGACGCTATCTACTTTCTGACTGGCATTTGGAACGGTATTAAATAATTTTGCGACCGTAGAGCTTGACGGAACGATCGGGTTACCCCATTCTTTTCCCTGGAGAATGGAGATCTCTGCTTTAAAATTTGCATCGACCCTTGTTTTCGAAGCATCGGTTGTAACCGGAATATAATGATCATAGTAGACGCCAAAGCCGCCGTCGTTTTCCGGAAGACCTTTCCAGGTGATGTTAACGTCCAGGGAAGTAAGCGACTTACTAAAGATCTCCTGGCTGCCGATATAGAAACTGGAAGTCAGTACCGGCCGGTTACCAAAAGGCTGGAATGGTTTTGCCGCATCCAGCGTTGACTGATCATTCTGAAGGATCAGATTTTTCACTCCATCTACATCCACGGAGATCGTTGCGCTATTCAGCACCAGCGATTTCAGTCGCTCGTACAAATACGGACTGGAAGCCGCTGCGGTATTCAGCTGGATCCTGACAATCGGCCATGAAGTAGTGAAAGGATCTTTGAGAACATCCTTGTTATAATTTACGATCGCCGGCTGATCGGTCGTGATCGTTCTTTCGATGATAATTGTATTCGTGCCGACGGAACCGTTATACGTTCTGTCGGTTGGAAGCTTGGACCCGGTGGACGGGGTGATCCAGTCTTTTTCACCGCTGAATGAAATACTAAATGCGTCAAGCAGCTCCGGATCGGAAATACCGGTAGCACCGGCAAACGAGAGCGTGATCTGGACCGCACGGTTTCCTTCGCCCATCTGCAGGATCGGAGAAGCAAAAGCAAATCCGACATTCGCCTGCGGACGATTGATTAAAGCAGAATTAAAAGGAAGCGACGGATCGGAAATACTGCCGAACGTCTGCCATTTCTTTTCATCGCCTTCGATCTCCTTACCTATTCCATCCGCAGAATTAGCGATCGGTGAAGAATAGAGACGTTTATCAAATTGCTTGTTATAGAAAAGCGCTTTTAGCTCGGCAACTTGTGCGGTATTAACTACAATATCTTTTTCCGTATCGTAGATCAGGTCGACACCCGTTGCATCTTTCTTAGCATCGAGCTGTGTGTCTTTTGTTACGAGGTGCGATGCAATCTGCTGGGCAAGCGTGAAGATGATGAATACCTGGTCAGGAACGGCGTCCTTTTCTTTCAGCTGAAGAACATCGCGGTAATAAAAATCCAGGTGACGCTGCGTGATGGTATTCAGATCCGTTTGCGCAACTCTGAAAATTTCAAGGAATGCGATGAATAAAGCATAATGCGGCTGGGTTGTTTGTCCATCCTCATCGATCACCATGTCCTTAAAGAACGATTGCCAGTCGCCGGTAATGATGTTATTCACATCATAATAATTGATCTGGGTTCCGAAATTATTGGCAAAGGTGATCAGGTCCTGCATGCTCCGCTCATCCACGGAAACATAGGAAGGCAGCAGTGCTTTCAGCAGACGCTGCTGCTGACTGGTACCGTCCCGCTGAAGAGGATTCTTTGTATTACAATCGTTTATCATTGTCTGACGTCGGTACCTTCGTTAATAAAGAATGGATAAACAATGTTAGACCTGGTGTTGGTTCCCCTGATTGTAAAATGTACAGTCAAATTGACCTTTCCATTCAGTTCATCCGCTTCATAATCCACATCATCAAGGATGATCCGTGGTTCAAATTTCAATATCGCTGTTCTGATCTGCTCGGTAATGAACGTCTCGAACGTTGTGCTCAATGGCTCAAAAATGAGCGGTTCCAGGTTACATCCGAAATCAGGACGCATGGTCCGTTCTCCGATTATTGTAGAAAGAATGATCACAAGGGCGCTTTTTATATCTACTTCTGCTTCCAGCATGTCTACCGCATTTCCGCCTTTGATAAAAGTCGGGGGAAAGGACCAGCCTCTTCCTAAAAATGCTTTCGGTGATTTTATGAACTGTTCTGCTGACATAACTCTTTTTATTTATCCTATCATTACTGTTGGTTCGCCCACCGCAACCGAAGCGCCGCAGACACATATATCACCTGCACGAAGTGCGGGTTTATTGTTGATCAACACCGTCGCGCTACCCATCGTAAAAGGACTGCTGGTGATATGACCTGTATTCGGCGGGATCGGGCAAACATGATTATCGCCCAGCAATGCTGCCGGCATTCCTCCAATGAGAACGGTTGCACATCCGGGACCAATAACGGTTCCGCCGTGAGTCGTTGTATCTCCTACTTTCGCTGCTGCCGGCATGATTTAATTAATTTGTACAATTGAACCTTTTAATTTCGCTGTAGCACTGGAAGAAACTTCAACGCCGGAATTTCCTTCCGCCTTGAATTGAGATTTGGCGCTGGCTGAAACATTCACCCCTTCCATTTTGATATCACCCTTTGCATTTATCTTGATGTCTTTTGCACTGGTGATCTCAATTCCATCCTTGCTCATTTTGATCTTATTTTTGTTAGAATCTTCCAGTGTGATCACTGAATCATCCTTGTCTGCAATGAATATTTTATTTTTTCCCGGTGTTTCGAGTGTGATCGTTTTCTTCTCATCATCGAAGATCAGGTGTAGCTTTTCCTTTGTATAAATGCCTTTGATATAATTATCCTTTGTCGGTTCGATCGGTGGTTTTCCATCTGCATTTTTACTCCACAGCATCCCGAGGATCACCGGTTCACGGGGATCATCGTTCATGAATCCGAGGATCACTTCATCTCCAATTTCCGGGTAGAAGAAGGTTCCTCTTTTTTTACCTGCATCCAATGATGCAAGTCTTGCCCAAACTCCTTCCGATCCTGCTTTTACCATTGGAAGATTTACAAACACGCGATAATCGTTTTGTGGATCTTCCGTAATCTTCTTTACAATTCCAACCTGTAAGCCTGAAACCGAAGGCAGCAAACCGGAAGCAGGCTGCTCGCTAATGTCCATGTATTTTCTGCTGAACCATTCCTGGTCCAGACCGAATTGGATGTCGGTATAATATGATGCATCTGCGGACATACTGTGCATAACGGAAGACACGAAAACAGTCCCGTTGAACCGCTTGGAGAACTGATCGATGCCGATCATGTCCCCGGGTTTAATATCATTATAGCCGTTGATCTTCACGCGACCCTGCACTTTCGCCATGCGGCTGCGCAGTAATTTCGCGCTTGCCCATGCTTCCAGCTCGACATCTTTTAGTTGCCCCGAATGCTGCAAAGCAAACACATCCGGTCCGACCACATCGGCAAGCTTGTCACCGGTCGGATCTCCATCTTCTTTTCCTAATGCCGGCTTCTTTCCTTTTTTCTTTACTACTTCTCTTTTCGAATCATCCCAGGAACTGGCTTCCACCGCTTTATATTCATCCCGGGCATCCATTTCCGCTTCAAATTCGTATGCATTCATTCCGAATACCGCAGCTATTTTAGCCGTCTTTGTCAGCTCCGGTTTTTTAATATTTACCTTTCCATCCTCTACAAAAGCCAACATCCCATTTACATCTGCACGGGAAAGAACAAAATCCCAATCGGTGCAGAAGTACTGAACCATCTCTTCATGACTGACGGTGGTTGCATCGACAGTGCCTTTGAATCCGGCCAGCAAATCTTCGATCATTTCACTGTCTTTTTTATCCTTAAAGAATTTATTTTTTCTTCCGATTGTCAGCTTTACCGCTTCATCTTTTAATTCCAGGGTAAGAAGCATTGGCTTATTCTGTAATAATTGGATGGAATGTTTGGTGATCACTCCTTTAAAAACCAGCTTTTCTTTCTGACCAAATCCCATGAGGATCTCCACCTTAGCACCAGGTACAAAAACCTTCGCGCTGCTCGCAGGATAATCCAACTTCGAAGTATCGCCATCAAGCAGGACCAACTGTGCAAATGGAATCTTATTCACACATCTGTTGACCATCAACGCAGATACACCGTACTTATCCTCCAGCGGCGCACCATCCACCTTCACACGGAATGAAGAAGCAGCGGTTTCCGACTTTGGAACGAGTGTGGTTAGTGACGAAGCCATCTTAAGCGAGATTATCAATTGGCGGGAACAGTAACTCCATTCCCTGTTTTAATTTCCTGTAATTCTTTAAGTTATTCACTTCTGCTACTTTAGTATACAAGGACGCGTCTCCATATTCTTTATGACAAAGCAGCGATAACGTATCCCCTTCCTCAACAACCCTTGATTTCGAAAGATCCGGTGAAAGCAACATATTCTCAGCTTTCCACAAACTATCTGGAACAGATTCGTTGATCGTAATACTCATCGTTGCTCTGAGCGGACTACCGTCCGGAGCAAACATTTTATAAGTTACATTTGCTGAAGCTAATCTGCCGGTCATTTTAAATTTGCCCCATGTAACCATTACGTACCTTGGAACATGCTCTTTAACATTAATCTTGTATGCCAGATTTAGGAAGGTCCTGATTTGCCCTTCAACACTTTCTAAGTTAGGCAGACCGGCAATCGCAGTAGCTTTTCCAATCGGATCCGACGAACTAGGCGAAGCTCCTGTTCCATCAAAAAACAATTCCATTGTCAACACACGAGGATTAAGCTGAGTAACTTTCTTCTGCATAGTTGCAGGTATCTGCTCGCCAGTGTCAAATTGAGTGGAATGACTTACGGAAAAAGTCGAGGGGTTGTATGCAGGCTGATATGGAATACCAGCCCCACCCGGATTCTGAGGATCCTCATAGAAACTAAACAGTATTTTACTTAAAGCACCAGGTAAATTAGGCATATCAACGCTCCTTTTCTTTTTGTAACATATTCGCTACCATTGAAAGCATGTCTTGTGCGCTGTTCGCCTTCTCCACTATAGGCGGCACCGGCTCCGGATTATCTTCAGAGGGAGCTTCGTTTACAAAAGCGCGGATCAACAATTCTTTGATTTCTATCGGCATGACTTAAAATAATGACGGTATTGATGGTATTGATGGTGGTGTTATATCGGGTATTTTGCTGACTCCTATTCGTTGAAAATACTGGTAGGATAATTCCAACGTTTCGATCACAATAGCACCTTTTTCAGCGTCAAATCCGTCGATGTTCCATTTGGTCGGCCAGGCGTTGTAAAATATCCAGGATTCCAGAGGAGCGTGAGCCGAATTCAAGAGCGTGACCGTGACTAATATCGGTTTGAACTGAAAACCTTCTATTGCAGCTCTGAACCACAGGATCAAAGGCGATCCAACCAGCATTCCCCGCTTCAGGACAAGATTTTCATAGCTTGCCCTAACCGGTAAACGGTGCGTAAAGCGATTCTCGCCTCCTTCTGCATACGACTCTGAATTAGGAACCGACGCATTTATTCCGGAAACACTTTGAAACCGGATGTCCGGGCTATCACCCGGAAACAAGCCGAAATCAACGCGGAAGTGGAAACCGACCGGTGGATAATAACTAGCCATCTTTCAAATTATATCGAGAACGTGATGCCTTCGTGAACCAATGTGATCGATTCGATCGCTACTTCATTACCGGTTGACTTCAGCGATGGACCTTCCACTTTGGACGGCCACGCGGAAGAGATTTTCCAAACCATAACCGGAGCGTGAGTCTCGTTCAATAAGCTGATCGTAAGATCTCTTCTTTCGATCTTGTTCAGCTGAACAGTAGTGATCCAGGTGAAGAACTCATTGTCTCCCTCGAAAATTCCTCTTTTCAGAGAGATATCCGAGAACTTGGGCATGCCCGGCATTTTTGTTACGTTATAGTTCAGTGCACTGCCTTCGCGATATTCGATAGGCTGAAGCTCGGTAGTAAGACCTGATACTTCTGTGAAACCGATTCTTGTTCCGCCCCATTCTACTTGAAAATGGAATACCGGTAATGGATAAGTTGTTGGCATAGTGTTATTTTTTTGAGTTTATGATTAATGTTAATTATCTGGTGATCTTATTTAATTGATTATGATTCCTGGAGCTTGTGCTCGAATTTCAGGATGATGAATTCCGCAGGACGAACCGCTGCCATTCCGATCTCAACGATCATGCGGCCTTCAAGAATATCCTGTGCAGTCATGGTGGTACCGATCCCACAGCGAACGAAGTAAGCATCTTTGGTAGTAGCACCTGCAAGGGCGCCATCTCTCCACAACCCGGTGAGGAATGCTTCGATCATCCCGATCACACGCTGCCATGTATTGGCAGTGTTCGGCTCGAACACAACAAATGCAGTCGCTTCCTGTGTGGATTCCTCCACGTAAGTGAACAACCTGCGTACGTTGATATAGCGCCATTCGTTGTCATTACCTGCAAGCGTTCGTGCTCCCCAAACAAGTGTTCCTCTTCCTGTAAAGGAACGGATCACGTTGATGGATTTTCCGCTGGTAGCATCTACGTTCAAGCCATCCTGCTCAGAATTTGTTACATTGATTGACGGACCTGTAATGGAACGAACACCTACGTTTGCAGGAGCTTTCCATACACCACGCTCGTTGTCAACGCGGGCATAGATTCCTGCCATTGCGCCGGATGGGTTCAGCTGAAGTGAATAAGTATCGATTTGTGCTCTGATAGAATTATAAACAGATGGATTGGAAACTGACAAATTTGCCAGGCTTCCAATTATTAATGCAGACAGCGGTAAGGTATTCGCACTGTTCAGGATTCCGTAAGCTGCAGCGCGAATCGCTTTCAGATTATTAAGCATAACGATATATTCAGCTATCAAAGTATCAGCATCCGACTGAGATGGAGGAGTTGCTGTTGCATAATCATTGTTAGCATCATAAAAGGCACCACCAGTACCATTTGCCGATGCTTTCGCGTTGTTAACATCTGTGTTGATTGCGCCGAATGGCCCATAAAAAGCAGATATAATATCACCGATCGCCGTGTTTACATTCCCCCGGTAAGTTGCTATACCAGTCGTCGCAAGATTGACGATTTGAATTTTTGCATTGATTAAACCTTTTTCCGCCGCAAAAACTGCTAATTCAATAGCATCCAGAAGATCTCTTGATTCCGCGGATCCCGTTTTAGGAGAAGGGGCGGCAGGCAGGATTTGTTCCTTATCAGTTTTAATGTGAATCAGATTTTCATTCACGGTAAATCCAAGAGTCGTATTTAAAAAAGGATAATAGGAAGCACCGTATTTTAAGCTGTCGGGCCCTACAGTATTGTTCCTAAAATCTGCAGCATCCTGGAACACAGTATTATTTGTTGTATGGATCACATCCATAATCACAAAACGGTCTTTTAACAGCTCACATTGAGCTAAGGCTGCGTCGTACACCTCTTTCCGGTTAGCAGGACCATTCACGCCCACTAATGAAATCGCGTCAGGAAAAAGTAATAGAGTAGGTTCATCAACTTTAGCGATGGCGAGGAGGCCGGCCTTCATATCAGTTTTACTTACCGCCGTTAGATTTCCGTACAAACCAATTGGCACAATGTAGCATGGCCCTCCGCCATTGGCAAAATACATCTGAACATTGTAGTACAACTTGAATATCGACTCAGTACCTTTTGTTACGGTTATATTCCGTTGCACAGGAACCGTCGGGTCTGGATTAACTATATCCAGAATATCGACATCAAATATCTGGGATTGTCCCTTTCCAAATATCGATTCATACTCCAGTATTGAAGTAATTCGCATCGGGGTATTGATAGGAATACCGACACCATTACGCTCGGCTTTTTCGACATAGCCCATAAAGGCCGGAACTGCCGTTGCAACACCGGCGATGGATGCCGGGAATAAGGGAATTTCTTCGATGTAAACTCCCGGGGTTTGTGGATTAACTGCCATTTTATTTCGATTTTTAAATGTGAATATTAAATTTTTGAATTACCCTGTTTATGAAATTATGATTCCTGCAATTTGTGTTCGAAACGCAGAATAATAAATTCGGCAGGACGAGCAGCAGCCATTCCGATCTCGACGATCATTTTTCCGTTCAGGATGTCATCCGCTGTCATTGTTGTTCCAAGTCCGACTCTAACAAAGAAAGCATCTTTGGGGGTAGCTCCTGCCAAACCTCCGTCTCTCCATAAGTTTGTAAGGAACGCTTCGATCATCCCTTTTACCCGCTGCCAGGTATTTGCTGTATTGGATTCAAAGACAACAAATTCGGTAGCTTTCTTGCACGACTCTTCTACATAAATAAACAACCTTCTGACATTTATGTATCGCCATTCATTATCATTACCTGCAAGCGTACGTGCACCCCAAACGAGTGTACCACGACCAGAAAATGCGCGAATCGCGTTGATTGACTTACCAGACACAGAATCTACGTTCAAATTCTCCTGGTCCTGATCAGTTATTTGAATAGAAGGTTGATTGACAAACGTCAAGCCTACGTTAGCCGGGGCTTTCCATACACCTCTTGCATTATCCACTTGTGCATATACTCCAGCCATTGTTGCACTTGGATAAAGCGTCAATTTATATTTAGCTAGCTCAGCTTTAATTCTGTTATACAGTGCTTTATCTGCACCGGATCCGGCACCACCAATAAGAGGGGCGTTTACTAAAAACCTTGTACCGGAACCAGCTCTATTAGCATCGTAACTATTCCCAATCGTACCGTACAGATTTGCAGTCAGGAAAAATTGCGTTGGAGTAGCAGCATCAACTTTTGCAGTAACGTAAAGTGATATGACCGGATGGGCATTAATGGCGTCAACCAATGCAGCAACACTTTGAGTCAAATTCGCTCCTCCACTATAATCGGTTCCAGGTGTAAAGGTCGCGTCGATAGCCGGAGTTACAGAAATTATGATCTTGAAACCATCATTAACACCAAGCGGAGTGGCACTACTTCCCGAAGGGGAAATCGTTACAGTAGCTTTTACAGCATTAATAGAAGTTGTTTTGATATCCGATAACTTATCCGTCGGAGAGATATACGGACCTGACGGTCTGTTATCAATAATTGTAATGTCCGCGTCATTATAGAAGTACTCGATAGGTGTATTCAGAGCTGGGTAGTATGCTCCCACATATTTCAAGTTATTTGCCCCAATATCATTATCCCTGAAATTAGTAGCGTCGTCGAATATGGAATTCCCAGCGAGATGAACTGCGTCAACAATCGCAAATCTGTCTTGGAGCTTTGCACACTGAATAGCCATATCGTCATATATTATTTTCCTTTCCGTATCATCCAGGAATACAGACTCCGGTACAGCCAGAAGAGTCACTTCGTCGATCTGCTCAAACAGGGCGAGACCGTCATTAAGTTCATCTACATCAACTGTTAGTGACGAATAATCACCCACGGATACAATCCAACATGCGCCTCCTCCATTCGCATAGAACATCCGTACCTGGTAGAACAAAATATAATTTGTCACAGTACTGACGATCGGAGGGCCTACATCATAAATAGATGTCGGTATTGTGGAAATGGTATTTGGACCAAATACATCTCCGTTAAGTGTTACGTCAAAGGTTTCATGAAACGCACCTCCAAAAATCTGCTGAAATTCCAGCAGGGAAGTGATCCGCACCGGTTTGTTGGTCACATTTGTACCATCTACTAATGTCGCTTTTTCAGTGTAGCCGACAAAGCCTGTAATTGCTGTTGGTACGCCAACGATCGAGGATCCCAGTCTTGGAATCTCTTCAATGAAAACGCCCGGTGTTTTGTAAGTTGCCATTTTCTCTTATTTTTTAGTTATGAATTAGTTTATTATTTTATATGGTTACGAAAATCTGGGTAATGTTAAAGTCTGCCGGATCTGCACTGATCACTCCTAAAGGAGGACCCGGAATGTTTGAAATAACCGGGCCGCTGGCGCCGTTGATCGTTAATGATTTTTTCGGCACTTCGAAATATGGAATATTTGAAGTGGTGGAATTGAACACTTTTGCAGTAATACCGTTTACCATTATCGTTCCCGTTACCGGTGTAAAAACGAGCGGTCCATATGGTGACTGAGTAGCATCATCCGTAATTGATACATCTCCCGGAGCTGGTGCGCTTGGTGACTTTAATACTATGACGTATTTCCACTGTGTTCCTCGCGTAAAAAATCTGGCATTGTAAAGCTTGCTTACAGGAACCTGCGTGTAATCCGCGAATGACAGATCAACAATTCCAAACACTCCGCTTCTTGCCAGATCGTTATCAATATAAATCGACTCGATCGTATGATCTCCCGGATTCGGGAATGCTGTTTTCCATGTGTCGAATGTATACAAGCCTTTCGGAAGCTTCGTAAAGTCGATCGGGTAATGATATTTATTATTATCGTCCGGCACGATCAGTGTCGATGGCGGACTCAGCGGTGTAACAATATTTCCTGCCTGATCCTTGATAATGATATTCGCAGTGTCGCCAAGACCTGTCGCTGTTTGCGGAAATCTATAAGTAAACGAAGTAGGTCTCAGATAATCGATCAGCGAGTAATTCAAATCACTTGCTGTTCCAGTCCCCAGGTTATTGAAGTACAGAATTTTTCCCGGACCATATTTCTTCGGAGGAGATACACTGTTATCCGTCAGATCTGAAAAGTTCATAAACTCTACCGGGTTCAACAGCTGCAGCACAAAAGTTAAACGTACATTATCAAACGGAATGAATGGCACCGCAGTTATCGGATCTCCTTTGTAAAGCACCCGGAATCCTCCATCGTCCTTTCGGAAAAGCATATTGCTATTCTTCAAAGCATCTGCGGTCGCAGCCGTCGGAATAACGGAGAGATCCTTTTTGCTGATACCTGATTCGTAGAAGGTATGCTTAAAAAGCGCGTTGAATAATTTTATGTATGCTATTCCTGCCACGTTTTACTATAAGTTAGATGTCTCAAGCGTAATTGAACTGATCGGTACATTCTGATTCAGCAGCTGCTTTTCCTGGTATGCCAGCAGACGAACCTTGTACAAAACCGACGGAAGATATTTCGCTCCAAGGATCGTCCAGAAATTATATTGCTGCTCAAACGAATAGGAATACAACTCTACAATGAGCTTTTTCAATTCAGGATCCATGGAAGGCGTGTTATCCGGTGTGAATACATTTTTTCCCTGGAAACAGGAAACAACTCTGGATAACTGCTTCAATCCCTGTTCATATTTATCATCCCCGTTCTCGCTCACAAAATTGGCGCAGACCAGCATGTATAAATTCAGCTTGATCTCCGGGTTGTATTGTTCGAATTCTCCGTTTGCATTCCTGAACTGCGTTTGCTGCTCTTTGAACACTTTTTCTTCCTCGATATTGATCAGCGAAACTCCCAGCTTCTGCGGCGGGATCGCCCAGCCGCCCGTATCATTCGCCACGTTCGTGAGAACAATGAGCTGATCGCCCATCGTCACTCCGTTCTGGAGATCGAGATAGGTGTTCATCTCAGTCGTTAAAAATTTCAATGCTTTATCGATCATACTAATTTCCTAATACAGTCCGTTACTTGCGATCCCAACAAGGGTGTTTGCAACATCTTCAAGATCATCGCCGCTGCCATCGATCACCGGGTAGCTCCTGGCGCTTAATCCGTCGGAGGAGTAAAATGTTCCGCTTCTCGCAAGAAGAAAATCATTGATCCCCAGGTTTCCATCTTCCAGCGTTCCTTCGATCCCGCCTTCAAATAATTCGAGCAGACCGTCTTTTACTACATCATAAAATACTTCGAGCGCATTTGTCGCGCCGATCTTTCCAAAAAGATAAACGCGCATGATCTGGATCCTTCCTGTACTTCCGGACCAGCTGCCTCTCGCCTGCCGATTATTAAAATCAAATCCAATCGCTATCCGAGTCCGTTCTGCAGCATCAGTGATGGTCGCTGCAAATTTTGCAATGGGAACACGGCTGAGAATATAGTTGCATGCAATGATCTTTTCGCTTGCATTCAATTCGCTCCAGTTGGTATCCAGATCATCGTCGACCTTATCCATGATCAGTGTCTTGATCTCCCGCTGCAGGCATTTCCAGTCCTTGAATCCAACGGCAGTACCAATAAGAGCCGGACCATAGGTATCGAAATTCTCTATCGAGCTGATGTCCTGATATC
Source organism: Bacteroidia bacterium (assembly GCA_045805205.1). Lineage (GTDB taxonomy): Bacteria > Bacteroidota > Bacteroidia > 2-12-FULL-35-15 > 2-12-FULL-35-15 > 2-12-FULL-35-15. The sequence continues at coordinate 265,424 of JBJMLR010000008.1, read as the reverse complement.
CGGCCGGCAGTGTATTGGCAACGACATACGGTTTATTCCCGTTAAGGTCATCGAGCACAATTGTCGACATCTCCGACACCGGAACATTATTAATTTTATAAGCGCCTAGTTTCATTGTTCTGGGTTTAAGCTACTTTTCTTATCTCAATATGAGCTCTGTGAATGTATACAGGTTGTCCGGCTGCAGCCGTATTGTACTGAATTACAAAATCCTGATTAACGCCGGTGAGCAAAACATTCCCGACCCATCCAACGGATATAACATCTGATGTGGTTACTCCCACGATGTCTATAATTCCCACAAGCTGCGGAGAGCCGGATGTAACATTCATCAGCTGGAACTGACCCGCTTTTGTCCCGGTCTGCACAAGGCATGTCCACCGGATCTGGTAGGTACCGGACCGTGTTCCCGTTTGCAGCTTGAATCCACCCGGGCTGTAATTAGCGAAACTTGGTTTTACTACGGGAGTTGAAACAGATGAAGCCACCTCCACGGAAGCATAATCAAGATTCCCTTGTTTCAGCGCCAATTGATCGGAAACGAGCTTTTCACTAGGGTAATGTGTATTGTCCGGAGTTACCTGGAATGCAGTTACTTTGTTTGCTGTATTTTCAGCTGTATAGCCAAGCGTACTTTGCTTTAATGCCAGCTGATCGAACAGCAGCTTGGCTGTCGGATATTGTGTATTGGTTGAGGAACCGGAAACTGTGGTTACTTTATTTGCAGCATTTTCTGCTGTATATCCCAGCGCATTTTGTTTTAATACCAGCTGATCAAATAGCAGCTTGGCTGTTGGATACTGCGTATCTGTGGATGAACCGGAAATTGTGGTTACTTTATTTGCAGAATCTTCCGCTGTATATCCGAGTACATTTTGCTTTAATACCAGCTGATCAAACAGCAGCTTGGCTGTCGGATATTGTGCATTGGTAGAAGTGCCGGAAATGGTAGTTACTTTATTTGCAGAATCCTCCGCTGTATAACCAAGGCTATTCTGCTTTAACAGCAGCTGATCGAACAGCAGCTTAGCAGTCGGATATTGTGCATTTGTGGAAGAGCCGGAAATTGTGGTTACTTTATTTGCGGAATCTTCTGCTGTGTATCCCAGCGTGTTTTGCTTCAATACCAACTGATCGAACAGCAGCTTCGCGGTCGGATATTGTGCATTGGTAGAAGTGCCGGAAATGGTAGTTACTTTATTTGCAGAATCTTCTGCTGTATATCCCAGCGCGTTTTGCTTTAATACCAGCTGATCGAACAAAAGCTTCGCTGTCGGATATTCCGTATTTGTGGATCCTGCGGATATGGATGTTACCTTATTCGCTTCGTCTTCGGCAGTATATCCGAGATCATCCTGCTTCAGCGCAAGCTGATCATAAAGAAGCTTGGCGCCCGCATATTGTGTATTTGTAGAGGAACTGGAAATCGAATTAACCTTATTCGATACATTTTCGGGAACATACCCGAGATTTCCCTGCTTGAGCGCAAGCTGATCATAAACCAGTTTCGCGCTCGGATACTCCACGTCAGTTGATGAACCTGAAATAGCCGTCACTTTATTCGCTTCGTCTTCTGCAGTGTATCCGAGATCATCCTGCTTCAGCGCAAGCTGATCGAAAACAACCTTTGCCCCGGGATATTGAATATTTGTGGAAACGTTAGAAAGCGAAGCTACTTTATTCGAAATATCTTCCGGTGTATATCCGATCAGCGGCTCTTTTCCCGACAGCTCAGCATCGATCTTTGATGCTGACCATGTTTTGGTGGGAGAAGTTCCTGAATCGCCAAACTGAATGCTCAGGTCTATTTCATTTGCATTTTCGGTAGCGAGAAGCGAACCATTGTTAGTTGTGATCGTTCTCAGCTCGATAAGTGTTCCCGCTATATCTTTGAAGATCTCAGCACCTGCTCCGATGTTTGTCGCGCCGGTAACGGAATCGCTGTTATCAACGATCTCCCATAATGTGCCATTGAAAATTGCCCAGTCGCCAACGGACCAATCATCGATTACGTGAGGAGGATCATTCAGCGGTGTATCGCCTGCTTTACTCACAACGTAATAGTCTCCTATTTCAGGATCGCTGTCGGCGATCTCCGGATCATTTCCATCCGCATCCCAGGTTCCTTTGTAGTTTACCGATCCGGGAGTGCTTCCCGCGATCTTATCCCAATGATTAATATTAAAAGGTTCAGGGGAGATGTTTACTTTTGCCTGGTAAATGATCTTATTATAGATCACTGAATCACCGATCGAATAAGAACGGGTAGCATCGTAAGGTTTTAAACCCAGTAAATTAAAATCATCAGAATAGATAATTGCTGAATCGATAAACGCTGCAAACTGTGATTCCGTGGGGGAATCGTTGGTTTGAAAAAATGTTTTCAGGACTGTCCTTGGAAGTAGAGGCATGGGTCGATTTCAAAAGGGTGAAAAAGTAATTCCCCAAATTAAGTTCATAATACTGCTACGATGCAAGGACAGTTTTTTTCATTTCGGACACCGTAGATGTGGTACCGAAAAAATCAATTGGTAGATTTCCAGTAAGTTATCCCTCAAATCTTGCTCAAAAAAATCTATGGATTTTGCGAAAAAAAATAAATTTTCGCGATGCCGTAATAATCAGGCTGGGACTACGTTGCAGAAGAAAAAGTGTATTGAAAAACAATACACATCAATGGGAGATCATCTGGTGCCGGAGACTTCGGAGCCGGCTGCTTTGTTTTCAAAGTAATTTTCGATTTGATCCGCTGACAGACGGATCATTTTCTAATTGTAAAATTGCAGGGCATCCTGCGGCATCTTTTCAAAAAAGAAGCTGCAAGCGTTTTGAAAACCATGCAAATTAACAGGAAATCATCTCCTGCCGGAGACTTTGGAGGTAGCAACGCCTGTTTTCAACGTGATTTTTGATTCGATCCATTTGTGGATCGGGATCATTTCATGATTGTAATACTGCCAGGAGGTTGCAGCATCTTTCAGGGAAAGCTCGGTAAGTGCTTCGATCAGCTTCGGAGTTGGAATATTAGAAAAGCCTGTTGAAGCAAATTCATTAAATGCGCGATAGATCAGCTCGTCTCTCAGCGTGATCCCATCTTCACTTCTTTTGAGCGCCTTCCGAAGCGCTTCGATAGCGGAATATGCAGGATCGTGCAGCTCCAGCTCGATCATACAAAGCAGGCGGAGATATCTGGCGCCAAGATCCCAGCGGCCCTTGTCTTTTGTTACCTCCAGCGCTTTGTTGCCGGTGATGAGTGCTTCGCGGTATTCTCCTAATTTGAATAATACGGAAGCCTGGAACAGCAAATGCTTGTCGTGGCGGAAGTCGCCGGAATTTGAAACGGGGAACTGGAGGAGATCGGTAACGATCGTGTGCGCACGATTGTATGAGCTTCCATAAAAGCAGGCGAGGAATTCCTGCTGCTTAGAGATCATCAGGTTAAAGCTGCCTTCGGAATAATACTCCTGCGCTTTCTGAGCACTCGCGATCGCATCATCAAAATCATTGCGGTGCACCTGGCAGATGCTTATGTTATTATATACAACACCTACACGCTCTCCTCTGTAGATATGTTTGTGCTTGTTAAGGATGTTCAGAATATCAAGACAGGTATCGATGCTGTTGGTATGCTTGTTCTCCCGGATCATTTCATCGAGCTGCAGCTGCTTGCAGAAATATTTTATCGTAGCGGAATCAGTATTCTTAATAAATTCCTCCATCTCGGTAATCGCTTCTCTTAGCATTTCTTTCAAACGACCTGGATTTGTCTGCTGCAACAATTCCTGGTTACTGATAATCTCGAAATAGTGGTCCGCTGTTTTTAAGAAAGCTTTATACGAATACTGACAATACTCTATTTGCTTTTCTATCTGCTTAACTTCTCCGAAGCCTTTTCTGATCATTAGCATCGTCTTCTTAAAGTATAAAGCATCAATCAAAATATCATATTGCTCATATTCCTTTGCTTCCTTAATGATCTCGCTTAACAGATGAAAAAGAACGATCGAATCCGTTTTATTCTTTTTCCGATAGAGTACCCGGAACTGGAGCATCTTTTTACGGGTACGGATGATCTGTTTATCGGCAGGATCAAAAAACTGCTCCTTGGAAAGGTAAGCATCGGAGCTGAGCACCTCTAAGATATACTGAAATAAGCGCGATTTCAATTTTGCGATCGCCGAAAGCTTTTCCTTGCTATAGATCGCTATTGAAAGCTCCGTGTCCGGAATTGGTTTTCCCCTGGCTGAAAGGATTATCGAACATAATTCTTCGAGGTAAAGTCCGTCGTCGTCCTCGCCGGTCTTTTTGAAAGAGTATTTAACCGCCTTGATTTCCTCTTGGTTCAGTCCATTTATCAATGAGAACAATTCAGTCATAATGGGAGGTTTAGAATGCAATATATAAAAAAAAATGTCACAGACCTCGAAAAGTGTCCAAGGAATTGCTCCCTGTTTGGACTTCATTTGCTTAAACCCTTAACACAAAAACATGAAAAATTTAAGCAAAACAATCGTGAAATCACTGATCATCATTGGTCTTTTCACAAGCGGAACAGCAGGTCTTTCCGTTTCGGGCATCAGCACAGTCAATGAAGCACATGCTTCGGTAAGCTATCAGTCTGCTTACAATTATCTGGTAAATCATGGCTACACGGTCATTAGCCTGCAGGAAACTCCTGAACGAGCCAATGAGGATTGGATCGGCCATACAGTAAAAAACAACGTTGAATACTGCAGTACTGTTGTTGTTTCTGGGACCAGCATCATTGGAGTTGAAGACGTACCTTTCTAAAAACTATTTTCCGAACTTTCAGAAAATAAATAACTGATCCAAGTCAATTTTAAATCAAACGACTGGTATTCAGCAAATTATAATTGAAACGAATCTTTTTAATAAGACGAAATGCATGTCCTTTAGTTGCTTAGCCGGCAAGCTTGACCTCAAACGGTTAATTAACGCGCTTTATTATATTTAGAAAGCGAAGGAACGACGTGTTAGAAATGCAGAAACCCGGGCAAAGACCTGGGTTTTGCATTTCTGCGAAGAATTTTGGTGAATTAAGGGGAAAATTACCTTGTTTTGCCGACCTTTTTTCAAAGCCGTTCAATACTGTAGCAAACGCATTTTTTATCGATAAGTGGTTCTAAATCCGGCTATCGGACCAAAACCAATTTCGCGTTCATCCTTGTTTTCAAGGAAGTTATATTCAAAAATAAACTCCAGACCACAAATGGTTTAAGTTCATTGGTCTTATAGATCGGACGCTATTCCGCCAATTCCTTCAGCATTTTCGAGATGTTACGCTGGGTGCAACTCGGCCTAAGCCAATCGGAGTCGGCTATTTTTCCTCCTTTTGCTTCTGCAATAAAGTAATGGAACCAGCCGGCGGTGTTCGCGAAATGAACGATCAATACATTTTCATCCTGTGTATCGATCGCTTTTTTGATCTCATCGGGTCCGACAAACTTAAGTTTCCCGAGGTATAGCTTTTATACTTCTGCTTCATTCTTATAGTCAAATACGCCCTTGCAATCAAAGGTATTGATGTAAAGTGTTTTTGTCTTCAATGCTGCTTTGTCTTTTTGGTAAAGCGCTTTTGTCTCTCTCTGAAACCAAGATCTCTTTTTCCGACTCGTCTAACCTCCTCAGATAGTCCTGCATTAATTGCAGATATGAACCAAGTCTGAAGTTGAGGGAGTCAGTCATATAAACACTCTCAACAAAAGCATAGGCGCCCCAATCTCTGAGCGGTAACCGGATAGTAGACGTTTGAGGATGCCGGTAATAGGGAGCGCCTCCCATCATCAAAACAAGTCCGTCCGCTTGCGCGCCGGCGTAATGCGAATCTCCTATAACCGGGTCCGCACTGCTTCGGGGTGTAGCAAGCGTAGAATAGCTTGTGCCGTTATGGACCCTGATCACAAAGCTGTTTTCCTTGTTTTTTCCATCTCCTCAAATTTCGAAATCGAAATCATTTCATAGGGATTGAGCTTCCAGAATTTCTGCGCGTTGCTTGTCAGCTCCGCACTGTAAAGTGAGTCGTAATCGTCGAGAACGAAATAGGTTTTATGCGACTTTAGTCGGAGATGGTGAGAATGAAAAAAGCCTTGAAAGCGTGTACTTTCAAGGCTTTTACTTTATAAGACCCTCTTGATTTGAGTGATCCCGCTGGGATTCGAACCCAGGACCCCTACATTAAAAGTGTAATGCTCTACCAGCTGAGCTACGGAATCTAATCTACACTTAATATGCAGGCCCAAAAGCAGGTGTTTTTGATTTTGGGAGTGCAAATATATATGCAATACTTGATTTTGCAAAGCCTTTTTAATAAAAACTTAAACATTTCACTTATCCCTGATTATCAAAGACTTACATCCAATAAAAAAGCTCCCTTCTCCGGAGAGAAGAGAGCCCGCCTGGGAGAGCGGTTATTCTGTAAAACGCTTTAGCTTCATCTCCCATTTATTCCCCGAATCGATCTTCCCGGGCACCTGTAATTCGGCAATCTGAAGCTCCGTCGCATTTGCATAGCTGACATAGAATCTCGAATTATTGATAAAAGCGAGATAATCTTCTATCCACCAGCCACCGAAGGGAAAGACGATCCTCTCCACGTCTGAATATTGGGGTTTGATCGCGAGCTGTACTTCTTCTTCTGTTATACTCAGCGTTACTTCCCTGCATTCGTCTTTGCCCATCCAGTTGCCTAAAATATGTTCCTGGGTTACCAAGTGATCTTCATTCTTTTCCATATCCCAAAAATGGAAAATATCCGTGCCAATTAATAAACTCCATTATGCGGGTCAAGGCAGAATAAAACAAAGCTGAGAACCGATAAGCCAAAAGCGATCCACAGAACAGCTGTTTTAAGCTCGCATATTCTCCAATTTCTGTAAACTTTTATGATCCTGTATATCTGTGTCATGGGCCTATAATTTCCAGATTAGATAAAAAAGACTAATAGATGCTGCAATAAGCGTCATCCAGAAGATCAGGATCTGAAGGTGCTCCACTTCCCTGATCCGGTAATTCCTGATTATTGAAATGATCTTTGTCATGATGTTTACTTTTTACTTTTCACTTTTACTTTTCACTTTTACTTTTTACTTCTCACTTTTCACTTCTCACCTTCCACCATTTACTATATCTCACTGCACCACCAGCTTCCCGGCATCACTCTGCACTCCATTTGCCGTGAGCGAATAGAAATAACATCCCCGGGCACAGTTCGTCATATCGAGCTTTCCTGTTCCTGCGTCCACTTCTTTCTTCAGAACCAGCTTACCGGATGCATCAAAAACCCGAAGGGTACTGCTTTCCTTCACACCCGAAAGCTGAAAGTTCCCGTTTCCGACCGATGGCAGTATAGCCACATCTCCGACAGGATTGTTTTCATTTATTCCGTTTGTGATCATGTTCACCCGGATCAGCCAGCAATCCCCGCCGCCGTGATTCCCCGCTACATTCCCGTCTGCCGACCCGGTATAACCTGCGATCAGGCAGGAACCGTTTGCGCCTGCGCGAATGCTGTAACCGATATCCTCACCTGTTCCGCCGTACGACTGCTCCGCCTGAAGTGCTCCATTCTCATCAAGAATGGCCAGCCAGCAATCGTAATCACCATGATTACCGGTTACGTCACCGTCATTTGCAGAAGCATAACCCACCATTGCATAACATCCTGATACTTCTTTGATCCCGTATGCATAATCATTCGCAGTGCTTCCCAGCGCTTTTTGCCATTCCATCGAGCCTGCGCTGTTGCATTTGATCACCCAGCAATCGCCGTTTCCATGCTGTGATGTAATATCTATGTCGTTTGATTGTGTGTAACCGGCAAGCACAAATCCTCCATCGGTAGTCTCTTCCACCGCCTGCGCGAAATCATAATCTGTTCCGCCGAATGTCTTTTCCCAGCTAATGTTCCCCGACACATCGAGCTTCACTAACCAGCAATCGCCATTTCCGTTTTGTTCCGAAACATTTCCATCTGATGAGTTGGTGCCACCTGCCACGACAAAGCCGCCATCGGATGTTTGCTTGATATCCTGCGCATAATCGTATGCAGTTCCACCCATACACTTTTGCCACTGGATCAGGCCTGCTCCATCGATCTTAACGATCCAGCAATCTCCGGCTCCGAGATATCCGCTTACATCTCCATTGTTTGATTCCGTATAGCCGCAGAAAATATATCCTCCATCGGATGTTGCGCGAATACACTGTACATTTTCAGTAGCGCTTCCGCCGAATGTCTTTTCCCATTGGATCGCTCCTGCATTATCGATCTTAACGACCCATGCATCGCCTGCACCATGATTTGACGAAACATCTCCGTCAGCTGATTCAGTATAGCCCGCGAAAATATATCCGCCGTCGGTCGTATTTGTTACGGAATAACCGTAATCGAACCCGCTTCCACCGTAAGTATGCTCCCATTGCAGATTCCCCGAATTATCTGTACGCGTGATCCAGCAATCACCATTGCCCCGGTTAATGGCAACATCCCCATCCGCTGATTCGGTATAGCCGGTTGTAATGATCCCGCCATCCGGTGTTATTGCGGTTTCTCTTGCGTAATCGTAACCTGTGCCTCCCGTGGGGCGCTGCCACTGCAGCAACCCCATCTGGGAATGCATATCGTTGAAAATTCCGATGAATAGGGAGAGTATGATTATTTTTTTCATGTCGTTTAGTTTTTTAGAGATTAGTCGTGTTATTTTTTAGGAGCTGATTTTTCTTTCCCGGTTGAGGCCTGTGCTTCCGCTTCCTTTATTTTCCCTTTAATGTGACGGGTATAGCTCAGGTTATTTTCGAACACTTCTGTTCTCGGATTGTACGACACCAGTGCGACAGGGAAATCGTAGTAGTAATCATCCACTGCTTTCTTTTCTTTGAACATCATCACCTCAAATCCGTATTTGAAGATCTCGCTGTAATCAATTTTTTCGGGGAGATGCGTGGAGATCGCTACTGAGCGCTTTACATATCCCGGCTTTGTTACTTCAATGGTATAATAGGAGTTTGCTTCAAGAGCGAAAGTGAAATCGTGGTCGTGGTAGGATACGCTGGTTATTTCCATCCATTCCATCTCTTCGTTTTCCTTGAGCAGCTTCACCTGGACACCATCGATCGGCTCGCTGTTCTCTCCGATCGCCACCCCGACTACTTCGAGGCATACTTTCGCTGAATCTTTCTTTAAGACATTGTGAGCGAGGCCCGACGACATCGCCAGCATCAGCACCGCTACTAATCTTGTTGTAAGGAATGTTTTCATGATCATTATAGTTAGAGTTGTTTATATTATTTTTATTTATTGAAAAGTATCTTCTGCAGGTCGGCGCTCATATCCTGTAAGCGGTCGCGAACCGTGATGAAACCATCGAATCCTATCGGCATGAGCCCATCGAGTGAAACGTTCTCTTCCGAGATCGCAACCACGTGGATATCCGAAGTGCTTTGATCATTTTTCAGGATCTTTGTGAACGTCTGCCGATCGGGGTTACCTTCAACAAAGCCGATCAGGATCGCCATTGGGCGGATGTCGGAAAGGAGCTTCAATGCATTCAGCGAATTATTCGCAAACAGCACATAGTATCCCCAACGGTTCAGCATTTCTGTAAGGCTGTTTCTGTCGAGGAGCTCTTCACCGACAACCAGGACGTATCCCGGAGCTTTATTTAAGGTGGTAATCATCATATGAGTAGTATTTTATTGCAGGAGTATGTTACCGGCCGAAATTGTATCGTACCATTATTCTAAGTCGCAATGACGGAGCGGATTTATCGCGGAACATTTCACGGTCATAGTTCTTATTGAGCGTATCGAACATTCCGATCCCGGCGCTAAAGCCCAGACTGATGCATTTGACCGGATCGTATTTCAAGCCGATTGCAGTGTGGCACTCGAGCACTCTTAATTTCATATCGCTATAGATATCCGGAAGTTCCTTGTGGCAGGAATGTTCGATCTCGGCATTGGCCTCACTCATATAAGCCGAAAAATGATAAGTAATATTTGCGGAAGTGTAGAGCTCGAACTTTTCATTTTGGCTCGTTGCCACCGCGTAGCGATAAGTGAACTGGTAACCGGAGAGATTCATTTTCCTCCGCTGGAAATTCATTCCTCCTTCAAGTGTATTCTTTCCGAATGTGAAGGAAAGCGCCGGACAAACATTTCCGCCGAGGCCGCTTCCGCTGACGTCTCTTCCGACTGCGATCGACATGTACCTGTCACCGGCAATAATTCTTGTGCATGATGCGAGCATTGCCGTCAGTAAAATAATCTTAAGTGTAGCTGTTGTTTTCATGTTGTTTGGGTTATGAATTATTTACGAAGCAAAACTAGCTCGCCGGCGAAGGGAAGTAAATAGTTGGAAAATGGATTGAAATGTCAAAAGCAGAAAGGAAAGCATGTCATACAGCTTATGACAAAAGCGACTGAAGAAGTCTGAAACCCTTGCTAAACAAAGGAATAAAAATCAAGGAAGGAAAAGGACAAAAAAAATCGTGTCATAGCGATTATGACACGATCAAAGGCAACTTACCAGAAAAGAAGGTCAGATCAGCTTATTATTGATCGCATATAAAGCAAGCTCTGCATTGTTCTTCATGTTCATTTTTTCAAGCAGGCGGGCACGATAAGTACTAACCGTAGCCACGCTCAGCAATAATTCCCCGGCGATCTCCGAAACTGTTTTTCCGGAAGCAATGAGCTTCAATACCTGCAGCTCGCGGTCAGAGATCAGCTCGTGCTGCTCTTTATCGACATCTTCATCAAAACGGGAGGCCAGCTTTTCCGCTACATCTACCGAGATGTACTTTTTACCTCCGAGGATCACTTTCATAGCGTTCACCAGCTCGGCGCGAATGCAGTCCTTGGTGATGTATCCGTTGCCGCCTGCCCGCAGCACACGAACAGCGTACTGGTTCTCGGGATGAATGCTCAATATAAGGACAGGAACTTTGATCCCTTCCGAGCGGATCTGCTTCAGCACATCCAGACCCGATTTATCCGGCATGGACATATCCATTATCACCAGCTTCCATTTTCCGGAGCGGATCAGTTTTTCTCCGGCAAGCGCTCCGCCGGCTTCAGTGATCTTCGCAGAACCGAATTCTTCGGTCACAATGCCGGATAATCCTTTCCTTACAAGCTCATGATCATCAATTATCAGAATTTCCATTTTGGGGGGGGAGGTTTAAAATAATATGTGTGCCTTTATCTTTAGTGCTAATAATATTGAGTACGCCTCCCAGCAATGCGGCGCGCTCTTTCATTCCAAGGATTCCCAGCGCTTTCCGCTTCCTGCCGGTATCCGGTACCATGCCTTTTCCATTGTCGATGATCTCGAGCACCAGCTCGGACTCATTTTCACTGAAGCATACATCGACCCGGGTGGCAGATGCGTGGCGCATTACATTTGTGAGCGCCTCCTGGAGCACGCGATAGAAGTTAATGCTGAGGGCGTTGGAGAATTTACGCTCTTTTACATTCGAAGAAAAATTACAGCGAACGCCGGAGTTTTCATTGAAATCGTTACACTTCCATTCCAGCGCGGCTGTAAGTCCAAGATCATCTATGATCGCCGGACGTAACTCGGAAGAGATCCTTCTTACTGTGTCGATGATCCCATCACTTAAAGCTAACATCTGTGCTAATTTTCCATTCACTTCGCTATCTCCGTCCGGGTGACGGGATAACACCCAGCCAATATCCATTTTGAGCGCGGTGAGCTGCTGGCCAAGCTCATCATGGATCTCCCGCGCAATATGCGCACGCTCATTCTCCCGCACTTCCTGGATCTCGTTGACGAGTGCACGCAGCTGGACCTGCGATTGGATCAGCTCCCTGGATATGTTGTCCTTTTCCTTTTGGATGTTCATTTTTTCGATCACCCGGGTGATCGACTTCGGAACACGCACAAAGTTCGACTTCAGAATAAAATCATCCACTCCCTCCGAAAGACAATCCAATGCAAGCTGCTCGCTCATATTGGCCGTCACCAAAATAAACGGGATCATCATATTATAGGCTTTGAACAGGCGAAAAGCCTTCATCCCGTCAAATGACGGCAGGGAATAATCACTGAGGATCACATCCGGGTTGAATTCCTGCAGCGCTTTGATAAAACCTGCTTCCGTTTCCACCCACTCAGAAATGTAGATGATGCCGGCTTTCTTCAGCTCATGCTTCATTAATTCTACATCACTGGAAGAGTCTTCCAGGAAAAGGATCCTTACCGGCATTCTATAAATTTTAATTGAACGAAATCCGATAAAGCGGCTTTTGATTGTAAAAGCCGGCCTTAACGGATCCGTGATAGGAGTAGTATCACTTTAATCCATTAATGATCAAAACGATAATGAGATGCTCATTACTGATGTAAAAATATAACAATTCGCGAGATAAAAAAATGATCTGCGGCGTTTTCCTGAAAAATTCAGAAGAACAAAAAAGCCTGTGTAAAATCTTACACAGGCTTCGGAAATGATCAATCTGTCATTTCGTTGATCACGGATACCAGCGGTGGCCTCGCAATCCTCATTTTTCTTTCTTCTTCTATATACCGGATCGTATCCATTACGGAATCGGCACCCACATATATAAAAGAATTCCTGCGGGCATGAGCAATGGCAAAGCGGATCGCTTCACGTTCATCGCTGATGACCTTCACTTCCATTTCCTTTTCTTCGGAAATACCTTCCTTTAAAAGACTGATCAGCTCATCTTTATCGCGGCCCCTCAGGTCGATGTCATGACGCAGAATGATCTCATCGAACATTTTGGCACAAAGCTTTCCGATGATACGGATGTCTTCATCTCTCCGGTCACCGGTGGCTGATACCACTGCTACCTTATGCTCCGCATGAGTATTATCGAGGAACTTTTTTAGCTCCAGGTAGCCATCGCGATTGTGCGCATAATCAACCATAACGTGAAAATCATTGAAATTAAAAACGTTCATTCTTCCCGGTGTTTGTTCCGGCGATGGAATAAATGTTTGAAGCGCTTCTCTTATTTTTGTGATATCAAAGTTGCGAAGCACGCAAGCGAGAACAGCAGGAAGAATATTTTTGATCATGCTTGCTGCTCTTCCGTTAAGTGAAAGCGGAATATTGTCGATCCTTTCAACATGGGTCTTCCACTCCCCTTTGCAGATGGTCAGCAGCCCGTTCTCGATCAGTGCTGCGTAACCTCCCCGCCGGCAATGCCGAAGGATCCTGGGGTTATCCGCCTGAACGCTGAACAATGCTACATTCGCATCTGCTTCATCTTTCATTTGATAAACGAGATCGTCATCGGCGTTTAGAATTACAAAGCCATTATAACTTACACTCTTTGCAACCACGGATTTAACTTTTGCCATTTCCTCCAGTGTATGAATATCCTTGAGACCCAGGTGATCTTCCGTTACGTTTGTAACAATGCCGATGTCGCAGGAGTCGAAGCCCAAACCGGAGCGAAGAATCCCTCCTCTCGCCGATTCAAGCACAGCGAAATCAATCGTCGGATCCGTGAGAACAGCAGTTGCGCTGACCGGTCCCGTGCAGTCGCCGTAATGCACGGGAGTTCCCTGGATATAGATCCCGTCCGTAGTGGCAAATCCCACTTTATGCCCCACATGGGAAGCGATGTGAGCGATCAATCGCGTTGTTGTCGTTTTGCCGTTCGTTCCTGTAACCGCAACTACGGGGATCCGGCCGTTATCATTATTGGGGAACAGCATATCAATGATCGGCTCTGCTACATTTCTTTTTAATCCAACCGACGGTGAAAGATGCATTCTCAAACCGGGACATGCATTTACTTCTACGATCGCACCGGTTTTCCGCGAAAAGGGCTCGGTGATATCTTTAGCCACTACATCCACTCCGCAAATATTAAGGTTCAGGATCTTCGCCGCGCGTTCAATCGATGCTTTCGTCAGCGGATGAACAAAGTCGGTGACGTCTGTTGCGGTTCCACCCGAGCTGAGATTTGCAGTATCTTTTAAATAAATGATTTTTCCCGCCGCCGGAACTGAGGATAGTGTATACTCATTCCTGGCGAGAATGTGCTCGGTTACTTCATCGACCTTGATCCGGCTCATTACATTTTCATGACCGTCGCCCCGAAGCGGATTACTGTTTTCTTTTTCAATAAGCTCCGCGATCGTAGAGATTCCATCGCCCGATATCATTGCAGGTGAACGCCTGGCAACGGCGACCACTTTATAATTGACCACCAGGAAACGGTAGTCATCGCCCTCCACAAACTCTTCGATGATAATTTTATCCGAAACTAATTTTGCGATCGGGAACGCTGCAACAACTTCTTCCCGGCTGGAAATATTCGTTGTAATCCCTCTCCCGTGATTTCCATCGACCGGCTTTACCACAACAGGAAAATTGATTTTATCCAGCGCTTCATCGATCTCTTCGGGATCACGGATCAGAACGCCGGCCGGCACCGGAACAAAAGCGGCAGCGAGCAGCTTCTTTGTGGCATTTTTATCACCCGCCAGCTCAAGGCCGATATTACTGGTCGAACAGGCAATAGAAGCGCGGATCTTGCGCTGCTTATTTCCCTGCCCGAGTATCACCAGCGAATCATTTCCAAGCCGCTTGAAGGGAATATCCCTTTTAACCGCTTCGTTAATGATCGACTGAGTGCTGGGTCCGAAGGACAGCTTTCTCTTGAGCTCTTTCAAATGAAGGATATCTTCTTCCAGATCATATTCCAGGCCGTCAAATAGAGCCTTCGTGATCCGGAGCGCTGCTTTTGCTGCATAAAGACCTGCTTCCTCGATTTCATAACCGAATATGATATTGTACACACCACGCTGATCGGCTGAACGTGTACGGCCATAACCGCATTCCATTCCAGCCAGGCACTGAATTTCCAATGCAATATGCTCCATCACATGCCCGGCCCAGGTTCCTTTTTTAAGACGAATGAAAAAACCGCCTTCACATCCTTCTGAACAATGATGTTCCTGGAGAGTAGGAAGTAATTTTCGGATCCGTTCAGAAAAACCGTCAATCTTATGAGTCGGGAGCTCCTCCAGTTCGGCAATGTCTACTTTCAGAGCAATGAGCTGCTTGCGGTAGTTCGACCAGTAGTTGGGTCCCCGCAAGACTTTTGTTTCAAGAATTTCCATAAAGCTTAATTTGTTCCATTTTGTATTCCATTCCTGTGCCAACAGAAATTGACGGAACTACGGCTCATTTTCAGAAAAATACGCCTTTCAGAAATTCCAAACGGTAAAAATTGTAGAGAAACATCCTCATTCTATTCAAGCATCTTATCCACATTAACAAGGTGTACAAAGGCGTGGCATGTCTTTTAAGGATATATAAAAAACAATAAAAAAATAACCTATTATGAAAAACGGAAAGATCAGATCACTCGCTTTTATTGCGGCAGTGACAATCAGTACAGGCATATTTGCTCAAAAAGACGCGAAGAAGCAAGCTGAAAAGCAAAATGAAACAAAATTTGAAGATACCAAGCTCCAGAAAGATGTAGATTTTATGGTCAATGCAGCCGATGACGGAATGTTTGAGGTGCAGATGGCGGCTCTGGCGGAGAAAAAATCTACTGACCCGAAAGTAAAAGAGTTTGCGGCACAAATGAAAAAAGATCACAGTAAAGCAAATGAAGAGTTGAAAAGCCTTGCTGCAAAGAAAAACGTCACACTACCGACGAAGATCAGCAACAAAAAGCAAGATAAGTTCGACAAGATGAATAAGCTGGAAGGAAAAGATTTCGACGACGAATATTCCGAAGCGATGGTCAGCGACCACAAAGACGCTATCGATATGTTCCAGAAAGAGGCCGACAATGGCAAAGACGGTGAGATGAAAGCCTGGGCTGCAGGAAAGATCGCCACACTCAAGCATCACTTGCAGATGGCGCAAGACACTGAAAAAGCAGTCGATAACAATAAAAATAAATAATCATGGTAATTCCAATCATCCTGATTGTCCTGGCAGTTGCTGCCATTGTCGCACTATTTGTCTCAAAGTCAAAAGGCAGGGACAGCAACGGCCCGATGGACAATAACTGACCGGGAGAATACGGATAAAAATTTAAAACAATGAAAACGATTTATATACTCGCAGGAGGATTGCTGTTGTCGGGAGTGGCATCAGCACAGGTGACGGATACAGTAGTAAAACGTGACACCATCGTAAAAGAACGAATAGTAGAAACACCGCCCCAAAAAGATCCTGATCCGCCTTTTCACAGCGGCGAATTCGGTGTGCGTTTCATGCCTTCCTTCTCAAGATTCGATATTCACGATTCTAAAGGCAATACCGTACAGGCCGACGTTGTAATGAGCTATGGCGGGGGCGCACTGCTCGCGATCAACTCAAAACATGTCGGGTTGCAGCTGGAAGCGATCTACAACCAGATCTCCCAGAAATACAAGGACAACTCGCTGGAAAGAAAAGTCGACATCAGCTATATCAATGTTCCGCTTCTCCTCACGCTGAATACCGATAAATCAAAAGCGGTAAACGTGAATGTTGCGGTTGGTCCACAAGTCGGACTAAACGTCGGATCCCGGATCAGCAACACAGGAAACAATCAAACCGATACGTTGCATGCTGTGCTGGCAGTGAAAAAGGGCGACCTCGGTCTTGCATATGGCGCAGGTATCGAATTTGCGCTGAATCCTCCGCGTACCGTCCGACTCGATCTCGGATTCCGGGGTGTGTACGGGCTCATTGATATCAGCGATAAAAGTGCAACAAAGGCGACTGATTCTTACCTGATCCTCGACCGCACACATATCGAAACCTATTCAGGGTATATAGGATTATCCTTTTTATTCTGATCTGTAAAAAGAGCAGTCCTTTACGAGACTGCTCTTTTTATTTTCAACCCTGTTTTTTTGCGTCTCACCGAAAAGACCTTTCTCTTAACCATATCTCTCGCGCTTTTACGTTTTAATAACATAAAACGATTGATATGAAAACGATCATTCATTCCATATTCGGTTTTTTAATGCTGCTTTCCTCGTCCGTTATTGCACAGGAATACATCGCATCCAAAGCGAAATTATCCAAAGAGGCAATCGGGAAAACAACTTCAGTAAGTTCCGATAATGCCATATTAAAGCTGGACGAGCAGAGCAATAAGTTTTCCTTTTCGATCCATTTATTCCCCATTCTTACCTCTACATCGGAAAATGATTCCATCGCGAGACTGAATCAACAGATGATCATGGATTACCGGGCGGACTTTCCCGCAGGCGATCTTGATTTCACCACCAACATCAGCGAAAGCAAACAGTATTCAATGGATGGCGATCTTACAGTGAATGGCATTACCAAGCCTGTCAAAATTTATTTCTATCTGCAGCCATCCATTCCTGCAGACAATAGCTCCCGGGATGTTCATGGCTATCCGGTGAGGATGCGCTTTGCCCTGGAAATAAATCCTGCCGAATTCGGACTGGATATTGAAACGGCAAAGTTTACCGAAAAGATCACTGTAATGATCGACAATGGCATTATTAACCGGACATCCTCCATTTCGGATCAATAAGTTCCCCGCTGGACTCTTTTTTGTATAGACAATTAAAAAATTTAATTGTCAAGCTATGAAATGTATAATTGTCGACGACGATACGATGGCAAGAGCTGCACTAAAACAGCTCATTTCCGAAGTAGATTTCCTGGAGCTGAAACAGGAATGTTCAAGCCCGGTGGAAGCATTCAATTACCTTAAAAAGGAAGACACCGATCTGATTTTCCTTGATGTGGAAATGCCCGGAATGACGGGAATAGAGCTGATCAAAAACCTGGATAAACGTCCAATCGTTATTCTCATCTCTGCAAAAAAAGATTACGCAGTGGAAGCATTCGAGCTTAACCTCGCTGATTATATCACGAAGCCGATATCGCTATCCCGGTTTATGCTGGCTGTTTCCAAGGCAAAAAAGCTTTATGACCAGCGACACGAGGACCGGATGGAAGTAAACGGACGGGATTACATATTTGTGCGATCGAACTCGGTTCTGACGAAGATCAAGATCAATGACATCATCTATATTCAGGCACTTGGAGATTATGTGAATATCTACACACCTGAAAAACGCTACACGGTCCACATCACTCTGAAAGGGATCGAGGAAAAGCTCCCTGCTGATAAATTTTACCGCTTACATCGTTCCTATCTCGTATCGCTGAACCACGTGGATGGGATAGAAGAAGGCACTGCTCATGCAGGAAAATTCACGCTGCCGATCGGGGATCTTTTCAAAAAGGACTTTATCAAAAAGCTTAACCTGATCTGAAAACGGGAACAAATTTCCCCAAAAGCTGCATGCATAAACAGCATGCGGCATTATAACACGAGAGCCTAAACCTGCTTGTCAGAAACAAAATGAAGATACTGATCATTGATGATGATAAAACTACTGTTTACGGACTAACACATTATCTAAAAGAAAAAGGGCACTCCGTCGCCGCCGCATCCGATGGAGAAGCAGCCATCCGGGAAGCGGTACAAGCACACGATGTCATTCTCAGTGACGTTATGATGCCCGGTATTTCCGGGTTGTCTCTCATCAGCATTCTCCGGACAACACACTTATGCACCACTCCTATCATTATGATGTCGAGCCTGGTAAATCAGCCATTGCTTGATGCTGCATTTGAAGCCGGCGCGAACGGATTTATTGCAAAGCCGGTAAATACTGCAGAACTTGAGGAAAACCTTCGAAAATTCAATCCAAAACCTGAAAACTAAAATATAAAAATGGAAACAATAAAATTTGGCACTGACGGATGGCGTGCGATCATCGCACAGGACTATACCGTCGACAATGTTGCACGCGTAACACTTGCTGCAGCGAAATGGCTTTTAGCGCAGAATAAAAAACCCAGCGTCGTGATCGGTCATGACTGCCGGTTTGGCGGTGAGCTCTTCGCGGAAACCGCAGCGAAAGTATTCTGTAAAAAGGGGATCAAGGTGTTCCTGGCAAAGGGCATTTCTTCAACTCCGATGGTTTCGCTCGGAACGGTCCGTTTAAATGCTGATCTGGGCATCGTGATCACAGCGAGCCATAATCCTGCGGAATATAACGGCTACAAACTAAAAGGCTCCTATGGCGGTCCCCTGCTTCCCGAGAAAATTGCGGAAATAGAAGCACTTATTCCTTCAAAAAATTCTGTCGATCTGAAAAAAGCTTCTCTGGAGCTTTATGCGGAAAAGAAAAAACTGGAGTATGTAGATCTCGAGACAATGTATTGTGAGCACGTCGAAGCGAATTTCGATCTGGAGGCGATCCGGAACAGCGGATTGCGTTTTGCTTACGATGCTATGTACGGTGCCGGACAAAATGTGATCAAAAGGCTTCTCCCTGAAACTGCGCTGCTGCATTGCGATATAAATCCTTCATTCAAAGGTCAGGCTCCTGAGCCCATTCATAAAAACCTGCAGCAGCTTTCGAACTTTGTGCAGAATTCCGCTACCATCGACTGCGCATTAGCCACCGATGGTGACGCGGACAGGATCGGGTTATATGATAACGAAGGGAAGTTTGTGGACTCACATCATATCATCCTGCTCCTGATAAAATATCTTGTGGAAGAGAAGGGATACCGTGGAAAGGTCGCCACTGCATTTTCCGTCAGCTCGAAGATCGGCAAGCTTTGCAGACATTATGGACTGGAGCAGGAAGTGACCAAGATCGGCTTTAAATACATTGCAGGGATCATGATCACCGAAGATGTGCTGCTTGGCGGTGAGGAATCGGGAGGAATTGCGATCAAAGGACACATTCCTGAGCGCGACGGGATCTGGATGGGACTGACACTCTGGGAATACATGGCAAAGAGCGGAAAGTCTCTGCGGCAGCTGATCAGCGAGGTATATGATATCGTCGGGGAATTCGCATTTGAGCGCTCCGACCTTCACATCCAGGAAGATCTGAAGAACCTGATCGTTGCTAACTGTGAAAAGAATACATATGAAGCCTTTGGAGACTACAGGATCCAGCGTACAGAAACAACCGACGGGTACAAATATTTTTTCAGCGATGATGAATGGCTGATGATCCGCGCATCCGGCACGGAACCTGTATTAAGAAACTATGTGGAGGCAGCCAATACCCAAAATGCGGCATCCATCTTAGAAGCTGCGAAAGCAACACTTCTGAAAGAACGATAAATGTGATGTTGAACTAAATTACGGACAGATGAAAGACAAGATCAAAGCGTACTACAAGATCAGCCAAGCCATTCACAGTTCGAAAAACGAATTACACCTGAAGACTTGTACTGTTATGGTTGGTGTATTCCGGATGCGTTTCGATGACGCGAGCATCGAAGCCCTTCTCAGGGACGCGATCACCAATAAAAACCAGGAGATCCTCCAGAAGAGGTTCCGGGAAGCAAGAAGATTAGTTTGCTAAACAAAACAGATTTGAACAAAAAAAGCCGTTCATTATTGAACGGCTTTTTTTGTGAAGGATAAATTTATTAATCCAGCACCAGCTTCTTCGTTATCAGCTTATCTCCGTCAGATAAAGTCACGTAATATACTCCCGGAGCCTGGCCTTCGAGAACGATCGGCTGATTATCTCTTGTATCCAGCATATTTTCATAGACTACCTGCCCGATCGAATTCATGATCCTGCATTTCACTGATCCTTTCATTTCAGAAAAACTCAGCATGACCTTTCCTCCGGCCGGATTTGGATAAAGCGAAAAAGCCGGAGCGATGTCGTTCTCTGGAACGCTGAGCGGAGCTAGTGTTCCTATCGAATTCATCTTAACGAGCATGATCTCCTCGATCCTTCCGGGATTAAAGCTCCGCGAATGTCCCACGGCAACATAGCCCCCATCGGAAGTCGGCCTTACTGCATAACAATGTTCATGGTCGCTTCCTCCGTAATGACGGGTCCAGAGCGTATCACCGGAGGAGTTAAGCTTCAGGATCCAGAAGTCCGGATCGACCCAGCCAAAGCTGCGGCTCAGCGCAGAAACAATATAACCGCCATCCGACGTTAGCTGGATCATCTTCGAAATGTCCTTATCCGTTCCTCCGTAAGTTTTGCTCCAGCTGAAGTTACCGGACGGATCAAAACGCATGATCCTGACGTCGGAATCACTTGTCGTGGAACTGTCATCCACGCTAAGCGTATAGGAACCATCGCTGTTTACAACAACCGATTTCCCTTCCAGAGAAGTAGCCTCAGTATAAAGCTTCGTCCACAGTGTATCACCGATCGAATTTGTCCGGACTAGATAAACGCTTTCCGCACCTGCAGCATCAATAGACTTTCCTGTTATTATAAAACCATTATCCGCGCACTGCTTAACTGAACGCAATGATTCATAAAGAGGGCCCCCATAGTATTTACTCCAGATCACATTCCCGGCCGGATCGATCTTGATGAGCTGACCGTTATTATCGGAAAACGAAATGCTGTTCGATGCCCCTACGATCACATAATTTCCATCGGACGTCTGGATAATCTCTTTGGATTCTTCATAACCATATCCGCCGTAAACACGGGAAAATATGGAGTCGCCTGTCACCGCATTGATCTTCAAAAGATAATGATCAAAATCTCCTGAACCTGCACTTTGCGTGTAGCCCACAATAAAATAGTTTCCGTCGCTTGTCTGCAGAATGCTATTGGGGCACTCCGGAAGATCGCCTCCGAATGATTTTCTCCAGAGCGTATCACCGAGGCTGTTTGTCCTCACGACCAATATATCGAGGTCGTTTGTTATCGACGTTTCCGTTGATGCAGCGATAATGAATCCTCCGTCGGGCGTTTGCAATACATCTTTGCCGCTTTCATGAACGGTTGCTGGATATACTTTTTGAAATGTAACCTGTGCATGACAGGTTACCGTGACGGTGAGCAAAACAGCTCCCAGCACTTTTAAATAAATATTCTTCATAATCATCAGATTGAAATTCTACTCCACAATGATCTCTCTCCGCATTACCCGGTCTCCCGAGATCAACCGGACTGTGTACAATCCTTTTCCGAAAGCCGAGAGATCGATCGTTTCATCGGAAAACAACTCACGCTGTGTATAAATTTCTCTTCCGAGCTGATCATAGATCGCAAGGTCGTTTACTTTTTTACCGTTCAACGCAATTGAAAATTTGCCAGGTGATGGATTCGGATAGATAGTAAAGTCGGATTGCCCGGCCGTTTCGGCGATGCCAACACCCGCAGCCGTCAGCTTTGCTACGAACACATCCGTGCGTCCGTATTTTGTAAAGCTTGTGGTTCCGAAAGTTCCGCCGTCAAGAACCGCTCCTGTAGCGTATACGTTTCCGGTTGATTCAGCAGTAACCGCATTTCCCGATTCATAGCCAAGTGTTTCCACCGAGTCCGGTGCGCCTCCCACCGAGGTTGCCCAAAGGAAATTACCTGCGTTACTGATTGAAGCGATAAAAACATCGGAGCTATCGGCAGCGGTCACAGAATTTGTTCCGAACATCGCTGTCGAACCAAACTGTCCCGTCAGATAAAGATTACTTCCATCTGTTCCCAACCCACGGGCACGGTCTACCAGCGGGCCGCCTGCTGATTTTACCCAGAGAACGTTACCGGAAGCATCATAAGAAGCGACAAATACGTCTGCATTTCCGGTTGTTGTCAGTGCATAGCTGTCAAAAACGGCATACGCGTTATACTCCCCGGTGATAAAGATCTGTCCGGTATTATCAACAACCATCGACCAGGCAACATCATCGTAGTCGGAGCCGGGGCTTTTTACCCAAAGGAGATTTCCGGAAGCATCGTACTTCGCAAGGAATATATCGAGATCGGGATAAGAAGTAGAGCCGGCTGTAAGCGTTTGCGTATCGAAAACTGCATTTGCCGAATGCATTCCGCAAACATACACATTACCGGAAGCATCGCATTTTACATTCAACGCCTCTTCTCTTCCGGGTCCGCCTGCTTTTTTAAACCACAGAAAATTTCCGTTTGCATCATACTTCGCAAGAAAAACATCATGTCCTCCATTACTCAGATACGTTACGCCGTTGAATCTTGTTGTATCCGTGAAATAACCGCAGATGTATATATTGCCGGAGGGATCACTGGCAACGCCCAATGCTTTTTCACTTTGATAAGCTCCTTCACTTTTTGCCCACAGCAGATCTCCCGAAGAGTTATACTTCGCGAGGAATACATCGTTGTCGCCAACACTGTTCAGCGTAATCGATGATCCTGGAAAAGTAATCAGATTTCCGTAACCTTCGATCTCACCTGCAACAAGAAGGTTTCCCGACGCATCTATACTAAGTGCATGCGCATAGTCGCCAAGTGATCCTCCTCCTGTTCTGATCCAGTCAACCGTTCCCGTTGGTGAATAGCGGACAAGAAAGATGTCATGATTTCCGGCACAGGTCAGCGTGGTTCCGCTAAAATCGGCGTCTTCCTCGTACTTCCCGGCGACGTATACATTTCCCGAATTGTCATTCACGATCCCATAACCATAATCGTAGGCCCAGAGACCTTCACGTTTTGCCCAGCCGAAGCTTTGAGCATAGATATTAATAAATAGTCCGTTTAGTAATACCAATAAGTAAAATTTTTTCATATCGAAGTCTTTTTTTCTCTTTGACTAAATCCTTGTGCCAGCAATAAAACATCAATAGAGTTGCGATGCACAGCCAAAGTGAAACAAGCGGGTATGATTTTTTTAATAGAAGCTGCATACAAGAAAAGACTATGGAACAAGTTTACGATCGTCATGAAGTAAAAATGATCGTCTACACGAATGGCGCCTTCCAGGTGGAAGAGGAACCGATCCAGCTTGATGGAAATTATTCCGTCGACAAGCTTCCGGGGGTATTATGCAAAGGCGTTCAGTATGTTGATCTGAATAATGTCGGCTTTGTTAACAACACCGGGATGGCCGCACTGATCGACCTGATGAAATCCCTTCTCAAGCAGGGAGTGGATACGCAATTTGTGAACGTGAACCAACCGATCCGAAAAAAAATTAACTCCCTCGGACTTGACCAGATCTTAAAATGCCTTTGATATGAAGGAATTTTATTTCAAAAAATTCGAAGAAAGAAAACCTTACCAAGCCATCCCGGAAAATACATACCGCACCCTGCTCTTTCAGTTTTGCGGCATTGTCACTATTGCTCTCGGGATCTCCTATATATATTGGAGATGGCGCTATTCGCTAAACCCGGATGCTCTGTGGTTCGCGGTTCCGCTTGTGCTTTCCGAAACGCTGAGCTTCTTCAGCACGATCCTGATCATCTTCAACTTTTGGTCCTACCGGGATGCTGAGAAAACTCCGCCTGTCCGGTTTCTTTCGGAGATCGAAGATCTGCAGGAGCGACCTGACCGCCCGATAAAAATCGATGTTTTTATTGCGACCTATAACGAAGATGTTGAGCTCGTCCGACTGAGCATTATCGATGCAAAAAGAATGGAATATCCGTATCCCGATGTGAAGATCAGCGTTTACGTCCTGGACGACGGGCGACGGGACGGACGTGATCCGAAAAAAGAAAATATGAAAAAGGTTGCTGAGGAAGAAAATGTCGGCTATCTCATTCGCGAACATAATGAAGGCTACAAAGCCGGTAATCTTAAGAACGGCTTAAAATACACCGATGGAGACCTGTTCGTGATCCTCGACGCAGATACCCGTCCGCTTAAACACTTACTGCAGAATACAACCGGCTATTTCAGGAATAAGCGAATGGCCTGGGTACAAACTCCCCAGTGGTTTTATGACATTACCGAACCCCAGCATCTGAATAAAGTGATCGATAAAAAGCTCTCGCTGAAGCGAAAGTGGGCAAAAAAGATCACAAAAATGCTCTTCGGACGATTCACCGTAAATGAAGACATTTTCGGAAATGACCCGCGCTTATTTTATGATGTGATCCTGAGAAAACGGAATAACTATAACGCTGCTTTCTGCTGCGGAGCCGGATCGATCCACCGCCGGGAAGCAGTTATGAGCCTTGCTATCCGGGATTTTGCCATCAGCGTAAAACGATCCGCCAGCGATCTGATGGAAGCCGGTGAACCCGTGACGGATATAGAAAATAAAAAAAGAGCCATTCTGCTGAAACAGGAGATCATTCCTTTTAAGTTTCATGCTTCCGAAGATATCTATACGTCCATAATGCTGCACGCCGACCAGCAGAATAAATGGGAAAGCTTACAGCATCCCGATATCGAATGCAGGATGCTTTCCACCCAGGACCTGGACAGCTGGATCAAACAGCATCAGCGATATGCCGAAGGTTCGCTGGATATTGCCTTTCATGACAACCCTGTTTTCAAAAAAGGTCTCAGCATCAGCCAGAAAATTTGCTATTTCAGCACGATCTGGTCATATTTCGCGCCCTTGTGGATCCTCGTGTTCCTCATCAGCCCGATCATTTTCTTTTTTACACTTTCTCTCCCGGTACAGGCATACAGCTTTGAATTCTTTAAATATTTTCTCCCCTTCCAGATCATGAATACGGTCACCATTGCGATCGGCTGCTGGGGGATCAATACAAAGCGCGGAGATCAATACTATATTTCAGGCTTCTGGTATATGTTCCTATCGATCGTTTCAGTGATCCGCGGAAAAAAAGTAAAGTTCAATGTTACTCCGAAAGACAAAGCAAACGCAAAGAACATTCAGCACATTATTCCCCATATAGCCATTATCGGATTAAGCCTGCTGGGAATAATTTACAACGTGATCCTGGTAGTGACGGGCCGTCATCCGGCCCTGGCGGGCTTTGCGGCAAATGCCTTCTGGTGTCTTTTTAATATGATCGACCTGAGCATTATGATCCGGGCTGCATACTGGAATCCGGAAGAAACAGAAAATGAACAAGAAAACATTCCTGCGTATGAGCAACTATAAATTCCTGTTGAAACCTTTGTTTTTTATTTTCAACCTGCTTTTTGCTACCTGGCTCGTTCTGAAAATAGAGCAGATCCAGGCTCCTGATGCTATAATGCCGCCCGCATCAACACACAACAAACCCGGATCCGCCGGAAATGAAAAGGCGATCCTGAGAAGCCTGCTCTGGAGCTACAAAGCCGGGCGGCTGGACAGTATCCAGCTCGACAACAAAATAGATGATTTTCTTAAAGGCCTGAAGGGAAACTGATCAGCCGGCGCTGTGATACTCAGTGAGCGCATGGATCGGCGACTCTATGATCTTCCCCACCGTGACCTCATTCTGCTGAGCCACCAGGCGGAGAATGTCCTGGTTATGATACGCTACCGATCCCACGCAGTTCATTTTCATCTTGCGATGCTCCGGGTATTTACAGATCTGCCTGGCGAAGAATTGCTCGAAGCTGCTTCTGATGAGTCCGGAGATATATTCATTGTCTTTATTCTCAGTGATGAATTTGCTGAAAGATGCCAGGAACCTGCTCGGCATGGCTTGCTTATATATTGAATCGAGGATCAGATCACGGTTGAGCTTATAGCTCGAATAAAATCGCTCAGCAATGCTCTCCGGAACTTCTTCGTTAAGATAATCCTGCATGAACATTTTTCCGATGTGCGCACCGCTGCCTTCGTCACCCAGGATATAACCGAGCGACGCTACATTCCGGACGATCATTTTACCATCGTATGTGCAGGAATTAGATCCCGTTCCCAAGATCGCCGCAATGCCTTCTTCCTGACCGCAAAGAGCTCTTGCGGCCGCAAGCAGATCATGCTCGACGCTGATGCATGCTGCCGGGAAAGCCCGCCGGATCGCCTCGTGCACGATTCCGCACTTATCAGGTGTCGAGCATCCAGCCCCGTAGAAAAATATTTTCAGCTTCTCGGTATATAGGCCGGTCAGCGAAAGCCTGATCAGATCGGGAACAAGATGCAGGCTGATCTCTTTATAAATAACCTGTGTTGTTTGAAAATAGGGATTAAAACCGGCAGTTTTAAAGCTATACTGTTCTCCGCCGGAACACAACAGTTTCCAGTCGGTTTTCGTTGACCCGCTATCTGCGATCAGGATGATATTCCCGGAATTATCTTTCATCTTATGCCTCGTTTACATAATCCAGCATTCTCGAATATTGCTCCATTGCACGCTCTCTTACACCGAGAGAAAGAGCTTCTGCGCTTTCCCTGACAAGATTCAAACGCACCGTTCTCTTCAGTTCACCCAATTTACATTCCAGGTCGCTGAATGCATTCATAAAGTACATATAGGCATCGTAAGGAGAATCAAAAGGACTGAAGTATTTGTGTACATCACCGTCGTTCCAGAATTTTGTACACATATAATAAAAGTGATCCGACGTTTGAAGACGTTCCCATGCATCGAGTAATTCCGTTGTTCCATACTCGTGAATTTCCCTTTCCACGGAGTAGATCTTATTGACCGCTTCGATCTGCATCGAATTGCTCAGCCATGCAGAAAGATCGCGTTCCGTATCTGCCCAGGAAATATAATCATGTGCATCGTACTCGCCTCTCGCCGGGTAAGATTCGATCACCTCCGACGGAGTTTTAAAATCAAAATCCGGATGCTTCAGGATGTATGACGGCAAATGATCGAGAAACTCAAAGATCCCGGTCGACTCCCATTGGTGCTCACCGAAAGTTTCATAGTCCATGAACAGGTTGACCGTTTCTCCGGCTCCCGCCGTTGCATGCACCCAGGTCGCGAACTTTTCGGCAGACAGCGGATGTTCCTTCCAACCTTTATCGGAAAAGCGAAAAGCGATATCATCTGAAAGACGATAATTTTTCAAGAGTAATTTGAGCTTGTCGCTTCCGTAAGAGTGATAGAGATAATTAGGACTCTTGCCTCCCAGGATCCTGTCCACACCTTCACAAAGAATTCCCTTATAGCCAAGTCCCTCGATAAAGGCTCCCAGCTCATTGTTATAGATCAGCTCTGTATTGCGGAACACCCTGGGCTCCTGGCGGAAATATTTCCGGATCAGCTTCGAATGTTTTTCCACCTGGCGCTGAAATTCGGTCTCAGAAAAAATAAAGCTGAGCGAGTGTGCGTAGGTCTCTGAAAGAAATTCCACACAGCCGGTTTCAGCCAGCTCGATAAAGGACTGCAGAACATCGGGACGATACCGCTCGAATTGTTCCATCGCAGTTCCGCTGATCGAATAGCTGATCCTGAATTTGCCCTGGTGCCTGCGGATCAGGTCCAGCATTTTCCTGTTGGCAGGGAGATAACATTTTTCGGAGACCTTATCCAGGATCTCGCGATTCTTCTTTTCGTTGTCGTATGGTCGGGACGTCCCTATGTCAAAGAAAGAATAATTGTTGATCCGGAAAGGCTGATGAACCTGAAAATAAAAGCAGACTGAGGGCATAGTTTATGGTTTTAGTTAAAAATGAGTTTGCGCTGTGCGTAGGTATCGACAATTCTGCGAGCTGAGATATCCCAGCTGATATTCCTGAGGTCTTTTGCGGAATCGTCAACGATCTTCTGACGAAGGACATTATCCGACAGCAGGTTGATGATACAATCTGCTGCTTTATCCACATCCCAGAAATCGAACTTCATTGATCCGCTCATCACTTCCGCAACACCCGATTGCTTTGAGATCACACAGGGGATCCCGAATTGAGCAGCTTCCACTGCCGACAAGCCAAAGGGTTCTGAAACCGAAGGCATGCAGTATACATCGCTCATCGAAAAAAGATAATGCAGCTGCTGCATATTCAGGAAACCGGTCATGTGAAACCTGTTCCCGATACTTTTATATGAGCTCTGCTCCAGGAGTGATCGGAAATAATCTCCAACTCCCGCCATTACGAACCGGACATCAGGGTCCTTCTCCAGCACTTTCGATGCAATATCCAGGAATTTCTCGGGCCCCTTTTGCCGGGTAAGTCTTCCGACAAAAAGGACGATCTTCTCCCGCACTTTTCTTTCGCTCTTATATGCATTGACCACCGTGCTTCCATTATGAACCACTGCGATCTTATGCGAACTGATCCCATAAAACTTCTGAATATTCAGTGAAGTAAAATTGCTCACCGGGATCAAAAGATCGGCGGTTTGCATCCCGATCTTCTCGAGCTCGTATACCCATCCCCTGCTATCTTCACCGCCCCGGTCAACTTCCAGCGAGTGAATATGCATCACCAGCGGCTTTCCGCTTTGCTCTTTGATCCTCATTCCCGCGATCATCGTCATCCAGTCATGGGCATGGATCACATCGAAATCCATTTTGCTCGCAAGCTTTGAAGCAATGTCGGCATACCGGCAAACTTTTCCGATAACATCTCCGCCATACAGATCGGTTATATTGAATGAATCGATCCCGCTGCGCGTTTCACTGAACTCCATTCCCGCCCGGCTGAATGTGCTTTTGATCTCCGAGTAATAAGGATCCAGATCCGCAGATATGGACTCTACATTAAACGGCAGCTTGGGTTTCCAGGACTGCTCATCAAAAAGTGACGTATCGACGTTATTGATTCCTACGAGATTCATGTTCCTGATCTTGAAATCCGGACTTGATTTCGGAACGATCATGGTGATATTTGCGAGTTCCGACATCGCTATAGAAAGGTCATGACAGGCAACACCCAATCCTCCATTGATGATCGGAGGGAATTCCCACCCCAGCATTAAAACATTTGGAAGATTGCGTTTCATAAATTGATTCCTGGTTGTGACCTTATACAACATGATACCGTGACAGTATATCGCACCTCATTTTATTTGCGTGTGATCTTACAGCCCCTTTGAAAGTGTTGTCATTTATAGCACACGGGAAATTCGGTGCCAGCATAAATTATTTTCAGAGCGGAGCAGGAAAAAAAATTAAGCGGGAAAAAGAGGAAATAATTCCACAAAATGCGCTGCTTCTGGTCAGTTGGACGATCAATTTACCGGGATCACCGATTTCTGTATCAAGGAAAGTAATTTGTATCGTTGTTACTATAAACATTAATCTATATACAAATGAAAAAAATAGCTTTACTCTTAATATGCGGTTTTAGTTTGGCAGCGAAAGCCCAGCAGAATTATTGCGACCACGAAGGGATAAAGGTTATCCATTACGGTTATGCATCCGGAATTATTGATTCGGCACACGCCAATCCCGGGCCGGACGGCGTAAATGGAAGCCCTTTTTGTACAAAGTATATCCGTGATACGGCACTATATGATAATATCAGGATCATTCCGAACTCCGAGCTTATTGATGTAACGCCTTACGATTTCAATGGAACCACTACTCCGAAGATCCGGATGAAGCTATATTCTTCGGCACCGGTGGGAACAAGCATCAAGCTGCAGCTGGGATCAAAAACCGACAACAACTATCCTTCCGGCATACACAGTGAATTTGTTGCTGTAACCACAATGAGGAACGCATGGCAGCTGGTCACGTTCAACTACTCCGGAATCCCTTCGGGAAGCGCCGTACCGCCGAACGACATCGATAAGATCGTCATTCTATTTAATCCGGGATCAAACAGCCGGGATACGATCTACATCGATGACCTTACCGGACCGGAGCTGATATCGTCGGGAGTAAAAGATGAAGCACAGAATCTGAAGCTTTTCCAGAATTCCCCGAACCCGGCAAAAGAAACAAGCCGGATCGGCTTCCAGGTCTTTGCGCAAGGACCGGTATCCCTGAAGATCTATGACATCGTGGGGAACCTCGTTGGCACACTGGTCGACGACGACCTGAAACCCGGTACCTATTACTTTCCCGTTGAAACGACGACGTTACCAAACGGAATTTACTTCTACACGCTTCAAACCGGAAATAAAAAACGGTCTATGAAAATGATCGTTTCAAACTAAAAACGAAAACGCCCATTCTTATAAGGAATGGGCGTTTCGCATTCAGATGGATCATTTATTTTCAAGGATGATCTTCCTTGTCACTACCGTTTCCCCCTGACGGACGCGTACAATGTATGCCCCTGTAGCGAAGCTTTCATTCATATCTACAGCTGCCTGCCGCTTCTCAAAGGTTGATTTGCTGGAGTAAACCTTTTGTCCGAGGAGATTCATGATCTCGATATCATATTGACGCTCGTCTTTATTATCCTTATTGAGCTCTACAGTAAATTTTCCTGTAGAAGGATTCGGGAATATTTTAACATCGAATCCATTGTCCTCTGCCGGAGCTGTCGTTTCGGAAACCCCTGTAGAAACAAAAGTAGTTGTTACCGGTGGCAAACCAGCCAAAGCATGAGTGGTCATCGAATACTCGGTTTTTTTCATGATCGTACCGGAAGTATTGAACACCAGAACAACCGTAGACTGGTTGGATATTGCATCGGTGTACTCATTCGCAACACCTGCATCCACATTCACCTTAAGCGGATTTGCACCACTAACGGTTCCGTTATCGAGCCGGACTGTATAATTATAAGCGCCTGAAGATTCCTGGTTCATGATCATCACAACGATATTTGTTCCGTTCTTACTTCCGAATACTTTCACATTGGTTTTATTCGAGGTACCGTTTGCATAATTACCCTTGAAGTTATCCGCCATCATTTTGAAATGCCAGAATGTTGGCTTTTTTAAACCGGACGATTCAATATAACCGATACTCTCAACCGGACTGCTTCCTTCTACAACACTCCAGAGATTGATAAAATCAACATTGTTCTTCATCCCCAGCGCGAGCATCTCTGCAACGAACTGACCGCCGATGAAGCTGTTTGCTCCCAATCCGGTGACACCATCCGAAGCGCTATTCTGCCAATCGATATTCGCTTCAGTGACGGCGGTTTTAAGCGCGCTTGCACCGGTACGGTTATGATACGAATTTGCAGCAGCTACTCTTGCATTCAAATGGATCAGGTTATCCTGGTACGATCCTGCAGCAGTTAACTTGGAAATAACCTGGCTCCGGGTCTGACTTCCATTGAACGGATAGGTATGAAAAGAAACAACATCGATATAATATCTTCCTGCTGCATCTTTTCCGGTAATATCATTTGGTCCGCCGGGTGTTGTCAGCGCATCCATGATCCCGGTATCAAACCAGGCCAGCTCAGGTCCTACGATCTGAATGCTCGGATCTTTCGCTTTCATTGCAGATGCAAATGGTCTGATGTAAGCGGCGATCTGTGATGCATTTGTATAGGAATATCCAAGATTAGGCTCGTTTCCGATGACCCAATACTTGATGTGCTTTCCTTTTACGTTATTCAGATAATCTACAATTGCTGCTGCCTGTGAAGCATTATAGCGATTATCCCTGAACGGAACCTGTATTACCGGCTCCATTCCCTTTGAACGAATTGAATCGATCACTCTCAGGTACTGATAGTTTGTAGGCATATTCTTATCCGGCGCAATTCCTCCATAACGAATAATGCTTGCCCCGCTTTCCTTTATATCTTCCCAATGCTTATGAAGCTTTCCATTAAAGATACATGGCGGCTCTGTACATGCGTTTGAATTACCGATTGTATCCGGCATCCAGGCATTCTCCCCGAAATAATGCGGAGAAATGGTCTGCGCACTTGCTTTATTCATTGAAAAGAAAAGATTTGTCATTAATAATGCGGCATAAAAAGCTCTCTTTATTTTTTCCATTACGATAATTTTAAAAGATGAATAATTTGTATAATCTGGCGGGGAACAGCCCAACTATTTCCTGGCTATCTTTCAGCGGTTCCTGGCTATTTAAATCCCCGTTTTAGCGATTTGCTCTTTCTTAAACGCACCAAAGTGAGCAAAGTTGTAAGCCCCAACGATGCTTTAACAGATTTTGGCAACAATAAAAAAGGGTTGAACTATTTATTCACAGAGTTCATCGAATAAATTACCGTGTTCATTTGCGGATATGCCTTAAACATCAGAAAAATCAGGCTCTTTAAGGCGATCAAAGATTTTTTTGTGGCACAAATTTTTGAACCTTCATTGAAATAAATACGGGCGCAGGATTACGCTCAAAATTGATTTAAATCAACAAAATTTTATGACGAATAATGAAAATGGAACACAACCCGGCGAAAAAACCGATCTGAAAGACACACAGGTCAGGTATTCCGACCAGGAATTAAAAGAATTCAAAGAATTGATCGTGCGGAAACTGAACGATGCGATCAAGGATTTCGAACAGCTAAAAGAAACATTGTCCCTGGTTGACGACAACGGAACAAATGATACGTCGCCAACCTTTAAGTTAACAGAGGATGCAGCGGATGTTTTCACGAAAGAAGAAACAGCGCAAATGGCAGCAAGGCAGCAAAAATTCATCGAGCATCTGAAAAACGCATTGATCAGGATTGAAAATAAAACATATGGCATTTGCAGGGTAACCGGGAAGCTGATCGCGAAAGAGCGATTGAAAAGTGTACCCCACGCTACTCTTAGCATTGATGCTAAACGGATTGATAACAATAAACAAAGCGAGGCATGAAAAAATCTCTACTACTCATCGGCGGAATGCTCATTTCCGCATTCTATAACAATTGCAGATCACAAACCTTTACATCGTCCAATCTCCCGATTGTCGTGATCGATACTTACGGACAGTATATCGACACCGCGTACCAGACGTTTGTAGTGGGAATGGGAGTGATCGATCACGGCCCGGGAGTAAGAAATTACCTCACAGATCCTTTTAATGCCTATAATGACAAGGCTGAAATAAAGCTCCACGGCTCGAGTACTTTATGGTTTCCAAAAAAATCATACGGTGTCACAACACTCACAAGCATGCTCGATAAAAATGATGTGGCGCTGATGGGACTTCCCAAAGAGCATGACTGGATCTTTAAAGGACTCTACCAGGATAAGACGTTTCTCCGGGATGATATCTCATTTCGGATTGCCAACCAGATGGGCCATTACGCCAGCCGATCTATTTTTTTCGAGCTTGTTGTAAACGGTGATTACCGCGGTGTATATCAATTGGAGGAAAAAGTAAAACGGGATCATCACCGCGTCGATATTCCAAAGCTAAAACCTACTGACGTGAGTGGTGACGCATTAACCGGCGGATATATCGTAAAGCTGGACAAGATCCAATGGGATGATCAGGGCTGGTACAGTGATTACCCATCCAACATCACTTCCGATTCAGCTGACTTTTACATCTATGAATATCCGAAAGCCGACAGCATGCCGGTCGCTCAAAAGGATTACATCAAAAACTATATCAAGCATTTTGAAGATGTAATGGTGAGCAGCTATTTTGCGGATCCTGATAGCGGATATAGCAAATACGTCGATGTAAATTCCTTCATCGATAACTTCATTGTTAATGAATTGAGCAGGAACGTGGACGGATATCGCTGCAGCAGCTTCTTTTACAAGGACAAGGATTCTGACGGAGGAAAATTACATTGCGGACCTGTTTGGGATTACAACATCGCCTGGGACAACGCCAACTACAACGGAGGCAATAACAGCTACGGATGGCAATACCAGGTGTATGCAACACAATATTATGTACCATTCTGGTGGTGGCAGTTCATGTCCGACAATACATTCAAAAACGAACTGAAATGCCGTTACCAGCAATTGCGCGCCAATGTATTGAGCATTCCTTCGCTCTACGCTTATGTAGATTCCATGGCGATCTATCTTGATGAATCACAGACGCGGAACTTTACGCGCTGGCCGATCATGGGAACCTATGTCTGGCCTAATCCAAGCCCGATTCCTCCGGACTATCCAAGCGAGATCGGCGCACTTAAATACTGGATCCAGGCGAGACTCAACTGGCTGGATGCAAACATGCCGGGAGTATGTACTTCCGATATTGCTGAGCTCAACCCGGGGAACCTGCTCTACACTTATCCGAATCCATTTGATGATCATGTAAATGTTTCGTACACCGTTGCACAAAATTGTGTTGTGAGCATGGATCTGTTTGACATTGCAGGAAAAGAAATAGAAGATATCCATAGCGGAATGCAGGCAGCCGGAAGTTACGACGAGCAGATTACCACTGACAACCTTCGCCCGGGGATCTATTTACTGAAGCTGACAATGAACGGAAAAGCTTATTATAGCAAGATCATTAAGGTTTAAGGAGCTTGCTTAACAGCGCAGGACCCGACGAGAAGTGCTCGTTCTTCATCACATAATTCAGAAATGCTTTTTGTGCTGCCGGGGACGAGTTCACTTTGAATGATTCCTTTTCGTTGAACCAGGATAAAAGGCAGATCTGCGACATATCCGTACACAATGCCACGCTCATATCGCGGATCCACTCCGGTTTGCTCTGCGCGGTCTGGCTCTCATCTCCCCTTCGTTCCCTGCTTGCCGTTTCGCAAACGAATAACGGCTTTCCGGGAAGAAGCTGAGTGAGCGTAAAATAGTTTTCGATTCCTTCCTTGCGGAAAGATCTCCAAACGGAATTTTCATTTCCCGCACCGTTATAGATATCAAGTCCCACATAATCCACATATTGATCACCGGGATATGCATCCACGATGTAATTCCAGCTCTCCTGCGGAAACGAAGTCGAGTTGGGACACCAGATGAATCTTACATTATCCACCTGCTGATCGCGAAAAATATCATGAATATGGCGGTAAGCTTTTATCAGCAGCTCCGGGTTATTATCATTTTTTGAGATACACCACGGATACCAGTTCCCATTGAACTCATGCAGGATCCTCAACATTACAATACCCTTGACTTCTTTTATCTGCCGCGCCCAATCGGCAAAAAAAACATCGAAGTGCCCCTCTACGATACTGTAGAGGTTAGGCTGCCTGAAGTTCGGCTTTGCGTTAGGAAAGTGATCCTCCAGTGTGATCATCGGAATGTAGCCGCCCTGGATCACTTTGTTGATCCGGTCCACGGAAGGATAAAAATTCTGGTAGCTGCCACCATCGACCGCGAAGGGCTGAAAAAAATGAACGACTCCGATCTTTTTCTCAGAAAGATTCCTGAAGTTATTTTCAAATCCGGAAGCGATCTCTACAAAATCCGCTGCGTTTCCTTCTTTCGACCAGGCTCCGAGACTACATGCATCACTTTTGGTTACCGGAATGTCGAAGATCTCATTCCCCGATCTCAGCTTACCTTTTGAGAAGCAAATAAAATCAAACAGCCAATAGTTCTCCTTTTTTGATTTTTGAGGGGAAGGAAAAGTGACAATAAAACATAGGAGCTTCCCGGTTTTATATCCGATGTTGAAAATACCATCGCCACCGGTGTTTTCATCTTTCATATCAGCAAGTGGAATGGAGACCAGCTCCCATTGATCTGATTTTGACGGCTTCACCGGGTATTCCCAGGTATCGTCTGCATTCGCTTCATAGATTCCGTCTCCGCTGTCATCTTCCTGGAGCTCTACTTTAAAGGAGCCCATGCCGTTTGACGAAGGCTGAAAAACATAAAAGTTCAGGTAATCACCGGAAGCGTTAAGCTCTACGTTCATCCCGATCCCTTTTCCCCAGCCTCCAAAATCGGGCGCTGCATTTTGTGTCAGCCTGATCGCCCGGTCGCCGGAGTATCCTTTTTTTGCAACTTGTTTCTCGTCGATCATCGCTTTTGTATTTCCAAACACAAAAACCCCGTTCGACTTCAGGTCGCCGGGATTATTTGCAAATCCTTCAAAATCCTCAACGACGAATTTTAGCTGTGCGCTCACCTTTTGGACTGAAAAAAAAGCAAGCGCTAAAATGAAATATTTCATGATCACCAGATATAGTTAAAGGCAATTCGGAAATTCCCGTCAAGAAATCCATAGTACGGGTATTTTGATTTTTTCCAGGGAAAGCGGTTTACGGCCCAGTTGCCGTAAGTGACCTGCAAGCGGAACGAACGCCAGTCGAAATATCCAAAGCCGTATGAATAATCCGGATCCCAGGGAGCCTGCTGTCCGTTTTCATAAAGATATACCGCGGATTCCACATAAAGATTCCTCCCGATGGTATACCGGAATCCTGCACCTACTGTAGGTTTTCCCCGGAGAAGGTCGCCTTTTAATTCTTTATTGTCAGCTTCGTACTTGATCGAGTACCGTGCGAAGTAAGTGAATCTGAAGCTGCTGGAATTGTCGATGCTGATCTTTCTGAAAAACTTATCCTGCATCAAATGAGAGTAGGAAAGAAAGTAATATCCTTCCATGAACTTGTCGGAAAATGTTTTCCAGTCGTCGGAATATTTATTGTTCAGGTAGTTTTCATATCCGAAGTTGAACCGGCGCGGCCGCCAGTTATAACGTCCTATTGCATAAGAAAAATCGTTGGTCCACCTTGCGACGGCCCTTGGATTGAAATCTTTATAAAACGTCGCATTCACGCTGAACTCTTCAAAAAAGCGGATGCGCATGTAGAATCCCAAGGCAGCTCTCAATTCAGGATGGATCTTTTTACCATCGTCGATCATGATCCTGCCCAGGTTCATCGATACATTTCCCAGGATCCGCTTTTTTCCAAGTAGAAACTTATCTTTATGGAACACATCGCGAAAATCATTCATTTCGCTGAACTTCGTGATCCGTTTTGTCCGGTCGTAATACAACCGCTTCAATTCCTCATCAACAACGATCTGGGCATTCAGCAAACCGGCGCGCAAAAGAAGAACTACCGTTAAAACAAACAATGTTCCCGACCGGTATCCACGATGAGCAAGCTTTTCCGTCATTTCTGCCCTCATCTGCAAAACTTCAGCAATGCATCGTAGCTTTCGTCGCTTCCAAGCTTTAATGCACGGTTCAAATCATCACATCCTCCTCTCTTGTCGCCTTCGCCATAACGGGCAAGGCCCCTTCCGAGGTAAGCACTTTCGTAGTCAGGTTTAAAATCGATCGCAAATGAATAGTCTTCAATAGCGCCTTTGTGGTTCCCCAGCTTGTCTTTCACCATTCCGCGATAATAATACGCCGATGCATCGGGATTCTTCCTGATCGCGTGGTCAAGGTCCTTTATCGCAAGGCTATATTCTCCAAGCTCATAATTCAGATAACCGCGATTCACCAGTGCAACCGAATAGTTGGTATCAAGGCTGACCGCTGAATTATAATCCGCCATGGCACCCTTCTGATCGTTCAGCCTGGATTTCACATTCGCGCGCCGGTTGTACGTTTCCGCGTCCGGTTTCAGCGCAATCGCTGCATTATAATCATTCAAGGAGCTCAGGTATTCTTTCATTTCGTACAGGATAATTCCTCTGTTGTAATATGCATCCGCATTTTGTTTATTATACTGGATGGAATTGCTGTAATCTTTTACTGCGCCGATGTAGTCGCCCATCATCGAGCGGATGATCCCCCGGCTGTTATATGCGTAGGAATCGTCCGGCCGAAGTGCGATCGCTCTGTCGATATCCTCGAGCTCGCCGCTATAGTCGCCGATCTTTCCTTTTATCACACTCCGGTTGAAGTAGGCGTCCGCAAAATCCGGGTTAAGCCTGATCGCATTGTCAAAATCGCCCATCGCTTCTTTGAGATTCTTCAGATACGTTTGAGTCAGCCCCTTGTTGAAGTAGGCCTCGTATTGCTCTTCCCAGGTAAGATTCAATTTCAGCACAGCTTCATAATCGCGGAGCGCGCTGCTGTAGTCGAGCATTTGATTTTTTGAAAATGCGCGGTTGAAATAGGCCGAAACCATCGTGGAATCAAAATATATCGCTTTTGTAAAACAGAAGATCGCTTCATGGAAATTCCCCGTTTTGTTTTTGTCG
The DNA here is from genome assembly GCA_045805205.1 of Bacteroidia bacterium. Classification (GTDB taxonomy): domain Bacteria; phylum Bacteroidota; class Bacteroidia; order 2-12-FULL-35-15; family 2-12-FULL-35-15; genus 2-12-FULL-35-15. Next base: position 226,853 of record JBJMLR010000008.1, on the reverse strand, counting down.
ATTCCCTGTGAAAAATAGATCTTCGCCGAATCACGATTGACAATTAATGGCTCCCGGTTCATTCCGGCACAAGCGAAATGCATACTTATCATTAAAAAAATTACGAGTACACGCATGACGACTCCTTTCTTTAAACTACCCGGGAAATGAAAAAGCCTACCGTAATGATCAGTAGTATAAATACAACCCATCTCTCCAATGAGAGCTCATTAACAGGAGAAAGCACCGGTGTATTCTTTTCCTGGCCACTATTCAGAACGGATTCGATCCTTCCGATCAGCTGCGTTTCTCCGTGACCCTGCTTGAGAATATAATCGTCAGCTCCCGCCGATAGCAACTTTGCAGCCAGCGAACGATCTCGGTTGCTACTGAGAATGATCACATGCACAAGCGGCAGCCTCCGCTTTATTTCAACGAGTGTCTGATACCCGTTCATTCCCGGAAGCCCGTAATCCAGGATAATTATATCCGGGTTCATGTGCAGATTTGCGATACATTCCTCACCACTTTTAAAACTCACAAAGCTGTAAATGCTATCTTTCGAAAGAACATAATCCAGCATCATCGAAAAAACTTCATTGTCCTCTACGATAAATATCTGTTTAGATGGTTTCATGGTCGGTGTTTTAGGAAGGGAAGAAGATCCTGATCTTATCCCTTTCAATGGCTTTATTATTCTCTATCACGCCTTTTGGCGCAGCCGGATTTCTTTCGATCGAAACAGTGAAGTCCTTCTTCTCCCAATTGTCAGAATCATGCCAATAGAACGTGAAGATGATCTTCTGATCGTAATCCAACGCGGAAACAGGAATATCAGCGTAATGGTTACCGAGTGTTGAATCAAGAGTTGCCAGATCCTGGGCAGTTATCCAATTGTTGACGGTCCAGCGGATCGTGGCCGACGTCAAACATTGTATCCTGAGCGTCTTTCCTTTCGGAATAGTTTTATAACGGCTATTAAAATCCCAGATCACAATATCCGAGGTAATTTTATCGATAAGGTAACGCTGCTCCGTTTGACGCGGCATGTCAAACACACGTTTGTTCTTCAGCGATACGCAGAGCTTGATATATTCTGCATGTGCCCAAACCAAAGGCATTGCCGAACCGGATGCTTTTCCCTGGAAAAGATTCAGCTCAGGGATATCCGCTGCATCCCAAACCTGCTCGGGAAACAAACCTGTTTCATTTGCATAGTTTTCAAAGCTCTTCATCAGCTTTTTTGCATATGCAAAATTGCCGGCAGCGATCTCATAATGCGCACGCTCCCCTGTCAGCAGCGGCCACGGACGCCCTACCCCGGTTCCATTGAACGGACTTCCATCGGCATGCTCTCCATACCCGTCACCATTATACCGGTACCATACGGGACCCAAAGGATGATCCATCCGGAGCGTGGAATCAAGCACCTTGATCGTATTGAGGATTTTAGGATCGTCTGCTGCGCGAAGCCCGAAGCGGACAAGTGCAAGCGCATCCGGGCTTACCATTTCATTGGCCGGACATATATTTTCTCCCTTTGCACGATTCGAAATCGTAACGAGATCGGTACCGCTGCGTTCGGGATCACTTGCCTCCTTCGAATTGATGCGGACATAATAACCATCAACACCGACGAAAGCGGCAAGGTCCGAGCCGGTAACATAGGTCCAGCGTTCTATGCTGGAGTTCCATGCATCCGCAGTTTCTCTCAGGTAAGCTGCTACCTGCGGCTCATTGTTCTGATCCGCATAATCCGCAGCGATCAGCAGCGCAGAAATTTCAACCGCCAATGTAAAGGTAGAATAGCCGGCATTCTCTTCCCAGCGATCCTGCTCCGTGACAGGACCATTTGCAACGAGATAGCTCGCCGCCTTCCTGATCATCGGCCAGAATTGTTTTCTCTCCTGATCGGATAACCCGATCTCACGGTCAACCAGGTCAACCAGCATCACCGGCAGGGAAGTCTGATCCATCTGAATTCCTTTCCAATAAGGTGCGCCATCAAGCCACATATTCTGTGACCAGTGACCATCTTCCTCCTGTGTTACCATCAGGTAATTCAGCACCCGTCTTGCATCTTCAAAAGCTCTCGCAGCGATCATTCCGCCGGCTGTCTGAACCATGTCTCTCGGCCATACAAGATGGTAACCGCCGAGGTCGTCATCTCCCTTGCTGAATCCCCAGGGAATCGATAAGCTTGCGATCAGCCCGCCGGGATGACGCTTGGACTCATGTACACGCAGCATAGCAGCGCTGATGTTGAAATATTTCGGAGAAGGTGATAACTTATTTTTTTCAGGCACAAACAATTTCTTTTGCCAGTTTTCCCACTCCTTAATAAAAAGGCGCCGTGAATTTTCGTAATCTTCAAGGATGCTCGCTCTTGCACGCTGACCGGCCTCTTCAGGGTTTCTTCCAAAACCGATTGCAAGAATGAAACTATTATTATTGATCTCATCCAGGTCGATTTGCGCAGTCAATGCGACGTTGCCGTTCTCCGCACGCTCAAACTGCCAGGCCATCTGCTTGTGCTGCACCAGATCCTGCCAGCCGTCCGAAGTGCCGACAAAACCCGCAGAGGCTTTTTTCCAGGGAACAGAACAAGCCATTGCAATTGAAATATCTTTCCGCTGTGCATATAGCATTGGAACGCCTCTGTAATTCCCAACCCAGGCAGTATTTCCTGCTCCGCGGTTACCAAGATGCGGAGCCAGCAGGACAAAAAGCTTTAACTCCTTCTTTTTGTTGCTGGTGGGGAAGAACTGTACCTTCTGCAAAACAGTGTCGCGCTGCGGGTCGGAAATAATTTCCTTCTCGATGCGATAGTAATGCATGTTGCAGCTGTTGGTAACATGATATCCGGGAATCCCGTTTCCGATCGTACGGACACTGTGCGCAGTGTTTCGTGTTTCGTCGGAAAAAAAATGTTTACCATCGGTAACAATGAACGTTACATCGCGGGTACAAGCCTGGTCGACCTGAGGATAATAGATTTCGTTCAGGATCCCATGACTTATGGAATACCAAACCTTACTCGAGGAATTAAGCGCGGTGCCCACACCGCTCTTGGCACTCGTTGTCCAGCGGGCATCAATGCCTGGCCAGCCAAAAGCATATTTTTCAGTTTTATACATAATTTTGTTTTGAGGAGCGGTCCCTATTTTTGGAGAGCGGGTCCTGTAATATCGTCGAAGTAGTAAATATTTGAAGATGCTGAATTGGGATCAAAAAGGACAGTAAGCTGATCGATCTGAATGGCTGATGTTTCACTACCCTCCGGTACCTGGGCAAATTTGAATTCCAGCTCTTCCCAGGAATTCCGCACGGTCGTGTGCGCCTGGTACTGGCTGTGCGTTCCCGCCGGATATTCTGTGTTCCGTCCCCGGCTGCCCAATAGTATTTCCACCAATGTGCCCACCGGCGCATCCGTGTATATTTTCATTTTCAGCTTCGGGGGAATTCCAAGATAGGTTGAGTAGTCGCTGACATCCGCCAGCTTACCGCGGAATGCCATTTTAATATTATCAAATTTCTTATCGCTGCTGCGGACGTATTTTGCGCATTTCTTAGAAGAGTTGACATTGTTAGGCGCCGGGTTAGCAGCAGCTGTGTCCAAAGTCGAATTCTTCGTACCATAGCTGAGGACCTTCTGCCCTTCAAAATTATCATACACCATAGGCTCTACAAGTAATAAAGCCGGAAGGGTCACAAACGAAAACAGGAACAGGTAATTTTTCATAGCCATTCTTCAATTGAGTCGATCTCAGTCAAATTTAATTCCGGAGGATTGCCGCGGCTGCGGTTTTTCGCCGGCAGCAGGTTTTGGATAGCCAAAGCTGAGGAAATTCATTTGCTGAGATTCTTTTCAGAAGCACAGTAAATAAACGGGCCAACTTTTTGCCGGTGTGGGAACTGGCGGAAAAAAAACGGTGATGTGATTAATTTTCGCTGAATATCGGGAAGGTAACGGTAAACGTACTTCCTTCATTCACAATGCTTCGCGCACTGATATAGCCCTGGTGCTGGTCAACGATCTTTTTGCAGATCGCGAGACCGATCCCCGTGCCATCGTATTCTGAATTTCCGTGGAGCCGCTTGAACATAGTAAAGATCTGCTCGGCATATTGTTGCTCAAAGCCGATCCCGTTGTCGCGGATATTGATCCTGCAAAAGCCATTGCCTGACTGCGGATCTTTGGGAGGCTCGATCTTCGCGGAGATATCGATCACAGGGTTAAGACCTTTCTTTGAATATTTCAGCGAGTTATTGATGAGATTCTGAAACAGCGGTTTGATAATAGAAGGATAAACATGAAGAGGAGGAAGCTTTTCAATATTGATCTTCGCATTTTTTTCCTGGATCTGTGCATCCAGATCAGAGATCACCTCTTCGATAATGGTGTTCATGTCCGTGAGAACAAGATCATTCTTGGACACCGCGATCTTGCTGAAAGAAAGAATATCATTGATCAGGTTTTGCATGCGTTCGCAGGCCGCCTGCATTTTATCGATATACAGCTTTCCTTCTTCAGAGATCTGCGCTGAATATTTCATAGCGATCCGGTCGCTGAACGTTCTGATCTTCCTCAGCGGCTCCTGCAGATCATGAGATGCAATGAACGCAAACTGATCCAGCTCTTTGTTGGTGGACTCGAGCTGATCGATATTTTTAAGCAGCTGCTTGTTCAGCTCGATCACTTTTTCCTCCGAAGCTTTTCGCTCCCTGATCTCCATCTCGAGGTTTTTGTTTATCGCTTTCAGCCGCTGTTCCTGTGCGAGCAGCAGATGATTCTTCCTGAACAGATCCACAAAAACAGAGACCTTCGCCCGGAGAAGATCCGGCTGGATCGGCTTGTAGATATAATGAACTGCGCCTGCCTTATATCCCTTCACGATATTCTCGTCACCGTAACTGTGGGCCGTGATGAAAATAATCGGGATGTGACGGAGCTTTTCCCGCTGGTAGATCATTGTTGCGGTCTCAAATCCATTGATCTCCGGCATTTCAACATCCATCAGGATCAGCGTAAAATCGGACTCCTTCAGCAGAATTTTCAACGCCTGCTTTCCCGAATTTGCGAACGACAGCTGATAACCGTCATTCGCAAAGATCGATTCCATTGCAAGGAGATTATTCTCCTTGTCATCCACCAGCAGGATCTTTATTTTCGGTTCACTATACATCTCACTCTATTTATAGAACCAGATCCGCATCATTGAAAGCAGCTGATCCATTTTCAGCGGTTTTGTAATATAATCCGATGCACCCGCTTCGATACATTTCTGACGGTCACCTTTCATCGCTTTTGCAGTAACTGCAATGATCGGAAGCGAATTGTTCTTGTGCTCGCGGCGGATCTTCTGCATCGTTTCGTATCCATCCATTTCCGGCATCATGATGTCCATCAGAACCATTTCAATTCCTTTTACCTCATTCATCAGGGAAATCGCCTCTTTCCCCGATTCCGCCGTTATTACATCGATATTATATCGCTCAAAAACGGTTGTGATCGCAAAAAGATTCCGGACATCATCATCCACAACCAGCACTTTCTTGCCCGTAAGCACATCTCCCTTCATCCGGAAATTTTCCATCATCCTTCTTTTCTCAGGCGGAAAATTAGCATAATTCACATGGAGGAACATCATGGTTTCCTCGAGCAGCTTATCCAGTGAATTCACACCTTTCAGAACAATCGTGCTGGAGACCTTGTTCAGCTCCGAAAGCTCCTGCTTATTAAAATCCTTCGCTGAATAAATGATGATCGGCATCAGTGTACTCTTCTTCCGCTTGATCTTTTTGATGAGATCCACCGCCAACGTATCCGGCAAGGTATAATCAAGGATCACCGTATCAAATTGTTTTTCATTCATCAGCTTCACGGCTTCTTCTCCGGATGCCGCGGTCGTTATCCTCACATTGTCTTCGTGAAGGAGCTTCACAACCTGCGAAGCTTCCACTTCATTATCCTCAACGATCAATAGCTCTTTTGTTTCACGGGAATCGAATTCCACAATATCCGCAAACAGCTCATTGAGCTGATCGCCTGACAGTGGCTTCAGAAGGAAGCTCCGCGCACCGCGCTTTAATGCGAGGATCTTGTTCTCTTCACCCGAGATCAGGTGGATCGGGATGTGCCGGTAAGTAAGATCATTCTTCAAAAGATCCAGCACCTTCCATCCGCTCGTATCCGGAAGCTTCACATCCAGCGTGATCGCGATCGGAGTGTACCTGCTTACAAAGTTGAAAATTTCAACATAATTGGTAGCGACTACTACCTTCAGGCCGTCCTCATGCGCCCTCTCAACCAGGATCTTTCCGAAACGGATATCATCCTCAACCACCAGTATAACTTTATCATTCCCCTGGATATTGTTCCGGTCATCGCCTGTTTCATTGATCATTTCGTTCACCCCGTCCATGCTGCGGGCCTCGATTCCATCCTCTGTCATCTTAAGCACATTGAGGATCTCATCGATCTCTTTCTTTTCAGGTTTGATCGTTCCGTACGACACACTTTCCATATCTCCGGTATCGAAGGTCTGATCCATCGGAAGATAAAGTGTAAACGTGCTTCCTTTTCCGGGCTCGCTCAACAGCTCGATCGTGCCGCCGAGCAATTCCGCAAGTCCGCGGCTGATGGATAATCCCAAACCTGTACCGCCGTATTTACGGCTTGTAGAACCTTCCGCCTGCTGGAACGCTTCGAAAATAATTGTTTGCTTATCCAGCGGAATTCCGATTCCCGTATCCTGGATCGAGAATCCGACAACCGTTGATGCCTTATCAAGGAAGGAATTCCCAGATTTCCAATTTCCGCTCGCGCTGAAAACGCGGAACTTGATCTCTCCTTTTTCAGTAAATTTAAATGAGTTCGAAAGCAGGTTCTTCAGGATCTGGTTCAAACGCTGTGAATCGGTATCCAGCGACTCCGGCAGACTGCTGTCAAGCTCGATTCTGAATTTCAGATTCTTCGAATCGGCGATCGGCTTGAACGTTGTTTCAACAAATGAAGTGATCTCGCTGAACCGGATATTTGAAATATTCGCGGAAATAAAACCCGACTCGATCTTTGAAAGGTCAAGAATATCATTGATCAGCTGAAGAAGGTCATCCCCGCAGGAATGGATCGTTTTCGCATAACGTGTTTGCTTTTCATTCAGGTTCCCCTCCGCATTTTCATATAGCTGCTGAGCAAGGATCAACAGCGAGTTCAGCGGCGTACGCAATTCGTGCGACATGTTTGCAAGGAACTCCGATTTATATTTCGATGTAAGCGTAAGCTGCTCTGCTTTTTCTTCCAGCGATCTTCTTGCTTCTTCTACTTCCTTGTTCTTCGCCTCCACTTCATTTTTCTGCTTTACAAGGAGAAGCGCCTTATCCTGGAGCTCATCGTTCGTACGCTTTAATTCTTCCTGCTGAACTTTCAATTCACCTGCAAGTGATTGCGACTGCTCCAGAAGCTCTTCCGTACGGCTATTTGTTTCGATCGTATTCACCACGATCCCGATGCTCTCTGTCAGCTGGCTCAGGAAGTCAAGGTGAGTCTGGCTGAAATGATCAAGAGATCCAAGCTCGATAACCGCTTTCACATTATTTTCGAACAACACCGGAAGAACAATGAGGTTTGCTGGCTTCGCTTTTCCGAGACCGGAGGAAATTTTTACATAATCATTCGGAACATTCGTCAGGATGATCCTTTCTTTTTCCATCGCGCACTGTCCTACCAACCCTTCACCGATAAGAAATTCTTTTGGAATGTGCTTATCCGCCCTGTATGCATATGCTGCAAAGAGCTTCAGCTTTGGAAAAACACCATCCGATGAAAGGATATAGAACGCACCATAGTGTGCCGTTACAACCTGCGCAAGCTCCGAGAGGATACGTTTCGCAACCGTCTGCAGGTCCTTCTGTCCCTGGAGCATCTGCGTGAACTTTGCAAGGTTGGACTTCAGCCAATCCTGCTCCTGGTTCAGCAGCGTTGTTTCACGGAGGTTGGTGATCATCTGGTTGATCGTATCTTTCAATTCTTCCACTTCACCTTTTGCTTCCACGCGGATATTCCTCGTCAAATCTCCTTTTGTAACCGCAGATGCTACTTCCGAAATCGCGCGGACCTGTGTAGTAAGATTCTCAGCAAGCTGGTTCACATTCTCCGTCAGGTTCTTCCAGATCCCTGAAGCTCCCGGAACATTCGCTTGTCCGCCAAGCCGTCCTTCAACACCGACTTCTTTTGCAACGTTCGTTACCTGGTCGGCAAACACGGCCAGCGTTTCGATCATTTCATTGATCGTATCTGTAAGCTGTGCTACTTCACCTTTTGCATTGATGGATAATTTCTGACGCAGGTTACCGGTCGCAACCGATGTCACCACTTTTGCGATCCCGCGAACCTGTGATGTCAGGTTGGAAGCCATCATGTTCACACTGTCCGTGAGATCCTTCCATGTTCCGGCCACACCGCCTACATAAGCCTGTCCGCCGAGCTTTCCTTCGGTCCCTACTTCCCTTGCCACACGGGTAACTTCAGATGCGAATGCACGCAGCTGATCCACCATTTTGTTGATCGTATTTTTAAGATCGAGAATTTCTCCCTTTACATCGACGGTGATCGTTTTGGATAAATCGCCGCTTGCAACCGCCTTGGTTACTTCCGCAATATTCCGTACCTGCGAAGTGAGGTTTCCGGTCATCTGGTTCACGGAATCGGTAAGATCTTTCCATGTTCCCGCAACACCCGGAACAAATGCCTGTCCGCCGAGCTTACCATCTGTACCTACTTCCCTTGCTACGCGGGTCACTTCCGACGCGAAACCGCGGAGCTGATCCACCATCGTATTGAGTGTTTCCTTCAGCTGTAAGATCTCACCGCGGACGTCGACAGTGATCTTTTTCGACAAGTCGCCGTTTGCAACAGCGATCGCAACATCTGCAATGTTCCGCACCTGCGCGGTAAGATTTCCCGCCATCTGGTTCACCGAATCCGTAAGATCCTTCCATGTTCCCGCAACACCCGGCACATGAGCCTGTCCGCCCAGCTTTCCGTCCGTACCTACTTCTCTCGCAACACGGGTTACTTCCGAAGCAAATCCGCGCAGCTGATCAACCATTGTATTGATCGTATTCTTTAATTCGAGGATCTCTCCTTTTACGTCTACCGCGATCTTTCTTGATAAGTCGCCATTCGCGACCGCTGTGGTAACTTCCGCAATATTTCTTACCTGTGATGTCAGGTTCGACGCCATTTTATTTACAGAATCGGTAAGATCTTTCCACGTACCTCCGACACCCGGAACATGCGCCTGTCCGCCCAGCTGACCCTCCGATCCTACTTCACGCGCAACACGCGTTACTTCCGATCCGAATGAGTTCAGCTGATCCACCATCGTGTTGATCGTATTTTTCAGCTCAAGGATCTCTCCCTTCACATCCACTGTGATCTTTTTCGACAAATCGCCTTTTGCAACGGCTGTTGTCACTTCCGCAATATTCCTCACCTGTGCCGTCAGATTGGATCCCATCTGGTTCACAGAGTCGGTAAGATCTTTCCAGATCCCATCTACACCTTCCACAGTCGCTTGTCCGCCCAGCTTTCCTTCCGAACCTACTTCCCTCGCAACACGCGTCACTTCCGATCCGAAAGAGTTCAGCTGATCCACCATTGTATTAATCGTGTCCTTCAGCTCAAGGATCTCACCTTTTACGTCGACAGTAATTTTACGCGACAAGTCGCCTTTCGCAACCGCCGTTGTTACTTCTGCAATATTTCTCACCTGGTCGGTAAGATTCCCGGCCATCTGGTTCACGGAGTCCGTAAGGTTTTTCCATGTACCTCCCACACCTTCTACAGTTGCCTGGCCGCCCAGCTTTCCTTCTGTACCCACCTCCAGTGCAACCCGGGTTACTTCCGAAGCAAACGAGTTCAGCTGATCCACCATCGTATTGATCGTGTTCTTCAATTCCAGGATCTCGCCTTTCACATCTACGGTGATCTTCCGCGATAAGTCGCCATTAGCGACAGCTGTAGTTACTTCTGCAATATTCCTTACCTGTGCCGTAAGATTGGATCCCATCTGGTTCACTGAATCGGTAAGATCTTTCCAGATCCCATCGACACCTTCCACTGTCGCTTGTCCGCCCAGCTTTCCTTCCGATCCCACCTCACGTGCAACACGTGTTACTTCAGAACCGAATGAGTTCAGCTGATCCACCATCGTGTTGATGGTCTTTTTCAATTCAAGAATTTCTCCTTTTACATCCACGGTGATTTTCCGTGATAAATCTCCTTTCGCAACGGCTGTTGTTACTTCCGCAATATTTCTCACCTGTGCTGTAAGATTGGATCCCATCTGGTTCACGGAATCGGTAAGATCCTTCCAGATGCCATCGACACCTTCTACCGTCGCTTGTCCGCCCAGCTTCCCTTCCGATCCCACTTCCCTTGCAACACGTGTTACTTCAGAACCGAATGAGTTCAGCTGATCCACCATCGTGTTGATGGTCTTTTTCAATTCAAGAATTTCTCCTTTTACATCCACGGTGATCTTCCGTGATAAATCTCCTTTTGCAACTGCAGTTGTTACCTCAGCGATATTCCGAACCTGGCCGGTAAGGTTTCCTGCCATTTGATTCACGGAATCGGTAAGATCTTTCCAAACACCTCCAACGCCTTTTACCTTCGCCTGTCCTCCCAGCTTTCCTTCGGATCCAACTTCTCTCGCTACCCTCGTCACTTCGGAAGAAAAGGAGTTCAGCTGATCCACCATCGTATTGATCGTATTTTTTAATTCGAGGATCTCTCCTTTTACATCCACGGCGATCTTACGTGACAAATCGCCGTTAGCAACCGCTGTAGTTACTTCGGCGATGTTACGCACCTGGTCGGTAAGATTACCGGCCATCTGGTTTACCGAGTCGGTAAGATCTTTCCATGTGCCTGCAACACCTTTCACCTGTGCCTGTCCGCCCAGCTTCCCTTCCGTTCCCACTTCCAGCGCCACGCGGGTTACTTCGGAAGAAAACGAATTGAGCTGATCCACCATCGTATTGATGGTATTCTTCAGCTCGAATATTTCCCCTTTTACATCCACTGTAATTTTCCTCGACAAGTCGCCTTTTGCAACCGCCGTGGTAACTTCCGCAATATTCCTCACCTGGTCGGTAAGATTTCCGGCCATAAGGTTAACCGAATCTGTAAGATCTTTCCATACACCGCCGGCTCCCTTCACTTTCGCTTGTCCGCCGAGCTTTCCTTCCGAACCTACTTCTCTCGCTACACGTGTTACTTCCATCGTAAAGAGATTCAGCTGCTTCACCATGTCGTTCACTTCTTTTGCAATACGGGCAAAATCACCGAGGAGCACGTGATCGGAGGAGCTTACAGGTATTTCCTGAGAAAGATTTCCTTTCGCCACTGCCGAGATTACACGGTCGATCTCCCGGATCGGATAGGCGAGATCAGAGATCAGCAAATTCAGGTCATCAACGCCTTCTTTCCACTCTCCTTCGGCACCCGCCGAATTGATCCGCTGATTCATTTTCCCTTCCTTTCCGATCAGCGTGCGCGCCTTCGAAAATTCGCGCACCAGCTTCCTGTTCTGGGAAATGATATCATTCAGCGTATCGCAGACCTTACCGCTGATCCCAAGCTTATTGATGGGCATCCGCACTTCAAAGTTCCCGTTCTTCACCGCAGTGAGAACAGTCAGCAGCTCATCGACGTCAAGTGTATTTACGGACAATTCGTCAAAGATCATTTTCTCCTTGACGACCTCGCCCGACTTAAAATTTTTTGGTTTTTTAAGCGGGGGCTGAGGTTCCAGCACTGCCGCACCTGAAGAAGAACCATTCTTCTTCACTTTTTTTATTTCTGAAGCCATAGCACGTGATTAAGATTGCCGGGAGCAATCGTTTCTTTCTAATTCAAAAATACTGTGGTAAAAATCGCTGAACAAGGCGTCAATGCAGAATGTTCATAAAAAGCAGAATTGGGGAAATTGCGCTACAATTTTCCGCACTTCAAATAGAATGCCAAACTCTGTATTGCTAAGATCAGGTCCTGCTGTAGTTTTCAGACCTCTTTTGATGCCGTCTTTTCCGGCGGATCTTGATCCTTTCAAAAAACAACACTGCTGCCACCAGAACCACAAAAGCGATGAGCTCCCATGGAAAAGCGTAAAGCAGGATTCTTTGCGTTGAGTTTATCATATTCTTCCGAATCTTTTCTTTTCACACTCAAAATAAATGCCGGAACATTTTTTTTAGTTACCCAGGCGGTATGAAAAACTATCAGTATGCGAGATCGGTAAAACTGATCTACAGCGGCGATGATTACTTCGAAACGCTGCAAGGTTTGATCAGGAAGGCGAAACAGCAAATACACATTCAAACCTATATTTTTGAATTGGATGAAACCGGATCATCCATTCTCTCGGAGCTGACCGAAGCGGTAAAAAGAGGAGTCACTGTGAATTTCCTTGCCGATGGGTATGGATCAAGAAATATCAGCAATCCGGAAGTGGAACGGATCCGGAAGACCGGGATCAATTTCCGTCTCTTTTCAACATTTTTTTCCAGGGAAAGCATTTACATGGGGCGCCGCCTCCACCATAAGATCGTTGTTGCCGACGGGAATACCGCCCTGGTTGGCGGAATTAACATTGCAAATAAATACAAAGGTTCCGCTAATGATCCTGCCTGGCTCGACTACAGTGTGCTTATCGAAGGGAATGTGTGCGAAGAGCTCGTGGCGATCTGCGAATCCTTTTTTTACAAGACTAAATTCAGCAAACCGGTTGTTGTCCGTGAAACCGAAGCGAAAATACAAATCCGGTTTCTGCAGAACGATTGGATAAGGGGACGTAACCAGGTTCACAAAGCATATAGAAAAGCACTCTACATTGCAGATCGGAGGATCGTTTTTGTCGCCAGCTATTTCCTGCCGGGCTATCGTTTCAGAAAAGCGTTAAAACACGCCAGGTCGAGAGGCGTGGAGATCTGGCTGATCCTCGCCGGAAAGTCCGATATGCCTTTTCTCTTTTTTGCGGAAAAATATTTCTATCCGTTCTTTCTACAGAATGGCTTCCGGATCTTTGAATGGAACAATTCGGTGATGCACGGGAAAGCAATACTTGTCGATAAGGACTGGGTAACGATCGGGTCATACAATATGAATCCGCTGAGTCACTACCTCAGCATCGAATTGAACGCGGAGATCCGTAACCATTCATTTGCAGCTGAATTTCAGGAACACATCGAAACGATTGCACGGTCGGGATGCAGGGAAGTGAAGCCCGCTGAACAGTATGGGAATTTTCTTTCGAGATTGAGAAATTCCATCGTTTACTACTTCTTCAAATTTATCTTCCTGCTTTTCGTTTCCAGGAAAAGATAGCTTCAGCTGGTACGCTTTCCGTTTACTACCAGCACTATTCCTGCAACAAGAAGGATTCCTCCAGCAACCGGCGACCATTGCACCGGATGCTGCTCTTCCTTGTTCACTTCCACGGGACCAATGTCGACCACCTTCTTCTTTGTGATGTAGGTAAAGCCCGTGAAAAGCATCAATACGATGCCCACTACGATCAAAACAATTCCAAGGTTCTTCATATTATTTTCTGTTTTCTTTCGTTAAAACAGGAAAAAATGCTGCCAGACCAGACTGGCACTCTTTTTTTCGATATCCTATCCAAACCAGATCATCATGAAAACTTTGGTATTATTTTCAGCGCTGGCAGTACTTTCCGCCGCATGCTCAAAAGAGGCAACTCCCTTAAGGCAATCAGAAAAGAACAGTGACATAACCATCCACTATTCCCGCTCGGTCAGCAATAATCTCGCTTATTATTTTGTATTAAAAAATAATACAAATGAAGAGCCCGGTCAATACCGGTGGGTGATTAACGGGATGCCGATAAAAGAAAGCGGCGATCAGTTCCGTTATAAATTCGATGGCCCGGGGAAATATACGGTCTCGGCAAATTCGGAGAGAGGTCCTGCTATCCCGCCCTTAACTATTTCTGTTGAGTGAGCTCCCTGAAATAGCCGGCATTTTCGTATCCTCCGGAAAAATAAGTATTGTTAAAATATACGGAACAGCTTTTCATTTTCTCCGGGATCATCCCAAAGAACTCCTTCAGCGTTTCATCATCGTATGAAGATTTAAAAAGAACGGGATTGCCATGCAATCGCAGATAAAAGTCCTTTGTGCTATGCAGAAATGATGTTTCCATACCCGGAAAATCGACATTGCAGAATGTGCATTTCTTTTTCTTCAGCACTTTTAACGTTTTGTCGTTCCACCAGGAAGGGTGCCTGAATTCGATAACATTCTGCTCACCGATCTCAGCGTCCTCAAGGAGCATTAGATTTTCTTCGTTAAAGTGAAACGAAGGCGGCATCTGCAAAAGGATCTTGTGCAGCTTTTTTTCAAACCCCTCATTAACCAGCGCAGTAAAATCCCGGATCCTGTCATTTGTATTTTTCAGCCGAAGGACATGTGTGATATACCTGTTCATCTTCACGCTGAATCTAAAATCATCGGGAGTATTGTCCGATTGCCGCTTAAGATCGGTTAGCTTGGGCACCCGGTAAAATGTTCCGTTCAGCTCGACTGTATTAAAGACTGAGCTGTAGAACTCCAGCCACTTTGACGAAGGAAGCTTTGGCGGATAAAATTTATTTTTCCAGTTCGGATAATAATATCCGGAACAACCGACAAGAAATTTTTTCTCTCTGCTCATAATTCCGGTCAGATAAAGACATGCCGTTTTCAAGGCATATTTTTTTTGTTTCATGCCCCAGTATTAATCTCAAAAAAAATCCATATGAAAAACTTCAAAGGAAAAAATCACCAGGACGAAAAAAAGACGGGGAGCAACAGCAGTACTGATGCGGATCAAAAGAAAAGCACAGGCTCTTACTCATCAGAAGCGGATACTGATGTAGAGGACAGTGTAGACACTGACAGCTCATCCGATTCGGACAGCAAGAGTACAAACACCGAAAAGAATAAAAAGAATTCCGTCTCCGCACTGGGAGATACCAGCTCTGATTCTGACAGCGATACACAGTCCAAACAAAGAAAGCAATCACAAAATTCCGATAGCGTTAACAACGAGTTCGATGATAACTCTAAAACTCAGAAGCGCAGCCAGACGAGCCAGAACTACGGACAACAGCAGGACCAGAGCTATAGCGGCCAGGGACAACAGTATGGTCAGAACTATGGAGGACAAGGACAATATGGACAAGGACAATCCGGACAGAGCTACGGCGGAGGACAATATGGTCAGGGACAAAGCGGACAAGGACAATACGGACAGAGCTATAGCGGACAAGGACAATACGGTCAGGGACAAAGCGGACAAGGACAATATGGACAGAGCTACGGCGGAGGACAGTACGGTCAGGGTCAAAGCGGACAAGGACAATATGGACAGAGTTACGGCGGAGGACAGTACGGTCAGGGTCAAAGCGGACAAGGACAATACGGACAGAGCTACGGCGGAGGACAGTACGGTCAGGGTCAAAGCGGACAAGGACAATATGGACAGAGCTACGGCGGAGGACAGTACGGTCAGGGTCAAAGCGGACAAGGACAATATGGACAGAGCTACGGCGGAGGACAGTATGGTCAGGGTCAAAGCGGACAAGGACAATACGGTCAGAACTACGGCGGCCACAGCGGCAGTCAAAACACATCTTCTCAAAACCAGAGCTACGGACAAAATTATGGCGGGAATACCGGCAACTACGGCAGCTCTTCCGGCTCGTCGATGAACCAGAATTACGGAAGCCAATACCGTAACGAGCAGGACCAGAATTATGATCAGAGCTACGGCGGACCACACAACCAGAATTACGGGCAAAACAACAGTTACAGCCGCGGAAGCCAGGGAAATCAACAATATGGCGGATCTCAGGGTTACGGCAACCAATACGGCTCTTCCGGTAATTCCTATAATCAGGGTAATTACGGACAGCATAATAGCGGCGGCGGATATCACAGCAACGCAAACCAGGAATATATGAACCAGGATTACTACGGTGGAGGCAACAATTCCGAGCGTAACAACAACCAGGACTATATGACCCAGGGATATAACGAAGGCGGATATTCATCATCCAATTACCGCGGCCGCTCCAGCGATCAGAATTCCTACAATGATCGTAATGACGGATACGGATCTGAAGGACGCGGTTATGGAGGCGGTTACTCCGGCTCAAGCTATGGAGGAAGCAATTCAGGACGCTCACAAAATTCTTACAACGATCGTAATGAAGGATATGGATCTGAAGGACGCAGCAATGGAAGCGGCTACTCCGGCTCAAGCTATGGAGGAAGCAATTCCGGCCGCTATGAAAGTTCCTCAAATTCACGCTATGGACGCTCGGGAGGTTATGGAAGCAGCGACCGGCAGAACCGATACGAGGATGAAGATTTCGGCAGAACATTCTACGATGATGAAGAAAGCGGATATACCTCCGGATACCGTGGAAACGATGGCAAAGGAAGCTATGAAAGATTTTACGGAATGGAAGGACACTCAGGCAATTTCGGCCAGGGAAACAGAAACCATTATGGACAAAGAAGAAGCGGATCACAGCGAAGCCAACGCAGCTATCGCTACTAGCTGATAAAAACCCCTCGAACTGAGGGGTTTTTTATTTTACGGGAAAAAATTTCCACAAAGTGAGAACAAAAAGAACAGATTTGGGTTATAATTAACGGTTAATACGGTGGTTTTTAAATGGCACGATATTGTAGATATATATAACGTGTTCAAATTAAAGACTGCACCACCCGCAGTAATTAGTTTTGTTTGTGTTAAGTGTTAGTTAAAAAGATCCTTTGCGCCCGCAAAGGATCTTTTTATTTTATACAGATCGAAAGAGAAACCAACTTCCATAAAAAAAGGCTCTTCCCAACGGTAAAGAGCCTTTCAATTTTATTGTTTATTTATCAGCTGGTGAATAAGCCGGCGGAACGAAAATACCTGTCCGCTGTTTACCAGGTAATCATGAAGAATTCCCGTATGAACGCTTCCCGTTTCGAGGATCGCTTCCGTGAGCTGCTCCTCCGTGATCTTCCACTTTTTTGTTAAGGCAAACACCTGCTCTCTGTCGCCGGGATAGAGAATCTCATACCGTTTTTGAAAAAAGGATCTCATGGCTTCTGATCATAAATTAATTTTCGCTGCTGCTGTATCCGGTCCCAGTTTTCCTCATCATTATTCCAGTATATTGCTCCTGAGGAATGCAGACCATCTGTACCCGCTTCTTCCTTGGCCGAAACGGGGCCGCCTGTCTCCTGCGCAGCTGACTGCTTTCCGGGTGCGTCGCTCAGCGCTTTCAATTTATTCTGAAAAAAAGAAAGCGATCCCCGGAAAATATGCTTAACCGCTACCATCAGCCGCGATGGAACCGGCTGGGAAGGATCATATATTTTTGTCCACACATTTTCCTTCCCGTCGATCAGATCGGGAATTATCATACCTGCAATGGTTGCATTCATGGCACCATGTCCGCTGTCGCCGCTTACAACATAAATATTATCATGACCGGGCTTTCTTCCGATATACCCTACATGGTTAACGGGCTCCTGTCCTTCCGCCGTCCACCGGTAAACGATATCCGTAACCGGGAAACGTTCCCTCATCCATGTTTCCAGTTCCAGGTACCGTTCAAACCCTTCCGCTGAATTACGCTGGTCGATCGGATGGCTTTGTCCGCCGCAGATCAGGAGATCATGATCCTGGTCGAACTTCTGGATCCTCACATAATGATAAGGGCTGTTCGTGCGGCTCTCTTTCCTGTTACCGGTGTCCCACCAAAGGAATTTCCGGACAGTCCCTTTTTTTATTCTTCCGGCGATCGTATAGGTCCTGTACGTTTTGTGATCATTATCCGATTTCCCGGTCACCACAATGTGCTTCGCCGAGATCAAATGCCCCGTTCTGGTTGTCACACCATTCCTGTCTACTTTTGATATTCCGGTATTTGTATAGATCTTACCACCGGCGCGGATCAATGCATCACACAATGCTTTCTGATATTTCATCGGATGGAATTGCGCCTGGTCGTAAAATTTCAGACAAGGGATATGCTTGTTGGTTCCCAGCACGAAGGGCAGATCCGTAACGGAAACGCCGGCGGTACGCGCTGCTTTCAGCTCTTTACTCAATGAACCTGCATCATCGGAAGGATGAAGGAACAGGAAACCGTCCAGGCGCTCAAACTCGCAGTCGACGCTTAACTCGACGCAGGTACGCTCGATGTGATCAATTGCTTTCCGGTGGCTGTCGGCAATAAGCTTCGCACCTTCCTGTCCGAAAATTTTCTCGAGACGGAAATACCGGTTGTCGACCGCTGTCACCAAATGCGAATTGGTACGTCCGGCATCTGAGGTACCGAGGTTCTTTTCTGCGATCAGCACTACTTTTTTTCCTGATCTCGCAAGTGAATAGGCTACGCTGGTCGCCGCTAACCCTTCTCCTGTTACAACAACTTCAGCAGTAATATCCGTTGTTAATTTTTCATAGCTGAGCGCCGGAAATGTTTTCTGCCAGTAACAATTATTCAGGTTTAGCTCATCGATCTTATCCATTGATTCCATTCTTTCCTCCTACTCTATCTTTAGTTTTTCAAAATCTTTTCTTTTCATGAACTGGCAATTATTGCAGAAAAAAGTTCTTCTGTTCGTCTTGCCGACATACTTAATAACAACCTTCAGATTACACCTGGGACAAATACCCTTGCGGTATATCTGCCAGTGTTTTCTAAGAGTATATTCCTTTTTCCAGCGGTAAAAATCGAAGCAGTAGGAACGCGTTGTTGCCGTGAGCTCGTCCAGCTTCGATACCGGAATATTCGAGACCTTTGCTTCCGGGTGAATGTGGGAAAGAAAAAGTGCTTCTACTTTTATGATGTTACCAACTCCGGCAAAGATCTCCTGGTCCAGTAATACATCACTTATTATTCTCGACTTGTCCTTCTTTACTTTTGATAATGCACTGCCATGATCCCATTGATCTGACATCGTATCAACGGACCAGTCATAATCGGAACCGGTACTTCCATCTACGATCTTTAATGCACAGGAATAGAAGTTCAGCTCTCCGTTAGTGAATTTCAGACTGAGACGGGGCTCCGTTTCGGGTTTTGTTTCGTTGATCCTGTAGCTGCCGAACATCAGCAGATGGATCCGCACGTAAAACTTGTCAAAACAAATTAAAAAATGCTTGCCCCAGCTTTTCAGATCGATCACCTTCTTTCCTTTCAGGCGGTCTATTCCGGCTTTCGAATTCCCGGAAACGCGGGTCACTTTCCGGCCCCTGAAGAGCATTGCTTCCTCTCTGAGTATTACGATGGACGGTCCTTCAGGCATTTCCGGCAAATAAGGCGGGGAGCCGATCAGCTCCCCGCTTGTCAGACATTCTTACTTCTTCTTATTGCCGTGAACGAGGTCCTTCAAAGAAGTTCTCAGCGTATCCATGTCGCGCTCGAAATCCTGTTTGAATTGATCCCATTTATCACGGGTATCCGTGTCATTATAATCGCGTAAACGACCCTGCAATTCTTTATTCTGCTGATCCAGCCTGTTGACCTTCTCTTTATATTCCTGGTCCACTTTCTCCTTTGAATTATTTACACGAAGCTGAAGTTCATCGATATCTTTTTGATTTTCGGTAAACTTTGCACTGGTTTCGTTCCTGTACTCATCCTGTGCGCGCTGAAGATCGATTTTAGCCTGATCGAGATTCTCCTGTGCGTCACGTACGTTTTCCTTCGCCTGATCCACACGCTGTTCCTTGTTATTGCAAGCTGATGCGCAGATAGCGGTTATCCCTAATGTGATGATGTAGATACTTGTTTTCATATGTTTTTTTTTGTTTAGAATGATGAAATAAAAAAAGGATGCCACAGCACAATGGCATACAATTTTAAAGTATATAATAAAACCTGAGCCGTATGGAATCTAACGAATTGAAGAGCAGCTGCATCGAGATATCGAAGCAGTGCATTGAGGAATGCAGAGTGACCGCATCGATGTGCAAGACAGTTCCCACTATGAAAAAATGCATGGAACTGTGTCTGCGCTGTGCAGAAGAATGTGAATTCCTTATCAATACGTGTATGAAACAATCGATAAGCAATCCGGAATTCTATGATCGCTGCTCGGAGATCTGCTCTGCTTGTGCAGCGGAATGCGAGAAATTTGACCTGATGCAATGCAAACGGAGTGCGGAAATGTGCAGAAAATTTCAGCTTACCTATATCTTCCAGAGCTATCAGACACATCAATCTATTACCATTCCACATGCAAAGGCTGGCTAAATTCTGCGTCGCATTGTGCATTCTCGGCTCCTGTGATGATTCAGGAAAGCAGGACCCCAAGGTAATAGCCGTGGAACACAATGCTGCGAAATTCAATAACACCGGCCAGGAAAAGGATACAAAATTCCTGGTGGATGCAGCATCATTCTTCACCGAGCAGATCGAGCTCGCTAAACTTGCCCAGGAAAACAGCACGGATACAACCATCCGGGTCACCGGAAAAGCGATTGAAGAGGACTATCGCCAGCTATACAGTATGCTAAAGGATCTTTGCGGAAAAAAGAATATCAGCATTCCGGCTGAGCCGCAGAAAAAAGATAAAAAGGAAAATAAGATCCTGAGCTATGAGATAGCGGATGACTTCGACAAAAGATTCCTTGAGCGTACGATCCGTGATCACCGGGAAGCGATCACTGCCCAGGAAAAGCAACAGCCTTCAGGGGATAACGAAATCAATCAGTTCAGGGAAATGTCCCTGGCCAGGATCCGAAAAAATCTGGACTTTATTCTTTTCAGACATTATGGCCGCACCGGACACTAGATCCGGCGAGCCATTCTCCCGGAACAGATCAGGCTCTGATCTGTTCCGCTGAAGATAAGATCAATTGCTTTTTTCTCATTGCACTGTTAGGAATACCCAACAGCTCACGATATTTTACAACTGTTCTCCTCGCGATCAGGATCTCTCTCTTTTTGAGGAGGTTCATAATGTCGGTATCCGACAAAGGCTTGGCTTTATTTTCTTCGTTGACGATCTGCTGGATCTGTTCCTGCACTTGTATGGAGGTAGATGGCGCGGAGTCTGCACCTTCAGATGGGATCGCGCGCATAAACAGGTTCTTCAAACCGAATATTCCGAATGGGGTCTGCACATGCTTGTTACTGGTGATCCGGGAAATTGTACTGATGTCGAGACCGGTTTTTGTTGCAATGTCCTGGAGGATCATCGGCTTTAATTCCTTAACGTCACCGCTTCTGAAAAAGTCGGGTTGCATCTGCGCAATCACACGCATAACGCTGATCATCGTCGTTTCACGTTCCTTAAGTGCATTTACCAGGGAATTGGCGTCCGACACGAGGTTTTGAAAATAATCCTCGACCTGCTTTTTTTCGTTCGCATTTTTCACACCTGCGGCTCCTGCAGCGAGATCCTTATTAACCCGCAGCTTTACAAATTCCGAAGAGGTAAGTGAGACATACAGGTCGGAATCTTCAAGAGAGACTTCAAAATCAGGAATGATCTGCTCTTTCAGCAATTCGTACTTGTTAGTTTCTGTTACAGGTTTCGGGTTCAGTTTACTGATGTAGTTAATGCATTTTTCAAGTTCCTCGCTTGATGCATTCAGGTCGGCTTTTATTTTCATGAATTGGCGTTGTACAAATTCTTTATAAAGGTTTTCTATCAGGTATAGTGAGAGCTGGTGAACCCGGCTGCTCTTGTTTTTTTTCCTTTTCAGCTGCAACAGAAGACATTCATGCAGTGAGCGTGCCCCGATTCCCGGCGGCTCGCATTTTTGAAGTGCGGTGAGTGCTTCATCCACTTTTCCGTCTTCCACCAGCTTTCCTTTTCCGAAGCCAAAATCGTCGGCTACTTCGTGAATGCTTCTTCTCAGGTATCCGTCATCATCCAGCTCATCGATCAGGTAACAGGCCATTTCCGTTGCTTCTGCTGAAAGGTCCATCATATGGATCTGGTCCTTGAGATTTTCCTGGAGCGAATAATACTGTACTACCGGCGCTTCGTAAAAATCCTCATTTGACGACTGCTGCTTGTAATTTTTCTCGATCAGCTCATCATCTGAATCCCATAAGAGCTCCGGATCATATTCTTTTTCAGGTTCCTTTTGCGGATTCTCATCCTCCTGTTGCTGTTCCTGTTCGTTTTCCATCTCCAATGCCGGGTTTTGTTCTACCTCGTTTGCGATGTATTCCTGCAGCGCATAACCGGAAAGGTGCATGATGTGCATCAGCTTCAAATGCTGCTGCGACATATAGTAGCCTTGCTTCTGCTGCTGATTCTGTTTTTGACTTTGATATTGATTCATAAGCTTGTTCTTCAAATAACCAATGCTGCGGCATGCGCCTATGCATTTTCTTCTGCTTTTTCTCTATTTCTGAACTTCGATACGAGTGTTTCAACCCAGTCAATGATCTTTGATTTATTCTGCTCAACAATATTGCTTGTCGCGTTTTTCACAAGGAACGGCATGATCAGCCGGGTTATAAAACCTGAATTCCGGAAAAGCGTATGTTTTGCTATAAAGTTGGCAGCTGTTCCTGCGGATGTACCGAGAACACTATTGTCCTTGCTCGAAAGGAAGTTTTTTGCACCTTTAGCCATAGCGAACACAGGTTCCAGGTCAGCTTTGATCCCTTCGATGTCATTTTTCATCGATGCCTCCAGCTCCGCCTTTCTTAATATAAGCGCCTTCCGTTCGGCTTTCAATTCCGCCAGCGTATTAATCCTCCTCATGAATATTTATTTTACGCAATAGTGCATTCATGATCGGGAGCTTGATCCACTTTTCGCGATTCATATATATAATTAACCCCAACAGCAGATAAAAGCCTGCTATGCTGAAAAAACCTATGGAAGGACTCTTAAAGTATTCACCGATCAGCCATGCTCCGCCAATGCTGGCAAAAAGAATTACGAACAGGGAAAATACCGTGACCAGTACAGCGGAAGCCATTGAAGACAGAACATTTCCTGTTTTCTCCTGCATGTTCAGCACCGCGATATCAAACCGCGTTTCTGCGTATTCTTCCGCGTGCTTTAACAACTGCTCTACCTTATTTTTTCCTTCCATAGATTTGATTTTATCTGCTTACTACTGGATCGAATTAGTTGTTGTCTTTACTTTGTTTTTCATTCCATCCATTTCACTATCGGCTTTCGCTTTAAGATCATCCACTTTTCCGGATACCTTATCTTTCAGACCCGAAAGTGTTTCTTTTCCTTCAGCGATCTTCTTCGCCAACTCATCCATCAGGTCGTCTGCGTTGTCCTTGATCTTTTCTCTTAATTCACTGCCTTTGCTGGGTGCAAATAACAATCCCAATACGGCGCCAGCTGCTGCTCCGAGCACCAATGCACCTAACACTTTTCCATTTTCCGACATATTTCTGTTTTTTATTTGTTAATAAACTTTGATTTCTACTAATCTAAGAATCATGCCCTGTTTTAACTATTTGATCCTCAATATCTAAAAACGGCAACTGTTAAAAACCGTGAAAATGCTTCAACAAAGTGTAGAATAAATTACCACGGCGGTAGCATCATTTCGGCCCCTTTGAGCGGCACGGCACCGCTTTTTAAGCTCTTACAGGTATTATGAAAAGCGAAAGCGCCGAACGGACAGGACGGGCGAAACAATACCTGGACAAAAAAAGCAGAAGAGTAGGCGAAAAAACAGGATCACTTTTGGAGGAAGCAGGCGGACTTACCGTATTTACCGCCAGTGCAACACGATACCTTTTTTCATTTCCGTTTGAATTCAGAGAGTTTGTAAAGCAATGTTTTCAGATCGGTAACAAATCTCTTTACCTCACAGCGATCACCGGAGCGATCATGGGATTGGTGCTCACGATACAATCCCGCCCCATATTGACCGACTTCGGAGCCGAATCAATGCTTCCCAACATGGTTGCAGTTTCGCTTGTCAGGGAGATCGGACCGGTTATTACCGCGCTGATCTGTGCCGGGAAAGTAGGTTCCGGGATTGGCGCTGAGCTTGGATCAATGAAGGTAACCGAGCAGATCGATGCGATGGAAGTTTCAGCAACATTACCGATGAAATACCTTGTGGTGACACGTGTGCTCGCCGCGACTTTTATGATCCCATTGCTGGTGATCGTCGCCGATACCCTGGGCCTGCTGGGAAGCTGGGCGGGAATGAACATCAAAGGAGATGTCAATATCGCACTTTATTTTTCCAAAGCATTCAGCTCACTTGAGTTCATTGATGTTGTACCCGCATTTATTAAAACGTTTTTCTTCGGAGCCGTTATCGGCATCGTAGGATGCTACAAAGGCTACAATGCAGGCAAAGGAACAGAAAGCGTTGGCACTGCAGCAAACTCCGCAGTTGTGCTTTCTTCCCTGCTGATCATCATTGTCGATCTCATTGCCGTACAAATAACCGATATGATCCCATGATAGAAACGGCAGATAAAAAAACACGGAAGCCGGATCCCGAACAGACGGACGACACAGTGATCCGGATCGACCGCCTGAGAATCGGCTTTGGGGCACAGGAAGTTTTGAAAGGCATTTCTTTCGAACTCAATAAAGGCGAAAACCTGGTGGTTTTGGGAAGATCGGGGTCGGGCAAATCCGTTCTGATCAAATGCATCAGCGGATTATTGCGACCCGATTCCGGAACTATAGAAGTGCTTGGTGAAACCGTCGGCGATCTCTCATCAGCGGGACTTTCTAAGCTGCGAAAAAAGATCGGGTTCCTTTTCCAGAGCGGAGCGCTGTATGATTCAATGAATGTAAAAGAGAATCTGGAGTTCCCGATGAAGCGCTCAGGAAAAAAAATGTCGGAAGAAGAGCTGGATCGTAAGGTACGCGAAGTTCTGAAAAACGTCGGTTTGGAAGAAGCGCGTTTAAAAATGCCTTCCGAGCTTTCGGGAGGAATGAAAAAACGGATCGCGCTTGCAAGAACGCTGATCGCCGATCCGGAAATAATTCTTTACGACGAGCCGACCACCGGACTGGATCCTATTACTTCTTCGGAGATCAGCACGCTCATTAATGAGATCCAGAAAAAGTATGCGGCATCGTCGATCATCATCACGCATGATCTCGCCTGCGCCAGATTAGTTGCCGATCGGATCATTATGCTTCGCGAAGGCGAGATCTTCCTGGAAGGAACATTCGAAGATCTCGAGAAATCGGACGACCCATGGGTCAGATCATTTTTATAAGATAGCTTATGGAAACATACAACTCAACATTTAAAGCGCGACTTGGTCTTTTTGTAATGATCGCCGCAGCTTTGTTCATTGCCGGAATATTTTATATCGGCAGGCAGAAGCATCTCTTCAATCCTGTATTCTCACTTAACAGCACTTTCCGGAACATCAGCGGACTGCAGATCGGAAACAACGTCCGGTTTTCGGGAATCAATGTGGGAACGGTTGAGAACATCAGCATTATAAACGACACCACCGTAATGGTCAGTGTGATCATCGATAAAAAGGTCCAGCAATTCATAAAAAAGACCTGCTACATGACCATCGGATCCGAAGGACTGATCGGAGATAAGATCCTCAGCATCACACAAGGAGCGCCATCCGCGGAAGCCGTTACGGACGGACAATACCTTTCCTCAATCGAGCCCGTCGAAACAGATGCGATAATGTCGAGCCTGAAAGTAACCGGGGAGAATGCCGAAGTGATCTCCTACGAGCTGGCCGATATTCTGGACCAGGTCAACAATGGAAACGGAACGCTGGCACGACTTATCCACGACAGCACCATCGCAGGGAATATTAACCAGACGATCGTAAACCTCAGAAAAAGTACACGGGGACTGGATGAGAACATGGAAGCTGCCAAACACAATTTTCTCCTGAGAGGATATTACAAGAATAAAGAAAGACGGGAAAAAGAAAAGATCCAGAAGAAAGCGGAAGATAAAGCAACCGAAGAAAAAAATACCGGCGAAAAGAAAAAAGAAGAACCTAAAAAAAGAAAGTCATGGCTGACAAGAAAAACAAAAAACGAATAGATCCCGGAAAGAAAAATGAACAGGAGCCTGTTCCCAACAAACCGGAAAAAAATGTGCCGGTAAAAAAAGATGATGACAATGATCACACCAGTCCAAAACCTGGAATTACCGATCCGAAACGCACAGATCCGACAAGGATCGATGAGCCGGAAAAAACAGATCCCACACGAAAGGAATAAATTAACCTTTTTGTTTATGGAATATTATATCTAATTTCATCGCGATAAAACAGATATCTTAAACAGGAAAAATGAGCTTACCGCACATCCTGATCATTGACGATGAAATAGAAGTTTGCATGCTTCTCAGCAACTACCTCACAAAAAAGCAATACGAGGTGGACTATGCAACTACGCTCAAAGAAGGGATCGAATTATTCCGGAAAATAAATCCGGGGATCATCATTCTTGATAATAACCTGCCGGACGGATACGGCATCGATAATATCGGGCTTTTCAGGGAATTTGATCCGGATGTACTTGTTATCCTGATCAGCGCACGATCGGACCTGAAAGAAGATGCAATCGAAAAAGGAGCCAATTCCTTCATGGAAAAACCGATCAGCTTCAGCCTTCTTAACTCCTTCCTCGAAGATCAGCAGGCATAAATATTGGGGAAAAATACTCCCATCTCGTATGGTATAAAAGTTTGAAGAGACTCTTCGCTAAACTTTGACCTATGACGACATCCGTATTACCTTCTGTGTATCTCTCTCTTGAAGGCCTCCGGCCGGGATCTGTTCTTATCTCGCGAAAAAAAAACAAGGAAGAGCTTCTGAACAAAAGTGTTGTGCTTATTCTCGAGCATGATGAAACCGGCAGCACAGGTATCGTCATCAACAAGCCCGCAATCTTTCCCGACGAACAGGAAGGCGCTGAGCCTCTTCATTACGGAGGAACTTATGAAACCCATCGCGTTGGTATTCTATTGAATGACGACAGCTGTGAAGGGCGTCCCGTATGGATCACAGACGGTCTGTTCTATTGTGAGCGGTGTGAGCTTCTGAACCGGCACAACTTCCGCGAAACGCTTATAAAATCGGGACTTAAGGCTTTCATCGGCTTGACCGTATGGCAGGCAGGGGAGCTTGAGCAGGAAATCGCAAGCGGAAACTGGTGGATGTCCGAGTTCACTAAAGATCTCCTTGCAGAGCAGGTCTGCTCCTGGGAGCGAATGACTTTCCGGGTGCTCAAAGCGGGTGCACGCACCTGGTATGGAACAAATTCACCAATCTCTGTTCAGTAGCAAAGAAATTTCCCGGCAGATATCACCGAATAAAACGGGTTTAGTCAGAAAACAAACCGCACCTTGCCTTTTTGTCTCGTCGATGTCTTCCTTCCGTGCGGAAGTGCTGTACATGATCACCGGAATATTTTTGAATCGTTCGTCCTGTTTCAATTTTGTCAGAAACTCTTTTCCACTCATCCTCGGCATGTTGAGATCAAGGAAGATCAGGTCGGGGAGCAACTCCGCCAACATCAGCCGCTCAAGGGCCTCAACCCCTCCGATCCCCTGCATGCAGGTGCAGCTGCTATCGACCTCACCGATCGCGTCCGAGAGAATTGATCTGTCATCCTCGTCGTCATCGATGATTAATATAAGTTTCTTCTTCCCCATTTCAATACAAGATACTAAAAACTAACAGAGAGCCATTAAAAAACCAGGTCAGTGGCATGTCTTTTTTCGGATCGGGATGATTTATGATGAAAGAAAAAGCACCTAAAACATTTTTCAGAAGCAGGAGATTCAAGATCCTCTTCTCCATTCTCCTGTTGATCATCGTTATAAGGCTCATCCTGCCATATGTAGTGCTTCATTATGCGAACAAAAGGCTGGCACATCTGAAAGGTTATTCGGGACACATCAGAGACCTTGATATTGCATTATACCGTGGCGCTTACGTTGTGAAAGATGTATATCTCCACAAGACAGATACACTCACTCAAATTGAAACCGAATTTTTCGATTCCAGGGTCGTCGATATTTCGATCGAATGGCATGCGCTGTTCGATGGAAAGCTGGTGGGAGAATTTAACCTGGAAGCTCCGACGCTGCGCTTTACAAAGGACCGGGTTGAACCCAAAGACGTCACAAAGGACACTGCCAACTTCAGGAAAATGATCCACGATTTTATGCCCCTGGATATAAACAGAATTGAAATAACCGAAGGCGTTCTCAAATATGTTGACAAAGGATCGAAACCTCCGGTTGACATGGAGATAGACAATATGCATATCCTTGCGGAAAATCTCACCAATGTAAAAGACACGGCATTGCTTCCCGCATCGGTGACCGCAACTGCAAACGTATATGGAGGCGATCTCAAGTTCAACATGAAACTGGATCCGCTTGCCAATTCTCCCACGTTCGATCTGAATACCGAAGTAAATTCCGTCGTTTTACCTAAGCTCAACAACTTTTTTAAAGCTTACACAAAAACCGACGTAAACAAAGGAACGTTCGGCTTATATGCTGAGGTAGCAGCAAAGAACGAGAAGTTTATCGGATATGTTAAGCCGGTGATAAAAGAGCTGGATATACTTGGACCGGAGGATAAGAACGACCCGCTGCTGCAAAAGATCTGGGAAGGATTCATTGGCGGCGCCGGAGTTGTCTTCAAAAATCAGCGTCATGATCAGCTTGCGACCAAAATCCCTCTTGAAGGGACGTTCAATAAAACAGATACAAACCTTTGGTATGCGATTCTCGATATCCTACGGAATGCATTTATTGAAGCGCTGAAGCCATCCATTGACAAGGAGATCAACATCAATTCCGTAAATAGCGTCAAGCCTGCAGAGGAAAAAAAGGGATTGCTGAAGAAAATTTTCGGAAAGAAAGACAAAGAAGAAACCCGGAAGAAAGAAGAATCCCCGAAGAAACAAGAGCCTCAGAAGAAAAAGTAGCGCAGCGATTAATAATAATTATACTCAATTATTTGTGATGCGCGCGCTTGCCGATGATCTCTACTTCTTTAATAAATTCCGCCACAGCCGCATCCCCATAAACACCAAAAGCATCTGAAAGCGTTCCCTTTTCTCCCGTAGCTGTCTCAATCGCATAAAGGATCGAGTTATCCGCAGGATCGGATTCACCTTCAAACCTGTAAAAGTTCATGATCGTTACATCTTCCGGACCGTAAAGCTTTTCGGTCGAGAGCGACTTCAATTTGTTTTTCTGAATCTTAAATTGTGTTACATAGCCAACTCTTGTCAGTGATTGGATACATGACACGAGCGTTTTCATATGCTCTTTGTCCGGGCTGAGGTCAATTTCATTATCATTCATAACTGTGCTTTTCTATTATCAGATAAACATTCCTGCCATCTAATGATAGGATACAATTGACGGCTTACCTACGTCAGAATCGCGAAACCCAAAATCAGTAGAGTGAAAAGGATTTTCCTTGAAAACATGTTCCCCCACACCAGGGATGTAGGGAAAATATGCTACACTGATCTCAAATGAATTCATGATGAGGAAATCATTCTTGATCAGGAAGCCGATCCCGAACTGCATATACAGCGGACTCCTCCTGAAACCGGAGCGCTCCGTGCCCAACATACCGCCCGAACAGACGAAATAGGGTCCCAGTCGAAAGCCAAGAATATCCCATGGAGAATAGAACTGCGTCTGCAATGAGAACAACAGCTTCTGATTTCCCGAAAGCCCCACTCCGTTGAAACCGTGGATCCCGTTATTATCACTTAATGTCAGCTGATCCTTTTTTGACCGGTTGAACCCGATCGTAACCTGCGGTTTAATGAACTGACGAAACCTCCAGTTTCCGAGGTGGTAAATTTTTGTGAAATACGTCATCCCTCCTGTCAGACAACTTTCCAGCGGACTTCTGCGATAAAAAGTTCCAAACTCCATATTCGCGCTGAAATAGCCCCAGCGGTAATAGTTCCCCCAGTATGATTTCACGCCGTAGTACCACCGTCGCACCGAGCCCAGCTGCTGCTGGCCCAGGATAAACGAAAAGGCGCGCCCGGTCGGAACGTCTTCCGTGTAACCAAATTTATATACATAGCTGTCCTGCCGGTACTTCCGCTTAACCAGTCCCAGCGACGACAGATAAAAAATTTCATTCTGGTATTGAAGAGCGGTATCCAGCTCAGGAGAAACCCGCTCGCTGTATGTTTTCATATAAGTCCGCCCCGCGAGGATCAAGCTGGTAGTTCTCTCCTCTTCCCTTTTTCCCTTGAAGAGCTGCCAGGATTTACCGAGCCAGTAATCCTGCTGCAGGTAACGAATGTTCTGCGAATATTCCGCAGAATCGGAACCCTTCATTTTTATCTTGTTGAGATGATCAAGGACATATGCTCCGCCCGCCCATTTTGTAAAGATCGAATAGAACGGACGGTCGACATTACAACTGGCATTGTACTCCCGCTGCCGGTTAATATCATAATGTACTACCGCATTAATGTATGTGTTGAAGATATTTGAAAAATAATAATCGGTCGAATTATGAAAATTTCCGTTGCTGTGATCCAGGGAATAATCATCCTGCACCTGGTGTCCGAGGCCTAAAAAATTCTTCTCACGCACACTCACGCTAAAGGAAGACACAGAAGCGGTACCGGAAGCGATGACGCTCCAGACATCTACCGTTCGAACAAGAATGTCAACGGAATCAGTTCCTTTAACAATGAAGGGATAGACAAATACCTCCCGGATGTAATTTTGGTTCCGGATCAGGCGCATCGATTCAATTACGCGAAGAGAATCAAATGTATCATGCTCTTTAAAGATCAACCGGTTTCGTATGGTGATCGGAAATGATTGAACGTGCAGGTAATTACCGGTGCGCTCAAAAATATTTCCGCCGCGTCCGCTTGTATCACTGCCGCCGTATCCAAACGGATCCCTCGTGTCGATCCTGATGTTCCGGATAACTTTCCCTTCGTAAGGAGAAAAATACTGCTTTTTAACCTCAGGAGCCGGAGGAGGATCATCGCTTCTGCTGACCGGCCGGAAAATGAGCAGGTATACGAACTTGGTGAACCGGCGCTTATCAGAAAAATCCTGGACCTTTTTATAAAAGCGGGCAGAATCCGTTTGGACGTTATCATTCTGTGCCAATACCGAAAGGAAAGGAGCAGTCAGGAAAAAGATAATGACGCCAAAACGAAGCAACAGGAATATTTTTTATCAGCATAGATGAGGAAAGCCAAAAAAATGCCACAGCCATTATGAAATTACCAATCGACATCGCTAAAAGCTGGAAGATCATCAAAAATACTTTCACTGAATTCAATGATGACAACGCGATAAAACTAAGTGCATCCTTGTCCTATTACACGATCTTTTCGCTTCCCCCGCTCCTGATCGTGATCATTTCGCTCTGCGGGATCTTTTTAGGGAAAGATGCGGTGAGAGGGGAAATATTTGGACAGATCAACGGGCTTGTTGGAAATGACGCCGCTATCCAGATCCAGGACATTTTAAAAAATGCACAGCTTAAAGGCGATAATGTTTTTGCAGCTATTGTCGGCGTTATCACGCTCCTGCTGGGAGCATCAGGAGTATTCGGAGAGATCCAGAGCTCGATCAATTTTATCTGGGCGCTAAAAGCGAAGCCCAAGCGCGGCGTAATGAAATTTCTTAAAAACAGGCTGATGTCGTTCTCGATGGTTGGCTGCATGGGATTTCTTTTCCTGGTGAGCCTCATCGTAAACGCTGCAATGGATGTATTAAGCAATAAGCTGGAGCAGATCTTTCCCAAAATAGCCGTGGAACTCTTTTACGTCCTGAACCTTGCGTTGGTATTCGCTATTATAACCGCGCTGTTTTGCGTTATCTTCCGCACGCTTCCTGACGGCAAGATCTCGCTGAGGCATACCATTGTAGGCTCTTCCTTAACGGCGATTCTCTTCATGATCGGGAAATTTGCGATCGGTGCTTACCTCAGTCATTCAAATATTGCCAGCACTTATGGAGCAGCCGGATCGGTCGTTCTGATGCTCGTGTGGGTATACTATTCCGCGATCATTCTCTATTTCGGAGCGGAATTCACCAAAGTGTACACAAAAATGTACGAAAAGAATGTCATTCCTAACAATTACGCGGTAATTATCGATAAAGAGATCGAAGAAATTGAGCCAAAAGTCAAAACGAATAGCTGAATGGCAGGAATATTTATGCTGATCTATTTTAAAAATCAAAATCAATTCATTTATGGGAAATTTACTTTACATCATTGCAGTAATCCTGATCATCGCATGGCTGATCGGATTTGTCGGTTATCATGCCGGAGGTTTGATCCACATCCTTCTTGTGATCGCGATCATCGCGGTACTGTTAAGATTGATCAGGGGTGACCGGGTATAGAACACCAGAGATACACATCACTTATTTGAAATAACCGGGCTACTGAAAAGTGGCACGGGTTTTTTATTGAATTCCTTAAACGATCTATATGAACTTAAAGCAATTAAATATTCTAAGCGTCACATGCCTTATGACCGGTATGCTGACTTTCGGTTTGGGCTCCTGCAAAAACAACACTACGGATCCGAATGATCCGAAATCTGTTGCGGAAGAGCACAATGATGCGAAATTCAATACCGATAAAAAAGACGATGCAGATTTTATGGTCGATCTCGCTGTACTCAATATGGAAGAGATCCGGTTGGGCAAGCTCGCTCAAAGCAATGGCATGTCAAAAGATGTAAAAGCACTCGGAAAAAAAATGGAGGATGCACACCGTAAATCGCTGGATGAGCTCAAGAAGCTTGCAGCGAGTAAATCGGTCACCCTCCCCGACTCGGTCAGCGATACCCCCGGGAATGATTACTCTTCGCTCAGCGAAAAGAACGGGAATGAATTCGACCGGTCGTTTTGCGAGGTCATGACCAGCAAACATAAAAAAGCAATTGAAAAGTGCGAAAAAGCCTCCACCGATGCCGTAGACATCGATGTAAAGAACTGGGCGAATAAAACACTTCCGGAATTGCGTACCGATCTTGATCAAACCATGAACTGCGGAGAGAAGTATAAGAATAATTGATTTAAGTTCCGGATCAATAAATTATAAAGATCATGGAAACCATAGAAAAAGACACCTTGTCGCTATTAAACGACCTGGTGGTCATAAATAACGACCGGATTGAAGGTTATAAAAAAGCTTCGGACGAAACGGAAGATTCCGATCTGAAAAGCTTATTCAGCAGCATGGCGGATGAAAGCCGGAATTTTAAAGCTGAATTGACCCAGGAGATCAACCGTATCGGAGGAGCAGCAGAAGAAGGAACCAAGACATCAGGTAAATTCTACCGGGCCTGGATGGACATCAAATCAGCACTTACCGGAAAAGATCGCAAAGCGATCCTCGCTTCCTGTGAGTTTGGTGAAGATGCCGCGCTCGAAGAATATAATGATGTCTTAAAATCAGAAGACCTCTCTTCCGAAGCACGAGCAATCGTCATGAAGCAAAAGCAAAGCCTCCAGGCATCGCATGACAAAGTTAAAACCATGCGCGACAGTGCCGGATAATTAAAAACAATAACAAAGCCCCGCAATTGCGGGGCTTTTACTTTTTATCAAATGAAAACACTAGTTATACTATTCGTAAGCACCTTCCTTTTCCAGGCATGGACCAAACTGGGAGATGTAACCGTAAGCAGCAAGTTCGACAATGAATCGATCATTCTCAGCGGTAATGAAAATTGCAAAACGATCAGGTTAAAAGCGATCAATGATGCGATCCAGATCAGCGGACTCGACTTCTACTACCAATCGGGCGATGTACAGAACCTGACTAAGAAAATGACCATCGACAAAGGCGCCGAAAGTGAAACAATACCTTTGAAGCCCGGCCAGAAATTAAAGAAGATCGTCTTCTACTACAAATTGTTTCCCGGTAAAGAAAATGAGGACGTGCTCATCGAGCTCTACGGAACAAAATGATCTCATGCGTTCAGCAGCATCGCAGAGCAACGCATAAGATTTCCATAAGCGAGGCGCTCATCTTCCAGTGAGGTTTCCATTACGGAAAGCAATCCAATTTCGCCAAGCGCTCTTAAAAACGAACAGATGATCCCGTACGAAGTGATCTGGCTGTACCTGATCCTCCTGATCAGGGAAAAAACAGCAGCATCCATCGGAACACCGGGAGTGTCAAGCGACAAGATCCGTTCTGCCTCCGCAAATAATTGCTTCATGACCTCACAGCCTCTGCCTTTCTGCTTTTCCTGCAAACGAAAAAAAGCATCGTCGAGGCGGTCGATATGGGTATAGCACATCGTCAGATCATCCAGGATCGCATCCGCAAGTTCTTCAGAACTGACCTTGTCGGCAAGTTTCGTCAGAAGCACAGCCAAATCTTTCTCAGCCCAGTAAATATCATACAACTCCGCCCGGAAAAGCCCCCGAAGGGCTGATGGGTCAACTGGCTCCGAGGTGATAACAGCCGGACGGCCATTTTCGCGCTCATACAGATTCTCTGTTCTCATAAATTAGTTTTTTTGGGTTAAACACGGAAAGACTCCACATAAAAAACAGTGCCAGCCGGAACCATGGCATTACCTTTTTATGAACCGGAGCATGTCTTTGACGGCGTACAATAAAAAACGGAATTTCAAAAAAACGAATGAGCCGGAAGGGAAGCACAACAAACTTACCGAACAAAGCATCTTTGTGGTCCAGAAACACGATGCTTCACATCTTCATTACGATTTCAGGCTTGAGCTGAACGGTGTACTGAAAAGCTGGGCAATCCCCAAAGGACCTTCCATGGATCCCGGTGAAAAACGACTGGCCATGATGGTTGAAGACCATCCATACAGCTACAGAAATTTTGAAGGTACAATACCGGAGGGAAATTACGGAGCCGGGAATGTGATCGTGTGGGATAACGGAACCTTTCACGAGATCGGGAACACCGATAAGGAAAGCTCTGAAAAAGCAACCGTTGCAGGGATCAAAAAAGGACACCTGAGCTTCTTCCTCGAAGGAAAAAAGCTGAAAGGTGAATTTGCATTGATCAAAGTGCGGGGGAGACAGGAAAATGCATGGCTGCTGATCAAAAAAGACGATAAATACGCCAGTACGGAAGATATTCTTTTAAAAGACAAATCGGTGATCAGCAGGAAAAAGCTGGTTCCCAGGAAACGGGCAGCTGTTAAAACCGTTGTTAAAAAAAAAAGGAAAAAGTTAAGCGATGATCTCCTTCAGATCCGTCCCATGCTTGCATCGCTGGCTGAAAAACCATTCGATGACGAGAATTGGATCTTTGAGGTAAAATATGATGGTTACCGCGCCATTGCTGCGATCGACCAAAGTGTGCATCTCTATTCCCGGAACAATATTTCTTTTAATGAGCTCTTTGCAGCGCTTGTTCCCGAGCTGAAAAAGATTGAGCATACTGCGATCCTGGATGGCGAAGTAGTAGTCGAAAACAGCATGGGCCGATCCGATTTTCAGCTTCTCCAAAACTATCGCCTGAATGGAAAAGGGATCCTTAAATACTATGTCTTCGATCTCCTGAACCTGGATGGCATTGACCTTCGTGACCAACCCCTCCAGAAAAGAAAAGAGCTGCTCAAATTACTTCTCGAAGGGATTAAGAGCAGTCATGTCGTTTATTCAGATCATATAGAAAAAGACGGTACCTCATTCTTTAAAAGTGCCGTTAAGAATAACCTGGAAGGTATCATCGCAAAAGAAAAAGACAGTATTTACCATTCCGGAAAAAGAAGCAAGCAATGGTTGAAGATAAAGATCAGTCACCAGGAAGAGGCGATCATTGCAGGATTTACCGCTCCGGGCGGCAGCCGAAAGCACTTCGGATCACTGATCCTCGGAGCATATAACGGAAAAGAGCTCAAGTATCTCGGGAACTGCGGAACCGGTTTCAACGATGCATCTTTGAAAGAGCTTTACCAAAAATTAAAACCGCTGTTCATTTCAAAATCTCCGTTTAAAGAACGCATCCGCCGGAGAGAGCAGATCCAATGGGTAAAACCAAAGATCGTTTGCCAGGTGAAGTTTACAGAATGGACCAGCGACGGACACATGCGGCACCCTGTTTTTGCCGGATTAAGGATCGACAAAAGTGCAAAAGAAGTCAGGGACAAAATGGAAAAAGAAGAATCGCCAAACACAGAAGTAAAAGGGAACCGCGATCTCACAGTGGGAACGGTCACTCTGCATCTTACCAACCAGGATAAGATCTACTTTCCAAAAGATAAGATCACAAAAGGTGATATCAT
The DNA here is from genome assembly GCA_045805205.1 of Bacteroidia bacterium. Taxonomy (GTDB): domain Bacteria; phylum Bacteroidota; class Bacteroidia; order 2-12-FULL-35-15; family 2-12-FULL-35-15; genus 2-12-FULL-35-15. Next base: position 190,579 of record JBJMLR010000008.1, on the reverse strand, counting down.
TGAATACTACAACGAAATATCTTCTCTGATCCTTCCTTATGTCGAAGGAAGACCTCAGTCGATGAACCGTTTCCCCAATGGGATCGCTGAACCGGGATTTTATCAAAAAGATGTGGACCTGGAGAAAAGCCCGGACTGGCTGAAAACGGAAAGGATCTATTCGACCTCTAATAAAGCGTACATCGACTACCTGCTTTGCAATGACAAAGCAACGCTCCTTTATATGGCGAACCTTGGCTGCATCGAGATAAATCCCTGGAACTCCCAGGTCGGCAGCCTTGATAACCCCGATTGGGTGGTGATCGACCTGGATCCGGAAAAAATAGCGTTTAGTAAAGTAGTAGAAACGGCATGGGTGGTGAAAGGTATCATGGACGAGCTGGAAACCGAATGCTACTGCAAAACTTCGGGAGCCACCGGCTTACATATCTATGTTCCCCTTGCTGCAAAATATAATTACGAGCTTGTGAAAACATTTGCGGAGCTGATCGCTCAAACGGTATTTTCCAGGTTGCCCGGTATCACAAGCATCGTGAGGAGCCCTCTCAAACGACAGCGAAAAGTATATGTTGATTTTCTGCAAAACCGGAAAGGACAAACCCTCGCAGCGCCTTATTCTGTAAGGCCAAAACCCGGAGCAACCGTTTCCACCCCGCTGGAATGGAAGGAGGTAAACGAAAAGCTGGATCCGCAAAACTTTACAATGAAGAACACCCTCAAAAGGATAGAGCAAAAAGGAGATCTCTGGGCACCGGTGATCGGTAAGGGAGCCAACCTCGACAAGATCATCAAGAAGATCTACAACAGCAAGCTATGACGCTTTCCGTTTTGTCAGGCTTGCCTTCAGCATGTCCATCAGATCGCTGCTCTTTGTATGAACAACTTTCAGACGGGCAGGCTTAGTTGATTTCTTTCCTTTCGCCTTCTTTTTTATTACCTCCAGAAGCTTATCGGTATACGTATCCTTATACTGCGCAATGCTGAATTTTTCCGTAAGCTGATCGATAAGCTTAACGGCCATATCCTGCTCTTTTTCTTTTGCCTTGGACAAAGGAGGAACATTCAGCTCACCCGGATCACGGATCTCCTGCTCAAAACGCATCCGGTTCAGAACAATTGCTTTTCCGTACGGCTTCAGGATCGCCAATGCTTCTTTGTTCCTGAGAACAAACGAGGTTACACCCACTTTCCGGGTTGCTTTCAATGCGTCACGCAGCAGCGCGTATGCCTTCTCACCTGATTTGTCGGGCTCAAGAAAATAGGGCTGCTCGTAATAAATGCTTTCAATTTCCGACTCTTTCACAAAATTCAGGATCTCTATCGTCTTGCTTTTCTTCGCATCCGCAAATTCGAAATCTTCCTTTTCCAGCACCACATATCTGTCGTTAAGCATGTATCCTTTCCGGATGTTTTCATAAGGAACTTCTCTGCCGGTGTTTTCATTCACGCGTTTGTACCTAATATTGGAATGATCGCGTGCATCCAGCATGTCCAGGTTCAGATTACTGTCCTGGACAGCGGAGTAAAGCTTCACCGGAATATTGATCAGTCCAAAACTGATCGCGCCTGACCAAATTGCTCTCATACGATTTATTTATTGATTACTTCCATATCCGAAATATCATAGTTCCCCGCCGACAGCGTAAGGTTGAACTCGCCGATAAAAGCGAGGAGATCCAATGCTGAAATATTCACCACTTTGAATTTTTTTACCGGCAGCTTGTTGATATCATAGTTATTTCCCTCCTGCCTCGATTTATCCAAAGCGTAGAGCGTCATGACCGTTTCTATCCCGAAATAAAACCGGATAGCGATCGCTTCAAACCGGTCCCGGTCATAATTGTCAAAGCTCCGCTCACAAAACTCTTCCAGCGATTTTCCGGGTTGCAGTTCAACTGTAATTGTTCCCGTGATCTTCTGATTGATATCTATGCTCATACTGTTTATCCGTTTATGATCTCGCCGCCGTTGGGATGTAAAAATTGTCCGCTCATATACGCCCCATCCTCTCCGGCGAGAAAAACATAGCAAGGCGCTACCTCCGAAGGTTGACCGGCTCTGCCCATCGGCGTTTCTGTTCCGTAAGTGCTCACTTTCTTTTTGTCAAAGCTCGACGGGACCAGCGGCGTCCAGATCGGTCCCGGTGCAACACCGTTCACCCTGATCTTTTTATCGGCCAGTTTTGCAGAAAGGCTGCGCGTAAAGGAAACGATCGCGCCTTTTGTTGAGCTGTAGTCCAGCAGTCCGCCGCTTCCGCGATATGCCGTAACGGAGGAAGTATTTATGATCGAGCCGCCTTTTCCCATGTGCGGAAGTACCGCTTTGGTGATCCAGAACATCGCAAATATGTTCACTGCAAACGTATGCAGCATATTATCCGTTTCGATCTTTTCGAGTGACTCAGCCGGATAGTGCACAGCCGCATTGTTCACAAGCACATCGATCTTTCCGAAATGCTTCACAATTTTATCTATCGCGCGGCTGCAATTCTTTTCTTTTGAAATATCGGCGCGAACGGACAGGCATTCCGCATTGAACTTCTCCCCGATGATCCGCGACGTTTCCTCTGCGTCTCTGTCTTCACTGAGATAAATGATCGCAACATCGGCCCCTTCCTTTGCAAATGCAACTGCAACCGCTCTTCCGATCCCGCTGTCGCCTCCGGTAACAACACATTTCTTTCCTTTCAGCTTCCCGCTTCCCGGCTGATGATTATCATACTCCGGCTCGGGATGCATCTTATATTCCATGCCGGGCGGATGCTGAGACTGGGAAGGAAAAACTTTTCTTTTGGGATTGGATCGCTGCATAATCGTTTGAATCTGGAAACAAATTCAAAAATTGCATGCCATGGTTCAGGCCAGATCCAGCTCGATTGTAAAACGGGTTCCTTTATCTACTTCAGATTCGATGTCGATCTTTCCCCGGTGAATATTGATAATATTATGCGTTGTTGCCAGGCCAAGTCCCATTCCATTCGACTTGCTGGTAAAATACGGATCAAAAACGCGGGAAATATTATCCGCGGTGATGCCGCAGCCGTTATCCCCAACAATAATATAACATTTGCCGCTATCACAATGAGCGTCGATCTTGATAACGCCTGTATTCGCTTCTACCGCTTCGATCGCATTCATCAGGATGTTCAGCAGTGCAATCGTTAATTTCGGAGCATCTCCGAAAACACGTTCATTTCCGAACCGGAATTCTTTCAGGATCGTGATGTTTTTCAGCCTTGCACGGTCAGCTGCCAATTCAACCGTGCTATTAAGGATCTGCGATAAAGGAACATACGACGAATTGTCAAGCTCAGCCGGTTTGGAATTTTCCATCAGCTGCGTAACCAGATCATTGATCCGTTTACTGTTGCGCTTTACAATATCAAAATACTGCCGGTGGTCTTCGTCCTGCATGTACTCCTGCAGCTGCTCTACCGACAAATTAATGTTGGTTAGCGGATTTCTTATTTCATGGGCCAGTGAGCGTGCTATCTTACCGGTGATCGCCAGCTTTTCAGCGATCATCAGATCCCGCTCCGCTTTCCGGCGCTTCGTCATATCGTGGACAATTCCCTGGTAGTAGACCATTCCGCTTTCATCTGTCATTTGGATATTGGCGGTAAGCGTACAATATTTCTTTTGCCCTGCTCTATCGACAAGGATCACCTCGAAGTTTGAGCAGCTTCCATATTGGTTGATCTCTTTGACAAAACGCTCCCTCTCCTCGCGGTTGAGATAAAAATCAGCAGCATTCATTTTCAGCATTTCCTCGCGGGTGTATCCGAACAGCCGTTCTGCAGACCGGTTGATGTCGATGATCCTCCCGGTTTGGTCCGACAGGTAAATAACATCGTGTGAATTCTCAAAAATGCTTCTGAATTTTCTCTCGCTGTCGCTCATTCCCTTCAACAGGCGGCTCTGCTCTATGCTATAGCGGATGCTTCGCTCGAGCTTCTCCGGATCGATATCATCTTTTACAAGATAATCCGATGCACCCAGTTCCATCGCTTTACGATCCGTTTCAGGATTTCCGAGGCCGGTAAGAAGTATGATAGGAGCCTGGATCCCAACTCTCACAGATTCCCTGAGAAGATCCAGACCCGTTTTTGCTCCGAGAAGATAATCGAAAAAATAGATCTCGTGCTCCTTTTTATTGATGAGCTCGACACCCTTTTCATAGGTATCCGCCCAAGTGAGCACATAGCAATTCCCTTTGATGTCGTTCAGACTTTCTTTGAAGAGCAGATGATCGCCGCTATCGTCATCCACCAGCAATATTCTGATGCCGCCGGCATTTTTCATTACAATGCGATTACATGTTATATGCTTTCATCTTATTGTAAAGTGTCTTACGATCGATGTTCAAAATGGATGCAGCCTTACTTTTATTGTAGTTCACTTCCTTAAGGACTTTAATGATCAGGTCATATTCAGCCCCGAGAGCAGCAGATTTCAGATCCGGCTTTTCATCTTTAATGCTATCTGCAGCAAAAAGAGCTCCCGGTACATTCCCTGTTTGCAGCTCGGTCATCGATGGCAGCGATCTCGAGAAAGCGGTGATCTCCGAAGGAAGCGACTTCGCTTCAACAACTCCGCCCTCTGTGAGGAGCACCGCGCGGCGAATCACATTTTTCAACTCACGCAGGTTTCCGTACCATGGATATTGAACGAACAGATCCTCCACTTCGGCATTGAATCCTTCAACATTCTTATCCAATTCTCCATTCGCGATCTTCAGAAAGAAATTTGCGTACATAAGAATATCATCCTTTCGCTCACGGAGCGGAGCAACGGTCAGATGGAATTCATTGAAGCGGTGGAACAGGTCCTCGCGGAACCGACCTTTCTTATAAGAGTCACTCAGGTTCTCATTACTCGCAACAATGATCCTCACATCAATCGGGATCTCTTTGCTTCCGCCGATGCGTTTTACTTTTCGCTCCTGTACGACGCGAAGCAGCGAAGACTGCACATCGTATGGTAAATTCGCGATCTCATCCAGGAAGATCGTGCCGCCGTTGGCAAGCTCAAAATGGCCGATCTTGGTAGCAAGGGCGCCTGTGAATGACCCTTTTTCGTGACCGAAAAGCTCGCTGCCTGCCAGCTCTTTTGACATCGCACCGCAATCCATTGCGATGAACGGCATTTTCGCGCGTTTGCTTTTTTTATGGATCGTTTGAGCGATCGCTTCTTTTCCCGCACCGCTTTCACCATAAATGATCACGCTGTAATTCGTTGGAGCAACCAGCTCGATCTGCCTCAAAAGCTCACGGGAATGCGGACTCTTTCCGAAGACGTAGTCTGTTTTGCCCGGAAGCGTCCGCGGCCGGTAACTTTCTTCAGCTTCCTCGGATTTTTCAATAATGTGCGCAAGACGCGGAGTACCGGTGATCGCTTTCCTGATGATCTGAACTGCTTCATCCGGAAGCAAAGGCTTTACAAGATAATCATAGGCGCCAAGCTTCATCACATTCACAGCAGTACGAATGTCGGAATATCCGGTCATGATAATGAAAGGTATATTGGGCTCGATGTCCTTCACGCGTTTCAAAACATCAGCACCTTCCATATCGCCGAGGCGATAATCACACAACACAAGATCGGGATGATCTGAAGAAAACGCGGCGATGCCGGCCTTTCCCGTTGTTGCTGTTTCTACTTCATATCCGTTCTTTACAAAAAAACGTTTCAGAAGCACTCCCATATCGATATCATCTTCGATGATCAATAATTTGCTCATACACTTATCTTTTACACGATTTACAAAGAAAAAAACATCTGTCCCGGGAGCGACAATGCGATTTGAATATTAAATATAGTACTATTGGACAAAATAAACCAAATTTTTTTCATCTCCTGCATTCTTTCTTCAACGTTTGATCCGTGTCAATTTCGCTCTGCCATTAGCGGCACCTCTGTATTTTGTTTCTTCAGTTTCAGGTTGACCTGCCAACTCACTGAGGATCGACAGCACCATTGTATACAATTTTTTTGGATTGAAAGGCTTGGAAATGTACCCGTTCATTCCTGCTTCGTAACATTTTCTCTCCTCCGATGCCATCGCATGTGCAGTCAATGCAATGACAGGGATCTTTGATTTAGAGATCGTCATTTTTTTACGGATGAACGAAGTTGCTTCGTATCCGTCCATTTCCGGCAATTGAACATCCATCAGGATAATATCATAGTGGTTCTTCCGGATCTTCGCGATCGCTTTTGCTCCCGTATCCGCCAGGTCGACCTTCCATTTCCAGTCGCCCAGTATTTTCATAGCCAGCTTCTGGTTCAGCGCATTGTCTTCGACCAGCAGCACGCTCAGACCTTCCACCACAACAGCTGCTTCGCTCTCGGCGGTACGGCCGATCACCGTTTCCGCTGCAGGCGCATCCTCTTTTCCGTAGACAATTGTAAATGTGAAAACCGAACCTTTTCCCGGCTTACTCTTCACGGAAATATTTCCACCCTGTGCTTCCAGCAGCTGCTTCACGATCGCCAGGCCCAATCCTGTTCCTCCGTATTTACGCGTAATATTACCCGATGCCTGCGTAAACTCTTCGAATATGGAGGTTATGCTTTGCTCGGAGATTCCGATCCCGGTGTCATAAACCGAAAACTCCAGCTTAACTCCGCGTTCACTTTCGCTGAGCATTTTAACTTCCAGTCTTACTTCACCTTTCTCGGTAAACTTGACTGCGTTGCCGATAAGATTCAGGAGGACCTGGCTCAGGCGGGTCGGATCGCCGGTAACGCGAAGCGGAATATTTTTGTCGATTGAATACAACAATTTCAGATCTTTCTCGGAAGATCTTTGCTTCATCAATTCAATCGAAGATAAAATTACTTTGGGAAGGGAAAAGCCGATCTGCTCAAACTGAACTTTGCCGGCCTGGATCTTTGAAAAATCGAGAATGTCGTTTATGATCACAAGTAAATTCTCACCCGATGTGCGGATCGCTTCGATATATTCTTTTTGGTCAGGAAGCGGATTTGTTTTAAGAAGAAGTCCTGTAAAACCGATGATCGCATTCATCGGCGTCCTGATCTCGTGACTCATATTCAGAAGGAACTGCTCCTTCACCTTCATCATGCTCTCCAGCTCCTTTTTTGCATCGGTAAGACTGTGCAGCGCCTTTTTTCCTTTTACCAGCGAATGCTCTGCTATCGACGGCAACATCGTTCCCGACGCAGCCACCTCGCTGAGGCGGGCATTCAACAGCCGGTTTTCCAGCTCCAGTTCTTTTATCCGACTTTCCAGTTTTCTCGTGTTCATTGCAGCAAACCGGTTAAGCCGGCACATAAAATTGACTAATCGGACACGATTCTGCTGAACCGGCGCGAATAATTTGTTTTATTCTAAATTACATTCAATCGGTTAAGAAGCTCTTTTTTGAACTGTACGCTGATCGCGATCGGATGCTTCCCGACATATGCCGTATTTTCCTCAACGTTGTCAATGTGATCCAGCGACACAAGATAAGAACGATGCAACCGGTAGAACATTCCTTCCGGCAGCTTCTCTTCAATTGCCCGCAGCGTGAGATGGATCGTATATCTTTTTTCCCCGGCAAAAATATTTACATAGTCGCCGCAAGCCTGAATATAGCTGATATCACAGATCCTGATCTTGGTGAATACAGATTTAGACCGGACAAAAATATAATCTTTTACTGTTTTTGCCGGTAGTCCCGAACCGGTGAAATTATCGTCTTCCGCGTCCGTGTGCGAAGTCGTGATCACAAAGCGGGAAGGGTCCATGTGCTTTACAGCATTACTGTTTACATTTACTTCAAATGCTTCGATCACCTGGTTATCATGGGCAGCAATAAAGATCATAGTCGGATGAGTACCGTTGTTCTTCATCAGCTCAACGCTTTTTGTGTACGCATCCATGATCGCCTTGTTGCTCCTGGGATCATAAAAGGCACTCAGGTCTGTTTCATTTGCACTTTTTTCCGGGTTTTTCATATTAACGGAATTATGTTAAACTTCTATCCGGCAATAAAAAAAGTGTGCCAGGCGATGGATTTTGCCTGTTTAGCAATTAACAAATATCACTTAGGGCTATCTGTCCGCACAGATAACCTGTGGATTTTTTTCCTCAAAAAGGGAAAAACAGGATCGCTTTCGGAAAAAAATAACGGAAACAGGCCGGCGTTAAAAAATTTATTGAACTCATGAACAGCGGCTCAGCATATTCCTGCGCCTGTTCATCCGCCTAAAAACAGGATTTGGCCACAAATTTTCTGATCAGAACAGCAGCTGAATTTATAAACCTCATGATCATGATTAGCAAAACTACAAATAGCGGCATCGTAAGTCCGCTTCTGTTCGATACTAAAGGCCAAAAAATGCCCGACCACCACTCAATACTGATCTTCCTCGTTGACGATAACGAGCTGTATCTCCGGACCCTCGAAGCGCAGTTCCGGATGAATCCCGATATCACCGTAAAAGTCTTTTTATCCGGTGAAGACTGCGTCAGAAGCCTGGGACAAAAACCCGATATCATTGTTCTGGATTATTTCCTCAACGGTGAGGATGAAGACGCAATGGACGGATTCAATACACTGGTGAAAATAAAAGAAAAATCGCCGGGTACCAATGTGATTATGCTGACCTCGCACGAGTCCACCGATGTTGCAGTGAACTGCCTGAAGTACGGCGCATTTGATTACATCGTAAAGAACGAGAAAACGTTCTTCAAGCTAAAGCAGGCCATCAAAAAGGCATTCAGCATCTACTCGGTTGAAAAAGAGCTGATCATCTGGGACTGGTAATTCCTGATTTGATTATATCGTCAGGAACGAGAAAACGTTCTACAGCTAAAGCAGACCATCAAAAAAGCTTCAGCATGCATTCACATGGCTGAAAAAAAGCTGATCATCCGGGACTGGTAATTACTGAATTACACCTTCAGCTCTTCCATCGCTTCACGGCAAACGTGCTTAACCTGTTCAACGAGAGCCGGAACCTGGTCGAGATTGATTTCCTTGTCACAGTAATCTTCAAGCTTTACCATCACCGGCTCCAGTTCCTTTATTCCCATGATCGATAAAGAGGACTTCATTTTGTGCGCCGTTCCGCGAAGTGCTTTCCAATCTTTGGCAGCAAGATGCTTATCCAGGTTTTCAAGCGCTTCTGGTGTCTGCTCCAGGAATATTCCTGTCATTTTATCGATAAAATCTTCACTTCCGTTGGACAATTGATTGAGATAGCTGAGATCTGTGTGAGTTGAATTTTTCATAACTAATGTAATTTCAAGGAATTATTTTTTTTTATATTTTCAATGACTTTTGAGTACAGTACTTTAGGATCAAAAGGCTTGGAAATGTAATCATCCATTCCTGCCTTGTGACACTTTTCTGCTTCTCCTGACATCGCATGAGCTGTCATTGCGATGATAGGAGTCAGTGACTTCGGATCGCGGAATGTACTCCTGATCTGCCGCGTTGCCTCGTAACCATCCATTTCAGGCAGCTGAATATCCATCAGGATTACATCAAAATCCTGTGCCCGCAACTTTTCTAAAGCGATCAGTCCGTTCTCCGCCAGCTCGACGTTCCAATTCCAATCTGTCAGTACTTTTTTTGCCAGGATCTGGTTCAGTAAGTTATCTTCTACAAGAAGAATATTCAAACCTTCCACCTTTTCTTCGACTTCATCTCCATTTCCCGCCTTATCAACCTTTGTGCTCTTTCCAAGATTTTTTCTGAACTTCAGGTTGAATGTAAACGTCGAGCCTTCGCCCACCTTGCTTTTTACCGACATGCTGCCGCCCTGCAGCTCCACCAGCTGTTTTGCGATCGTAAGGCCCAGTCCCGTTCCTCCGTATTTACGGGTTGTTTCATTTCGTTCCTGGGTGAACTCCTCAAAGACCGTATTCAGCTTTTTTTCTTCGATTCCGATACCCGTATCGGATACCGAGAACCGGATATCCACATCTTCATCCGTTTCTGAGATCAGCTCGACCCGAACTTTAACCTCTCCTTTTTCGGTAAATTTGATCGCATTGCCGACCAGGTTCAAAAGGATCTGATTCAAGCGGGTCGGATCCCCGATGAGACGATCGGGAACATCCTTCTCGATCTTTGTCGATAAACGGATATTCTTCTCCATCGATTTCGGAAGCATCAGCTCTGTAAGCGTAGAAATAAGCTGCGAAAGGCTCAGGTCAATTTTTTCGAACGAGAATTTACCTGACTGCATTTTAGAGAAGTCAAGAATATCATTAATGATCACAAGCAGGTTGTCGCCGGAAGTTTTGATCGCTTCGATGTATTGCTTCTGTTCAGGCGAAAGGCTTGTCTTCAGCAAAATATCAGTGAAGCCGACGATCGCATTCATCGGTGTCCTTATCTCATGGCTCATGTTCGCAAGGAACTGCTCCTTGACCTTCATGGTTTCTTCCAGGTCCTTTTTTGCCTTCATCAACTGGTTGAATGCTTTGTTTGCTTTCATCAGTGAATGCTCTGCAACCTGGTTGGCATGAACCAGCTCCTCCTCCATTTTCTTTCTGAAGGTAATATCGGTATCGATCGCGATGATCTTCTCCACTTCACCGACATTATTCAGAACCGGTGTGAGCGTAGTGATCACCCAATATTCCTCGCCGTCGACTGTAAAATTTTTGCTTTCGTAGGAGATCGGCTTCTTCTCCTTGATAATGGTAGAGTAATAACCTGTTGAAGCCGACAAGCCGGTTGCGTCACCGCGCCGTAAGATCTCCCCGTGTGTATTCAGAACATCGCTCAGCTTATACCCTGTCAGCTTTGTGAATCCTTCGTTCACCCATTCAATGCTTCCTTTATTATCAGCAATCACAACGGAGTTGCAAGACTGTGTTGCAGCAAGCGCCAGTTTTTCCAGCTCCTCTTCGTGAATACGATCGGTGACGTCCTGATCGGTCCCGATCATCCCGATCAGCTCGCCGAAATCGTTCACGATCACTTCACCTCTTGCGTGAAGTGTTTTAATTGATTTATCAGCCAGCACGATCCGGTAATAAAAGCTGAACGGCCGCAGGCGCTTCATCGATTTTTTCACCGCATCCCGTACCATCTCCCGGTCAGCGGGATGAACCATATCATATACCTGCTGGATCGTCACATAGCCTTTTTGCGGATCCAGCATATGGATTCTGAAGAGCTCATCCGACCATGCGATCTTATCATCTTCCACGTTCCACTCCCAGCTGCCGATGTGCGCCAGCTTCTGAGCATCCGCAAGCTTGAGCCTTTCTTTCTGAAGATCCTCCGACCTTTCTTCCAGCTTCTTTGTATTCTCTGAAAGCTTTTTCAGGAGCTTAAAACGCTCGATACTGTAATTGATAGATCGCGTAAGCTCTTTTCCCGTTACGTCGCCTTTTACAAGAAAATCCTGGGCACCCAGCTTCATCGCATTGATCCCGATCGACTCGTCTTCATAACCGGTAAGCACAATTACAGGCGTTTCCGGAGAATGCGCATACACTTTTTCAAATGTGCTCAGGCCCTGGCTGTCGGGAAGAGAAAGGTCCAGGACCACAATGTCAAAGGCTCCGTCTTCAAGCAGATCAAGCCCTTTTGCAAGTGTATCCGTTTTGATAAGCGCAAAAGAAGTACTGAACGTTTCCTTTAAATATACATCCAGTAAACGCGCATCTCCCGGATTATCTTCTACAAGTAATATATTGACCTTATGTTCCACTGCAAACTATTTGAATCTCTTAATTGTAAAATAAAATGTACTGCCTTTACCCGGTTCCGATTCGACCCAGATCCGGCCGCCGTGCCGTTCAACGATCTTTTTACAGATCGCCAGGCCTATCCCCGTTCCGGGATACTGTTCCTTGCTATGCAAACGCTGAAAGATCACAAAGATCTTATCAGAGTATTCTTTTTGTATTCCTATTCCGTTGTCAGCAACAGAAAAAAGATATTCATTTTCCATTGTTTTACATGAAATTCTGATCTCTGGTTTTCTGTCGCTCTTGAACTTGATCGCGTTCGAAATAAGATTCTGAAACAGCTGGCTGATCAATACCTGGTCGCCAAATATGGTAGGGAGTTCTGTTGTTACTATCGATACGTGATTTTCTTCGATCTGGTTACTTAAAACCTGCTGCATTTCCGCCAAAAGCGCGTTAACGTCGATCATTTCGAATGGCTTTTCCCGGTTCACCCGTGAATATTCCAGCAAGCTGTTTATCAGGATCCTCATCCTGTTACTGCCGTCAACTGCAAAACCGATAAATTCATCTGCATCTTCATCAAGCTTCCCTTTGTATCGCTTGGCGAGCAACTGCACATAACTCGTCACCATACGCAGCGGCTCCTGGAGATCGTGCGACGCAACATAAGCAAACTGCTCCAGCTCCGAGTTAGACCGGGCCAGCTCTTCACTTTTTTCTCTCAACGCATAGTCGGCCATTTTCTGCGCCGTGTTATCCTTTGTTACTTTCGCAAATCCCTTTAGCTTTCCGGCGGCGTCATACAAGGCATTGAAAGAAACTTCCGCCCAGAACAATTTTCCATTCTTCCTTTTCCGCCAGCCCTCACTGCGGTACCGGCCCAGCTTCCGGGTCATCTCCAGGTTGTACTCCGGCTCTTTCCTCTCTATTTCCTCATCCGTATAAAAAACCGAAAAGTGCTGACCAACGATCTCTGAGGCGGTATATCCTTTGATGTTCTCAGCTCCTTTATTCCAGCTCATGATATAGCCATCAGGATCAAGCATGAAAATGGCATAATCCTTCACCTCCTGCACAATGATCCGGAAACGCTCTTCACTTTCTGTCAGTTTTTTGATCCGGAAGTCCAGCTCTTCTACAAGAGCATTAACCCCGGCAGCAATTGCATCGATCTCATCGCCATTTTCTGAGAGTTCCGCTTTACGGGAAAAATCCATCATCGTATACCTCAACAAGGTATCGAGCAAGGCATTGAGCCGCTTCTTATCTTCTTCTGTGGAAAGCATATTATAGGAATTGTTTCAGCCATTCCTTTGCATCTTTCTCATCCGTAAACATTTTTACAGGATAAGGTTGTGTTTTCAAACGGAAAAATAAATTTGCCAGCATTTTACCCAATGCGGAATCAGAAAGCATCGCGATCGCCTTTACGAATTTTGGAAATTCTTCGGCAGCATAGTCACGTACTTCCCTCGTCGATTCGGAGGTATGTGTCACATCGATCAGCATACAAACTTTTTCAGTTCTCAGGTTCCTTTTAAAATCATCCAGCACTGCCTTTGACTCTTCCAAAGTTAAAGGCGGAGCTTTTTTTGAGATCGAGCAAAGGATCCCGTTATCGTCATACCAATAAACAGAACTTGGGGTATCTATCACGGAAGCATTTTGAGGAATTTCCATATTCAGAGGTTTACATTTTCTGTTGGGGAGGCAGCTTTACAATGCTTAACCAGAAATCCTCGATCGACCTCACTACATCGATGAACTGCTCAAAGTCAACCGGCTTGGTGATATAGCAATTCGCATGATGTCCGTACATGCTCAGGATGTCCTTTTCCGCCGACGATGTAGTAAGCACAATAACCGGGATCCTGAGCAGATCAGGATCCGCCTTGATCTCCGCGAGTACTTCACGTCCGTCTTTCTTCGGAAGGTTCAGGTCCAGCAGGATGATATCCGGCAATTGAATATCCTCATAGCGGCCTTTTTTCTTGAGGAACAGCAGCGCCTCCTCGCCATCCGTAATAACAGACAATGTATTCCGGATCTTTCCTTCTTTCAATACCTCTTTTGTAAGCCGGATATCCCCCGGATTATCCTCAACCAGGAGAATATTGATCGTCTGGACAGTTTCACTGTAACTCATAACGATATAAATTTATTCTAAAGTAAATGTACGTTTCATCGATTCCAGCTTCGGTTAAAAATCGTTGAACTGGTCTTATTAGCGGGTGAAGTCGTAAAAAGAACGGTAAACCTTAATCCGGCTTGCCACCCTCTTTTTCTTTCGTTTCCGTCTCCCCCGCGTTTAAAGACGGGAATTTTATCTTTCCCCATTCGACCGTTTTCGGAAGGTCATCTCCCATCAGGAAGCCCCAGGGCTCAAAGCCCTGCACCCTGTCAAAGATCACCTTCATGATAGCGATGGACGGGATCGCCAGGAACATCCCCGATACACCCGCCAGCGCACCGCCCACTACGATCCCGATGATGGAAACCAGGGCGTTGATCTTCACCTTGGAGCTCACGATCAATGGAACCAGGATATTATTATCCAACAGCTGAACAATTACATTCACAGCGATCACTCCTATGATCGTATGGAGATCTGTCGAGCTTGTCAGCGAAGCAAATATGCTCAGCATTGCCGCCACCATGATCCCGATATACGGGATCAGGTTAAGTAAACCCGTGATCACACCCAGCAGCAATGCATACTCAACACCTATGATCATTAAACCGATGCTTGTCAACGCGGAAACAATTCCCATTTCGATCAGCAGCCCTACAAGAAAACTCTGGATCGCAATCTTGACCTGGTAGAGCACATGCTGAAGCTTCAGCTGGTGGTTCGGACCAAAAAGCTTCGACAAGAACGTCAGGAGCAGGTTCCTGTAGATCAGGAATAGAAAAACATAGATCGGCACGAGAATCAGGTTAACAAGCACATCGGAAAAGGAACTCAGTGTATTTCCTAATTTCTGACCGGATGTGAGCGAGCTTTGTGTCGCTTCCAGGTATTGCCGTTGCTCGATATAGCTGACGTGCAAACGAAGCCGGACCCATTCCTGTAAATGATGGTAATGAACCCTGAGGTTGAGCTTGATCTTGTTCCAGTCATCGGCAAGATCGGAAATCTGCCAGAACACAAAGGATGCGATCAGAACGATCAGCAGAATAAAAAGCAGCACAGATGTAAGAGCAGCGATCACATGCGGGAACTTCAGCCGCCTGGAAAGAAATGCCACCACCGGGCGCAGCAGTATCGCAAAAAGAAGAGAAAGAAGAACAGGTATGAATATCTGTTGCCCGATATAAATTATGCCGATCAGCAATACAAGGCTCAGGAGTATAAAACAGAACCGTGCGTAACCGGGAAACCTGGCAAAAGAACTCATACCTGATCCATTCTGATTTTTTTATAAGTGGAAACCCAATCCCACTGTAGAAACTCCGGTTGAAAGATCAAGGAAAATTCCTACCCGATCTGTCATGTGATATTCGGAACCGATGTGAGCGTTGAGATAAAGCGGGCTGGCTGAACCGTTTACCGATCTGTCGCCGTTGTATCCGCTTTCCCAAACACGTTTACGGATATTAAAACCTGCCGAACCCGCAGCATAGAAATCCCACTTAGGACCGGCGTGAAATAACTGGTCAAAATAATAGGTTCCTTTCAGACCGATCGGAACAACTGTTTCGCGATAGTTGTAAGAACGATAGCCTTCATTCGGATTTGCCCAGTAGTAATTGTCCTGGTAAGAATACAATCCGATAAAAGGCGCTAGCGTGAAATTCTTCGCCACATCCACCTCATAATTCAGGGTTCCGAAGGGCAGCGCATGTCCTACATATCCGTAATAACCGATCCCTACTCCCAGGTTCAGGGTGTTTCCATAGTATTCGCGCTCCTGCGCTTTCGCAGATAAGGCCGTAACAAAAAATATGGCCGTTAGTATGATGAACTTTTTCATGATTTCCTTAGTTTAAATGAATCTTATATTAATTATTTATTTGTTTAAAAAATTGTACCAACTATAGAGAAACAAGCTCGGCTGAGGCCTGGGAGCATATCTCCTTTACCCGCGCGAACAGTGTTTTGATCCGCAGCAGGTTTTGCTTCATCTTCGCCAGCTCCTCGATTTCAGAAACTGCGTCACCGATAATACTGTCAATACCCACAAATGGAATTGTAGAACGCATCCGGTGAGCACCTGACCGGATAAGACTGTAATCCTGCTCCGAGATCCCTTTTTCAACTTCGGAAATTTCATTCGGATTTTCTGTCAGAAATGCAGTGATCATACTTTCGATGAACTCTTTGTTTCCTTCAGCCAGCCCTTTCAGGTAACGCAGATCCGTTACTTTTTTATTTTCTTCCGGCATCATCAAAAAGGCAGAATTTGCGGGAAAAACTTAAGAATGGCTATTACAACGATTCCCATTGTAATAAACGTCATGAGAAAGATGGCCGTAAACTTCGAAACACCAAACTCACGTTCCATAAACCGGATCGGTGCAGTAAAAACATTATTGATTGCTGAAGAAACTCTTTTCCATGCAGTCGGTCCCTTAACAATATACTCCGCCGCTCCTTCACGGTAAGATTCAATTGCAGTACCGATGTCTTCGTTGCTGGAAAGCATGATGACCTCAGTAGCCGGGTTGATCTCTTTAATGGACTTTAGCGTTTCGATACCGTTTTTCCCATCCATATAATAATCGAGGATCACAATATCGGTGTCCTTATTTACTCGCTGTATGCAGCTCTCTCCGCTTGAAAAGGTCGAGATCTTTAATCCGTTCCCGAACCTGCTCTGCAGATACTGCTTAAGCGCTGTCACCATCGAGACATTATCATCGACGATGTACAAATTCAATCCATGTGCTTCCATTAGGTCCTCCTTTTGGTTGAGAGCAAACCGCTGTACCGGCAGCTCTGTTGCTTTATATATACAACGATATTAACGCGGATTATTGAATCGCCGGACGGCCTATTCGTTCAACAGCTTCTCTCCGGAGGTAAACTGAGTTATCAGCCGGTCATAATTTCATGAAATTTTCCGGCAGCTTATGGAATTGTAAAAAGCAGGGCATCTTACACCCGGAAAAACCAAAAAAATAGAGCCATGAGAAGCAAAAAAATCAACAAAATCGTGCCGGTTGCAGGAATCAGCTTAGCGCTGCTGGCAATGGTAGCCTGGATCACGCCGGGAACATACTACCAGATGGCAATGGATAATGAACTGATCCGTTCCATCAAAAATAAAATGATTGCGTACAATCAGAAGATGCCCGAAGACCGGATCTACGTTCACTTCGATAAGCCGTTCTATGAACCGGGCGAGAATATCTGGTTCGCTGCATATGTAAGAGACGGACTTTCTCTCAAGGCCTCTCAAAAAAGCGATATCGTACATGTGGAGCTGCTAAACCCAAAAGGAACCGTTGAGAAAACCATCAATATTATTGCAAAGAACGGCGTAGCGGCAGGTGACTTTGCTTTAGATGCAGAAGCTCTGGGAGGAATGTATAAAATCCGGGCTTATACCAACTGGATGAAAAACGAGGATCCGGGCAAGGCATTCGAAAAGGAGCTCCAGGTACAGGATGTTGTTCTTCCGAACCTGAAAATGAAACTTGATTTCGAGAAAAAAGCGTTCGGCCCCGGCGATGAGGTTATCGCGAAACTCGAGCTAAATACAAACGAGAACAAGCCCCTCAGCAACTATAAAGTTAATTACGTAGCTAACCTGGACGGACGACAGATCATCAGCAAAGCAGAAATTACCGACGAGAACGGAATGCGGTATCTCAAATTCAGCCTTCCGAAAGATCTCAAAACAAGCGACGGCCTGCTCAACGTAATGATCGAATACAATGGCCTCACAGAAAGCATCTCCCGCTCCATTCCAATACTCCTCAATAAAATTCAATTCAGCTTATTCCCCGAAGGCGGCGACCTTGTTGCCGGTCTGAAAAGTAATGTTGCTTTCAGAGCACTTAATGAATTCAACAAGCCCGCAGACGTTGAAGGAATTGTGCTGAACGAAAAAGGCACCACAGTAGCGGCTTTCACAAGCTATCACATGGGAATGGGAGCATTCCAGTTCACACCGGAAGAAAATGTAAAATATTCGGTGAGGATCACGAAGCCGGAAGGGATCAGCGAATCGTTTCCAATGCCTGCATCACTACCCAAAGGATATGTACTGAACATCGATAACTCAAAAGCCGGAGAGATCGGTGCTACCATCAGTACGACTGAAAATGAACAGCTTTCACTGGTTGCGCAGGTAAGAGGAAAAATGTATTACGCTACTGAAGTTACTGCAAAAAAAGGTGAAAATAAAATCGCTTTCCCTACCGCTAATTTTCCTATCGGAGTTTCACAGATCACTTTATTCGACTCCAAAGGAATTGCAAGATGTGAACGACTCGCATTTGTAAACAAGGACAAACAATTAAACATCACCGTAGCCACGGATAAGGACAAATACCTTCCACGCGAAAAAGTAAAAATGACCGTCACCGTAAAAGATGAGCGCGGCATGCCAATGCCGGCAAATCTATCGCTATCGGTTGTTAATGATCAGCTCCTCACGTTTGCTGACGATAAATCCGGGAACATTCTCTCCGAGCTGTTATTGCAGCAGGATATAAAGGATAAGATCGAAGAGCCCGCTTTCTATTTCAATGCGAAAGAAGAAAAAGCAGATAAAGCGCTTGATTATGTGATGATGACATCCGGCTGGAGACGATTTACGTGGGAACAGCTAATGAACGATGATGCGCCGCAGATCACTTACCAGGGAGAACGCGCGATCGTAGCCGGTACCGTGCTGGATGCAACAACCGGTAAACCGCTGAGCAGCGCAAAGATCAAGATCAACAACGGCGCAGAATATGAAACCGATGAAAACGGAAAATTCATTTTCAATAAGCTCGATCTTTCAAGCCCTGTCACATTATCATACACCGCCAGCGGCTACAGCCCAAATTCCCAATACGTTTCCTATTATGATCAAAACCTGGTCGCTTATCTTTATGATCAAAACTACTATAGCCGGTATTATTCAACCCCAAGCTCCGCTTCCCGTGCCGACATGGACGAGATGGCTGTGCCCGCAGAAGCGCCAATGGCCGGCGCCGGAGAGATCGCAAATAAGAGGCTGGAAGAAGAGCGGCCAACGAAAGTCGCATCTTTCAAAGCAAAGGAGGGAAAAGGCGATTCAAAGAGAGTGTCACGTCAGCCGGAAATGGATAAGCCAATGGTCGCAATAGATGCAAAAGGGCCGAAAGCAGAGAAAAAAGAGGAAGCTGCTCAGCATAGCAGGAACAATAATAATGAAAATGCCATTGCAAGATCACAAGACGACCGCCTGGCAAAATTTGCGAAAGACAGCGAAAGCGGTGAGCCGGAGCAGCAGAAAGTTGCCCGGCTGCAGCAGAATGCAATGGTTTATTACCGGGCGCGTGAATTTGCCGCACCGGTCTATGATAAACAGGAAAATGTTGAAACGAGAACCGATTTCCGGAATACGATCTACTGGAATCCCGATGTAGCTGTCGATCGCTCCGGATCAAAAACACTGGAATTCTATACCTCTGACGATATCACTTCATTCAGAACGACCGTGGAAGGAATTGGAACAGACGGAAGCGCAGGCAGAACAGAAAAGAATTTCTTTACCCAGCTTCCATTCGCGATGACCACAAAAATTCCGGTTGAAGTTGCCACAGAGGACCATGTGTCCATACCGCTGACACTGAAAAATAATACCGACAAGCCTTTAGGCGGCGCACTTACCATCATCGCCCCGGATGGATTGAAATCGCTGGCCGAGATCCCAACCGCCCAGATCCTTATGCCCGGGAAAGCGAAAACAGTTTACCTCGATTATTCTGTTTTGGATAAGATCGGCTACGGAGAATTTACAATTTCATTCCGCGCTTGCGGACTCGGCGATGCATTCACACAAAAAATAAAGATCGCACCAAAAGGCTTCCCTGTAAACGCGTCCTTCTCCGGACAGGACATCGAAAAGAACTATTCCTTTGAAATGAATAAGGTCGTTAACGGTTCGCTTAAGGCGACATTCACCGCTTTCCCTAACGTGGTGAACGACCTTATGAAAGGTGTGGAAGGCATTTTATCTGAACCTTACGGTTGCTTTGAGCAAACATCCTGCACAGCTTATCCGAATGCGATGGTACTCGATTATCTGAAATCAACGGATAGCAGAGATACAAAAACCCTGACCTACGCTAACGATCTTTTGAACCGCGGTTACAAGCGACTGACAACTTTCGAGACAAAAGAAAAAGGATACGAATGGTTTGGCGCAACACCTGCACATGAAGGACTTACCGCATACGGGATCATGGAGTTTGTGGACATGAAAAAAGCAGGTGCCGATGTGGATCAGAAAATGGTCGACAGAACAGCAGAATGGCTGATGAGCCACAAAGACGGAAAAGGAGGATTCCAGCGTGAAGCACATGCTTATCATGACTTCGGGCGGATCAGTGACGAGATCCTGAATGCTTACACCGTGTATGCTCTTGCGGAAGCAGGTTATACCGATATCAAAAAAGAATTCGAGGCTTCCTATAAAAAAGCGATGGACAACAAAGATCCGTACATGCTCGCGATGATGGCAAACGCAGCAGTTAAGCTGGGCGAAAATGCTAAAGCGGAAGATGCGATGACCGCATTACTTTCAAAACAGGATAAAAACGGAAGCTGGACGGGAACAACTCATTCGATCACTTATTCGCAAGGCAATTCACTGACCATTGAAACGACATCGCTTGGAATCCTGGCGATCCTGAAAACCCCTGGTAAAAACGCCGGCGCACTGCAAAATGCAGTTCAGTATCTTGTCGGATCAAGAAGCGGTTCCGGAGTATTCAGCAGCACACAGGGAACGATCCTTGCCCTGAAAGCCCTCACGGAATATGCGAAGTTCAGCAAAAAAACAAACGAGGATGGAACCGTTGAAATCTGGGTGGATGGAAAAAAGGCCGGTGAAAGATCATACAAAGCCGGCGAAAAGAATGCGATCGTGATCGATGGGGTAGAGGATTTTATCAAAGGAGATGGCAAGCACGATGTGAAAGTGAAATATGTCGGAGCAAAAACACCGCTTCCCTACTCGATGTCATTAACATGGAACACGACGCTTCCGGTAAGCGATGCAGATTGCGCGATCGACCTTAAAATGAAGCTCGCTTCAAAAGTAGCAAATGTCGGTGAAACCGTTCGTCTGACTGCAACCATCAGCAACAAGAAGAACGAAGAAGTACCCAGCACAATGGCGATCATCGGGATCCCCGCCGGGTTCACTGTGCAGCCATGGCAGCTGAAAGAATTACAGGAAAAGAAAGTGTTTGATTATTACGAGCTTTCCGGTAACAACATTGCGATCTATTACAGAGGAATGGCCGGAAAAGCAGTGAAGGAGATCAATCTCGATCTGAAGGCGGAAATGCCCGGAGAATATGACGCGCCGGCTTCATCAGCATACCTTTATTATACAAATGAATACAAAACATGGAGCGGAGTGGATAAAGTAACCATCAAAAAAGGAAACATCTGATGGCTGATAACAGAGCAGTTGAGAGAGCGACAGCAGGGACACACAATGGGGTTATTGTGTGCTCCCTGCATGCTCTGTTATTTTTCGCGCTCCTGTTCACAGGAAATGTATGCTTCGCGCAGAATAAAGTTCAATATGCTCTTAATGATCCCAGAAATCCCGACTGCCCTTGTCATAAGTATCAAAAAATGGCAGATGATGAATATAATAAGCTTCACAATGTGAATCAATCGAATCTTGCGGACAACAATGATCAGCAATTAACGAACAACGATAATATTGGCACCGATATCAGCTCACATAAAGCGAATGAGGTTAGTAACAGGACTTCAAAGCAGGTGAAGATTGGTTCAGGAGAAAGCTCTGCACATTACCGAAAGAAAAAGCCCGGAACACGGATCACAAAAAGGATCAATCGTGCCAGGCTAAAGCATTCAAAAATAAAAAAGCTGCGACCGGATTATTCGGTGTGCTATAAGTGGTAATTACATCAGGCGGAACTGCTTGCTGTGGTGAACTGCATGCTTATGCAGCAGCTGGGTCCACTCTTCAAAATTCAGGTCACCAAAAAAGGGATTAGTAATGCTGGCTCCTTTATTTTTTTCAAAATAACTGATAAATTCCTGTAGCTGCTTATTGTATTCTGCAATTGCATCGGCCATATTTCCCTTCGACGGCGGAGGAGGCACATCAGGAAGCATCGCATTCGGCGTATTCGGCTTAAATTCCTTGTCGCTCATCGCGAAACTTTTGTATTTCTCTACAAGATCAGCAGGCGTATGCAATTTCTGAGTATTGTTCCCGGTTGCCTGGCTCACGGAGTCCGCCATGTGCTCAACCATCTGCTGTCCGTTCATTACTCCCCATTCGCCTTTTGCATCCGGCGCCAGGTTACTGAGCATTTTTGGGAAATCGTTCTTTAAAAAGCTAAGTTTATCCATTATCTTAATTTGTATTTGATTGGTAAATTAAACGATACTCTCACCGGTCTGCCGTTCTGCATGCCGGGAGTCCAGCGGGGCATTGCCTCGACCACACGAATGGACTCATTGTCAAGTGCACTGATTACACCTTTCAGTACATTCACATTTTCAATTTCACCGGTGTTTCCGATCACGAAATTAACATATACCGTTCCTGCCATATTTGCGTCTCTCGCAGATCTCGGATAAACAATATTCTTCTGGATGAATTCCATCATCATACTTTCACCTCCGGGAAAGGACGGCATGGTTTCAACAATGGAGAGTGCTGTTTCTTTACCTGTTGATGGCGGCTGAGGCAATTTATCTTTTGCTGACACAAATGTGTATCCGTAATCATAGCTATAAGACACCTTTCCCTTTTTATCGTAGAAGGTCCACACGTAGATCCTTGTACCTTTATTATTCTTTCCTTCACACACCAGCTTTCCTTCCTCGTAATACTTTGCATCGCCGTTCATTCGCCCATCCTTGTATTCAACCTCTGATTCAACCTTACCTTTCTTATCATAGCCGGTCCATAAACCTGACTTTTCATCATTGACAAAAACCCCTTTTTGCGAAACAGTTCCGTCTTCATAATAATATTCCGCGTCACCTTCTCTGTTATCGTTTGCGCAGGTGATCTTCGATGACTGCTTTCCCGTCGGAAAATAGTATTTCCAGATCCCGGAGAACTTCCCATCTGAATAATCGCCTTCTTTGACAAGTACACCTTTTTCCGCGTACTTCACATGACCATCGCGCACAGAGTTTTTATAAGTGGTCTCGCTGGTCATTCGTCCCTCTTTATCGTAGAACCGCATAACGCCTGTCCCCTCTTTGAGAGTGCAGCAATCAATGGGCTTTCCGTTCGCATCATTATATGCGACAACCGTATAAGGACTTCCTTTCCTGTAAAGAATATGTTCCCACAGCGAGCCATCTTCATAATAAAACAAATAGGTGCTGTCGCGATCTTCACCTTTCATAAATTTCTCTTCTTTCAGCGTTCCGCTTTCATAGTATTTTTTTACAATGCCATTCAGTGTATCTCCCTTATAAGTCTCGATTTTGAAAGGCTTTCCGGTTTTGTAATATTCCGTTGAGATTCCCTCCGCACTGTCGTTCACATAATTTGTTTCAAACGAAAGGTTTCCATTTGAAAAATAGCCTTTGAACACACCATTCTTTTTTCCGTTAGAATAGGGCATTATACATGACACCGCACTATTTGGGTAGTACGACTTCCAGGTTCCGGATTTAAGATCATCTTTATATTCACCTTCCTGCTGGAGAGTATCATTCATCCCCGTGAATTTCCATGAACCGGTCCTCTTGCCCTCACTGTAAAGTCCTTTCGTAATCACTTTATCTTTGTATACTTCTTCAAAAGAGCCGTTCTTACTATCGGTACCGGGTTTAACTTCATAACGTTTATAGTAGTGAAGGGCGATTGTATCCACCTTCAGCTCCTGGGAATATACTCCCAGAAAATTGCTAATTGCAATAAGTGAAACGATGATCCTCAACTTCATTACTTTGTCGGCATTTTTAGTTCTTTAGGAAAGTCCGTTTTTGATATGTAAACTCCGTTCATTGGATTTTCCATCGGAATACTGTCTTTCAGGTAAAAGTAAACATGTGTTTCTTTTTCATCTCCCTTTCGTTCTGTTTTTTTCAGGAGCTTTTTTGAAACAGCAAATTGCATTGTATTCCCGGTTTCCGTCAGACAATCAATTACTGTCATATCCCAAATCTCGTAGCTGAATGATTTCTTACCGATCGTTCCCGCCAGGGTATACGCAGCATTATTTCTGATCTTGAATTCTTTTACCGGTTCCGAGACCTGAAATTCATCTTCCCAGAGATATTTGATATTGTCTTCTGACTCTTCTCCGTTGTAAAGATCGTCGGCGAGTCCTTTGTTGAACTCCGAGTTGACGAGAATAAAATGCAGGTGCAGATTCATAATTCGCTAGTGGTGTTTATTACTGTTAAGCTCTGATTTCCTCAAATATTTATAAAGGCGCCATGTTATCCAAAACAAAAGCAAAACAGCGGCATCAGAAATAAAAAACGTCCGGGTATAATTCAAACTCCCTACGTAAATATCGCAAGCCACTACCCAACAATCATACAGAAAAAAATATCCGACGGGAAAACAAACTACTAAAAGCAAACCAAAAAGAATTGAAATAATACGGATCTTTATGTCCATGCGATCTCTCCTCATCTTGTTTCATTCCAGGTTTTGTAAATATCCTGCTGCCGGGGTCTGTCTTTTTCAATTTCCCGGAGCGGCTCACATGGCTTCAGCGTTGCTTTGCAGTCGGCAGGCAATTGCTGATACAGCTTTGTTCCCTGCGTTTTCCAGCTGATCATATCATCACTGACATCCTTCACGATTTTCGCAGGACTTCCGACGACCACTTTCCTGCTCGGGATGATCATATCTGCGGGAACGAAGGTAAGTGAGCCAATGATGCACTCATCTCCTACAACAGCATTATCCATAACAACGGCATTCATTCCGACCATCGAATTGCGTCCGATCGTTGCACCATGAATAATTGCACCGTGTCCGATATGAGCTGATTCCCTCAAAGTAACCGTTGTTCCCGGGAACATATGGACCGTACAATTTTCCTGCACGTTACATCCGTCTTCAATGATGATCTGTCCCCAGTCGCCGCGAAGCGCAGCACCGGGACCGACGTATACATTTTTTCCGATAATCACATTGCCGGTAACGGTTGCGTTCGGGTGAATGAATGCCGTTTCATGGATCACGGGTTTGTAGCCGTTAAATTCGTAGATATTTGCCATTTTTTAAGACACTTAATCCCCAAGGCTCACTAAGTGCTTCTCTGTGTCCTTAGTGCCTTAGTGGTGAAGAGTTAACATTTCTCTATTACAACCGCGTAGCCTTGTCCAACCCCGATACACATTGTAATCAACGCATACTTTTTATTTTGCTCCTGCAATTCGATCGCTGCGGAATTCAGGATCCGTGCGCCGCTCATTCCCAAAGGATGCCCAAGTGCGATGGCTCCTCCGTTCGGATTGATCCGTGAATCATCATCTGCCAGACCGAGCGCTCTTGTACATGCAAGCGACTGTGCAGCGAATGCCTCGTTCAGCTCGATAACATCGATATCATTTAACGTAAGTCCGGCCCGTTTAAGCGCCATCTTACTTGCTTCAACCGGCCCGATTCCCATGATGCGCGGCTCGACACCGGCTACACCGCTGGAAATGATACGTGCTTTTGCTTTCAGGTTGTATTTTTTTACCGCATCCTCCGAAGCTAAAAGGATCGCAGCAGCTCCGTCATTTAAGCCGGAAGCATTACCCGCAGTAACCGTTCCAGCCTCTTTTTTAAAAGCACCTTTCAATTTTGAAAGCCCTTCAATCGTCGTATCCGGGCGCATAAATTCATCTTTATCGAAAATTTTCGGATCTCCTTTTTTCTGAGCGATCTCAACAGCGACAATTTCTTTCCTGAAACGGCCTTTGATCTGTGCCGCGGCAGCTTTTTGCTGGCTCCACAAAGCGAATTTGTCCTGGTCTGCACGACTGATCTTATCACGGTCCGCAAGATTCTCCGCCGTTTCCCCCATTGCATCTACTCCGTACAGCTCTTTCATCTTCGGATTGATGAATCTCCAGCCGAAAGAAGAATCGAAGAGCTGCTGATCACGACCGAATGGCGAGCTGGCTTTCGACATGATCCATGGACCACGTGTCATATTCTCGACACCACCGGCAATCATCAATTCTGCTTCTCCACACATGATCGCCCTGGCAGCAGACATTGCAGCAGATAATCCTGAAGCACAAAGCCGGTTCACGGTTTCTCCCGGAACCTGGTAAGGCAATCCCGCCAGCAGCAATGCCATACGGGCAACGTTGCGGTTATCTTCGCCGCTTTGATTTGCACAGCCCATGATCACGTCACTGATTTCCTTAGAATCAATGGATGGATTACGGCTGATCAATTCCTTCAGAACAATAGCAGCAAGATCATCGGTACGGACAACAGAAAGTGTTCCACCGAAATTTCCAATGGGAGTACGGACCCCGTCAATAATATAAGCGTTTTTCATAGTTTTACCACTAAGGCAATTAGTCCACTAAGGTTCACTAAATTTCTCTTTGTCCTTAGTGCCTGAGTGGTGAATTTTATTTTTTTTTTCCCAGTTCTTGCTGGTCCGATAAACGGTTCCTTTAAAAAAGGCCACTTTCTCCCCTTTCTGGTTTGAGATCTCAATATGGTATGTCCCTGTTTTATTGGTGAGACTGAGCTCTCTTGCCTCGCAGGTAAGAACATCGTTCACGTTCACAGCAACAGCGAAGGAAATCGAGCATTCCAGTGCAACGCTTAGCCTGCCGTAGCCATTCGCGGCAAAAGCAAGTGCGCTGTCGGCAAAAGAAAATGCAATTCCACCGTGCGCAATTCCAAATCCATTCACCATTTCCTCACGGATCTTCATTTTCAGAATGCAATGTCCCTGTTCAACAAGCACCGTTTCAATACCGAGCCATTGGCTGAATTTATCTTCAGCCATCATCTTATTGACGATCCTATTTGCGAGTTCTTCCGACATGTAACAAAGTTATCAAAAGAATTGATTTTTTCTGGCGAATCCCTGAAATATCATAGCCGGCTCCTCCGGAGCGGAATTTAATACGCCCCTTCGGGGCTGTATATAGCAGACTCCTCCGGAGTCAAATCAAAACTGACATTCAGGCCCCGGGGTAACCGTATATATAGCAGACTCCTCCGGAGTCAAATCAAAACTAACATTCAGGCTCCGGGATAATCGTATATATAGCAGACTCCTCCGGAGTCGAATCAAAATTAACTTCAGACGCCGGGGAACTGCATACACGGCAAACTCCTCCGGAGTCGAATCAAATTGGCATTCCCGGGATTCAAATCGTAAGCACAGATCCAAATTAATAACATAATTCCGAACGTTTTGTTTCCTCCAGTTCCTTCTCAAGCAAAAGCTCTATCTCCGGCAGTGAATTGTATAACTGGTCAAAGGATTCGATTACAAAGTACTTGTCCTGGATCACATCCGTACGAAAATCAGTATGAAGGACCAGGTCGACATCAAATTCAATCAAAAGAGCTTTTTTGTCCATACAGAACACCGCTTCGCCTTTTGATGAAAGGATGCCTGCGCCATACACCTTTATCTCATCATTTTCTATGATCAGTCCGAATTCTATCGTAAACCAATAGATCCTGCCGAGAAGCTCCACAGCATGCGGATCATCGATATGCTTCAACGCAATATCGCTCAAGCCTTTGAAGAAGTTGACGTATTGCCGGTTACTCAGCAAAGGAACATGCGCAAAAACATCGTGGAACATGTCGGGCTCTTCCAGGTAGTCCAGTTGCTCCATTGTACGCAGCCAGCAAGTGGATGTGAATTTTTTTTGCGACAAAAATTCAAAAAACTCCTTTTGCGGACTGATACTCGGAACGGTGTGAATGCTCCAGCCCGTAAGCGGCTTCAGCAATTCAGCCACTTCGCCGAAGTCGGGTATTTTCTCTGAGCTGAATTTCACCTGCCGGAGCGCATCCAGGTATTCTGCAGATGCAATGGGTTTCAGAATTTCCATCTGACGGTTAAATAATGTTTTCCATACAAGGAAATCGTGTTCGGTGTAGTTGCTGTAAACCTGTTTTACCGGCCTGTTTGTTACACTGCTTTTAGCGATGTTGAATTCGTGAATCTGTGATTTCATATTTTGAATTTTTTGTTATTTGATTGGGATATTGTATAAAAACAAAAAGCCCACTCTTTTCAGAATGGGCTTGTATAGTGCGTTTGAAGATTTCAGTTCATCATGAACAATACGATTCCATTCCGGTGCTGGCGCGACGGATATAATAATAATTCGTATTGATCATCTTTTGCATGGGGCAAATGTATAAAGAAATTACGGAAATGCAAGAGTTAATATTTTACGCAGGACTTCCAGGTCTCCCTCCTTCATGCTTCGCTTCGGGATAATATGCGCAACACCATCCAATTTAGAAAAATACAGATAGATGAAGCTGCCGGTTTCTTCCCAGCCATTAAATTCAGGCCAGTTTCTCTTAAACTTAAAGCGCTCACCTTCCCGGCTGAATCCTTCTTCGGAAACGCAGATAGTTACATTTCTGAATTTTTCGGGTCTTGATCTTGACTCCGTCCATCCAACCAGCAATGGAAGCACATAAAACAACAAAAGAAACGATATCGGCAAAAGGAGAACAATAAAAGGGGGATGCTCATCGGTAAAAACCATCCACAGATAAACCGGAACCGGAAATAAACTCGCAAGCATCCCGGGCCGGATGTATTTTTTCTTCGACATCAGGTGCATCGCAGCACGGTAACGGTCAAAAAAAGTAAGATCTTCTTTTATGAAAAGAGTGCGGTTCAAAATCCTTTATACGATTACGCGTTTCCCTTCGGGAAGATCATTTTTCGGGTAGAAGCTCCGGTTTTCCTTTACCATTCGCTTCAATAAGACAGACGGACGATAACGCTCTTCCTGGTATTCCGTATGAAGATTAGTGAGGATATCGAGAACGTTCGGAAGCTCAATTTCATCCGCCCATTTCAAAAGACCCTTTGGATAATTCACACCTTTCGTCATTGCAAGATCAAGATCTTCCGCCGTTGCTAATCCGGAATAAAGTGAATCGACTGCCTCATTGATCAGCATGGAGATCACGCGGTAAAAGATCGTTTTTGCCAGTTCATCATCTTTCTTCGGCTCAGGCATCGCAGCTCCTTCCGCGTAATTATAGTAACCTCTTCCTGTCTTCCTGCCAAAAAGTTTCGCTTCATACAAGCGTTTCTGCGTCAGCGAAGGTTTGAAACGGGGCTCAAAAAAGAATTGTGTCCAGACACTCTCGGTCACCTTAAAATTAATATCATTCCCGATGAAGTCCATTAGCTCAAAAGGTCCCATTTTAAAACCACCATGTGTTTTAAGCGCCCAGTCGATCGTTGCGAAATCCGCAATGCCTTCTTCATAAATGCGGATAGATTCCCCGTAAAAAGAGCGCGCAACACGATTAACAATAAAACCCGGGGTATCTTTTGTAAGAACGGTCACCTTTCCCCAGGAATCAATAAGTCTTTTCGAAACATCGGTAACATTCTTTTCTGTCATGATCCCCGGAATGATCTCCACAAGCGGCATCAGGGGAGCTGGATTAAAGAAATGTATTCCGATCACACGATCAGCGTTCTTGCAGGCCGATGCAATGGATGCAATGGATAATGACGATGTATTGGTTGCAAGAATGCAATCCGGTTTCACGATGGTTTCAAGATCAGAGAACAATTTCTGTTTTACATCCAGGTTCTCAACGATCGCTTCAATCACCAGGCTGCAATCCCTGAATTCTTTCAGATCGGATGCATATCTCGTCCGGTCAATAATTCCATTAGCAGCTGATTCATTGATCTTTTGCTTTTCAACAAGCTTTTTGAGTGTGCTATCGAGATTCGCTTTTGCCTTATCGAGCGCCTGTTGGTTATTGTCGTAAACAATAACGGTGTGTCCGGCAGTAGCGGCAACCTGCGCTATACCGGCGCCCATAGCTCCCGAGCCTATAATTCCTATTTTGTTGCTGGTTATTAGCTGCTGGTTGTCTGACATTCCTAATTCAGTTTTTGGTAATAATTTATGAAACCGCTTAAAAGTTTCTTGCCGTTAGTTGCTCGTTCCAACAGTCGCTTCAGCGTTTCTTCATCGATGCAATCCTGATCAAAAGAAGGATAAAGCTGCGTCTCCAGCTCAAATAAAGAACCTCTGCTAAAGAACTGAACTGAATCTCCGGAATAGTTCCGGCCGCAGCCCTCAGCAATGTTTGACGGGATTGAAACAGCTGACCTTCTTATCTGACTTGTCAAACCATAAAGCTCTTCCTTTGGAAAATTTGGGGTTATCTCATGTACTTCTTTAACTACCTTTCTGCTTTCTTTCCAAACTTCCAGATCATTAAACACTTTATAGCTCATATACCGACAACTAATAACAAATAATTGACCTAAATTATTCTCCTTTGAAAATTGGCTTACGTTTTTCCAAAAAAGCATTTACGCCTTCATTGTAATCATATGTTAGCGCTGCATGCACTTGTGTATCGGCTTCATATTCCAGCTGCTTTTCCAGGGTATTGATCAGGCTTTGATTCAGAAGCCGTTTTGTAAAGCCAATTCCTTTGGTCGGCATGTCGGCAATCGTTTTTGCAATGGTCAGGGAATCGTTTTGAAGATTTGCATCATCTGTTACTTTGTAGATCATTCCCATTCTTTCAGCATCGGAAGCGCTGACCTTATCACCCAGCATCATCAATGCAGAAGCTTTTCCAAACCCGATCAATCGCGGTAAAAAAAATGTACCACCGCTGTCGGGAATCAGACCGATCTTGCTGAATGCCTGCATGAAAGACGCGGACGCTCCGGCAATCACAATATCACAAGCCAGCGCAATGTTGGCTCCTGCGCCGGCAGCAACACCGTTCACGGCGCAGACAACAGGTTTCTCAATAAGACGGATCTTTTCAATGATCGGATTATAATGTTCGCGGACAATGCGTTCGATTCCCGGACCGTTGGCATCCATCGCCTCTGAAAGATCCTGTCCGGCACAAAATGCTTTTCCCGCAGCCGTGATATGCACTGCGCGGACGGAGTGGTCCATTTTTGCTTTATCAAGCGCTTCCTGCATTTGCAAAGCCATTTCGCGATTGAAGCTATTGAATTTATCAGGGCGGTTAAGCGTGATCTTAAGAACGCTTCCTTCTATTTCAGAAATAATAAATGTCATAAGGATGTATTTGTCGAACTAAAATATAAAATTAAAGGCACTTAAAATAATCGAACGGTTCTTTGCAGTCGAGACAGCGATAAAGTGCCTTGCAAGCCGTAGAGCCAAACTGTGAGATCATTTCGGTGTGCGTGGATCCGCAGAGCGGACATTTGATAATGCGCTCTTTCCCCAGCAATACCTTTTTGTCAACGGATGAATGTTCAGGCGGCGCAATGCCGTACACACGGAGCTTTTCTTTAGCGGCATCCGAGATCCAGTCGGTCGTCCAGGCCGGGGAATACACCAGCTCCACCTCCACATCGGAGATCCCGATCTCTTTTAGCTTGATCCTGATGTCGTCCTCGATCACTTTCATTGCCGGACAGCCGGTATAAGTAGGTGTGATCACCACTTTGCAGGTATTGCCGTCCCACTTTACATCGCGTAGAATGCCAAGCTCGATGATATTGATAACAGGGATCTCCGGATCGGGGATCTCAGAAAGAAGCTTAAAGATTTCGTCTTTGGTTATTGTGATTGGCATGTCGGCTTCACTTTATCACCTTTCGCGTTCCCCGATCGCTTCGGCGGCCTCATTATCGCAAAAAGCCGGGGTCGCGGTATTCGTTATTCACACTACCATTTTGCACCCGGGTAGGCGCGGTGTACGTATTGCATTTCCGCAAGGAGGAATCCGAGGTGCTCGGTGTGCTTTCCTTCGCGGCTGCCTTTTTGTTTGAATGCTGTTGACGGAATTTTTACAGTCGATTGTGCAATCACTTCGTTCACTTTCTTTTCCCAGGAAGCTCTGACTTTGCTCAGATCCGGCGCAATGCCCTCTTTGATCAGCAATGCATCCACCTCATCCATGTCGAACATTTCGGCGGTGAACATCCAAAGATCATCAACTGCATTCTGAAGGCGCTCATGACTTTCAGCTGTTCCATCGCCAAGGCGCAGCATCCATTCGGAAGTATGACGCAGATGATAAGTAATTTCCTTATGTGATTTCACTGCAATCGCAGCGATCGTTTCATCTTTGCTGCTCTTCAATTCTTCGTACAGAAAATACATATAGGTATCAAAGAGGAATTGACGTGCAATGGTTGAAGCATAATCTCCATTCGGCTGCTCCGTGATCAGCAGATTCCTGAATTCCCTTTCTCCGCGCATAAAAGCGAGATCATCTTCCGTCCGTCCTTTTCCCTCCACCTGCGCAGCGTATGTCAGGATCGATGTTGCATTTCCCACGAAATCAAGGGCGATATTGATCAGCGCGATGTCCTCTTCGAGAATAGGACCATGCCCGCACCATTCTGACAAGCGATGCCCGACGATCAGACTGCTATCGCCGAGGCGGAGTAAATATTCAAATTTTGCTTCCTGTAAATTCATAGTTCAAAGTTCAAAAGTTTAACGCTGTTATCCGTTCAAAATCCGCTTTGGAATTTTGAACTTCAAACCTTAAACTATAAATACTTAACTCCTTCCGGAATTTTATAGAATGTCGGGTGGCGATACGGCTTATCGTTGGATGGCTCAAAGAATGCACCCTGATCTTCCGGAGAAGAAGCAGAAATGTTATTCGCAAGAACAACCCAGATGCTGATGCCTTCGCTTCTGCGCGTATATACGTCACGTGCATTCTGAATTGCCATTTCTGCATCGGGAGCATGAACGTTCCCTACGTGCTTATGAGGAATACCGGGATTTGCCTGCACAAATACTTCCCAAACCGGCCATTGTGAATCTGTCATTTTAAAGTGTTAACGTGTTAAAGTGTTAAAGTGTTATAGTGTTAACGTGTTATAGTGTTAACGTGTTTTGGTAATAAGTACTACGCTGCTTTTGCTTTTTTCTTTTCTGCGTAAGCAAGTGCCGCCTCACGAACCCAGGCTCCCTTTTTATCGGCATCCACACGTGCTTTTAAGCGTTTCGCGTTGCAAGGTCCGTTTCCTTTGATCACTTCAAAGAACTCATCCCAGTTGATCGGTCCGTGCTCATAGTGACCTGTTTCCTTATTGAATTTCATATCCTTGTCAGGAACGGTCAGGCCGATGAATTCCGCCTGAGGAACTGTACGGTCGATGAATCGCTGGCGGATCTCATCATTGCTTTCCATTTTCACTTTCCAGCGCATGAGCTGCTCACTGTTCGGCGATTGATCATCGCTCGGGCCCAGCATCATGATCGCCGGCCACCACCAGCGATTGAACGCATCCTGCGCCAGTGCCTTTTGCTCGGGAGTTCCCTGTGCGAGATGCATCATGATCTCATATCCCTGGCGATTGTGAAAACTTTCTTCTTTACAGATGCGGATCATCGCGCGGGAATAGGGTCCGTATGATCCGCGTGCAAGTGCGGTCTGATTCATGATCGCTGCGCCATCCACGAGCCAGCCGATGGCGCCGATATCTGCCCAGGTAAGTGTCGGATAATTAAAGATGCTGGAATATTTTGCCTTACCGGTATGCAGCTGTGAAAGTAATTCTGTTCTGTCGATCCCCAGTGTTTCGGTCGCACTATAAAGATAAAGACCATGTCCGGCTTCATCCTGAACTTTTGCAAGGAGGATCGCTTTCCTGCGCAGGTTAGGAGCACGGGTGATCCAGTTCCCTTCCGGGAGCATTCCAACAATCTCGGAATGAGCATGTTGACTCATCATCCGGATCAGCTGTTTCCGGTATGCTTCCGGCATCCAGTCCTTCGGTTCTATTTTTTGTCCTGAAGCAATTTTTGCTTCAAAAGCTTCCAGTTGTTTTGCGTCTTCCATATCAGTTGGGATGATAAAGCTCTAAAAATACTCAATTAATCAATTTTTACAAAATTACTGATCAAATTGCAGTAAATACAACAGTTTTAGTGCTGATTTGTTGGCGAAAATAAGAATCCATGCGAATCTCCTCCCTCTTCCGATGGTCTTCAAAAACAAATAATGAAAATTGCAAGGGCATTGAGTTCATTCAACTTATGAGCTGGCGGGGTTTTATCAAAACCTTATAATGACCGGAACTTCTCCTGATGCCGGACTAATTTTCTTTAACTTTATCCTGAAAACACAAAAAACATTGCCATGCGGAATACCCCCCTTCTGAAAATCAAGCTTTTCCTGATCCTCGCTTTTTTTTCCGGTTTACATTCCTTCTCCCAGAATAAAACCCAAACACCGGATTACTCGAAGCATCCATACTGGATCGATATGATGAACGATCCTCATGTGAACTATTTTGAAGCGATAAAAGCTTACGATGAATTTTGGAAGGACCGTAAAAAACCGGACCAGGAGGACGATATTATCGGACAGAAAAAAACCGGCGCGGGTAAGCATCATCTGTTTAAAACGCGTGAAGAAAGAGAAGAAGCAGAGGTCCGCAAGTATGCTTTGGATGTGAAAAAATTTGAGCACTGGAAAATAAAAGTCAAGCCTTATGTACAGGAAGATGGACGGATCCTCAATGCCGATGAACAATTGGAATTGTGGAAAACACAAAAACAGAATTAATTTACCTTATCAACTTCCACCCATGAATGCTATGAGATCAACTCTGCTGACTTTTTTATTTCTTGCTGTTACAATTACCGTGGTTGCACAACCGGGCACCAGCTGGCAGCTGACAGGTCCCAGCTTGTTTCCAACAAATGCAAGCGGACAGGTAAACGGAATCGGTCGTGTGTGCCAGTTAAAATTTCATCCAACCGATCCGCAAAAGATGTATGCCGTGAGCGCATCCGGCGGTTTATGGATAAGCAGCGACAGTTCACATACCTGGACAAAAACCGGAACAGATAATTTACCCGCAACTCCTTGTGCTTCGGTATGCGTTGATTATACCGACGATAATATCCTTTACCTGGGAACAGGCGATCCGAATTATTACGGAGGCAGCTTCGGGATCTGGAAAAGCACCGATGGCGGTGTTACCTGGAACCAATCGACAAGCGGATTAGGGAACTTATTACCTGTTGAGATCCTGATGGATCCATCTGATCATAATACACTGGTGACGGCTACTGAAAATGGGATCTTCAAATCGACAGATGCCGGTGCCAGCTGGGTGAATGTAAAAACGGGCGGTGATTTTAAGGACATGCAATTTCAGCCCGGAAGCAGCACTGTTCTGTATGCTGTTAACTCTTCGGAATTCTGGCGCTCAATCGATTTTGGAAGCACCTGGACACAGATCACTTCAGGAGTTGCAGTGCCCGGAGGCGGAAGCGGAAACGGGATGCGTATTGCGGTAAGTCCTGCTGCTCCCGCAGTTGTGTATGTCGGAATGATCACTGACAACGGAACGATTTTAAAATCTACTGACGCGGGCCTGAACTTTACAACGATCTATCACAGCTTTTCACAGACGCTGGTCGGCTATGATTCAGCTGATATCGGAGGCGGACAAGGGAATTACAATTTCAGCATGACCGCAGATCCGAATGATGCAAATATCGTTTATGTGGTTGCTCATATTGTCTGGAGGAGCTTAGATGGTGGACTTAGCTGGACACATCTTACCGACTGGTGGGGACAGCTGCATACCGATATGCACGGGATCCGCTTTCACCCGGTTTATACAAATAAATTATTCAATGTAAATGACGGAGGTGTCTGGCTCAGCCAGGATGGTGGCGATAATTGGATCCCGCGCAGCGATGGGATCGGGGCGACGGAAGTTTATCATGCATCGCAAAGCCCGATAAAACGGGATATGGTGAGCATCGGGACACAGGATAACGGTGAATTATATTATGCCGCAAGTGAGTGGAAAACAAACCGCGGCGGAGATTGGGGAAGCCGTTCCGCTTTTGATTACATCACCGACAATGAGGTTTATTATTATGAAAATGGAAACAGACGACCGGTAAATGGTTCTGAAACATCGTATAATTTGCCCTTTACTCCGACAAATGATATTGTTCTTGAATTTCCAAAAAAGCTGCCTAACGCTACCTTCAGCGGAGAGATGAACGTGTGGAGAAGTGTAAACGTGAATACCAGCTCACCTTCCTGGACGCAGATCTCAACATTCAACCAGCAGGTCATGGCGATGAATTCTTCACCGGCCGACTCTACTATGTTGTACGTGGTAACTGCCAGCAATAAAATATACCGAAGCGACAATGCGCTTTCTGCTTCACCCACTTTCTCGGCCTATTCAACACCTGTTTCCAGCGCATTGTATGCCAGCATCGCCGGAATAAAAAGTAATCCCAACATTGTGTATATGTCGTGCGGAAGCAAAATATACCGTTCCACCAACAAAGGTGCAACCTGGTCGAATGTCACCTCGAACCTGCCCATCGGCGTCAACATCATAAAAATCTATCATGATGAATTCAGTACGAATGAAGCGATGTATGTGGGCACAGCAAAAGGCATTTTTTATAAGGACATCGGCAGTACGTTATGGACAAACATCTCCTATAACTTACCGACCGTTGCGGACATACAGGATTTCATGTTCTATAATCCGGGAACTGCCGCAAGCTTGCTGCGTGTAGCCTATTACGGACGCGGAGTTTGGGAACTACCCATTAATACAAGCTTTCCTCCTGCGCCGGACTTTACCGCAAACGTAACAACCATCTGTCCCGGACAAACGGTTAGCTTTACGGATCTGAGCATCGGCGGCCCCACATCCTGGTCATGGTCGTTTCCGGGAGGAACACCTTCTTCTTCCGCTTTGCAAAACCCAACCGTCACCTATCCGGCATCAGGCACCTATAACGTCACTTTAACGGTTTCGAATATCAACGGCTCTGATTCACACACGAGCACATCCTACATAACGGTAACAACCGCTCAGCCAATTCCATTTTCGGAAGGATTCGCTTCTTCGGTAACTCCTCCCAACTGGACGAATTACGACGCACTGAGTAACGGGATCGTGTGGCAGCAAAGTACCGCAGCCGGCGGATTTGGAAGCAGCTCCGAATCGGCGTTTTTTGATAATTACGATTATGATGTAAGCGGACAGTATGACGAGTTACGAACACCCCAGTATGATTTTACTTCTTCTTCACATCCGGTTATGACCTTCGACCGTGCCTATGCACGCTGGAGCGGAAGCTATTATGATTCACTCGCTGTACTGGCATCCACGGATTGCGGAGTCACGTTTAATTTGCTGTACATAAAAGGATACAGCGCGCTGGCAACTGCACCGGACAATAGTTCTTCTATGTTCGTGCCGCTTTCAACGGAATGGAAAAAGGATACCGTGGATCTGATCTCCTATGCAGGACAAAACAATGTGATGATCGCATTCCAGAATCGCGGACATTATGGTCAGGCTTTGTATATTGATAATATCAACCTGACAACATCTGTCGGAATTAACAATTTACAAAACGCGTCACCGATCTCCGTATATCCGAATCCGTCTACGGGAATAGTTAATATCAGCGGGCTGAAAGAAGGAAACGACATCGAGGTGTTTGATATGACCGGTCGGAGCATATACAAAGGAAAGGCAGGCAATAAAACCGAGCAGCTGAATATTACTGATCTCGCGAGAGGAATTTACTTCTTTAAAGTAACGGATGGAGTAAAATTATTGAAGAGCGGAAAGATCAGCCTGGATTAAATCCGGATCTGCTACCTACAACCCTTTGTCGTAATTCACAACCACGTTCGGCGTAGTCGGACGGCTCTGGCAGGTAAGGATGAATCCTTGCTTTACTTCAGATGCGGAAAGCGCATAATTCACCGCCATGTCCACTTTGCCTTCTTCCAGCAAAGCACGGCAGGTACAGCAGGAGCCGCCCTGGCAGGCATAAGGCGCATCCAGGCCGATCCGGATAGCTGCTTCCAGAATGGTTTCATTCTCCTCAAGCGTTACAGCATGCTCATCACCATCGATCACGATCACGGCCGAAGCACCGCTGGCAACATCTGCGGAAGGCTTCACCTCATCGGCATTGACCGGCGCAGTAAAATACTCGATATGAACTCTTGGTTCAGGAATCGTTAACTCTTTCAAGGCACTGACAACATTTTCCATCATCGGTCCGGGACCGCAGATGAAATACTCATTATCGGCAGACGTGTCTACGTAGTCTTTTACGAGCTCAATATTCTTTTCCTTCGTCATCAAGCCTTTCAGCTTCTCAGGATGTCCGGCAGGAGCGGAATTCAAAACATGGATCACATTCAAGCGGTCCGCATTTGCAACGGCCAGCTGCTCGATCTGCTTTTTGAAGATAATCGAAGACTCATCATTATTTCCATAAAACAACGTGACCCGGCTGTTCGGTTCTGACTTCAAAACCGTTTTCAGGATCGACATCATCGGAGTGATCCCGCTTCCGCCGCCAAAAAGGATATAGTTTTTCTTGTTTGAGGCATTCATCTCCGTGAAAAAGTTACCCATCGGGGTCATCACGTCGATCACATCCCCTGCTTTCAGGTTGTCATTGATATAGGTAGAAACCCGCCCGTCCTTCACTTTCTTGATCGCTACACGAAGCTCCTTCTCATCCACGGGACTGCTGCAGATCGAGTACGAACGGCGCAGCTCCTCGCCTTTAATGTTGAATTTAAGGGTAAGATATTGTCCTTGCTTGTATTTGTAATCGGCTTTTAAAGCGGGAGGAACTTCAAAAGAAACAGAAACCGCATCAGGCGTTTCTCTCACGATATCAACAACTTTCAATGAATGGAATTTAGACATTTCGGACGTGTTTTTTTACGGGCGCAAATTTACGATTAATCCCGGAACGTGCAAAGTTTGAAGGCCATAACCCTTTCTCTCCTCTTCAAATGATAAAATATCTAACTTGCGGCCTGTTCAATGGATAATTCAACAAAGATCTTCTTCCCGAATCTCGAAGGACTGCGCTTCTTTGCATTTTTTGTCGTTTTCCTGAACCATGCCACCGGCTCCCTCGGATATAACAACCACTCGGAGACGTTTGCATGGATCCGCGCCCACTTTTTCTGGAACGGTGATCTCGGTGTGAGCTTTTTCTTCGTCCTGAGCGGGTTCCTCATCACCTTTTTGCTGCTGAAAGAAAAGGAACTAAGTGGCAAGATCAATATTCCGCATTTTTATCTCCGGCGGGTGCTGCGGATCTGGCCGCTTTATTTCCTGGTAGTCGGACTCTGCCTTTTTGTTTTTCCTCATCTCGGACATACCCTCCCCGCCTGGTTCCCGGTCGGCGTAAGCACCGATCGTATCAATCCATGGCTGTACGTGACCTTCACAGGAAATTTTGATTACCTCCTCAATGGCATTAATAATTTCATGATCGGGATCCTTTGGTCGGTTTCAGTAGAGGAACAATTTTATTTGTTCTGGCCGCTGATCATTGCATTTGTTCCGAAGAAGCACTTATTGAAAGTGTTCATTCTTATTATCATGGGATCTATTGCTTTCCGGTTCTTCTATGCACATGGCAATGCGATGATCATAAAATACCATTCGCTTTCCAGTGTTTCCGATCTTGCCAGCGGAGCTGTGATCGCTTATCTGGCGCTCAATGAGAAAGTGACCGCCTGGTTCGGAAGATTAAAAAAGGGATGGATCATCCTGGCATATCTGCTCCTGCTGATCCTCGTTCCTCTGCGATTCTATACCTGGAAATTCGGAGTGTATTACAACCATGTTTCGGCGGTTGTTCCCGTGATCCTTTCCTCCCTGTTCGCTTTTATTATTATGGAACAGAACTATGCGGATCATTCTTTCCTGAAGGTGAGCAGGCTCCGTCTGATCTCTTCCTGGGGGAAATTCACCTATGGAATGTATTGCTATCACATGATCGTGTTCTTCGGCGTGCTGCTGATGTTCTACCTGATGGGCATCAACCTTCACGGAATGAGCAAATACACCTTTCTTTTTGTAATGGGGATCTCTTTCGTTTCGACGATCTTCGTCTCTGAAGTGAGCTACTATTACTACGAGTCCTTTTTCCTCCGGCTGAAGGAAAAGTTCGGACTGATCCATAAAGAATAACTATTTCGTAACGACGAGGCGCTGCACCGCTTTACCTTCATTTGTTTCCAGGCAAAGCGTATAAAGCCCCGGAGCGATCCCGGTCAGAGCGATCATTTCCTCGTGTGTGCCGGCTTGCTGTCTCTGATCGGTGACAACAGAAATTTTTCTTCCCATCAGATCACCGAGCGTAATTTTTACGGGAGATGCAGACGATAATACATAACGCAGTACGGTTGCATCGCTCGCCGGATTAGGATATACGACTGAAGTAAAATCATTTTTCTTGGCACTGACTATTCCAAGCATCGGGACACCGGGAATAATACTATCAATGTATTCCACCTGGCTGATCACAGGTAATCCGAATACATCGTTTGCATCCACCTTCAACACCGGGATCTGCTTTCCATTTGCGATCCATTTATATTCATAGCGCAGCGGGCGGGGAAAAGCAAAACCAAAACCAAGTGAATCAAGATATAATGTATCCGTTGCTGCGATCGTCGCTTTGACGCGGATCGTATTGAAGGTGCCGTATGGAGTTGTCAGGCTGCCCCAGCCATCCACGATCGTTTCACGATGACCCGTTTGTCCATAATACCCGATCGACGGAATGGGAAGACCGAATTTGTAGTCATCGGTATCAGCATCACCGAAATTCATCGGAAAACGATAGATCACATCATTATCCGAATAAAGGAAAGGCAGCGGAATTCCATTTACACGATACCCCACACCGATCTGCTTGAATTGTGAAGAGCTTTCTTTCAGAAAATCATATGCTTCATCAAAAGTGAGTCCCGGGATGCCTCCGCCGGCCGTTATCAGATTGTTCTCATTTCCGTAGGACGTATTGAAAGGATTAAAGATGAGGTTGAAAGGTGTGGTGAACCCAAACGGAGAGTCGAACTTCTCATAACGCTGGAGTGTAGGCACCAGCATGGAATAATCCCACACATAATTTGAATCCGATGTCTCCAGGTCGTTAGGACCAACATCCGCGGCCATGCTCACCAATACGGAATCACCTGCATTCGGCATATCGGCGGAGGTAATGGTAACCTGTGCAAACGAAATGGTGCTGCAAACCAGCGCCAGGGATAAAAAGGAGTGTTTCATCTTATTTTTATTGAATTTTCAATACCAAATGTATCACATTTGAGTCAATAAAACCCCATATTTTTGTTATCTTCGTCATTCAAAAATCAGAAGCATGAAACCCAAAAAACTCTCCATTTTAATGATGCTGGCAATAATGGCATCTGTATTCACTTTTAATTCCTGCAAAAAGGATAAGGATGATGAGCCTGCCGCTCCGGTAACTTCAGGTGGTGGTGGATCAACTGCGGCTTGTGCGCCGGACACTATGTTTACGTCAACCGGAACATCACCAAAGCTGGTTTTTAAATTTGTGTTTGATTCCACCCAGGTTCGCCTGGATAATGTAGGAAACCCATCAACGGTTCCGGCGGGACATGCAGCGCAATCTCCTGTTTTCAACTGGATGAGCCAGCATTATATCGAGCTGGCGGGAGATTTGGATTCACTCGGGCACGGACAAGTGCTTTATCTTGGAACCCAGACCACTGCGGGAGGTGCCAGCGCAATCGACTATTGTTCATCGATCCAGACCCGCCAGAATGTGACCTTCTTTTCGAAGCCTTTGAGCACGATCGCACCCGGAAGCTATAAGTGGCTGCGCGTTTCCCTCGCTTACCAGAACTACAATATCAAATACAAATCAACCTCCGTTCCGGGAGGATTCGGAACAGGAACGATCGCTTCTTTTATTGGCTTCCGGACGTATGTAACCGGTTACCAGATCAACGGGGTAAGCTATACTCCGAGCTCAGGTGCCGGCGGACCCGGAAATCATAACCAGGGATATTGGGGCTTCCAGACCACTGTTGCCGGAACCAATTACTTTGTAGACGGGCAATCAGCCGGAACAACGGTTCCGAATCCGTTGTTTGCAACTTCTCCGATCCCTGCCGGAAGCTGCGTTGTTACCGGGCAGTTTGTGGATAATACCATGGCTAATTCTCCGCTGGTAATTACCGGTCTTGAAACTTCGGATATCGTGATCACCGTTTCATTGTCGACCAACAAAAGCTTCGAATGGATCGACTCCACGCCGGACGGCTATTTTGAGCCGAGCATAGGAGAAGCGGTTGTGGATATGGGCATCCGCGGCTTGATCCCGATCAAGAATTAAGATCAGCAAAACAATTTTCAGCCCCGCCGGAAAATCATTTCGGCGGGGCTTTTTTCTTGCGCCGCCTGCAATATTTCAGCCGCTTTTCCGTTATTAAAAATTGTTTCGAATAGCATAATAATTGTGTACTTTTGAAGTATATATGAAACACATTTTTTCTCTCGCTTTACTCCTGATTTTTATGGGTTCTTTTGCCCAGCAGAAGGTGCCGTGGAAGGATGGCAAGCATGAGCTTGTGCAGTTTTCAGGAGTGGTTGTCGAGGGCGACAGTCTAAAACCGGTTCCTTATGCCAGCGTAATTGTGCAGGACAGCTACCGGGGAACGATCAGTGATTATTTCGGATATTTTTCTTTTGTGGCCCAGGAAGGCGATACCATTGAATTTTCTGCAATCGGATACCGTCCCGCTCTTTTTGTGATCCCGGATACACTTTCGGATGATAAATATTCACTGATCCAGGTACTTCGCACGGATACGGTCACACTTTCACAGATGACGGTTTATCCCTGGCCAACACGTGAACAATTCAAAAAAGCATTCTTATCGCTGGAACTGCCTGAAGATGATGTCGTGCGGGCCGACCGGAACATGGCTCGGGCCGATATGAAAGAACGCTTGTATAACACGCAGATGGATGCCAGTCTGAATTACAAAAACAGCATGCAGCAATATCAAAGCAAAATGTATTATGCAGGGCAGCTGCCGCCGAATAATCTCCTGAATCCGATCGCGTGGGCCAAATTCATCAAGGCCTGGCAAAAAGGAGATTTCAAAAAGAAAAAATAAGCCCGTTTTGTGACGTCCCCGCATCTTGATAAAAAACGAAGTTCTGAATGGAAATTTTTCATTCTGTTCATTTTTATTTCCAGCTTCTCCTTCGCTCAAAATACCGCCACTATTTTCGGGAAAGTAACTGACGGTGAAAACCAGCCCATCGAAGATGTTTTTATTTCGGTCCAGGGCTCATCCCAGGCACCGTTCATTACAAAAGCAGACGGACTTTTCAGCTACGAGATCCCGGCCGGTAAGGAAGTAACCGTCATTTTCAATAACATCAATTACGCGCAATCGACACGAAAGGTAAAAGTAGCGGCGGGAGAGAAATTGGAAATAAACCGGAGCCTGGCAACAAAAGGATATACCGGGCAGATCATCGATGTATACGATTACGGAACCCGCTTCAAAGGCGGTGTGATCCTGGATCCCATTAATTTCACTCACATTCCGACAGCGAGCGAAGATTTTAACGCCATCCTTTTTACACTTCCGGGAGTATCCAGCCGGAATGAATTGAGCTCTTCCTACTCGGTACGCGGCGGGAACTTTGATGAGAATCTCGTTTACGTAAACGGGATCGAAGTCTATCGCCCCTTTTTAACACGCTCCGGTCAGCAGGAAGGATTAAGCTTCATCAATGCCGATCTTGTTTCCGGGGTTTATTTTTCTGCGGGCGGATTCGAAGCGAAATACGGTGACAAGATGTCGAGCGTGCTGGATGTGACCTACCGCCGTCCGCGAAAATTTGCCGGAACTGTTTCAGGAAGCTTGCTCGGAAGCAATCTCCACCTGGAAGGCTGCAGTCCCAACCATCGCTTTACCTGGCTGATGGGCGCACGCTATAAGACAAACCGCTATCTTCTCGGAAAAACGGACTCGAAAGGAGAATACAAACCTTTTTTCGCAGATGTGCAGCTGTTTACCACTTATGATCTAAACACGAACTGGGAACTTGATTTCCTCGGAAACTACGCGAGCAATAAATACCAATTCGTTCCTGAGAACCGCGAAACCGATTTCGGAACACTGGATAAAGCACTGCGGCTGAAGATCTATTTTGACGGACAGGAGATCGATCAGTTCAATACGATGATGGGTGCCTTATCAGCGATCTATAATAACGATGCAGGAAAGCTGAACCTGAAATTCATCGGATCTGCATTCAAGAGCAAGGAGAATGAAGCCTTCGATATCCAGGGGCAGTATTTTATCGGTGAGCTGGAAACTGATTTCGGGAAACCGAATTTCGGCGATCTGGTATCCGAACGCGGGATCGGTACATTCATTAATCATGCGCGAACCAATCTCGATGCCTACATTTTCAGCGGCGAGCACAAGGGAACGTACACCTCCGGAAAGAATCAGCTCCTCTGGGGCGTTAAATATAATAATGAGACCATCAAGGATAAGCTAAGCGAGTGGCAGTACGTCGACAGTGCCGGGTTTTCGATCCCGGCAACTCCGGGACCCGTAACGAATCCG
The DNA here is from genome assembly GCA_045805205.1 of Bacteroidia bacterium. Classification (GTDB taxonomy): domain Bacteria; phylum Bacteroidota; class Bacteroidia; order 2-12-FULL-35-15; family 2-12-FULL-35-15; genus 2-12-FULL-35-15. Next base: position 146,111 of record JBJMLR010000008.1, on the reverse strand, counting down.
GGGAACATCGAGCTGCAGAACGTAGTAAAGCAGAAGATCAATCTCTTCTCCAACCGCGTATCCGGATATTTAGAAGGCATCTGGAGAAAAACCACAAAAGATACTTCCGAGCTCTCCGCCACACTGGGCGTTCGTGCAAATTACTGGGACTTCAATAACCAGTTTCTCGTGGGACCCCGCGGAACTTTTGGTGTTAAGCCAAACTGGAAGAGAGATTTTCTTTTTAAATTTTCATCCGGATATTATTATCAGCCGGCTTTCTATCGTGAGCTCCGGGGACCGGATGGCATTGTGAATCACGATATCAAAGCGCAAACATCCATACACTTTGTATTGAGCAGCGATCTCAACTTTAAAGCATGGCAGCGTCCCTTCAAATTTATCGCGGAAGCATATTACAAGTACCTCGATAACCTGATCCCCTATGAAGTTGACAATGTGAGGATCCGCTATTCCGCAAAAAACAATGCGCGCGGTTATGCAACCGGAATCGACCTGAAGGTGAACGGGGAATTCATCAAGGGATTGGAATCATGGGCATCGCTATCTGTAATGCAAACCCAGGAGGATATCAAAGACGATTTTTATTATGATTATTACAACAGTGACGGACAAAAGATCGTTCCGGGATTTACTGCCAATTCAAAAGCAGTTGACAGTGTAAGAAATGAGCCGGGATATATTTACCGTCCGACAGATCAGCGTGTAAGCTTCGGAATGTTCTTCCAGGATAATATTCCGAATAAGCCGGATCTGAAAATGCATTTGAACCTGTTATTCGGAACGGGAGTTCCTTTTGGTCCTCCGGGATCGCAGCGCTATCAGCAGGTATTGCGCATGCCGCCTTATCGCAGGGTCGATATCGGCTTCTCCTACCAGGCTCTGAAAGATACACGGGAAGTGAAACCGAAAAGTCCGGGACGATTCATAAAGTCACTCTGGATCAGCCTGGAAGTATTCAACCTCTTGGGAACAAACAATACTGTTTCCTATATTTGGGTGGAGGATGTGACGAACCGGCAGTATGCTGTTCCCAATTACCTCACGCAGCGTCAGCTTAACCTCAGGACCATTATTAAATTCTGATCATGGCTAAAGATAAAAAAGCAATTCCTTTTGATTTCGCGATCGAAAACCTGTTTTCACTGGATCCGTTCGTCCGACCGATGTTTGGAGCACACGCAATTTATATCGGACCGAAGATCGTTCTGATCCTGCGGAACAAAAATGATATCGATAGCGGCGTGTGGATGGCAACAGTTCCGGAACATCATGCCAGCTTAAAGAAGCTTTTTCCTAACATGAGAAATATCGATCTGTTCGGAGGGAAGATCAGCAGCTGGCAGCTATTGCCTATGGAAGCGAACGACTTTGAAACAAGCGTGAACAAGGTTTGCGAACTGATCATCAAAAATGACAAGCGGATCGGGAAAGTTCCGAAGGAGAAAAAGAAAAAAGAAAAGAAAGTACTGTCAAAAGCAGCTGTGAAAGTAAAAGCAAAGGCCGTGAAATCAGTTGGAAAAACAGTCGCAAAAAAATCAGTGAAAAAGAAAAAATGAAATATCCGGAGATCGCACTTCAGGCATTTCTTAATTCGGTCAGGGATGACGAATCCGCTTACGACTGGCTCGCGGAAAGCAAGTGGAAAGAGCTCGCAGCGGTTGACGATGCCCTTTATGCAGTTGATAATTCCGGCGCGATCGATTACCTGATGAAAAACCGTTCAGAATTTCCAACGGCATTTTGTTTTTGGGCTGCACTTTGTAAAAACCAGGAGGCATTTGATGAGCTGATGAAAAATGACCGGGAATGGGCCGCAGTAGTAAATGCAGCTCACCGCTCAGAAGAAGCATATGACTGGCTGATCGGAAATAATTTTCCGCTTCATGCGAAGATCGCGGAAGCACTTCTTGATAATACCCCGGTTCATAAACCATCAACACTTATGTTCTGATGAATTATTCGAAGGAAGCGATCGATATGACAAGAGCCTGGGTAAACGGTGACACCCGGGCAAAGCAATGGCTGCTGGATCATAACCTGGAGGAACTTGTGCAGCTAAAAGACGCGGCAAGCCGGTTCCCGAAAGCATTTGAATATCTGCTCACACATAAATTTGTTGTGCTTGCCGCTTTTGTAAATGCGGTTTGGGAAGACAAAAGCGCTTTTAAGCTGCTGATGGATCAGCGGGCGTTCCAATGGGCTGCCATGGCCAATTTCATTAATGGCGATGACAAAGCGGAAGTGTTCCTTCGCAAAAACAAGCTGGATCATTATTTTGCTCTTGCCGTTGCAATACAAGCCAAGATCAGGAAAGAAGGAGATGAAGGAACGAACGTGTTTAACAGCGGACCGTTTAAAATGTGAAAAGGGAAATGTAAAATGTAAGACGTAATAGGTAATATTACTGCTTAAGATAAACTTTTGAATGCAAGGAAACTTTGCAAAGACCGATCAAAACATATCACTTATTAAATATTACTTATTAAATTTAAATGAGAATCATCGCCAACATACCGCACGACAGGATCGCGATCAACATCTTTTCGATGAATGATAAATACCAGGTGCAGTTCATCGCGGGCAATATGGAACAGATGTTCAAATTCGGGCACAACGAAGTGAATGGCGTTGAAGGCATAAAAAAACTCATTGATGAAACATTTATTGAAAAAGTGCTGGAACGTTTCAATGATATGTATCTTAGCATGAAATCGGCGAAAGAAAGGAATGCTTAAACGAACCCTCATATTGTTCTCGGTCCTGACCTGCATTTTTGCATTCAGTCCGGCACCCACTTACCAGATCGCGCTGTTGAAATACAATGGAGGCGGCGACTGGTATGCCAACCTGGAAACCTCGCTTCCGAACCTCATCGAGTTCTGCAACACCAACCTGAAAACGAACATTAACCCCGAGCAGGCTACCATCGAAGCCGGCAGCCCGGATATTTTCAATTACCCTTTTGTCCACATGACCGGACATGGAAACGTAGTTTTCAGCGCGCAGGAAGCAGAGAACCTGAGAAATTACATGATCGGCGGCGGATTTTTACACATTTCGGATAACTACGGACTCGATAAATTCATTCGTCCGCAAATGAAGAAAGTATTTCCGGATCTGGATTTTATTGAACTGCCTTTCTCCCACCCGATCTATCACCAGAAATACGATTTTCCAAATGGATTACCAAAGATCCATGAACACGAAGGGAAACCGGCACAGGGTTTCGGATTGATCTACAACGGGCGGCTTGTGTGTTTCTACGATTATGAATGCGATCTTGGCGACGGCTGGGAAAGCTATGAAGTTCACAAGGATTCACCCGAAACGCACCAGAAAGCATTGAAGATGGGTGCGAACATGATCGAGTATGTGCTGATGGGAGGAGAAAATGCTCCTAAAAAATGAGCCGGAGAAAGAAATCGTCCTCACGCTTCTCTTCATACTTCTTCCTGGATATCTGATTCCCAAAAATATGTGCATTCCTGTTAAAGGAGCTGAGACATTTCACCCCTACGGGGTTAACGATATTCCGCTCCTGCAGAGCTGATGGCGTTTCACCTACAGATTAATTACCCTACGCTATTCGGGACCAAAGACATTGTACTCCCAGCGGTTAATTGTATACCTGCGTTTGTTGTTTTAGTATTTTAACAACTACGCGTTTAACTTCATTTCCCGTTATTCTGTATTTTTTCAATTAACATACATTTGCAACGCACACAGAATAGATACTATTACGCAGCTAACGAACTAAAAGACCAGCTCCGTAGGAGCGAGAAATATACTTTTTCAGAATTGGCCGATTGACAATACAGTTCTACATCGAACGGTTTTATGACAATTCAGCTATTGGAGACAATTCCCTGTTAATTATCTTGCTGATCTCTTCCGCCCGATCCATTACCATAAAATGTGTCCCGCCTTTTATGATATGATCGCATTTGATATGTCTTAACGGGATCAGTCGATCTGCATCACCATGAATATGAATTAAATTCTGAGGAACTTCTGTATTCTTCCATCTGACAATACAATCGATCGCACCGCGGTAATAATGATCCGGCGCTGATCTCAGCATGTCATTAAAGAGCTTCCCTGTTTCTTTGGTTCTTACGCCGAATTTTCCTTTCAACAGCATCGCACCTGAAATCAGGATCTTATTGTTAAGAATTCTGTGAAGTGGAACAAATCTCCAGATCCGGATCATGGAAGGCAGCTCATCATTCCGCTTACAGCTGGAAATAATAAACGTTCTCACCGGTTTCAAGTGTTTTGCGATCTCCGTGCAGCACATTCCGCCAAAAGAAACGCCCAGCAGCGCAAACGGACGGCTGCTATCAATTGCTTCCGAAAGGCGCATCGCATAATCCGGGAGTGTTTCGCCGCTTAAAGGCGTTTTCCAGGAAATAAAATGCAATTTACAACCGGGAAGGTCAAGGTTTTCAAACAGGCGATAATCAACGCCCATGCCCGATATACAATACAGATCGGTCAAGCTTTCAGGAACTTATTCTGATAATCCGCTCTGCTCCTTCTGATCACTTCATACGCTTCTTCACGGCCATAAATGTGTGTGATCTCGCAGGTTGGCTTCTCTGCGCCGGGAATATTCTTATAGGTAAGGAAATAATGTTTCAAACGATCGATCACCGCTCCGGTGCAGTCACTGATATCTTTCCAGCCTTCAAAAACCTCATCTGATTTCATAACCGCGATAATTTTATCATCGGCTTCGCCTTTATCGATCAACCGGAAACCGCCGATCGGAATAGCTTGTAAGATAATATCGCCGTGTGTGATCGTTTTTTCACTCAGCACACAAATATCCAGCGGATCACCATCACCTTTCACAACTTCTCTTCCGGATTTCATCGCGGCGAATTCAGCAACTTTCGCGTCGCAGTATGTCTGCGGAATAAATCCATAAAGCGTAGGAACTACATTGGAAAATTTTTGCGGACGATCGATCTTGAGATATCCGGTTGTTTTATCGATCTCGTATTTCACCGTATCGGTTGGAACGATCTCGATAAAGGCCGTCACAGTTTCAGGAGCATTGTCTCCAATGCTGATCCCATGCCAGGGATGTGATTTAAATAGCTGCATTTATTTCTTTTTTCGGGTTAAATACCAAACGACTCCCATGACCGCAAGCGAGATGAGCAGCAGAATGATCTTTCCGTTTCCGCTTGGCTGTTCATTGCGCGGACCCATTTCTTCATGCTGTTTGTTGATCTCATTTTCCTTTACAAAAGGCTGAAGACCAAAAGAAGCTTTCAAAAGCAGCTCTTCATTATCAAAAGACGGACGACCGTTGATCGCATAAAGATCCTGCTCGCCGGCAGAAGGCAGCTTCCGGCTGAGACCGCAAAAGTTTGTTTTCAGCAGGTCGAATTTTTCATAATTCGCGTAAATGATCCATTCTTCTCCTTTCGAGAAACTCATCATGCAGGCAGAAGCAAATTCGAAGTTCAGCGTAAATCTGCCAGGGCAATTCCCCTTGTATAACTCCTTTACGGTGAAAAAAGCTTTTCCATAGTCTGCTTTTTCAGTTCCGAAAACGGAATCAACCGTTCCATAAAAAACGACATCGTATTTTTGGGCTTCCTGCTTATTAACAGCCGGCGAAGGCGGACAATCACAGGCGACGGTCCAGAAAGAGGAGAATATAAGGAGAAATGCAAGAAGCTTTCCCATCGATCAGAAATTGAAGCTATTCGTTTGAATAAACTGAACGCTTTTTTCAATATCCGGATACAGTACGCGATCAACATCAACAAAAGCAACTTTTGTACGATATTCGCCGACCATCTTTTCAACGACCGGAGAAGACCTGAGCGGTCTTCTAAATTCCAAAGCCTGCGCCGCATTCAATAATTCAATTGCAAGAACACGTTCGGTATTTTCTACTACTTTGAAGCACTTCGTTGCGGCATTTGCACCCATCGAAACATGATCTTCCTGTCCGTTCGAGCTGACAATCGAATCGACTGAAGCAGGCGAGCAAAGCTGTTTACTCTGGCTTACTATACTCGCAGCGGTATATTGCGGGATCATAAAGCCCGAGTTCAAACCGGGTGTAGCAACCAAAAAAGGCGGCAAGCCTCTTAATCCGCCAATCAGCTGATACGTTCTTCTTTCGGATATATTTCCAAGCTCTGCGACAGCAATCGCAAGAAAATCCAATGCTAGCGCAAGCGGCTGCCCGTGGAAATTTCCTCCCGAGATCACTTCATCTTCCTCCGGAAAAACAGTAGGATTGTCGGTCACCGAATTTATTTCCGTGAGGAAAACACTTTCCGCATAGGTGATCGCATCTCTGGATGCACCGTGCACCTGCGGGATACAGCGGAACGAATACGGATCCTGCACCTGCTCTTTTTTACGCCTGATGATCTCGCTTCCATCCAGCAGCTTCCGCATATTTTCAGCTGTTTGTACCTGTCCTTTATGCGGACGGATGGAATGTATGTGCGGCTTGAACGGATCGATACGTCCGTCAAAGGCTTCAAGAGATAACGCCCCGATCATATCAGCAGCGTTGCTTAACTTTTTCGCAGTAAGCAAACACCAAACACCGTAGGCGCTCATGAATTGCGTTCCGTTCAATAAGGCCAGGCCCTCTTTCGACTTAAGAGCAACCGGTTTAAGGTTTAATTCCTTCAAAACATCAGCTGAATGCTGCTTTTTTCCCTTGAAGTACACTTCGCCCAAACCGAGCAGCGGCAAGCACATGTGTGCCAGCGGCGCCAGATCTCCAGACGCACCCAGGGAGCCTTGCTGATATACTACCGGCAAAACATCGTTATTAAAGAGATCAACCAGGCGCTCGACCGTGGAAAGCTGAACAGCAGACTTTCCATATGACAAAGCCTGGATCTTCAAAAGCAGCATCAGCTTAACGATCTCTGATGGCACTTCCGCACCCGTGCCGCAGGCATGCGACATCACCAGGTTTTGCTGTAATTTTTCCAGGTCTGCATCCGGGATCACCACGTTACAAAGTGAACCAAAGCCGGTATTAATGCCATAGATCGGCTCCTTCTGAGAAAGCATTTTCTTATCGAGGTATTCACGACAGGCAATAATGTTCTTTTTTGCTTCTTCAGAAAGCGTAAGCTTTTCACCGGCCGACATGACACGGTGAATGGTGTCCAGGTTTATTTGGGAAGTTGTTATGCTGTGCATTTTTTTGCCATTTTTTTTTACCACTTAGGCACTAAGGTCACAGAGGCACACTAAGTTGTTTATTTTTTACCACACTTCTTCTTCGCTCAGCGCAGGCTTTGAAACGGTGTACACGGAATTTACAAAGTTTCCTCTATGCTTCTCTGTGCTCTCCGTTTCTCCGTGGTGATTTTTTTAATTCTTTTACCAATTGCTTAGTGCTTCGTGTTCTGAGTGTCCTAGTGGTGAATTTTATTTTAATCTCGAAATAATATCATCCATATTCAATTTCACCTGCTCCCCGCTTTGCATATCCTTCAATGTTAATTCCCCGCTGGCCATTTCATCACCGCCAACAATTACCACAAAAGGGATCTTTTTGTCATCCGCATAGCCCATCTGCTTTTTCATTTTCGCAGAAGCATCAGGATAGATCTCCGAGTTGATCCCGGCTTTTCTGACTTTTGCAAGCAGCGGCAGACAGTAATTCTGCTCGGCTTCCCCGAAGGTCACGAAAAGCAATTTTGTTGATGCAGCAACAGATTCAGGATACAGGTTTAATTCATTCAATACATCATAGATCCGGTCAGCACCGAAAGAAATTCCGACGCCACTCATGTTCGGCAGACCGAAAATTCCTGTCAGATCATCATAACGCCCGCCGCCACAAATGCTGCTGGTGAGCGTTCCGGAGTTCGCTTTCACTTCGAAGATCGCGCCGGTATAATAGTTGAGACCGCGGGCAAGCGTGATGTCCAGTTCGCAGTCGGCAGTAGACAGCTTACAGCTTTTTACTGTTTCAAAAATATATTCGACTTCCCGGATTCCTTTCAGTCCGATCTCCGACTCTGCCAGCAGGCCCTTCAGAAAGTTCAGCTTATCGGTTGTGTTGCCTTTGAATTCGATCAGCGGCTCCAGCTTTTTGATCGCATGATGTGGAACACCGTTCTCTTCCAATTCTTTTTTTACGCCGTCGATCCCGATCTTATCCAGTTTATCGATCGCAACGGTGATCGTAACGATCTTTTCTTTTTCGCCGATCATTTCAGCGATCCCGCTCAGGATCTTGCGGTTATTGATCTTGATCAGCACAGGCACTTTCAATGTTGTAAAAACATCATCGATCATCTGCACCAGCTCCACTTCATTGATGAGTGAATTGCTCCCGATCACATCGGCATCACACTGGTAAAATTCGCGGTAACGGCCTTTCTGCGGACGATCAGCGCGCCATACCGGCTGGATCTGATAACGTTTAAAAGGAAAGGTTATTTCATTCTGGTGCTGAACCACGTAGCGGGCGAAAGGAACTGTGAGATCATATTTGAGTGCTTTCTCGGAGATCCTGTTCACAAGTTGTTTCGACTCCAGATTCATATCGACACCTTCCTTAAAATCCCCGCTGTTCAATATTTTAAAGATCAGCTTATCTCCTTCTTCGCCATACTTTCCCATTAAGGTCGAAAGATTCTCCATTGCAGGTGTCTCGATCGGCAAATAACCATATCGCTGAAATACACTCCGGATGGTATCGAAAATATAATTCCTTCTCACCATTTCAACGGGTGAAAAATCGCGGGTTCCTTTGGGTATTGATGGTTTAGTTGACATAAATCAATCTGAGATCTGGATCTTATAATCGTTCACGAATATCGTGATTTTTCACGAACAAACGTCCGGCCTTTCATCTCAAAATATCAGTCATTTATAACTGATATTCAAACGTTTGGCGGAAACCTGCATCGTAATTCAAAGTAAATGATAGTTTTGCATATCTAAAATTGAAAACATTCTCTTAACATGAAAAAAATTACTTTTCTTCTTCTCTTAACTTTTCAGCTTTCGGGTCTGAACTTATTAAAAGCCGATGAAGGCATGTGGCTGCCGATGCTCCTCAAGGACAATTATGAGCAAATGCAGAAAGCAGGCTTAAAGCTCACGCCCGAACAACTCTACGATATCAATAACTCCAGCCTGAAAGATGCCATTGTATGGTTCAACGGAGGCTGTACTTCTGAGATCATTTCCGACCAGGGATTACTCATTACCAATCACCATTGCGGATATGATGCTATCGCAAAGCATAGCACAGCGCAGGATAACATCCTCGATAACGGCTTCTGGGCAAAAAGTTATGCTGAAGAAAAAGTAAATGATAATATGTCCGCTTCCATTCTCGTAAGAATGGAAGATGTTTCCGACAGGGTAAACAAAATACTCGGGGAAAGTAAAGAACCGGTTTCGGATGTTAAAAAAGAAGCGATTCTTAAAGCGATCGCTGACGAAGCAACAAAGGGAACTTCCTACGATGCTATGGTAAGGTCTTTTTTCCGCGACAATGCATTTTATCTTTTTGTTTTTGAAAAATTTACCGATATCCGGCTTGTTGCAGCACCACCGCAGGCGATCGGAAAATTTGGCGGCGATATCGACAACTGGATGTGGCCGCGTCATACCGGGGATTTCTCCATGTTCCGCATCTATGCGAACAAGGATAATAAGCCGGCAAAATATTCTCCTGACAATGTTCCTTACAAACCGAAAAAATTCCTGAGCGTTTCTCTTAAAGGTGTTTCAGATGGTGATTATACGATGATCTATGGTTTTCCGGGACGCACCAATCGTTATGAAACTTCGTGGGGAATTGAGCTGGCGGTGAGCAAGATCAATCCTGCTATTGTAGACCTGAGAGGCGTACGACTGAGCAACTGGAAAACAGAAATGGACAAAAGCGATAGCACCCGCCTGTTAATGTCCTCTGCTTATGCCAGGATCTCCAATTACTGGAAGTACTTTATCGGACAGACCGAGCAGCTGAAAAAGCTAAAAGTGTATGACGAAAAGAAAGCAACTGAGCAGGCTTTCGCCGAATGGGCAAAAGGAAAGCCCGAGTATGAGAATATTCTTGGGAACTATGCTAATGCCTATGTTGACTATAACAAATACGCCTTGCATTCAACCTATATCAAGGAAGGGATCTCCGGTTGTGGAATTTTAGTAGCTGCATTAAACTATTCCGCACTTGAGAAAGCGTTAAAATCAGAGCCTCAAAACCCGGATGACATAAAAAAAGCGACTGACTATGTAAAGAACTTTAATGAGACCTTTTACAAATCTTTCAATAGTCCTTCCGAGCAAAAGATCCTCGCAAAGATCACACAGATGTTCTATGAAAACATTCCTGCAGAGCAGCAGCCTGAGATAATGCAAACGGTCCTGAAAAAATACAAGGGAAAGACAACAGAGGAAACCTTTCAGAGATTTGCGAAAGCTGTTTTTGAAAAAAGCTTTGCTGCTTCCGCCGCAAGCGCTGCAAAATTTCTTGAAAAACCGGATCTGAAAAAGCTTCAGAAAGATCCTGCATTTGAATTTGTACGTGCCTGCTACGATAATTACACTAAGAATATTCAACCGCACATTAATACTTTCAATGAAATAAATAATACGGAAGGAAGTAAGTATATCCGTGGATTGATGGCCATGCAGCCGGATAAGAAATTTTACCCGGATGCGAACAGCACATTGCGTCTCACTTACGGAAACATCAAATCATACTCTCCTAAAGATGGTGTGGATTATGGTTATTTCACTACACTTGACGGGATCATTGAAAAAGACGACCCGAACGAATTCAGCTTCCGCGTTCCTGCAAAGCTTAAAGAGCTTTACAATGCAAAGGACTATGGAAAGTATGCTGACAAGGATGGTCACATGCACGTTGCATTCATCAGCAATAACGACATTACCGGCGGCAACTCCGGCAGTCCGGTTATGAATGGAAATGGCGAGATGATCGGTTTGGCTTTCGACGGGAACTGGGAAGCGATGAGCGGAGATATTTATTTTGACAGCAAATACAAGCGTACGATCAGTGTCGATATCCGTTATGTGCTTTTCCTCATCGATAAATACGGAAATGCCAGCAACCTGATCAACGAAATGAAGATCGTGAATTAGTGCGGAGTCGTTAGTACTTGGTCGTTAGCCGGTTGATAACGAACTAAGTACTAACTACTTTATCTTATCCAGGATCCGCTTGATCTCTGCTTTGATATCATTTCCGATGATGATCTTTCCCTGTGACGGCTCGGTGATGGAAGTTTTCATAATCTCGATCTCATCATAATAATTGAATTTCAGATCCTTGTTGGTATCAAAGCGGACCTTCATCAGGATATTATTCGTTGCAGGATCGATGAACCAGTCCACAAGCTGTGTATTATCCGGCGTTACCTGGATCCTGTTCTTTCCCGACAGATCGGTGATATAGACCTTCTCCGCATCCTCGCTATTGATATAGCCATCGCCGTTTGAATCACTTTCTCTTATTCCCAGCAGGATGAAATAGTATTTGCTGCCGGTATATTCCTTGTCATAAAATGGAAAATAGAACTGGGAGATGATCGCCGGCTCCTGCAAAAGCAGATGAGTTTCATCAGTGCATTTATTATAAAAGATGATATTATTGCAATTGCCGAAATCCAGCGTATAAAAATTGTATTTATAGCTCCGATAGCTTCCGTTGTAAGAAGAGCCGTATTCCTCGGCAGATTTGGAGCGCAGTCCCTTATCCTCGAGATCATCGGTGCTTTTCATCCCCAGCGGAATGAGCAGGTAATCCGTGCTGTCGAGATCCATGTATTCACCATAAACGAGGACCTGCTGGTTCTTGTGGTTATTGACTGCTGTCGAATCATTCTTCACAAGCTGGATCCCGCCTTTATCGGTGCGGTTAGTGTTGAACAATACGATCACTAATAAAATAAGTACCGCGCCGATGATTCCGCCGATGATGATCGCTAAAATAAATTTTTTCATATCAGATTACTTTAAAAACACTTTCGGGCAATTATCAAAAAAACATTCCGGGAAAACTCTGTGAATGAAAATAAAAATGAGGAACCGGATCCGATTCCTCATTAAAGTTAAACAATTTGGCTGATACCATTAAACGGTAAGCTTCTTATAGCGGACACGCTTCGGCTCGACATTCCCCAGGCGTTTTTTCTTGTTCTCTTCATACTCCGAATAACCACCTTCAAAATAATAGACCTGCGAATCACCTTCAAAAGCAAGAATGTGCGTACAAACCCTGTCGAGGAACCAACGGTCGTGGGAAATGATCACCGCACAACCTGCATAGTTCTCCAAACCTTCTTCCAGGGCACGCAAGGTATTTACGTCAAGGTCGTTCGTAGGCTCATCCAGCAGGAGCACGTTCGCTTCTTTTTTCAAGGTTAACGCAAGATGCAAGCGGTTCCGCTCTCCACCCGAAAGGATCCCGGTTTTTTTGCCCTGGTCCGGACCGTTAAAATTGAACTTGGAAACGTAAGCTCTCGAGTTCAGTGTTTGTCCGCCGATCACAATCGTTTCCGTTCCGCCTGTCAATACTTCGTAGATCGTTTTCTCCGGGTCGATCTCATTATGTGCCTGGTCAACATAGGCGATCTTTACGGTGGATCCGACTTTAAACTCACCATGATCCGGTTTTTCCTCACCCATGATCATACGGAACAGAGTCGTTTTACCGGCACCATTCGGGCCGATGATCCCAACGATCCCTGCAGGAGGCAGCTTAAAGTTCAGATGCTCGTAAAGCAACTTATCTCCAAATGCTTTCGATACGTCGATCGCTTCGATGACCTCATTTCCTAAACGCGGACCGTTCGGAATAAAGAGCTCCAGTCTTTCTTCTTTTGCTTTTACATCTTCACCCAACATTTTCTCATAGTTCTGGATCCGGGCTTTTGATTTCGCCTGGCGTCCTTTTGCTCCTTGTCGTACCCAATCCAGCTCTCGCGCAAGCGTTTTCTGACGTTTACTTTCCGTTTTCTCTTCCTGTGCCAGGCGCTTTTGTTTCTGATCCAGCCACTCGGAATAGTTCCCTTTCCATGGAATACCTTCACCACGATCCAGTTCAAGGATCCAGCCCGCTACGTTATCGAGGAAGTAACGATCGTGTGTTACTGCGATCACAGTTCCTTTGTAATTCTGCAAATGCTGTTCTAACCAATCCACCGATTCAGCATCGAGGTGGTTGGTTGGTTCATCCAGTAAAAGGATTTCAGGTTCCTGGATCAGCAGGCGGCAAAGCGCAACGCGTCTTCTTTCCCCGCCGGAAAGATTTTTGACAGGTGAATCGCTGTCGGGACAGCGCAAAGCTTCCATTGCCTGCTCCAGGCGGTTATCCAGGTTCCACAGATCCAGCTGATCGATTTGGTCCTGCAATTGTGCCTGGCGATTGATCAGCTTATCCATTTTATCCGGGTCTTCCAGGTATTCCGGCTCCGCGAATTTGTTATTTACTTCTTCGTATTCTTTCAGGATAGCAACATGTTCCGCAGCACCTTCGCGAACAATTTCGAGCACCGTTTTTGAATCATCGAGCTTCGGCTCCTGCTCCAGCATTCCGATCCGGTAGCCCGGAGAAAAATGGATCTCTCCCTGGTAATTTTTCTCGATACCTGCGATGATCTTCAGCAAAGTGGATTTACCCGAACCGTTCAATCCGAGGATCCCGATCTTTGCGCCGTAATAAAAAGAAAGGTAAATATCCTTAAGAATGGTTTTACCTGCTGGCAACGTGCGGCTCACGTTCACCATGGAAAAAATGATCTGTCTTCCTTCTGACATTTTTACGAGTTATAAATGATGAATTATAAGTTATGATTCGTTTTAAGAATTCACTTGGGATGGCAAATATCGTAAATTCCGCTGAATTGCCGTACGCTTGTTCCAGGAGAAACAAATATTGCTTTTAAAGGAAAACTCCCGGCTCCACTTCCCAGCAGAATGGCCTGACCAGCATGTTGATCGTCCGGAGATCAGCTTTGGGGATTGTCTTCCATTTGATCTTCGATTTTCCATTTTCAAAAATATTCACGCTTGTTGTGATCTTGACCTTCCCCGTCAAAAAGTTATAGCTGTTTTCTTCAGCCGTACCCAGCACCGCATGAAAACCTCCTGATGAGGCACCGATCAGAAACCAATTGCTTTTTTGATAACGGAATTTATATTCTACCACCCAGCGTTCACTTGTACCACCGGAAAATCCGAAGGTCAGAACATTATTCCTGATCTTCATCTCCTGTCCTTCAAAAGGATCTCCCATCATTCCGCCTTCATCTGACCGTAAAATAAAATCATTGTTTTGAAAAGCAAGGTGATACTTTCCGTCCAGGCCTTCAAATAAAACGATTAGTATTCTGGGAAAACCCCGCTCTTCATCATCCCATTTCTTTGTTTCACAATTATACCGGAGCTCCGTAATACTATCCTTCGATTGGATGACCAGAACCAGGTCCTCCGTTTTATCATTATTCAGATCGCCCGATGCACTGTGTTCAACGAACCAACCCGGAGGAATAAATTCAGAAGCATCCCTGCCGGTTGAATCTATTTTTGGAAAAGAAAATGGTTGTGCAGAAGTTTTCAATGCTAACACTGAAAGAAGAAGTAAGAAAAATCTTCTCATTTTGCCGGGAGATAAAGCGGGTGCTTTTCATTGTATTTACGCAGATAAATAAAGATCGAATCCGCTTTTTCACGTTTCTTTAATTTCATAAAAGACTGGTAAAGCACATCATCGCTTTTCAGCAGAACTTCCATGCTCTTTACATTGAAATCCCAGATCTTGTTACTCTGCGTATCCAGCACAAACTGGCGAAGCTCATCGTAGCTCGTATTCACATTGTATATATTTCCCATCGGATCTCTTTCCATCGGAGCATGAACGATCACGGAAGAGAACAGGGAAAGATTTCCGATCACATTCAAGCGATCGAAGCCTTTATTATAGTTAACGTACAAAGCACGGTTCTGGCAATATCCCCATACGGAGCTGACTTCCACTTTTTGTTCCGTGCCGGCGGAATCCTTGTAGGTCAGCATTTTTTGTTCCAGCACCTCCGACAGAAAATCGATATTACCTGCCGGAACACTGGAAACAATATTGGATTTTAGTACCGGAGAATTTTTAATGAACTGAGTATAGGTCAGAAAAACTCCTTCCTTGAATTCGTAATCGTGAGTATAGGGAACTGTGGACTGTCCGGCCGCATAAGCAGAAAACAAGAGCAAGAGGCTGAGAAAGCGGTATTTCATCGCAAAAACTGGCAAAATTCACAGCAGAATCGTAAATTTCGTAAATATTCCTGAATAATGAAATACTACCGGCTCCTACTCATTCTGCTTCTTTTTTCCTGCGTCAATAATTATGCCCAGGACCTGAAAATGAACATGTCTCTTGCTAAAAAAGAGCATTCCGCATCAACCGGACTGATTGATGTTTTTGTAAAAGGTGATCTGTCTGCAATTACTTCCATAACGAATGCAGTAAACGGGAAGGTAAGATATTCTGCCGGTGATATCGCTGCGGTTCATGTTCCGGCATCGGCACTTTCGCAATTTGTGTCGGACCGCCGGATCAAACGTGTAGAAGCCTATCCTCCGCGCTTCCGGCCGATGAATGACACCATGCTGGTGAATAATAATGTGCCTCCTGTACACAACGGCCAGGCTCCGCTTCCGCAGGCATACAACGGTGCAGGCGTGATCGTCGGCATTATCGATACCGGTGTCGATTTCTCGCACCCGGATCTCCGTGACAGCCTTGGAAATACGCGCATCAAATACCTGTGGGACCAGACACAACCGCTTGCCGCAAATACTCCATCCTACGGCTATGGGCAGGAATGGGACAGCGCCGGGATCGATGGCGGACTTGCCGCTGCACATACGGATATTCCCTGGAACGGACACGGCACACATGTTACAGGCGTTGCTGCCGGGAACGGGCTCGCCAGCGGAACCTACAAAGGCGTTGCTTTCAAATCGGACCTCGTTGTGGTTGCTTTTGACTTCAATTCAACCAGCCCGACGGTGATGACCGATGCGGTCGATTATATCTATACAAAAGCTGACCTTCTCGGAAAGCCTTGTGTGATCAATGCCAGCCTGGGCGACTACATGGGCTCGCATGACGGACTCGATCTGCAGGCGCAAATGATCAAGAATATGATCACGGCGCAGAACGGAAGATCTTTTGTGGCGGCTGCGGGCAATGCCGGTGATATTCCATTTCACCTGGGATACACGGTGACCAGCGACACAAACTTTACCTGGTTCCATACCGGCGCAACGATCTATTTCCAGATCTGGTCCGATACCAGCAACTTCAAAAATGTAAATTTTTCCATCGGTGCCGATAACATGAGTCCGTATTCTTTCCGCGGCAATATTCCGTTTTCAAATATCGCATCCCATCTGAGCGGACTGCTGGCGGATACGCTTTATAATTCCGGAAACAGGATCGGGATCGTGGAGAGCTTCGGAAGCCTGGCCGGAGGAGTTTACTCTATGGAATTCCTCATCACCCCGGATTCAACCGCTTATAACTGGAGACTGATGTGCACAGGAAACGGCAAGTTCGATCTCTGGAGCTTTAATATGATCAGCTCCGGCTTGCCTTCGGCCGCAATAATGCCGGACAGTATTTACTACAAAGCTCCCGATCTCACGCAAACAATGGTTTCCAGCTTCCAGTGCCTGGATGAAGTTATTACTGTCGGGAACTATACAAACCGGAGAAGCATGCTCAACTATAACAGCGTAATGTTTATTGATTATACGCGTGTTCCCGGACGGCGTCATCCGAATTCCAGCTGCGGTCCTACACGCGATGGCAGGATCAAACCGGATATTGCAGCTCCCGGAGATTTTGTGATGTCATGTTCCTTGCTTTCCAACCTTCCTGCGGATGCTGTCGCATACCCGGATTATTATGATCCGGGCGGATATCATACATTGGGCGGGGGAACATCTGCTGCAAGCCCGGGTGTTGCCGGAATTGCTGCACTTTACCTTCAGAAGAATCCAACCGCTTCCGCTGCAGCGGTCAAAAATGCGATCATCAGCTGTCCGACGGTAGATGGGTTTACAGGAGTGGTTCCCAACAACCAGTACGGTTACGGAAAAGCGAATGCATTCAATGCGCTTACGAATTGTCTTACCACCGGTATCGAAAGTGCGGATGAGAACGAGTTTCTCGTTTATCCGAATCCTTCGGGCTCAGGCTCGGTAGCGATCCGAATGCCGGGCAGTTGGAAAGGCATAACCTTTTTAAAGATCTACAGCTCGATGGGAGCGCTTGCCGCAAGCAAACAAATCGAGGGTTCGACTGTTGAAATAAGAGATCTTTCACCAGGCATGTATTTCTTCCAGCTGATACAAAATGAAAAAGCGGTTGCTGCAGAAAAAATCCTAATTTTGCCGAAATAATTTTATGCAAAAACAATTAAGGATCCTTGGAATTTGCTCTTTGATACTGGGCGCAGCAGCAGTTCTTCTCTGCGTATTGCCATACGGAGTTTTCTATTCCATCCCGGTCGGATTTCTTGGAATGGTCTGCTCCACTATTTACGTTTATCTTGACACCAAATACAGTGTGAATAACCGCCGGTTTACAGCCGGACTGGCAGGTATGATCCTGAGCTCGATCCCCATCCTGCTGGTGCTTTATTTTATTATCATGGGAGGGAAGAACTAATGGCCGCAACAAAAACCATATCCAATTATCTTTCACTGATCAAATTCAGTCACACCATTTTTGCGCTTCCCTTTGCGATCATCGGATATTTTCTTGCGATCACCTTTACAAAATCTGCTTTTGATATTCGTTTGTTTGCGCTGGTGGTGCTATGCATGATCTTCGCACGCAGTGCGGCGATGGCGTTCAACCGCTATATTGATCGCACGATCGATGAGCAGAATGCCCGTACCGCTGTACGAGAGATCCCTGCAGGGATCGTAAAGCCCGGGAATGCGCTCTTTTTCGTGATCATTAACTGCGTGCTGTTCATCGGCGCCACTGCTTTCATCAATACGCTCTGCTTTTACCTCTCACCCGTTGCATTACTGGTGGTGCTCGGATATAGTCTTACCAAGCGATTTACCGCACTCTGCCACCTGATCCTCGGACTTGGACTTTCACTCGCACCGATCGGAGCTTACCTCGCAGTAACCGGGCAGTTCGATTGGCTGCCCTTGTTCTTCTCATTTGCCGTTTTGTTTTGGGTAGCAGGTTTTGATATTATCTATGCCTTGCAGGATGAAGATTTTGACCGGTCGAAAGAGCTTCATTCCATTCCTGTTGTTCTTGGAAAAAAAGGAGCGCTGATGCTTTCAAATATCCTTCACGCTGTCAGCGCCGGCTTTATTATTTATGCCGGGATCTATGCCGGTTTCGGTGTTTCGTATTGGATTGGAACAACGATCTATTGTGCTTTACTGATCTATCAGCACCTGCTTGTAAAACCGACCGATCTGTCAAAGGTCAATCTTGCTTTTTTCACCACCAACGGAATTGCAAGTGTTGTATTTGCAGTTTTTGTTCTCATCGACCTGTTCGTAAAGTAGCATGTGGCAGCGTTTTTTTGCATTCTTCCGGAGCAGGCTCTTCAAATGGTCAGCAGGCCTGCTTCTTTTTATGATAATCGCCATTCTCCTTTGCAATTATTGGATCATCAGAAGCACATCGGATCAGCTTTACTCGGAAGTTGAGAATATACCTGCGAATGATGTAGGCCTTGTACTCGGCGCTAATAAAACGTCCCGCTGGGGAGGAGAGAATCTATTCTTTAAGTACCGGATCGAGGCTGCTGTTGCTTTGTTCAAGGCAGGCAAGATCAGGCACATTATTGTCAGCGGTGATAATCACATCCGGGAATACGACGAAGCAACGGACATGTGCGATGCGCTTGTAAAAATGGGCATCCCGGATAGCTGTATCACTCTTGATTTTGCGGGCTTCCGCACACTGGACTCGATGGTAAGGTGCCTGAAGATATTCGGGCAGAACAAAGTTACTGTCATTTCACAGCGCTTCCATAATGAACGTGCACTGTTCATCGGAAATCACTATGGCATGGAGGCAGTCGGATTCAACGCACAGGATGTTCCTGGACAGTATTCACTTAAGACAAGGATCAGGGAATATTTCGCGAAGCTCAAAGCGGTGCTCGATCTGTATGTGCTTCACACCGGTCCGAAGTTCCTTGGACCTGAAGAAAAGATCAGCATCTAATCGGAACAATTGGTGCTCCGGATCTTATCCAGAAGCTCGGAATAGATCTCATCAGGCGTATTTACGTATTGCTGCCCGGCATTTATGTATACGATGTTCTTGTACTTATCCAGAACATATACCTGCGCACCCGTATTCAGGGAATAATACTTTGACAGAACATCGCCGTATGCAACAAACTCCACGTTATTATCAAAATTCCCTGCATAATCTTTCACTTTATTATCAGGCTCCTCAAAAATATTGATCACCGTCAGGCTGTCACCGAGCAATTTTTTCAACCTGCAATACTGGTGAAGACGGGCATTACAAACATCACCATAAGTGGTAGAGCTGAAACTGATGATCGTAAAGTCGGAGGAAATTCCATTGACTGACATCTGCTCCTTGTTGATGGTTTGAAATGTAAAATCCGGCATACGGCACCCGACCACTTTCTGAACGATCGGGTTGGCATCGTACTGGTAGCGATAAAACACCGTATCGACATAGCGGCTGACGCCACCAATCAGCAAAGTATCCTGGACATGGAGGGAATCCGTAGGACGTTTAAAATCCTGGTCGATCGCCTTTTTTATCTCCTCCCTTGCTTTGTTAAAACACTCTGCATCATATTGCGCCGACAGCGAATAGGAGATCACAAAAAAAGAGAAAATAAGAACATGCTTTAACATGTATCAGACGATACGCTTCAACAGGCGAAGCTGGTGAGAATAATCCTTTTTTTCATTATTAAAGATCCCATGATGATCAAAGCCATCGATACGGACTTTCCCGGATGCGTGAATGATCTTATTGTTCTCCATCACAATACCGACATGAACGATACGTCCTTCCGCATTATCAAAGAAGGCAAGATCACCGGGCTCTGCTTCTTCAACAAAGCTGAGTGTTTCGCCCTGCTCAGCCTGCTGCCAGGCATCCCGTTTGATCTTTATCCCGTTCAGCTTGTAAACCATCTGGGTAAAACCGGAACAATCGATTCCGAAGGGCGTTTTTCCACCCCACAAATAAGGACTGTTAAGATAAAGCATACCTGTGTCGATGATCCCGTTCTTTGTGAAAGGAAGAGGTCCGTTTACATAAGCGCCATCGTAGTGAAAAGTTACATTTTCAACCACACATTCGCCGTCATCAAAATTCGGAAGGGTAGTTCCCAGGGCAACCGGGAAAAGCTGGCCGCTCTTATTTTCAGTGATCACCTGGATCAGCTCATTGACACAATAGATCCCGGAGTTTCCAAGTATATCGGCCGTCTGCTGAGCAATAGGAAGGAACTGCTTTTTATCGATCCAGCATTCATAATCGTCATATGCAATACGGATCCGGCACCAGCTTCCCTGTGTTTCCAGCACTTCAAAATGATCGCCAAAAAGCAGCTGGGTAACCATCTCGGAGCGATCCGAAGGTTCTTTCCGGCAGGGGATAATGCTTAAGTTGCAGATTCCGTAGCTCATTTTTTTACCACTAAGGCACTAAGTACACAGAGAAACACTAAGCCTGAGTGAACCTCCATGTACTTAGTGCCTTAGTGGTTAATTTTATTTAATATCAAACGAGTTCCAAAACAACTGCACTTGCTCCACCGCCGCCATTGCAAATTCCGGCAGCACCATATTTCGCTTTGTTCTGTTTCAATACGTGGATCAATGTAACAATGATCCGTGCACCGGAGCAGCCCAGCGGATGTCCGAGCGATACTGCACCACCGTTCACATTTACTTTCGCCGGATCCAGTTTCATCTTTTGCATATTCACGATCCCAACCGTTGAGAACGCCTCGTTCAACTCGAAATAGTTGATGTCTTCCAGCTTCATTCCCGCTTTTGCAACTGCTTTCGGAACCGCCAGGGAAGGTGTTGTTGTAAACCATTCCGGTGCTTGTTCCGCATCCGCATAGCCTTTGATGACCGCGATCGGCTTCACACCCAGCTTCTCGGCCTTTTCCCTGCTCATCAATACAACTGCTGCGGCGCCGTCATTCATCGTTGAAGAATTGGCGGCCGTAGCTGTACCTTCTTTTGAAAACGCACCTTTCAGTTCAGGAATTTTATCGAAGCGTACATTTTTGTACTCCTCATCTTCTTTCATAACCACCGGATCACCTTTGCGCTGAGGGATCTCCACAGGAACGATCTCATCATTGAATCTTCCGGCGGCCCAGGCAGCCTGGGAGCGTTTGTAGGATTCGATGGCAAATTTATCCTGCTCTTCACGGGAAATATTGCATTCTTTCGCACATAGATCAGCTGCAACGCCCATTGCGTAATTGTTGTAAACATCGGTCAGGCCATCCTTTGCTAATCCATCGATCATGCTGACATTACCATATTTGCTTCCCCAGCGCATCGTATCGGAATAAAAAGGAACAGCGCTCATGTTCTCCATTCCACCGGCAACAACAACATCGGCATCGCCGCACATAATGCTTTGAGCGCCGATCATGATCGCTTTCATTCCCGAAGCACATACTTTGTTGATCGTTGTACATTGTACTGTGTCCGGCAGACCCGCAAAGATCGCAGCCTGGCGCGCAGGTGCCTGTCCGAGATTCGCCTGTAAAACACTTCCCATATATACTTCCTGCACTTCCTTGCCATCCACGCCCGCTTTCGCGAGAGCACCTTTGATAGCTACAGCGCCTAATTTTGTAGCGGAGATACCGGCAAGCGCTCCTCCAAAACTTCCTATTGGAGTACGAACCGCCGAAATAATATAAACTTCTTTCATAATAAGTGATTTGTTTGTTTTAAGATTGATGTAATGAGTTCAAATTTAATCTTTTTGAAGGTATTTTTAGCCGTTTTTCCGGTGTTTTTTATCTGTCCCCATTATAACAAATACCGGAGCGCTTTTGTTTCCCCGGAATTGTGAATAAACCTGTGTACAAAGTGCCTTTCCGGGTTTTGAAACCGCCCGATTATGGGGTATTTTTGCATTACGATATCTTTCCATGAAGAATTTCATTTCATTTATACGTCACAGTCACCCCGAGATCTACAAAGGAATTCTTTTCCTGGTTGCAGTCAGCCTGATCGTATACATTTTTCCAAAACAGGGTAAATTCAAATATGAATTCCAAAATCTGAAGGGTAAACCATGGATGCACGAGGATCTGATCGCTCCTTTCGACTTTGCTATCCGGAAAACCCCGGAGGAGCTGGCCGCTGAAAAGTCGGAGATCCTGAAAAATGCCAAGCCTTATTTTAAAGCCGATCTGAAGGATGTAAATGTTAAGAGGGCCAATTTAGAGAGCGCGATCAACGACGCCTGGAAAGAAAAGAAAAACAATGCCCGCAGGGAAAAGATCCTGTCCGTCGTCAACCGCATTCTCGATTCGATCTATGCCAAAGGGATCCTTGCACCGGACCCTGTTATTGAGAATAAGAACGGTGATTTTTCGATCTACGTAGTCAATAACAATGTCGCAGAAGAACATGATCTCCGGGACTTCTTCACCGTGAACTCCGCTTATGAATATGCACAGCAACGTCTGAATTCAGCTCTTCCGGCGGAATCAAAGACCTTGCTTCCGATGTTCGAAAATGCGATTACACATACCATCTTTTTTGATAAAGCGACCACCGATAAGGTTCTGAAACAATCCATCGAAGACATTTCTCCGTCACGCGATATCATCGTAAAAGAGCAAAGCATCATTTCGAAAGGCGAGATCATCGATGCCCAGAAATTCCAGGTGCTGGAGTCGCTCAAGATCGAATACGAAGGACAGAATGCTGCCGGTTCCAGTGATTATTTATTTATCCTCCTCGGGCAGATCCTGATCGTTTCCGTGTGTCTCGTGGTACTGATCGCTTTTCTTGGATTCTTCAGAAAAGATATTTTTCTCGACAATGCCAAGATCACGTTTATCCTCATCCTGATCCTGCTGCAGGTCATGATGACGCGGTTTGCGACGGGCTCTCAGACATTCAGCGTGTATGTGCTGCCGTTCTGCATTCTCCCGATCATTATCCGTGCGTTTTATGATACGCGGGTCGCCTTATTTGTCCATCTCGTCACGTCACTGATCCTGGCATTCATTGTTCCCAACAGCTTTGAATTTGTTTTTGTGCAGCTGCTCGGAGGTATGGTGGCCATATTCAGCATCGTGAATATGCGGAACCGCTCCCAGATCTTCATTTCATCCTCGCTTATTTTCCTGACATACAGCATTGCATTTATCGGCTTAACGATCGCACAGGAAGGCGGAAGCGATAAGATCACATGGTATGATTTTGCCTGGTTCGGGATCAGCGCATTGCTGACACTTTTCTCCTATCCGCTTATTTTTGTTTTTGAAAAGCTCTTCGGGTTTATTTCAGATGTATCACTGCTGGAATTGTCCGACACCAACGGAAAGCTGCTTCGTGAGCTGGCTTCGCGTGCCCCGGGAACTTTCCAGCATTCGCTGCAGGTAGCGAACATCGCTGAAGAAGCGATCTATACGATCGGTGGAAATGCTTTACTGGTGAGAACCGGAGCGTTGTACCACGACATCGGCAAAATGGAGATGCCGATGTATTTCATCGAGAACCAGGCCAGCGGGATGAATCCTCACGATGAAATGAGCTTCGATGAAAGCGCAGCCATGATCATCAGTCATGTGATCAAAGGAATCGAGATTGGCAAAAGGAATAACCTGCCGGAACAGATCATCGACTTCATCCGCACCCACCACGGAACGACCATTACCGCTTTTTTCTACCGATCCTACAAGAAGGCATTCCCGGAAGAGCAGATCGATGAATCAAAGTTTCATTACCCCGGACCGATTCCCTTCTCAAAGGAAACCGCTGTTCTGATGATGGCCGACTCGGTAGAAGCGGCTTCGAGAAGCCTGAAAAAATACGATGTGGAGACGATCGATAACCTTGTTGAAAATATCATCAATGCACAGATCGAACAGAACCAGTTCATCAACTCTGATATTACGTTCCGCGATATCAATACCTTAAAGAAGATCTTTAAGAAAAAACTGATGAATATTTATCATGTAAGGGTGGAATATCCGAGGTAGTTTAAAAACCTCGTCCTTATTTCTAATTTTTTTTCATCACACTTCGGTTTCGCTCCATCGCGGGTGCGAACCCGCTCGCCGAAGCTTAGCGAAGGCGATCCAGGATGACGTCCTAACATGCGGGGCGATTCAAAAAATATCATCTTATTGACGGGAGATTGCTTCGGTCGTTCCTTCCTCGCAATGACGCGCGCAAGACCGGTCACTCGTTGTAATGAGCCGCCCTTCTGCTCCGCTCCTTTGGCAGCCGATGGAGCGGAGTCGGAGGTGGTTATTCAAAAAGGTATATTTTGTTTTACCACTAAGGCGCTTAGTACACAAGAAACACTGAGAACGGAAGATACGGAGTGAAATCGACGTGTAAGGTTGTTAGAACCTCACCCTGAGCGGAGTCGAAGGACATTTCACTGCGAAGTATTAGTATTTTTCAAACTCAAAGATTATCTCTGACAACCATAAAAAAACGCCCCGCAATTTTCATTGCGGGGCGATCATCTCTTATTCTAAATTGTTACTGTAATTTCTGGATCCAGACATCCGGATACTCTGTTTTGAATTTTGCCTGTTCTGCTTCTGCTTCGGCTTGTGTGCCCAGCTTGTTCACTACCACATAGTATACCTTTGATTTATGATTCTGGGTCACCATGCAATTGGCGTATCCCTTGATGATATTTGCTTCCTTGAATTTATTTGCATTGTCCTTGCTGCTGAACGATCCGATCACCACGTAAAACCCGCTACTCATACCCATACCGTTATCATCCACGAAGTCGTTACTATCGCCGACACGCATCAGATTTTCCGTCAACGTATTATTTGCATCGCTCATTTTGTTGTCGTTGCTACCACTGTCGCCGCCTTTCAGCTTATCAAGCTCCGCTTTCATTCTCGCCATTTCCGCATCTGTGCTGTCTGATTTCGCTTTCAGCTTTGCGATCATGTCATCGACAACCGCATCTTTAGGTTCATCTTTAGCAACATCATCGGATTTCTGACCTCCGCCAAATGTATAGCTCAGCAAAAACTCAGAGGTCGAGCCGGTATACTTCTTCACTTTGCCGATCCCGAGATCATAAGCGTATCCTACCGCAAGACTCTTATAACGCACACCTCCGCTGATCGCAACAGCATAGTTACTGTGATAGGTCACTCCCAGCCATCCATATTTTTTCCAGTCTCCCACCACATTTACATCATACTGAAAAATTGATCCGGTTGCATAGCGCACAGCAACTAAAGGATAAACCGTGATCTCTTTTTCCTTCACTACATCAAATGTATATTTTACCGATCCCTGGTAGTGACGGGCCAGCTTATAATAGCTGTTCTCCTCGTCTGTTTTTTTGTAATGGATCGTGTTCCCGATAATCTGTGGAGCACAAACGCCTACTTCCAGGGCTTTCCACGTATATGCCAAACCAAAATCCGCGCTGAAAGCAGTTTTGCTTTGTGACTCTGTGAAAAGGAAAGGATCTTGTCCATCCCGTACCACAGCTTTGGAGAAGTCGATCTTGTTATTGATCACACCCGCTGCAAGACCGATATAAAGATTATTTTCATCATTGATCTTCAATTTGTAGGAGTAATTTACAAAGCCTCCTACCCTGCTTAAAATATCCGTTTGATCCGAATACAGGTTCAGACCTAACCCGATATTTTTCGCCTCGATCGGGCCATCCAGTGTCAGGTAGCTGGTTTGCGGAGCACCTGCAATACCCGTCCACTGGGAACGGTGCATCAGGAAAGCATTTGTTCCTTCATGCTTGCCGGTAAGCGCCGGGTTCATAACGAACGGATCGGCGTAATACTGGCTGCTGAAAGGCACCTGTTGAGCAAAAGCTGCTGTGGTAAGGATTGTAAGAGCGGATGTTATGATTATATTCTTCATAGAATGAATTTTTAATGTTGCTTTGTCCACCGTCGCATCCGCGAAGGTGATGGTTCGTTTACCGGTTTCTATTTTGAATTTTCACTTAGTACTGTGATCGCGCCCTTATAGATCTTCACATCATCTTTAAATTGCATAACGTAGTAATAAGTTCCGTCAGGTAGCTTTTTGCCGGTCTTGCTGTTTGTTCCATCCCAGTTATTATCGTAGGAATCGGAAGAGTATACTTCCTGTCCTTCGCGGTTCACAATGATCACCTTGGTATCCGGGTAGTTCTCTATGTTCTGAACGATCCAGCGGTCATTGAAACCATCTTCGTTCGGAGTCATCAGGTTCGATATTACCACATTGTAATCAACCAGCACAGTAACAGTCATGGAATCCTTATCCATACAGCCGTTAGCATCGGTACCGGTCAATGTATACATCGTGGTTGCTGTCGGACTTGCCATTGGATTTGCAATGAATGAATCCGTGAGCCCGGTTACCGGGAACCAGCTCCAGGAAATAATTCCCGTACCCGATCCGTTCAGCTGTACGCTGCTTCCAAGACTCAGCGACGCATCTGCACCAGCGGACACCGATGGATTCGGATAAACGATCACTGAAACTGAATCCATCGCCATACAACCTGTGAGCGTGTCAGAGATGGTCATTGCATAGGTTCCTGCCGTCATTACTGTAATGCTCATCGTAGAATCCGCCGTGCTCCAAATATAATCATATCCGCCGGCAGCAGCGCTCAGCATCACTGAGTCACCGGAACAGAAAGTCAGCGGTCCGCTTGCTGTTATCGTTGACGGAGGAAGTGCATTCACGATCACAGAAACTGCTGCCGTGTCCAGACACCCTTTATCGGATGTAAGCGTCAGCGTTGCATTGAAGGTTCCTGAAGCACCGTAAGTATGAGTTGGGTTTACCGAAAGCGAATTGTTTCCATCACCGAAATCCCACTGGCTGAACTGGATAAATCCGGAAGGAATAGTAGAAGCATTCGTAAACAATGTTGCATTTCCGTCACAAACCGTGTCGGCGGTAAACATCGCAACAGGTTTCGGATAGATGATAACCGCAACAGAAGCTGAAGTATCAGCGGAACAAACGCCGCTCATAACGATCACCCTGTACCAGGTGGTATCCGGAAGGTTCATCCAGGTTTGCATAGCAGTTGTGTTCGCAAGAGTTGTCCAGGTTGCTCCTCCATCGGTGGAAGACTCCCAGTCGGTAATTGCGCCGGTATACCCCGTTACTGTCAGTGTTCCGCTGTTGTTGCTTTCACATCCCGGCATTGCACCGCTGATCATACCCGCATTGGAAACAGGGTTCACGGTGATCGTATCCGGTGTGGAAGCCATCGGGTTGCAAATTCCGCTTTGCACAACCGCACGATACATGGTCGTTATGCTGAGATTATTATAAGCAAGTGAATCCGTTGTATTCGAGATCGGGATCCAGGTAAAGCCGCCATCTACGGAGGATTCCCAGCGAAGCACCGTACCGGTATAGCCGACAAGGTGAAGTGTGTCACCGTTCATTCCTGAGCAAACCGTATCGCTGATGGTGACCATCCCGGCAACCGTTTGAGGGTTCACATAAATGGTCGCAGTAGTCGAAGTATCATTTCCGCAGAGTCCGCTGGAAATGATCACCCTGAACCAGGTTGTATCTGTAAGGTTCGTATAACTCTGAGTTGTGGTGGTGTTAACGATCGGTGTCCAGGTCATTCCCGCATCAGTTGAAGATTCCCACTGAACAATATTTCCTGCAGAACCGGTAAGCGTCAATGTTCCGCTGTTGATCGTATCACAAACAGTTGCCGTTCCGTTTACCGTTCCACCCATCGCTACAGGATCAACGGTGATGGTTACGATGTTGGAAGTTGTTGCGTTACACACACCGCTCTTCACATTCACGCGATAAGAAGTGGTTGTTGTAAGGTTCATATAGCTTTGTGATGCAGTGGTGTTCGCCAGCGCGATCCACGTAATGCCACCATCGGAAGATGATTCCCATTGAACAATATTTCCTGTATATCCTGCAACGGTTAATGTACCAAAATTGCCGCTCGCACAAACCGTATCATCCATGCTCAGCACACCGCCCACCGATGGAGGATCGACGGTGATCGTCGCTACTGATGAAGTATCCTTTGAGCAAACGCCGCTCATTACGATCACATGATACATCGTAGTTGTTACAACGTTCAGATAGTTTTCCGTTGCGGTCGTGTTTCCTGTTGGGGTCCAGGTCAATCCGCCGTCTGTTGATGATTCCCAGCCCTGGATCGTTCCAACGTAGCCAATTACATCAAGGCTTCCGCTGTTCGATCCTCCGCAGGCCGTTGTGCTTCCGTTTATCGTACCACCAACAGAGGTAGGATCGATGGTGAGTACCGCCGGTGTTGAATAGGCAACCGGACATGCGCCGTTCTGGATCACAGCACGGAACTGTGTTGTCAGCGTCAGGTTAAGATAAATGTAAGAGTTTGTTGTATTGGCGATCGCAACCCAGTTGATGCCGCCGTCGATCGAGGATTCCCAGCGGATAATTGATCCCGTTTCACCGGTTAACACCAATGTCCCCGTATTACTGTTATAACAGATATGACGCGAAGTATCCACCACACCACCAATGGAAGGGGTATTGACCGTAATCGTATCGATACCGGATGAATCGGCAGGACATGCGCCGCTTTTAACAACAGCCATATAATAAGTGGTGTTCACAAGGTTAGAATATACCTGTGAAGCAGTTGTATTTGCGATGTTGGACCAGGTGATACCGTCAAGTGACGACTGCCAGTTAGTGATCGAACCGTTCTGACCGCTCAATGTGATCGTTCCGCCGTTCGAACCGCTGCACACCGTGTCATTCATTACCAGCGATCCGCCGACAGAAACCGGACTGACCGTAATTGTAACCGTTGACGAGTTCACTGCAGAGCAGGCGCCGCTTTTTACATTCGCGCGATAGATTGTTGTCTGCGTCAGGTTCAGATACGCCTGCGAAGTTGTTGTATTGGCTATATTGGTATAAGTCAAGCCACCATTGGTCGAATACTCCCAATACTGAACTGCTCCCGTATTTCCACTGAGTGTAAGTGTTGCTCCGTTAGCACCACTGCAAACAGTGGCAGCTGAAGAAATAGTTCCGCCGACGGAAACCGGATTCACAACAATTGAATCCGGAGTAGAATACTGTCCCAATGCACATCCGGAGCTCGTTACAAATGCACGGAACCAGCGGGTTGCAGTAAGGTTAAGATAGGATTGTGTGGTGGTTGTGTTAGCGATATTTGTCCAGGAAACTCCGCCATTCGTTGAAAATTCCCAGCGTGTAACCGCACCGGTGTGTCCTGAAAGCGTAAGGTTTCCGCTATTAGCGCCGCTGCAGACAGTAGTTCCGCCGGAAACTGTTCCCCCAACGGATGGAGGATTTACAGTAATGGTAGCTTGTGTTGAGAAACCGGTACTGCAGGCACCGCTTTGCACCTGGCAGCGATAACGGGTAGTTTGCGTTAAGTTCAGATAGCTTTGAGTGGTTGCGGTACTCGCGATATCCGTCCAGGTAACACCTCCGTCAATAGAAGACTGCCATTTGAGAATTGCGCCGGTACGTCCGGAGGATGTTACGTTCCCTGCATTTGCGCCACTACACACCGTTGTGGTCCCGCTGACAGTCCCGGGAACGGTTGTAGGATCAATAGTCATGGAAGCGATAGAAGATGTAGCGGAAGGACAAACGCCGTTCTGGACCTGTACACGGTATTTTGTTGCAACCGTCAGGTTAAGATAACTTTGCGTTGTAGTTGTATTGGAAATGCTGATCCAGGTAGAGCCGCCGTCGGTTGAATATTCCCAGCTGGCGACAGATCCCGTGTGCCCGCTCAATGTAAGCACTCCCGAGTTTGCGCCATTACAGACATTCGTTCCGCCGGAAACTGTCCCGCCCACGGAAGGAGCTGCTGATGTGACAACATACCCGGTAAAGGCATCGTTTGTTGTATTGATATCCGGCGCATAGGTCGAATAGGCTGTAAAGGTATAGCTGCCGGGAGTAGAAAGATTCGCGGTAGTCGTGAATGTATAGGAAACGGTCGTGTTCGGTGCGAAGAAAGGAAAGCTTACGCCGAGATCCGTTACCGGAGCGCCGGCATTGATCGTATAGGAAAGATTAAACGAGACACCCGAAAGATCCGTCAAACCGACGTTCTTTACATTTACGGTTACGCTGGATGTTGCGCTGAGCGAGCAGCCCGACACCGGCGCAGTTATCGCGATGACGCTGATATCCTGGGCGAGTGCTGCATTACCAATAAATAACAAGGAGAGCAGAGTAATTATTTTTCTCATAAACGAAGTATTAAATTGTGTTTTTCAGTTTAGTTTGGGAGTTGTTGAAAACACGCCAAACGTTCTACGAATATTACCTTATTTTGTTACGAATATCAAAAATTTAACGGCGAATTTTATGGAGTACTCAACGAAACAGGAATTACTTTTCCATTCATCACCTTGTGCGCATTAGTCACAAAATCAGCTATATACGAAGCCATTTCGGAGGCAGTTACCGGTGCTTTGTACCCCGGAAAAGCATTTTCCAACATCTCAGTTTGAACAGCTCCAAGTGCCAGGCAGTTGAACGCGATGTTCTGTCCCCGGAATTCTTCCGCAAGGCACTCGGTAAGACAAGCCAGTGCAGCCTTTCCGGAGCTATAGGCCGATAAGCCCGCAAATTTGGCGCTTCCCTGGAAACCGCCCATGCTGCTGATATTTACCACATGACAGAGCATTTGCTTATCCATCAGCGGAATGAGCCCCTGCAAAAGACTCACAACGGCAAACACATTTACGTTGTAAACGTATTCCAGATCCGTGCGGGTGATCTCCATAAATGGCTTATTAACGAGGGCACCGGCATTATTAACGACATAATGGACAGAGATGTTTCTCCTTTTTATCTCGGAAAAAAGCCTTTGGGTCGCATTTTCATCACTTAGATCGGCGGCAACGACAGCAACGTTATCACCACAAACCTTTTTGAGCTCCTCCAGCTTCTGTGCATCGCGGGAAACCGCAAAAACGAAATTCGACCGGTCGGCACTCATTTTTTTGACAAGTTCATATCCGATACCGCGGCTGGCACCTGTTATGACAATATTCATAGGATTTACCGTTTAGTAGTATTCAAAGAAACACATTTTTTCGTTAATTTTACTTATCCGTGATGCGACAATTCCTTTTAAATACAATACTTGCGACAATTGCGATCTTTCTGTCGGCTGGCATTACAGCACAGGATAGCACGATGATCCGCAAGCATCCTCCGAAAAAGAATTTTCTGGACAAGGCGTTTATCGGCGGCAACGTTGGTTTACAGGTGGGCGCAGTCACTTACGCGGAAGTATCGCCCCTCGTGGGATATAAATTCACAGATAAGATCTCCGCGGGCGTGGGTGTGGTTTACCAATACTATCATATTCGCGACAAGTACAATGACTTCGAAACGAATATCTATGGCGGGCGGCTTTTCGGAAGATATATGTTTACCGATTTTCTTTTCGGGCATGCGGAATATGAATACCTGAACCTCGAAGCATTCGATTTTCAAAGAAGGCGCGTCGATGTAAACAGCTTGCTTGCCGGAGCCGGATACATCCAGCGCATCACTCCTAATTCAGGAATCATTGCGATGGTGCTGTATAATTTTACTCCTTCTGTTTATACACCTTACGTGAGCCCGGTCATTTTCAGAATAGGATTCCAGGCGGGATTGTGATCATTTGAACACCGGCAGCGTCCGCTGGTTCGGATCTGAATTGAAGCTCTGGATCGACATCACTCTCCATCTCTTTGCAGCTTCTGCATTCAATACATCAAGGATAGGATACTCGTCTTCGAGAACAATGGCATCGTTCAGATCAATATCGCTTTGCTTGATAAAGCCCGGAACCGGCCTGATCTCGTTCATAGAAGCATAATATAACAGGTTCCGCTGATTGGGATCCGGATCCGTGGGCAGCACTTCTACTTTATAGCCATCTGCCAAAAAGGTCTTGTAAATGGAACGCATCGATTTGCCGATCTTCCCGTCGATATAACCGAGACTATTAACAAAAATAATTCCGCCAGGTTCCAGCATTCCTTTTAATTCGTCCAGCGATTCTTTCGTGAAAACATGATTGGGAGTATCTTCTCCTCGGAACATGTCGAGCACGATCACGTTATATCTCTTTTTGCAGGTACGCATAAAATGACGACCGTCATCGATGTTGATGTGAACCTTATCACTGAGATAAAAATACTTTTTTGCAACCTCCGCGATCCGCTCATCGAGCTCGCATACATCCACAGAAAACCCTTTTTCAGAAAGCTTCTTAGCAACGCTTCCACCTCCACAGCCGATCAGCAACGCTTTTGTGCTCTTCGGAAAAGAATCAACATAATCCATGATCCGGTAAACGTAGGTGAAATATTTTTCTTCCTGGCTGGATTCATCGGCGAGGGAATCATACATCGTTTGAGAAATGCGGTTTACAAACAGCCAGCGGCTGTGTCCGTCCTGCACCGTATCCTTGTTATAGTGCGGATAATCGAGCACCATGATCTGGCCGAGAAGTCCTTCGGCGCTATAAACTACTTTTATATTAGAGGAAAAGCTAAAAGATGCAGCTGAAAAAGCCCAGGCACAAAGCAAAAAAAAACCGATCGCTTTGCCGATCTGCTTATGACGAACGATAATAAATAATGGAATTAAACCGAGAACAATTCCGGTAACGATACAGGGAACGGTTAATCCGAAATACGGGATCACATAAAATCCAAAAGCAAAAGTAGCGAGGATCCCTCCGACCGTGGAGATCGCATAAATGGACCCGGCGGCTTTCCCGCTTTGCTCCACGTCAGCCGTGATCGCGCGGATCACCAGCGGAGAAACCATTCCCATCATAAAAACAGGCGGAAACAAAATACATGAAGCAGAAATGATCACCGACTTGATCAGGCCATGCTGCCCAACCATCCACAATATCATTTTGGAAGAAAACGGCATCAGCACAGTAAATGCCGCAGCCGCGAGAAGCACGTAAAATAAGGTCAGCTCATTTTTTTTGCGATAGGATAATACGCCGCCGGCATAATATCCTGCCGCCAGTCCGCCAAGCGTAATTGCAAGCACCGAGGCCCAGACATATAACGAGGAGCCAAAATACGGCGCAAGCATCTTCGCCCCGATCAGCTCGGCAGCCATTACCGAAGCTCCTTCAATAAAGGAAAGGAGAAAATAGAAATTCTTGTTTTTGAGAACCGGCATGCGTTTTAGAATGCTTAAAGATAGCCAATTTTCGAATCTGTGAACTCAGATCGGATTGATCGAATACTCGATCGTGATAACGCCCACCGCGTATCCTCTGTATTTCCGGTATTTGATCCTGCGCCTGGAAGGATGTTTTTTCAGCAGGCTGATGCTCGCCGGTTTCCATTTCTTTTCACTCAATACCTCCAGTGCTGACGCGGTCTTGTCGTGGGTCTCATCAATTTTGTAGGATTGCTTCATCCCATCCCGGTATACAACTACAGTATCCCCGAGGTGCTCCACCGGCTGCCAGTCGCGGAATTTCATTTTCCCTCTTTTGTCAACGATCACCGTGTAAGTGAGGATATCTGATTCCCTGTCCGCCAGGCGAATGCTTTTAACCAAAGGATCAGCAAGAAGGAACGATTTCAGATCAAATGTATCTTTTGCGGGATCGGGCGAAGGAGCTTTAATTATCCTCTTTACGGAATTTTCCGGCGACCAGACAGCGGTTTTTGCATATACATTCTTATCCGGCGTAAAGGTGAGATCAGGATTTGAACCCGCTCGTGAAATTTCCCAGCGTTCCGAAACACGGATGTACAGAGAATCTCTTTTCTTCGCAACATGGATGGTACCTGTTTGTGCAGAAGAACAAACAAACGAACTCATAAAAATCAATACAAAAACCGACCTAAAATTCATCGAAGGGTGTTGTTGAAAAAATGATCGTGATCATTCCCGTTGCAGCTATATTCTTTTTCTCGGGCTTAATTACGGTAGTATCCCTGAACTTGTCTTTCTTCGGAAGGATCACGTAAGCAGGAAACCATTGTTTTATCTTCTTCATCGTATTGATGCAATCCAGGTGAAGCACGTTCAGCTCGAATGCACCTTTTTTTTCATCATAGATCGCAGGCACACCTTTCACCATCATCGTTTTACTTTTATCCACGATGTAAACCTTTCCGTTTTCAAGCACTTTCACAAGCAGCGTCACGGTATCTGTTTCTTTCCCTTTCAGATCAATTCCTTTATTGTTGAAATTATCCCGAAAGTATTTTGTGTAATTGAACGGATAAGCATAACCATTTACGACGGGGAACGGTTGAAAAGGACGCTCAACAGGAGTTCGTTTCACAGCGATCAGATCATAATCATCGAATTTCGCGGTTGCCTTAATGTAAACTTCTCCCTGCTTTACTTTCCCGACTTTGATCGTTCCATGATGCGGTACCGTATCGTCCTGTGCAAAGCAAAAGGCCGTACAGATCAGGAAAAATATCAGGCTGTATTTCTTCATAGCATTTATTCAAAAACCCCGGCACCGATAACGGGCGCGGGGCTTTCGCTCTCTAAATATTAATTAAAATGACGAGGCTACGCTCGCCTCCGCGAGTAAAACCCACGGCTACAAAGCAAAATATGCTTTCAATTCATCAACGGTATTAAATTTCTGATCCACGCGGTTCATCTGCATTACATTCATTCC
Source organism: Bacteroidia bacterium (assembly GCA_045805205.1). Classification (GTDB taxonomy): domain Bacteria; phylum Bacteroidota; class Bacteroidia; order 2-12-FULL-35-15; family 2-12-FULL-35-15; genus 2-12-FULL-35-15. Next base: position 111,163 of record JBJMLR010000008.1, on the reverse strand, counting down.
CTCACCCGATCTGATAGAATTGAACTGTTCCGGTTTGAACCAGTAGATCACGCCATTTTCAACGGTCCAGATCATATTCCTGGAGTTCGGATTGAACGAAAAGGAAGTGATCGGATTTTTCGAATAGCTGAACAACGCGTTTTTCTGCTTGTCCACAAGATATACATCATACACCCGGAGATCGCGGTTCTTCTCTCCTTTCAGATTTGCCGTGCACATTGCTCCTTTCGGGTAAGCAGAAGGATTATCACAGTTGTAGGTTCCAAAGCTGCTGATCGCGAACATGCGACATACCTTTTCTTCATTCCCGGCACTCTTGAATTCATTTGCCATACTGGCCTCGAGCTTTCTGCTCATCGCCTGCTGCTGAGCGACCATTCTTGCGACGCTGGCTTCATATTCTTCCTGGATGCGTTTTTCATTTGCAACCCGCTTGTCAAGTGCTGCCTGGTATTTTTTATATTTTTCGTCATAGTCTTTCATTGCAACCTCATAATCCTTGCCTTCAAAAACCGGGTAAACAATAATCGATTCCTTTTTTAATCCTTTGACCAGGGTAATAATATAATTCTCTCCTTTTTTCGGACCCTGTTTGATATTAATATCCTCCCACTCCATTTTCTCATCTGTAATGTACTTATGCTTCGCAAGATTGAACTCTTTATTTTCAGAACCGACCTGCCACAAAACTCCTTTAAAAGCAGCGATCTCCGGAAATTCCGAATAGTCCACCGAAAGGTTCTCCACGAAGCCGGTTGTTTTCGCCTTCTGCGGCTCCAACGGCGCTGCTTCCGGTTTTGGCAAGGCAGCCAGTGCTTTTTCTTTCTCAACAGCCGCTTCTTCTTTTTTTGTTTCGAGCGCTTTGTATTCCGGTAATTTCATAACCTCTGCTTCGGCATCCAATGCCGGTGCATTGACCTTTTCGGTTTTAATGGTCACGCGGTCCTTGCCAAGGCACGACCAGTTATTGATATTCGTGTCAAGCTTATAAAGATTATACTCCGAACCGGAATAAGTTGAAGCAAGCTCCACATTAACTGATTTTCCTTTCGCCATAGCAACTGGCTTTCCATCCTGGTAGGCCAGCATTTCCATCATCCCTGCTGATTCGAACTGGTAACGGGTTCCGGCGCTGTCGTAGGTCATGGGAATTCCGGCGACAAAAAAATCAGCGGCGTCATGAAATTCCCGGTAACGCAATTCAACTTCCCCTTTCACCGGATTTCCATTCGCATCGACAAAAGCATTCTTAGGAACAGTGATCGTAGAACCTGTTTTGAAATCCAGCTTCCCTCCTTTTTCGGCGACCACCTTGTAAGTTACATAAGGAATATTCAAACCCGGGACAGGAGGATTGATACAAGGCTTTGCTTCCTCCGCTTTATAGAATTCGTCGAGCTTACGGCTGTCAGTTACTTGTTGTCCGTTCTCAGCAATTGTTCCTTTATCACTGTTGTTCTTATCATCACTCTTCGTCATAAGAATAGTAGCAACAACCGCTACCACAGCAACAACTGCACCTGTGAGAAACCATGGCTTCCTGAAGAATGGCTTGCCTGCACCTCCGCCACCGCCTACATTCGCCTGTTTCAGAACCGAGTCAAAGTTCTTTCGCTGCGCAATTTCCTGCGAGCTGATCTCCGGTCGGTTCACATTTATTTTTCGTTTCATTTGAGTAGATATGTTTTCAAATTCCCTTTTTTTAGCTTTTTGTACAGATAACGAATTTTGCGAATTTTGCAAATCACGATCACCTCATCACTTAATCACCTTCTTAAGCTTCTCAAGTATCCTGTACGTTTTCACTTTTGCATTGTTCTCAGTAATGTTCAGGATCTCACCGATCTCCTTAAAAGAGCGTTTCTCAAAAAACCTCATTTCGATCATTTGCAGCTCTTCTTCCGGAAGCTCATTCCCGATGATCTCCACGATCTTATCATGATACTTCTCGATCTTTGTTTCCTCCATCTCCTCCATCATCCCGTACACTTTCACCGAATCGATATTTACCGTGCGCTCCGCTTTTTTATCGCGGAAAAGATTATTTACCTCACTGTATGCAATCCGGTACAGCCAGGAAGCGAACGGAACTCCGCGAAACTCATATTTATGCAGATTTTCCAGTGCTTTTATGAATGTCTGCTGTGCAGCATCAAACGCAGCTTCCTTGTCGTCTACCCGCTGATAGATATAGCGAAAGATCTGCTCGTAATATTTATCATACAGTACGGCAAATCTTGCAGGATCCTTCTTCGCGGCATCCACAACCGATTGCTCAGTAGCAAGATCGGCAGCGGTTGCATGGTATTTCGAAGTCTCTATCATATAGCATTTACCGTATTTCTGTACTTATAACGCATCGTGCATAAAAAGATACGTTACTTACGATATTACTGCATTTTGAAGGTAAATGAAAGCTAAATGTCATCTCAGGCCGAATTTGATAGGATAATTCACTTTTACAGGGACTTCTCGTTTGTGACAGATCCCCGGTTTCCACTTCGGCATCGCTGAGATCAGCCGGAAAGCTTCTTTATCAAGAGCCGGAGTTATGCTTTTCAGGATCACAATGTCGGTAATACTTCCGTCGGATTGAACCACAAAGGAACAAAATACGGTCCCCGTCATCTGGTCTCCTTCCACCGGTCCTCTTTTCATATTCTCATTCATCCATTTTGCCATCTTTTCATTCCCTCCCGGGAATTCAGGCATTTTGTCCACAACGGCATATACACTGTCGTTGCCTTTGACCAGCGTACAGTTCGACTTACCAACCTTGATGGTTCCGCGTGCGCTTTCCTCCTGGCTGAAACAGCCAATGGATATCAATAAAAAACAGAAAATAATGATTTTTATAAGTTTCATCTGGATACGATGACGTAAAGTTAGGCAAAAAGTCACGGAAAAACCCCTTAGTCACTTAGTTACTTAATCACCCAGTTACCTGTTTACTTTTTCCTATTTTTGTTACCCAATATCATTTCATTTATGATCAGAGCCAATGACCCTTCATTAACTTCCTGGATCGCCGTTGATCCGGACAGCGACTTCCCTATCCAGAACCTCCCCTTCGGAATTTTCAAAACGCAAAGCTCGAGTCCGCGTGTGGGTATTGCCATCGGGGACCAGGTGCTGGATCTTTCGGTGCTGAACAAGCTGGGCTTTCTGGATAGCCTGAAGATCGACAATGCCATTTTTACCAATCAATACCTGAACGATTTTATTGCACTTGGAAAGCAAACCACGCGGGCGGTCCGCGACAGGATCTCCCATTTGCTGAATGCCAATAATCCGGATCTGCGCGATAATAAAGAAGCACAGGCGAAATGCCTTCAGTTCATCAGCAACGTTCAGATGCAAATGCCCGTGAAAGTGGGCGACTATACTGATTTTTATTCCAGCATCGATCATGCAACGAATATCGGGACAATGATCCGTGACCCTAAGAACGCGCTGATGTCAAACTGGAAGCATCTCCCGGTTGGCTATCATGGCAGGTCTTCTTCGATCACAGTTTCAGGAACTAATTTTCACCGTCCGAAAGGCCAAAGCCTTCCTCCCGAGATGGTGGGAAAGCCTGCAGAAGAGCAGCAGCCGGTGTACGGTCCCTGCCGGCTCCTGGACTTTGAGCTGGAAACGGCGTTTATTATCGGAAAATCGACAGCCCTTGGACAAAGCGTGAGCACCGAAAATGCGGATGATCATATTTTTGGAATGGTGCTGTTCAACGACTGGAGCGCAAGAGATATTCAGACCTGGGAATATGTTCCTCTCGGACCTTTCCTGGCGAAGAATTTCGCATCCACCGTTTCCCCATGGGTAGTAACACTGGATGCCCTGGAACCTTTCCGTGTGAGCGGATACAAGCAGGAGCCAAAAGTTCTGCCTTACCTCCAGTATTCGGGTGATAAGAATATCGACATTAGCCTCGACGTGTTCATTCAGCCGGAAGAAGGCGAAGAGAACATGGTCTGCCATTCAAATTACAAATTCATGTACTGGACAATGGAACAGCAGCTGGCGCATCATACGGTGAACGGATGCAATGTAAATGTGGGCGATATGATGGCTTCCGGAACGATCAGCGGTCCTGCACCGGACTCCTTTGGCTCCATGATGGAGATCTCCTGGAGAGGAACGAAGCCCGTAAAAATGAAAGATGGTTCTGAACGCAAATTCATCAACGACAATGATACGGTGATCATGCGGGGCTATTGTAAGAATGACAATCTCCGGATCGGTTTCGGCGAAGCAAAAGCAAAAGTATTACCCGCAATATAAAAATCATGAAAGCACTGTCTATTATCGGAATGGTCTTTAGCCTGTTTCAAATGGTCCTGAGTTTCGCGATCATGGATATCGGCTGCTACGACGAATGGGGAACCTCGCATCCCGGCACTGAACTTGGCTTTGCGAACGTGGTGCTGGCCGCTTTCTTTCTTGCTCTTTCCATCGTGGGATGTGTTATGGCTTTCAGAAAGAAAAAAGTATAGCCCGATCTCCTCTATTTTATTGCGTTTCCACCCTAAGCATCAAAAAATCTGATGTTTGCTGTAAACTTTCGTTTTCAATATCCGTCATAGAATCAGAAAACGAAAAAAATCACACCATGAACAGCAAAAAAATATTCAGATACATGATGGTTGCAGCTTCCATCGGTATGCTATTTACTTCCTGCCGGAGAGATAAGGATGAAAAAGACATGGACACCTCTTCCGCTTCCGATAATGCTCTCGCAGAAGGCACTTACAACGATGTGAACAATATCGCCGACCAGGCATCAAACGGGTCGCTCAGTACCTATATGGTACCGCTTCAGTCCGATGAAAAATCAATGATGAGCGCCTGTGCAACGATCACGAACGATACCAGTGTAACACCGCATATCCTGACGATCGATTTCGGGACCACCAACTGCACTTGTGCCGACGGCCGTGCCAGAAGAGGTAAGATCAATGTTTCATATAGCGGACACTACCGCGATTCCGCTTCGACACATACCATTACGTTCACCAACTATTATGTGAACGATAACCAGGTGCTGGGGTCGAAAACAGTAACCAATATGGGACACAACAGTGCCGGGCATTCTTACTACAACATCAGCGTGAACGGACAGATCATTAAGGCCGGAGGCGGCGGAACCATCAACTGGACTTCTACACGTGTCCGCGAATGGATCGTTGGTGAAAGCACGCTGCCATGGGCCGATGACGTTTACCTGATAACCGGTTCGGCAAGCGGAACAAATGCCGCCGGAAACTCGTTCACCGTCAACATTACATCCGCTTTGAGGAAAGAACTGGGATGCCGTCATATCACCAGCGGAAAACTGGAGCTCACTCCTTCCGGAAAACCTACCCGCTATGTGGACTTCGGACCTGGCACCTGCGATGACCAGGCTACAGTTACCATCAACGGAAATGTATACAATATTACCCTGCATTAACCACCACCACCCGGTTAATCTTGCCGGCGCAAACCGGTAATAAATGAAAGCCCTGCCAATGGTTGAACCAGGCAGGGCTTTTTTTTAAAGCGTTTTCTTCAGAATTTAAAGCTGACACCGATGCGTGCGTAGGAAATTCCATATCCTGCCTCGGCAAAAAGTCCGACGCTCGGAACAAAATACCACCTTGCACCTGCAAAAATATTGTACGCCGGCGATACCGCACCTTCCGTATAATTATACGGATCGTGTTTCCCGGGATCGTTCGTTTCATAGTGGTGTGTCTGGATACTCACACCTGCAAGAACTCCCGCATATACTTCCGCGTTCTTTGCATTCAATACATCCCAGTGGTAAACGGCGCGGGCTGCAATCATGTAATAGTTCCAGTCGTGGTGATAATAATAATTGGTGTTCGTCCACACATATACATTATCATAATCATAATGCTCATGCTGGTAGGCCAGAAAAGCGCCGACGCCGAGATAGCCGGGACCTAATTTCTGAGGCCACGGCTGCTCGTAGCTTACGTTAAAATTCGGTGTTCTGCCGTATGAATAACCGGCTCCATGATAGAACGAATGGGACGAGTAACCTCCAAAACCACACCCGATGCTAACAATGTGTGAGCTTTCATCAAAACACTTTTCGCCGTCGCCGGCAGCCATAAAATTCTTTTTGGGAGTTTCGCCAGCCATCGCCGTGAGGAAGAGGCCGGATAAAATGATCATTGTTCCTAGTTTTTTCATAACAGTAATTTTTACAAAGTTAAAAAGTAATACGCATTTGACCGGATTTGGTTTGCGCAAAAAAAATGCCTCTTTATTAACAAAGAAGCATTTTTATGAAAAAACGTAACCTTATCAGCGGATCATTAATTTCTTTGTAACCATGTCCTTTCCTGCACGCAGTGTTACAAAATACACCCCGGCATTAAGCGACGAAAGATCTGCTTCAACACTTTCCGCCGTGAGCGACTGAAACTCATACCCATATACTTTTTTGCCGAGCACATCCCGGATCTCAATAGTGCCGTCATGCCGGGCCGTAAGGTTAACATCTATAAAAACCTGGCCGGAGCCCGGGTTAGGATATACATTCAGGGACGCATTTTCCGCGACGATATCATCTACATTGCTCGTGAGACCGACCGTAAACTGCTGATAGATCTGTCCGCCAAAATCGGCATTGAATGTTTTCAGGATCGAGGAAGGAGAAACTTTTCTCCAGCGGCAATAACCGCTTCCCTGGTCAGGGTTTGCCCAGAATGATAATCCGTCCTGGCCTGCATCAGTCAGCTCAAATGTATAACAGCCGTTTGCCAGAGTAACCGTATCCTTATATAATGTATTCGCGGATAATACCGCCCCGTTGCGGGAAGCGATCACAACACCGGCATCGTCTTTCAGGGTCCATTGATCTTCCGCAGGATAATTATTTGTCCTGAATTCGATCACCATCTGGGATGGCATCACCGGCGGATAAGTGAATTTGCTGATCTTGCTGTTATTGTTCGGATACTGATCGGTTCCTCCATTCGGATTGCTGATGGTTACCGTGAAATCCGTTGCACCCATTGCCCAGTTGAATGTTCCAAGCGTTACCGTTGTGCTCTCCATAAAATTCAGGCTTCCGGTCCAGGTATAAACAGAAGGTGTTGCTCCATTTAATCCGTATGTGATCGTAAGAGAGGTCAGCGTTGTGGAACCTGTGTTTTTGATCTTTATGATCGGCGATGTACACACCGGGTTCATGCGCGCCCACATTTGATCCTTGCTTGGAGAAAGGATATCCTCCAGTGAAGCATCCAGCGTAAAGTTCGGTGCACCGTAAGTTACCAGCTGATCTTCGATCTGGTAATAATCCCATCCGCCGGTGTTGGTATAAGGCTGAACATCGTGATCCAGTGAAACCGTCGAGCCCGCGGCCGCATACGGAGTAAGCTCCCAATCGTAGGTCCATACTTCAGCGCCCGGACACCAGTTTGCACGATCGTACACCCAGGTTCCTCCCTGCGGATAAAGGGGATTCACATCACAGTTGTCTCTCCAAACCAGCTTAGAAAACTCCTGCACGCCGTTCACTTTAAAGTAGTGTGACTTTGCACAAAATTCAGCGCAATTTTCAGGCGTATCCATACCGTGGCCGGTGATCCTCGATTTCCATCTGCTGGTCAATCCGGCTGCGGGAATGTTCACCGATTTCGCCTGGAGATGACTTTCGATCGGATCGGAGGGCTGGCCATAATTAAATCCGCCGTTCCAGAGGTTCTGAATGCTGACGATATCTCTCGGCGGCGTTCCTTTGATCATCAGGAATTGAACATCCAGCAGCTCCTGCCAGTTTCCTGCTTCCAGGTGAACGCTGTCGGCGAGCAATGTACGGTAATCACTCACATCAAACGTCCAGGTCCAGCCGGTTCCCAGGCTCAAACCGTTTCCGTACGGAGTAATGTAACGTGCGAGCTCATAGCGGATCACCTGCGGGAACTTTTTATACCATTGGTAATACACCATGTTCATTGTACCGTCGGGCGTTACGAGCGTCGAGTCGATCGCATTTCCCGCGGCGTCATACAAATAATTGTTATAGTAGGAAGGCCAGACCGTCAGCGTATCCGTTGGCGAACCCGGATTGCTGACAGAATCAGTGTACGTGACGATCTGAACCGGCACGTTTACCGTTGAATCCACTACCAGTGTTGAATCCAGGTGGGAAGTGAACACACCCTGCTCAAAAGTAATGTTGGGACGCAGCATTGTTTGAGTGAAATTCGTGTTGATCTCGGCCGCAGCACGGAACGGATTATCAACGCTTGCAATTACTGCCGGGGCATGTGTGCCCGGAGCGGCATCAGCAAAAGTAGAATAGTTGCCGTCATCAAAATGATAATACAATGCGAGGTTCGCATAATCCGGATGCGTTGCATCGATCTTTTTATTCATCCACGCTGCGATCGTAGATGCGCTCAATTCCTTATTGAACACCGCAAATTCATCGATCTTTCCTTCATACGTTTGTGAACCGCCCCAGTTTCCCTGGCCGATCCTGAATGTTTTGATCCCGGCCATGAGCTTTGTTTTTGCAGTACCGCTGTGCCAGAGCACCCCGTTGAGATAAATTTTCATCGAGCCCGTGGCAACATTTTTTGTGAACGTCCAATAGTTCCACTGTCCTTTGATCTCATTTACTGCAGCTGCTTTATTGATCCGGTCGTAAGAGGTGCCGCCGAATCCCGCATCCCAATATACATTACTGTCGCTCCACGGAAGATGGCTGTTCAGCAAGCGGTTCCCCGTTGAATCGATCGCTTCGAAAGCGGTACCATCCATCGGCTGTGCCGGCGCTCCAAAGCACCAGAAAGAAATTGTAATGGCTGAGTCGATCGCAGCCACCGACGGATTCACAGGAACATTCACATAACCGAAGCTGTGAAAGGAAGCGACACGGTCAGCCCCGGAATTCAGCAGACCGGAATTAAAAGTGGTTGCTGTTGCATTCACAAGGTTATCCGCTCCGGGAGCAGTGTTATCATAAGTAATATCGATGATCAGGTTGGATGCACCATCCCAGTTAAAAGGAGTATTGAGCTGTAGACTATTCCAGCCGACGGTGCTGAAGCTGGTATTCTGCGAATACACCGTTGTGAAAGCGGTATCGGAATAGGTTCCCTGCGTAAGCGAATCCAGCGTACTGACTTTCATGCGGATGGTCATATTCTGCATGGCTGTTCCCGGTGATTGCAGGTAAAACCTCAAACCGGTAATATTTCCGGCTGTCATTCCGGCGGCACTGATCTCCGATGCTTTCCAGAGGTATTGCGTATGCGAAACAGGTGCGGATGTTTTAAAGGGATCAACGGAACTGGCAGCACCGGAACCAACCTGGTAAGTATTCAGCGTGGTTGTATCGGAATGAACGATAAAATACTGCCAGTGATTGCTATAGCTGTATGACGGCGTGTTCATATAGGAATACGAAGACGGCGTTGCTCCGTTCACTGTAAAGATGGGTTGGTTGATCAATGTGGAATCAAGGAGGCCGGTATGTTTGTACAGATAAGTATAGGTCAGGTAATCCCACTCACCACAAGCAGGTGACTGCGCCGGATTGCACTTGAGCTTATACTTCATCAGGATCTTTTCAAAGCGAACGGTGTCGGATGGAAATACAAACCAGGCATTCTGCGGAGAGCCATTGGTAAATGTTTGTACTACGACAGTATCTCCGGGATTTGCAAAAGAAAATGCTGCACTGAATAGCAAGATGCCGAGCGTAAGGAACAGGATGCGTTTCATTTATCGTCTATTTTTAATTTGCTTTAAAAATAGAATTTCCTGTTCAAAGGGGCAATTAATTGCAGTTTTATTCTTAGTAATCGGTCGGGCTCAGGGCGTTCGATCCCTTACCGTCATTGACTTCGCCGCGGGATCATAATCAATGATGATGCGGTTCGTTTTGATGCCGTATTCTTTCTGCCACTTTTTGGGAATGGGCGACAGCTCGCCGTTATAGCTTTGGATCTTCATAAAGATCTCGGGCAGCGGATCTGCATCCAGGTTTGAAATATGAAACTGGTCCTGCTGACTGTCGTCAACACCCATTGGGTAACCGCCATCCATCTCAAAAGGGAAAGTATATTCTTTTTTATCGGAGCTTAAGGTGATATGGATCTTGTAGCAGCAATGTGCACCGCCGGAATAATCAAGGCTCACCTGGTCCGTTGTGTCATCGCCGTCGAGATCAAAGCTATTCAGCCATTCAAAATTCGTGGAGACCGGGAATGCCGGCAAAGCGATATCGGGCCAGCGTTTTCTCAGCTCTTCGATACTGCCGTTATAAACATTCACATCCATGTCATACAATGTACCCGGCACGTTATATAAGCATTCACCGGTTTTCTGACAATTCACCTCGCAGGAAAACTGCCAAAGCGAATAGTCAATCCAAACCGATTGGCTGAAAGCCGGGAGCTTCTTCAGGAACCGCGCATACCACAAACCGCATTTCGAAAAAATACTGCTGTCATTGTAATTTTTGCTGATCTCCTCCAGCACTGAATTGTTACAATAGACCAATGGGTAGCGTCCGGTTCTTTCATGGATCCGATTGATGAAGCGTTCCGCATTTTTGAGACTCATAAAATAATTGGTATCGAGACCTTCCAGGTCAAGTGCCATCAGCTCTGTAGAATCGATCTGTGCTGTGTTGAGATAGAAATCCGCTTGTTTCACCGGATCGCCTTTCATCGCCATGTGATATGAACCCCACAGCAATCCTTTCTGCTTTGCGAGGTATTCCCGATGCGCATATTCTTTATCGGCGGAATATCCCTGGGAAGCTTTATGGATAATTGCAACAACACGCTTGTCTGTGATCAGCTGATCAAAATTAATGGGATTATCGCAATAGGGATCGATAATGATCGCCCGTGTGGAATCCTTCCAGGGCTGATCCCAGGGAGTTTGGCTTTTTACGGACAATACGGCAAAAAGAAACAGAAAATAAAGAGTTGTCTTTTTCATCGACAGAAACGAAAAGAATTCTTTCAGGCAAGTTATCAAATAAACTTGACACAGTTCTTTTTATTATTTATTTTAGATATTGATAATATTTATGAAAGAAGAAAACCTAAAAATATTGGCTTCTGTTATCGACCAGGAGATCACATGTCTGTCAAAAATAATTGATTGGCGGTTACAATCATACAAATCCAGATTACCTGATCTAACCAAAACGCTTGATGACATTCCATTTCCAAAATTTGAGCGAATGGAAACCCATTATTCGGATTTTATCTCCAGATATTCACTCACACATCCAGAACGCATATTGCTCGCGCTTGCATTTGTTCCTAATTTGAAACCAAACTTTCTATCCGAGCGCTGCCGGACATATAACATGGCTGGCACTGTTGATAGAAACCTGGCGGAAGAGTTGCCTCAACTGGGCTTGATCAGAGGGGACAATTTTGCCGGGTTAATGCCAACCGGGTTCACTTTTGTTCCTCGTTTCAGGCAATGATCTTGAAAAGAGAATAGAAGCGACTGCTTTTCTTAAGCCTAACAGTATTCTTTTCAAAGAAAAAGTCATTCACCTCGAATCCGCCTTGCCCGGAGACCCGACCCACCTCGGAAAGCTTATTTTATCAAAAACATATTTTGAGACATTCCTGACGGTTAAAGAAACAAGTAAACAAAATATTCATGAGATTTCCAGTCACTAAAGCTTTGCAAGATAGTGTGCAGCAACCGGTAAGCGACAGCACAAAAACTGCCCAGCCGACGAAAAAAACTTCGACCGCTCAGGACGCTATTAACGAGGAGACAAAAAAATTTCAAAAAGAATCGGAACAATATCTATTCCGTGACTCTCAGAGTGATGATATTGATAAAACTCTTTCAGAACATCCTGAAATCGCCAGTTGGGAGTTTAGAAACGAAAAAGGCGCGTCAAGTTCACCTGATAATAATTGTGCAACATGCCCGATTATTTTAGGCGTAAATTCACCGGATGACCGATACTTTACAAACGGGATTGAGATGAAAGCTAATATCAAAGGGCATAGACAAGGCTATGTTTATGATATTAAAAGAAAGTTCGACCGGATTTTTTGGGAAAAAATTCCAATGAAGGATGGTTCCGAGTGGGTGAAAACTGGAAAAAATAAAAATGTTTCAGATGATGCCACAAACAATGACGAAGAATTATTTCCTCAAACTAAGGATGGCAATGAAGATGAAAAAACTAACCCAAGTAAAGAATATTATATCTATTCAAAGGATAGGCCAGCAATAGGAAAATTACGGCCACAAGAAAAGCAGAACGCAACCGAAGTAATTTTTGCATCCAATTTTATTGAATCTGTTCAGATAATTAACTTAAATAAAAAACTTTTCTCCAGTCATATTGACAAAAAAACTTTCCATTGGCATTGTTTAATACACCTGAAGAAAGGTGAAGCTGGCTGGATAATGGATGAATCCCGAAGTTCAATTGGCGACGGACATATTAGCTTGGGACAACCAACTGACTAAACAAAAACACGATGAAGTATAACATACTCTTGCTGTTTTCAATTTCTCTATTCCTTTCATTCAAACCGGGTAATGATGATAAGATACTTCGATCTATGACCAATAAGTCGAAAGCTATTGTTCTAGCTAAGATCACTGAGCAGAAACGCTGCGTTCGAATGGAAGACGGTGGTATTGAGGAATGTAATTACACTTTCAAAGTAATAAAAGTGTACAAAGGAAAGCGGATAAAAGACGATATTATCGAAACTACCATTATGAATTATGCTCTGGTAAATAAAGAAGGTAAAATGCCTTTAGTTGGTGAACAATTCATTTTATTTCTTACCGATCAAAGCAAACTGACGGATACCTGGATTGGAATCCAAGCATACACTGACTACATTGACAAATTTTTAACGGATAATAGATAGTACAATCGACAAACCGATAAAACTAAAAGCTGGGGTAGTCTCAATAATGAAAACCACTAAATATCTATTATTTACCCTTTACTTCACCATTATTTCATGCAATGAAGGTATTTCTGGAAAACACGATCAAAAAAAGAAGAGCTTTCTCAGGCTAAAAATGAATCTGCTGATCCCATGTTAGACAAGATAAACAAGTATCAAAATCTCTACGTCTACGAAAATGAAAATATAAAGGAGATCCTTGGAGTCAATTTTATAAAGGATAACGAAATTGAATTTATGGGGCGTTTCAAGCGAAAGGATCGAAGCTGTATTACGGATTTCAATGGGAAAGCGAAAAATTCTAATGCAAATATGGATCCTGAGATCGATGAGGACGAAGACGGAAACGCATATCCTTCAGCTGAATATCTTTTTGAGGATGGTAAACGTGTTATCTCAGTACGAATCGCGAAAACTGAAAAAGACAAAGCAATTGCAATGATGTCAGGATATAATGATCCTTGTTCCCTGGATAAAAGTAATGTGTTGAAACTAAAAAAATGATTTTATATAGGACCATTCTGCTTTTCACTTCCGTGCTCATTTTGACCGGATGCAACAATACCCCTCCAAATAAAACGGAAAGTCCTCAAGCTGAAAAAGTAGCATTAACCCGGGAACAGCAGGAAGTTGCAGACAAAACAAAAGAATTTTTAACCTGGTACAAAACCAATTTTAAGGAAATTGCCGGTTTTGATCTTGTTCCAAATGCCAACGGCAAAGATACACTGCAGTATAGAGTAGATCCTGGCGAATGCGAAAAGCTGATTGAAAAACTATCATCAAGTGGTGATATCACAAAAGAAGGTTTAGAAGGTTTGAGAAGCTACTTCAAAAAATGCGATGAAAACATGCGCAAAGCAAAACAGAATGACGGACCTCCCGAAGGCCTTGATGGAGACCTGATCTTATGTACCCAGGAAATTAACGAATCGCTTGCGAAAATTGAAACGGCAGAATTCAAAGATATAAATATAACAGGGGATCAGGCGAAACTCACAGTCAGCCTTGAATACGACATTCCGGTTTACCTGATAAAAGAAAACAACAGCTGGAAGATCGATAAGATCTGCAGAATAGGCGCTAAATAAAAAGTCCCGCAAATTGCAGGACTTTTTGAACGGAGAACATTCTAGTTAGTACTTCATTCCCAAATTATAAAACACAAAGCTCCAGATATCCGCGTATTCTTCGATCTGCTTTGAAGTTGGCTTTCCTGCGCCATGACCTGCATTTGTGTCGATGCGAACAAGAACGGGATTATCTCCTTTTTGTTTTTCCTGCAGCGTTGCGATGAACTTGAATGAGTGCGCCGGAACGACCCGGTCGTCGTGATCGCCTGTGGTAACAAGTGTTGCAGGATAGGCTACATTTCTGACATTGTGCAAAGGAGAGTATTTCAGCAGGCAATTGAATTCATCCTTATTCTCGCTTGAGCCATAATCGCTGGTCCAGGCCCAGCCGATCGTAAACTTATGGAACCGGAGCATATCGAGCACTCCAACGGTTGGGATCGCAACTTTTGCAAGATCCGGACGCTGTGTCATCACCGCACCGATCAGCAATCCGCCATTTGACCGGCCATGGATCGCAAGCTTCGCGGAGGAAGTATATTTCTGCTTGATCAGGTATTCAGCAGCTGCGATAAAATCATCGAACACATTTTGCTTCTGACATTTTGTTCCGGCTTTGTGCCAGTCCTCACCATAATCGCCGCCCCCGCGCAATCCCGGGATCGCATATACGCCGCCATTTTCCAGGAACACCGCACGGTCGATACGGAACTCAGGTGAATAATAGGAATTGAATCCTCCATAGCCGAAAAGGAAGCAGGGATTGTTTCCATCCAGCACCAATCCTTTTTTGCAGGTAATGAACATGGGGATCTTTGTTCCATCCTTGCTGTAATAAAAAACCTGTTTGGTTTCGTAATCATCCGATTTGAAATCGATATTGGATTTGAACCAAATATCCATTTTTCCGGTGACCATGTTGTATTTATAGATCACATCCGGTGCAGTAAATGTTTTGTAAGTGAAGAACGCCAGGGAATCTTTCTTATCGCTGTCGAATGCATCGATCTTGCATACCCCCGGAAGCTTGATCTCATTCTCCATTTTGCCGCTCCTGTCAAATACATAGAGACGGGAGGTCACATCTTTCAGGTATTTTGCAACAAATTTTCCATTTGCAAGTGAAACACTTTCCAGCAGGTCATTCGACTCCGGGATGATCTTCTTCCAGTTCTCGTAATCCGGCTTTCCATGAATGTCGATCTCAAGCAGCTGGTATTTCGGAGCGCCTTTGTCGGTCACCACATAAATTTTTGTTCCTTCATTATCGACAACGCCGTAGTTATTTTCAAAATTAGTGACCAGCCAGATGAAGTCAGAACCCGGTTTGTCAAGCTCTTTCACAGCAAGCGATGTTCCGCTGGTGGATTCCGAGCCATAGATGAATAATAGTTTTTCATCCTCAGAAATTCCAGCGGAGAAATTTCTCAGGGGATTTTTTTTGTCTTCATAGATCAGCTGATCCTTACTTTGCGGATCACCGATCTTGTGATAATAAACTTTGTGGTATTCGTTCTTATCGGACAATTCACTTCCGCCTTTTGGCGCGCCATAAGCGCTGTAAAAGAATCCATCGTCCTTCCATGCGATGTCAGAGAATTTCACCCATTTGATATCGTCAGCTAATTTTTTTCCGCTTTCAATTTCAAGCGCATAAATTTCACTCCAGTCGCTGCCGGCACGATTGATCGAATACGCGGCATATTTTCCGTCCTTGCTGATCGCGAGTCCGCCGAGCGAAGCTGTTCCATCGGCAGCGAGCGTATTCGGATCCAGCAGCAGACGCGGCTTTCCGTTCAGGCCTTCCTGCACGTACAAGACAGACTGGTTTTGGATTCCATCGTTCTTATAAAAGAAATAGTTCTTTCCTTTTTTGAATGGAGCGGATACCTTTTCGAAGTTCCAGATCTTGGTAAGACGGTCCTTCAGCTTGTTGCGGAACGGGATCTTTGAAAGATAATCGAAGGTCAGTGCATTTTGTGCTTTCACCCATGCGCCTGTTTCAGCCGATTTATCATCTTCCAGCCAGCGGTATGGATCAGGAATTTTCGTTCCGAAATAAGTATCGACCGTATCGGTTTTGCGTGTAACTGGATAGTTCATTTTTACAGGATCACCGGGTTTGACCGGCTCACCGGGTTTGATATTTGCAGCAATTGAAACGGCTCCGGCAAAAAGGAGAAAAGGGATAAAATTTTTCATGAGGAATGTATTTGTCTCAAAAATAGCAAATTATATGGGTATTGTCCGGCAAAGTTGATTAATGGCGGGAAAGAATGATGAACGGGAATTATTCGCCTTCTTCCTCTTTTTCCTGAATGCTATAATCTTTACGCAAAATGTACACAACTACTCTTCGATTCATCAAACCGCGATAATGTCCGTCTACCTTCCCGTCATTGTTTGTGTCCTTTTCCGCAGGACGTTTTGCTCCCCACGCCTTACAAACAATCCTTGCCGGAGCAATTCCCCGCACAACTAATGAGTCAAAAACTGTTTTTGCGCGTGCTTCGGAAAGCGATTTCCTTTTCTTTTCTCTTTTGTCTGCATGTCCATCCAGCTCTACCATGTAAGAAGGATGGCTTTTCATAAAGTCGGCGAGGCAATCCACTGCTGTATCGCCCGCGTAAAAAGCATACTCTCCTTCACCACGGCAAAAAAACAGCGTGTTCTTCACGAAATAAAAACCAGGGAGGTAGTAGTCTATTATCACCGGTGAAAGACAAAAATCGAAAGCCGGTTTGTCAGGTATTTTGTCTCCCGACGTTGTAAAAGTGTCCGTTTCCGACAGATGCAGGTAGTGATCAGGCAAATAAGCAAACGGACAAATTCCAAATGGAGCCGGCTTTGGTCTGTCCGGATCTCCGCAAATTAAAGTATAGTTCGTACCGGGCTTAAGATCCTTATCCACAAAAAAATAAAATCCGCTGGTATCAGTAATAGTAGAGTCTATGATTTCCTTCTGCTCTAATAATTTTAGTTGTGCTCCGGCTAAAACTTCTTTGTACCGGCAATCCGTCACATGCCCGGAAAGCTTCTGTGCATAAGCTCCGGAAAAAACATGGAACATAAGCAGAAAAAACACGTATTTATACCTACCTGCTGAGAATGAGATCACGAAACAAAGTTAATTCAATTCTTTACCTTTACCGGGTATGACCAACAAAAGCATAGAGGCATTTCAGAAAAAGTTGCTGCGTGACCGGTTCAGCCTGGTGTACATGGGCGAATTCGATGACAACATGACCTCTGCCTTAATGCGGTCAAATGAGATGAGCATCCAGGAGAACAAAGGTTTCCGGAAAAAGCTCTCCTATATGGTTGTGGAATGCTTCCAGAATATTATCCGCCACGCTGATAAACCGGAGCTCCTTACGCAAACGACCAATAAGCCGAAGATCTTTATCCTTAGAAACATTGGAAACGTTCATTATATCTCATCCACTAACCTGGTTGAGAATGAAAAACGCGAAAACCTGCAGATCAAGCTGCGTACGATCAATGTATTGAGTGCGGAAGATCTGAGGGAAGTATACATCGGTGCGATGATCAACAACGAGATCTCTGAAAAAGGCGGCGGCGGACTCGGACTGATTGAAATGGCAAGAAAATCCGGCGCGCCGTTGGAATACGCATTCGATGTGATCAATTATTTCTTCTCGATTTTTTATTTCCAGGTATGTTTCCGTCCGAAAGAGGAATCCGGCGAATTTAAACCGATAAGCCCTTCGGAGAAAGTTGGGATCGATGAGACCAAAGATCTCTATAACCTGATGCTGTCAGAGAATGTGCAGCTCATCCGCAAGGGCGATTTTTCGCAGGCATCCATTCTTCCCCTGATCGAATTGATGGAGACCAGCATGAATTCACAAACCGGCCTTCCCGGGAAAGGAAAGAAAACACTCTACCTGATCGTGGAGCTGCTCCAGAACATCAGCCGTCATGGCGCTGTGGTAGACGGAGAACGAAAAGGCATCTTTATGATCTCACGAAAAAAAGATAAATATGTACTCACCTCCGGCAACTACGTGGATGCTGCCGATGTAGCTAAATTACGTACGAAGCTTGATTCAGTTGTGCAGCTTGATGCCGCCGCTCTGACCTGGGCCTACAAAAATGCGCTGAAAAAAGACAATCCCGATGAAAAAGGCGCAGGGATCGGTTTGATCGAGATGTGCAAATACAGCACAGAACCTGTTACTTACTCGCTTACACCGGAAAGTGAGAACCTGTCGTTTTTTTCCATAAGTTTGAGCATCTAAATCATATGGAAGCATTTATCAGAAACGGAACCGAAGACACCCCGAACATGGAATTCAATCCGGGGAGCAGGGAATTCATGATCAGCGGACGCTCGCTTCCGGAAAATGCACTCAGCTTTTATGCACCGGCGATCGAATGGATGAAAAAATATGCCGCTGAGCCACTGCCTGAAACGGAATTCAAAGTGAGCCTCGAATATTTTAACTCGAGCTCGGTGAAACAATTACTCACTCTTTTTTCTGTCCTGGAGGAGCTTCACAAAAGCGGGAAGAAGGCAAGCATCACCTGGTATTATACGGAAGGCGACGATCTGATGGAGATCAAGGGGCAGGAATTCCAGAGCATGGTAGAAGTGCTGTTCAATCTGAGAGCACTTTAAAAGCCGAAACCGATCACCAGCATGTCGTCGATCTGGCGCTGATCCCCTTTCCAGTCATTAATGGTTTGCGCAACTATTTTTCCCTGCTGAGCCATATCAGCTGCAGCGAAACCTGCGATCATCTTTTTAAAATTCGGGATGTTGAATTTTTTATTTTCCGGTCCGCCGAACTGATCCATATAACCATCGGTGAACATGTAAATACACATTCCGGCGCTGATGTCAACCGTTTGCACGGAGAACTCAAATCCTTCACTCATCTCCTTCATTCCGCCGATAGAGCGGATATCCGGCTTTAACAGCGAAACTGTTCCGTTATGAACCACATACACCGGATTCATAGCACCCGCATAGCTTACTTTTTTTGCGGCCGGGTCGATAACGCAAAGCGACATGTCCATACCATCCATTATACCCGAAGGATTGCTATTCTGCTGGAACGCTTTCACGATCTCAAAATGCAATTGCTTCAGGATCGCATTTGCTTCAATGATCTTTTTTTCATTCACGATCTCATTCAGTAATGTATTCCCGATGAGCGACATAAATGCACCCGGAACACCGTGCCCGGTGCAGTCCACGCAGGCAATCACCGTTTTTCCATTCACGATGCTGACCCAATAAAAGTCGCCGCTCACCACATCCTTCGGCCGAAAATAAACGAACGATTTCGGAAGATGCTTTTTCACTTCCTCAACGGAAGGAAGCACCGCACCCTGGATCCGGGAAGCATAGCTGATACTGTCTGTGATCTTCTGGTTCCTGTCTTTCAGGATCAGGTAAGTGCGTTTTTTTTCCCGGTTATAGCGAAAAATAAAAAAAAGAAAAGCCGACAGCAGCAGGAGGAAAATCACCGCCAAAATGAGAAAACGGTTCTGTGTCGAAATTTTATTCTGCTGCAGGTCGATGATTTTTTTTGCACCGCTCAGCTCCGCTTCCAGCGCATTTAATGTCTGCCCGCGTTCCGCCAGCAGCATGCTGTCCGCAGGAGTATGCACATTCTGCTTATCGATCTCATATTGTGCCCTGGCCTCCTTCAGATCAGTTTCGAAAGAAGAAAGATCATTCTCCTTCAGTTCAGCAGATAAGATCGCCGGGCGAGACCGGATCACAGAAAGTATTTTTCCGAGACTGTCATCCTTCGGCACCGGCTCTGACCTTACGGGAGCTGCTGCAATAAATTCTTTCTTAGATGAGATCTTCGTTTCCGGTGCCGGTTCTTTTACTTCGGGTTCCCTGTTCTTATTCTTCTGAACCGCACGCAACATAAGAGACGCAGAATTTTCTATGTACTCCCGCTGTTTTTTAGGCGCATCCTTATTCTCTTCGAAACCCATGCAATGCTGAACCGCACTGTAATACAGACGCCCGATCGAAGGGTCTTCCGATTTTGTTTTCGATTGAAAGCTGTTCATGAGCAGCTCGGCACCGGAAAAAGAAATTCCTTTTGAAGCGACATCTGCCGGAACTCCTGCCAGGTCGATCGTCATAAGAACAGTTGCATAACCCGGCTTGAAAAGTTCGATTGAGTATACCTTCCCGATCGGGACCTTAAGATAAAAAAGACCGCTCGAGTTGCTCTTTATCGTCTTCACGGCTTTGCCTTCTTCCCGCACATTGATCGTCACATTTTCGAGCGCACCTTCTACCTTGATCTGTTTTTCTTTTTTCAGCAGCCGTTTTGAATAGTCGTAATTATATCCATAAACCAACCCGTCCAGGGAAAGCATCCCATCCGCCGGAGCCTGGGGAAAGGCAGGAAGCACAGCGAAACAAAAGATCGCAGTATAAACAAAAAGGGATGTTCGTATTTTCATCAGCTTAGCAACTGCAACAAATGTACAACTTCGGGAATAATAAAATGTTGCTTTCCGGAGATTATATCCAGCGCTAATTCTCTATCTTTATTCCATGAAAAAGTTTCTCTTTCTCGCATCTGTCATTTCCCTCTCTTTATTTTCCTGTGGAAGTGATAAAAACTCAGAAGACAAAAAAGCCGCTGCTGATCTGAATCCGGCTTTTGATACCTATAAGAACAATTTTATTGAAGAGCTCTGGAAAGTGTATCCCGGCTGGGCAAGCAGCCAGGGATATCACAAATACGACAGCGTTCTGGTGGTTCCTGATGATGCGGAACGCGCAAAAGAGATCGCTTTCGCGAAGGCAAATCTTGATTCACTTAAAAAATTCGATCTTGCCGGACTTTCGGATAACAACAAAACGGATCATCACATGATCGGGAACCAGCTGAATTCCATCATCTGGTCGGTGAACGAAATGCGCTCCTGGGAGTGGAACCCTACTGAATATAACGTTTCCGGGGCCTTTGCTGAAATACTGAATGGGAACTATGATTCACTGGATGTCCGCCTCCGGAACTTCTACCTGAAAATGACCAACATTCCAGCGTACTATGAAGCGGCGAAAAAGAATATCAAAAATCCAACGCTTGAGCATACCCAGTTAGCCATCGATCAGAACCTGGGCGGCATTTCCGTTTTCGAGAAGGATTTTCACGAAGCCCTGAACAAAACGAATTTCGGGGAGCATGAAAAGCAATCGATGGAAGCTACTGCCAAAGCATCCGCGGATGCGATCAAAGGCTTTGCTGACTGGTTGAAAAAACTTGACAATAAAACACCGAGAAGCTTCCGCCTTGGCAAGGATCTTTACCAGAAGAAATTCGAGTATGACATCCAATCAGGATACACGGCTGAAGAAGTTTACCAAAAAGCACTGGCGAGAAAAAAAGAGCTGCATGAAAAAATGTTCGTGCTGGCCGACAGGCTTTTCGATAAATACATCAACGATCCTTTAACACTTGGACAAAAAGGAAAAATTGAAAAGCCGAAAGATTCTTTGCAGCTGATAAAAATGGTGATCGACAAGCTTTCTGAAAAACATGTGAAACCGGAAGAATTTCAATCCGCGATCGAGAAGCAGATTCCTGTTCTGATCCAATTTATTAAGGACAAGGACCTGATCTATATCGATCCGTCAAAGCCTTTAGTGGTAAGAAAGGAGCCGGACTATATGGCCGGTGTTGCCGGAGCGTCGATCTCTGCGCCGGGTCCTTACGACAAAAACGGAAACACGTATTACAATGTCGGAAGCCTGTCAGGATGGGATAAGGAAAAAGCAGAAAGCTACCTGCGTGAATACAATCAATACATCCTCCAGATCCTGAACATTCATGAAGCGATCCCCGGACATTATACGCAGCTGGTATACGCCAACCAATCGCCGAGCCTGATCAAGTCAATCTTCGGAAATAATGCAATGATCGAAGGCTGGGCAGTTTATGGTGAACGGATGATGCTGGAAAATGGCTATGGCGGCAACTCTGATGAAATGTGGCTGATGTATTATAAGTGGAACCTCCGCAGTACGTGTAATACAATCCTTGATTACAGCGTTCATACAAAAGACATGACGAAAGAACAAGCGATGAATCTGCTTGTCAACCAAGCTTTCCAGCAGCAGACCGAAGCCGAAAATAAATGGAAAAGAGTTTCCGTGACCCAGGTTCAGCTTTGCTGCTATTTTACCGGCTACACGGAAATTTATGATTTTCGCGAAGAGCTGAAAAAACAAATGGGTGATAAATTCAGGCTGAAGGATTTTCATGAGAAATTCCTGAGCTATGGAAGCGCACCGGTGAAATATATCAAAGAGCTGATGCTGAACGACCTGAACAAAACAAAAAACTGATTGTTGCTTTTTTAAGATGTTGATCTCCTGTTCCAAAGTACCCAATAAAAAGAAAACCGCACTTCGCAAGAAGGCCAGCGATTTTGCTTTCGCCGTTTATGACTCCGTTTCCATGATCAATGCCGAACATTGGAACCGGATCGTGGGGCACGGAAGTGAGTTTCTTGAGCTTCCTTTTCTTACTGTCATGGAAAATGAGCACCCGGATAACATGACTTTCCATTATGCGATCATTTATGAAAAAAATAACCCGATCGCGATCTCTTACTTCCAGGTGATCGATTTTTCCTCCGATAGCTTCGGCAGCTCGGAAGAAGATGGGAAAGAGCTTTCCTGTGTAATTACCGATTATCTGAAAAAGCACATTAAGAATAGCTTGCTGCGAAGCGCGGATCATATCAACATGCGTTTGCTGATCTGTGGAAATGCCTTTATCAGCGGGGAGCATGGCTTCACATGCATTCCGGAAGTAAATAAAACAGATGCCGTTGATGCGCTTGCCGATGTGATTTACCGGATCAGTCGCGCTGAAAAAATGAGAGGAAAAATTGCCGCTGTTCTTGTAAAGGATTTTTATCAGTCGTCGATCGAATACGCCCGTGAATTTGAAGAATATAAATATCACGATTTCCTGGTGGAACCTAATATGATGATGGATGTTCACTGGACCACTTTTGACGAGTACCTGAATGCGATGAGCAAAAAATACCGGAACCGCGCCAAGAGCATTGTAAAAAAAGGTACGGAAATCGAACGCCGGGATTTCAGCCATGAAGATATTCTTACCAATTCGGAGCGGATCCTGGAGCTGTATAATAATGTTCATCTGAAAGCAAAATTCCGGATGGCCTCTTTGACGCTGTCCTATTTCGCGGAAATGAAAAGAATATTGGCCGGCAAATTCAGCTTTATCGCCTATTTTTATGAAGGACAGATGATCGGTTTCCGGACAACCTTTGTGCTGAAAACCGAAATTGAAGCGCATTTTATCGGTTTGGACTATGCCATTAATAAAGAATTGGAACTTTACCAGAATATTCTTTATGATTACGTAAAAGAGGCGATCCAGAATCAAAGCCACAAACTCTTTCTTGGCAGGACCGCCTCAGAAATAAAAAGCACGGTAGGTGCTGAGGCTGTGGAACTTACATGTTATATCCGCCACCGGAATCCGCTTTCTAACCGGATCATCAAACCTTTTGTGGATTTTTTAAAGCCTTCCGAGTGGGTTCCACGCAACCCTTTTAAGGAAATAAGCGTCTGAAATAAAGCCAGATACCACCGTATTGGAAAAGCCGCCAAATTCGTTTATATTGGCTAAAATTTTCAATCCCGGCGGACCGGTTTTATTTATGCGCATGACTCTCTCTACAAAGCATTTATTTTCTGCACTCGTTCTCATTAGCTCTACAGCTATTGCGCAGCGCGGTATTGACGGAAACAAGACCGTGAATGCTGCGAATACCATTGTTAACGAATACACTACACTTACCGTAAATGCCGCTGCCGGCGCCACAACCATTACGGTTGCAGCGAGCGGCCTGAACGCAAATACACGCTTCGGCGCAGGAAATACGCTGGCAGCAGGTGATCTCATCATGATCATCCAGATGCAGGGTGTCAGCTGCTCCACCTCTTCGGGCGTAGAGTTCCCCGCAGGAAGCGGACAATTCTATGGCTTCCCGAACGATGTGAACTGGGGCGCGATAACCGCCTACAACAATTGCGGAAACTATGAATTCTGCCAGGTGAAAGCTGTTCCGAGCGGAACCACGATCACCGTAGACTGCGGATTACAGCATGATTACACCGTAACCGGACGCACACAGATTATCCGCGTACCGAGATATAACACACTTACCGTTACCGGAACAGGAGTGCTTACCTGTCCGCAATGGGCCACCGGCGGTATATACACCGGCGGCGTACTTGCAGTGGAAGTATATGGTGCAACCGTTATCCAGGCGGGCGGACAAGTTACCGCTACCGGATTGGGATTCCGCGGAGGCTCAAGGGTCGGCGACAATGTCACTACTCTCGGCGGCGGGCAAGTTTCACGAAATGATCCTACTGAAGGCGCTGAAAAAGGCGAAGGAGTTTATGGTTACCAGAATGACTACAATGCGATCGGAGGAGGACGCTATTGCCGCGGTGCGGGTGCAAACTCCGGCGGCGGTGGTGATGCTCACAATGCCGGCGGCGGCGGCGGTGCAAATGCAGGTACCGGCACATGGGACGGGGAAGGAAACCCGGATGTAAGCGGAGGAGTCGGATGGGTCAACGCATGGAACCTCGATATCACAGGAACTTTTTCTACCCACGTTTCTGCCGGCGGCGGAAGAGGCGGCTATTCCTTTTCAAGCTCTAATCAAAACGCAACGACACTCGGACCCAAAGTGTTTCAGTCGGCCGGCTCAAATGCCTGGGGCGGCGATTTCCGCGAAAACAACGGCGGATGGGGCGGACGAATTCTTGATTACTCTACCGGAAAAATTTTCCTTGGCGGCGGCGGCGGCGCAGGCGATCAGGAAAACGGCTGCGGCGGTGACGGTGGAAATGGCGGCGGACTGGTCTACATGCTTTGCTATAATACCATTAGCGGGAGCGGAACAATTTCAGCGAACGGCGCTGCAGGTGCAAATACAACTACTTCCGGTTTAAGCGTTGGAATCGATGGAGCCGGCGGAGCTGGCGGCGGCGGTACGATCATACTGAACTCAACCGGTGCGATCTCCGGGATCACAGCAAATGCAAACGGAGGTGTGGGCGGCAACCAGACTGTGGCAGGCGGATCGGAAGCCGAAGGACCAGGCGGCGGCGGCGGCGGCGGATACATTGCACGATCAAGCGGCGCTTTTACAGCAACCGTGAATGGAGGAGTGAACGGAACAACCAACTCCAGCGCTCTTAGCGAATTTCCTCCGAATGGAGCAACAAAAGGCGGAGCCGGGCTCACAAATCAGCCTATCTCAACGGACACAGTCAGTGCATCCAATGTTACGATCTGTTCAGGAAATACTGCAACACTCAACGCTACACTTAATGGAACGATTCCCGCAACCATCACCTGGTACAATGCGGCGGCAGGCGGAACAGTACTGGGAACAGGGCCATCTTTTACAACCCCTGCACTTGCGGCAAACACAACTTACTACGTTGGATTTTGTCCGGGCACTTATACAATTCCTGTCGTTGTTACCGTAAACACTTCACCCACAGCTTCTGTTGCAGGACCGAATCAGACCGTATGCGCTACCTCGGCGACTATGGGTGCAAATACGCCTGCGGCCGGAACAGGAACCTGGACGCTTGTCAGCGGAGCCGGAACCATTACGACTCCCTCTTCTCCCACGACAACAGTAACCGCGCTTGGAGTCGGAGCAAACGTGTTCCAGTGGACGATCACAAATCCTCCTTGCGGAACTTCTTCTTCAACGGTAACGATCACCAGCACCGGCGGACCGACAACTTCAAATGCAGGTTCAAACCAGACCGTATGCGGAACAACTGCTACGCTCGCCGGCAATACACCAACAACCGGAACAGGTGCGTGGACACTGACCAGCGGATCAGGAACGATCACCACTCCTTCATCGCCGACATCCGGGGTAACCGGGTTAGGAGTTGGTGCAAACGTATTTACCTGGACGATCAGCAGTTCGCCTTGTCCGCCGTCAACTTCATCTGTGACTATTACAGGCGTTGCAGCGCCAACAACGGCGAATGCGGGACCTGCACAAAGTGTTTGCGGAACAACTGCGACTCTTGCGGGCAATTCGCCGGCAACAGGAACTGGAACCTGGACACTTACCAGCGGAACAGGAACGATCACTACGCCATCTTCACCTACATCAGGCGTGACCGGATTAGGAGTTGGTCCGAATGTATTTACATGGACAATTACCAATGCACCGTGTACACCATCAACTTCTTCTGTAACGATTACCGGAGTTGCGGCACCGACAACGGCGAATGCAGGACCGGCCCAAAGTGTTTGCGGAACAACTGCAACACTGGCAGCTAACTCACCGGCTATTGGAACAGGAACCTGGACGCTCACAAGCGGAACGGGAACGATCACCACTCCTTCATCGCCTACATCCGGCGTGACCGGATTAGGAGTTGGCCCGAATGTATTCACATGGACGATCACCAACGCGCCGTGTACACCGTCAACATCATCTGTAACGATCACCGGAGTTGCGGCACCGACAACGGCGAATGCTGGTCCGCCGCAATCTGTTTGCGGAACAACTGCGACTCTTGCGGGTAATTCGCCGGCGACAGGAACTGGAACCTGGACACTTACCAGCGGAGCAGGAACGATTACTACTCCTTCCTCGCCTACATCCGGTGTGACCGGATTGGGAGTTGGCCCGAATGTATTTACCTGGACAATTTCAAATGCACCGTGTACACCGTCAACATCATCTGTAACGATCACCGGAGTTGCGCCACCGACAACGGCGAATGCAGGACCTGCACAAAGTGTATGCGGAACGACAGCAACACTGGCAGCTAATTCACCGGCTGTAGGGACAGGAACATGGACACTCACCAGCGGAACAGGAACGATCACCGCTCCTTCATCGCCTACATCCGGCGTGACAGGATTAGGAGTTGGCCCGAATGTATTCACATGGACGATCACCAACGCGCCGTGTACACCATCAACATCGTCAGTAACAATTACCGGAGTTGCGGCACCGACGACAGCGAATGCTGGTCCGCCGCAATCTGTTTGCGGAACGACAGCAACACTTGCAGCTAATTCACCGGCTGTTGGAACAGGAAACTGGACGTTGACCAGCGGAGCGGGAACGATCACTACACCATCATCGCCGACATCAGGTGTAACAGGATTAGGAGTTGGCCCGAATGTATTTACCTGGACAATTTCAAACGCACCGTGTACACCATCAACATCTTCTGTGACGATCACCGGAGTTGCAGCACCGACAACGGCAAATGCAGGACCGGCGCAAACCGTTTGCGGAACGACAGCAACACTGGCAGCTAATTCACCGGCTGTTGGAACAGGAAACTGGACACTTACCAGCGGAGCAGGAACGATCACAACACCATCATCACCTACATCAGGCGTGACCGGATTAGGCGTTGGCCCGAATGTATTTACGTGGACAATTACAAATGCACCGTGTACACCATCAACATCTTCTGTAACAATCACCGGAGTTGCGGCACCGACAACATCGAATGCCGGTCCGAACCAAACCATCTGCGGAACAACCGCAACGCTTGCAGGCAATGCTCCAACAACAGGAACAGGAACCTGGACCCTGGTGAGCGGAACCGGAGTGATCACAACACCTTCTTCACCTACATCCGGTGTAACCGGTTTAACGATCGGCTCAAATGTATTTCAATGGACCATCGATAGTCCTCCTTGCACACCATCCACTTCGACAGTTACCATTACTGTGACCGCATTTGTCGATGCTACGATCACCAGCGTACCTCCCGCTTGTATTGGCGGAGGAACATTCAACATGAGCGCCGGAACATCCGGCGGAACCTGGACGGGAACAGGCATCAGTCCGGGCGGAACGTTTGATCCTGCAAGCTCAGGTGTTGGTTCTTTCACAATAACTTATACCATTAGCGGAAGCTGCGGTGCGTCGGATACAGCTATCGTCACTATTGTTCCGTACACGTCTCCTGTGATCACTGCACCATCTACGATCTGCATTTCCGGTGGCACTGTCACACTATCATCAAGCATCAGCGGCGTAAGCTGGTCGGGCTCCGGAATTACCAGCAGCACCGGCGGAACATTTGATCCTGCAATTGCAGGACCTGGTCCAAGCCAGGTAATTATAACTGATCCGGCTGCATGCGGAGGTGCGGATACGGTAACGATCAATGTCGTTTCAACTTCCGATCCGACCATTACCGCGGTACCGACAGTCTGCGCAGGCAGTCCGCCATTTAATCTCAGCGCAGCTACGGTTGGTGGCGTTTGGAGCGGACCCGGAATTACCAATCCGTCAACCGGAACATTTACTCCAACTTCATCCGGCGTGGGTACATTCCAGGTGATCTATACGATCTCAGGAACCTGCGGCGCAGCGGATACTACGAATGTAACCGTTACCAACGTCGCCAGTGCTACAATAACATCCGTAACACCGGTTTGCGCGGATGCAGCCCCTTTCACGCTTTCAGGGGCAACAGCCGGCGGAACGTGGTCGGGAAGCGGTATCACTGATCCGGTGGCAGGAACATTCACTCCTTCATCTGCAACGATCGGTGTGAACACGATCACCTACTCCATCGGCGGAAGCTGCGGAGATACTGCAACACAGAACATTACGGTGAATGCATTACCCGCTCCGAACTTCAGTTCCGACATCAGCAGCGCGTGCGGAACAGCTTGTCCGACGTTCACAGAAACGGTAAGCACCAGCTGTGCATCCATGCTTTATGATTTCGGGGATGGAAGTACTTCCACCTCTCCCGGTCCTCAGCATTGCTATAATGTACCGGGGACCTACAATGTAACGCTTACCTGTACCGATGCGAACGGTTGTACGGGAACCATCACCGTACCGGGCATTGTAACGGTGAATGCATTGCCAGTGGCAAGCTTTATGGCTACACCTCCGCTTTCCGCTCCGGGAACAGCTGTAAGCTTCACGAACAATACAACAGGCGCGGCAACCTATAGCTGGAATTTTAATGATCCTTCTTCAGGAACAGCGAACACTTCAACGCTTGCAAACGATTCCCATACCTATGCGGCAGAAGGAAGTTATTGTATCACGATGGTCGCAACCAGTGCTGCCGGCTGTACGGATACTGTGGTCAGCTGTGTTATTATTGCTGATGAAGCGACCATTATGATCCCGAATGTATTTACTCCAAATGGCGATGGTCATAATGATATTTTCTACGTCACCACCACTTCTGTAAAAGAGCTCACCGTAGCTATCTATGACCGCTGGGGATTGAAGATCGCAAACTGGACATCGACGGACGATTCACCGAACGGCTGGGATGGACGTACCACCAGCGGCATTCCGGCAACGGATGGAACTTACTTCTATATCCTGCATGCAAAAACACTGAATGATAAAGAAATTGACAAACAAGGATATTTACAATTATTAAAAACAAAATAGCATATATCATCAAAACTGAATCCTAAAACAAAACAAATGAAAAGATCCCTTTCCCGTTCATCACTACTCCTGGTGATCATTTTTTTCAGCGTCAAAATTGCGAAGGCTCAAATGGTTGGTCCGAACGCATATACTAAAGCTACGAACCTTGAGTTGGGTATTGACGGCGGTGGTGGATTTGAGGGTTGCAGTACGATCACATCGCCACCTTTTCCAACCATGCACCCCCGCTCGGCGAATCCTTTATTCGGTTTCGTTGCAAATCCTCAGCTGGACGGCTGGGCAACTTTCGACGGTGACTTTTTTACACCCGGAACTCCTGAGAACGGATGGGGAATCGATATCACCGGCGGAGCAGCTGTAAGTAACAACTGTACCGGCGGACCGGAAATTTCGATCCCGGGTACAATAACCAATTGGTCGCACATTGGTACCTGCTACTCTACAGACTGGGAAGGCGATTATACTTCGGGAACCAACCTGCATTTCAAGATCAATTATTTTCTCCAGGAAACGGACCTTTTTTATACTACAACGGTGACGATCACCAATAATACCACTGCCACGATCCCGGAAATGTTCTACTATCGTAACCTCGACCCGGACAACAACGTGGAGATCAGCGGTGACTACAGTACAACGAATACAATTGTAAGTGAACCGGGAACCGGATGTAATCTTGCTCACGTAAGCGCAACTTCAGTTGTTCCTGCATCGCAACCGCAGTCTTATTTAGGTTTAGCTGCAGTGGGTGCAAACTACCGTGTATGCTACGGCGGATTTTCCAATCGCGATGGCTCGGACCTTTGGAATGGAATTGGATTTACTGAAACGATCGGATCCGCGACTTATGCTGATGAAGCGATCTCACTTTCGTATAAGATCCAGAACCTCGCGCCGGGTGCATCCGAAGTGATCAAATTTGTGGTGATCCTCGATGATGCATCAGCAGCTCAAGCGATCAACAACCTTCTTTATCTTTCCTATCCGGGTTCTACTTTCGCAACCCCTAGCGCTTGTACACCTTTTATAGATACGATCCCAACTTGCGGCGCCAGTGTACCTATTTCGGTAACCGGTGTTACCGTTGGTGATTATACATGGAACTGGAGCCCTGGAACCGGACTTTCTTCGACAACCGGATCGAGCGTTATTGCCAGCCCGGGTTCAACCGTTTCGTATACCGTTACCGGGACGCCTATCTCAAGCTGCGTTGCTCCGGTCAGCTTTCAGTTCGTAGTAGAAATGACACCGGGTGGAGCCGATCCTGTAATCAATGCTGTTCCCGATCTTTGTATTTTAAATCCGCCTATTACTCTTACTGCTGATTCATCGGGGGGAACATGGACGGGAACCGGTATAACCAGTGGTTCCGCAGGAACATTTAATCCGTCTGCCGCGGGATTAGGAACATGGCAGATCACCTACATGCTGCCCGGCGGATGCTACTCCCAGGATACGGTTTTGATAACCGTCAGCAACGGTTCCGATCCGACGATCACGCAAACTCCTCCGATCTGTATCGCTGCATCACCGTTCAATCTGAACGCTGCTACGGCTGGCGGAGTCTGGAGCGGAACAGGAATCACGGATTCACTTGCCGGAACTTTTGATCCTTCTTTATTGGGTGCGGGCTCATCGGTGATCAGCTACAATATTGCCGGCTTATGTGCGGCGACCGATACAATGACAGTTACAGTAGTAACCGTATTCGATCCTACGATCACCAGTCCGGCTGCAGTTTGTGCCGGCTCTGCAGCGTTTAACCTGAATGCCGCTGATCCGGGCGGAACATTCAGCGGAACCGGAATTACGAATACAACGCTTGGAACCTTCAATCCGACAACAGCCGGTACATTCCCGGTTATTTATACCATTTCCGGTGCATGCGGTGCTGCAGATACGGTGAACGTGACCGTGAATCCGCAGGCGAACGCAACGATCACACCGGTAAGCGCTATCTGTACGAACTCGGCACCGTTTAACCTTTCGGCTGTAACCGGCGGAGGAACATGGTCGGGAGTTGGGATCATCAGCGGCTCTGCGGGAACATTCGACCCGAGTGTATCCGGCGGCGGAACGTTCACGATCACATACGGCGTGAGCGGCGCCTGTGGTGACACAGCGACGCAAACCGTTACCGTACATTCATTACCAACACCTACATTCAGCTCCAATATCAATTCAGGATGCGAGCCGCTTACCTGTGTGAGCTTCTTTGAATCGGTAAGTACGATCTGTGCAAATGTAATGTACCTGTTCGGCGACGGCGATACGGCGTTTGTTACGGCACCGTCACATTGTTACGATCTGCCGGGCACGTATTCGGTTACGCTGCAGTGCACCGACAATAACGGATGTGTAGGCACAATCACGAACACAAATATGATCACCGTAAACCCTAAACCGATCGCTGATTTCACTATGTCGCCGGGCTCACCGGTTGCTCCGGGAACCAGCGTAACCTTCACGGATATCAGCTCTCCTCCAAGTGCTGCATCTGCATGGGATTTCGGTGATCCGGGTTCAGGAATTGCAAACAGCGCATCGGGCTCACCGGCATCACATACATATATCGCGGAGGGTGACTATTGTGTTGAGCTGATCGCAGCAACCTCATCCGGATGTCTTGATACGGTAAAATACTGCCTGATCGTACAGGGCGAGTCATCGATCTTTATCCCGAACGTGTTTACACCGAACGGCGATGGGAATAATGATGTTTGGGAAGTAAGCTGCCATAACATATCCGAGATCACTTACGATATTTATGACCGCTGGGGATTGAAGATTGCGACCTGGAATGGCTTGACCGGCGGATGGAATGGTCATACCAAGAATGGAAAGATGGCATCGGACGGCACTTATTATTATGTGCTTCACGCGAAGGGCGACGATGGAAAAGAATACCATAATGAAGGCTGGATCCAGCTGCTTTCCGACAGATAATCCAAAAAGGAATTTGAAAAGCCGCGGTTGTTCACCGCGGCTTTTTTATTTAATACAAGGGTAATAAACAGTTAATACGCTGCCGGTAGCTTTGTACAAAAAACAAAATGAATATGAATACAATGCCTGAAGATGCCATGGATGCTGTGATCTACCTGAAAGACGGAAAAAGAAAATATGGAATGCTGATCGACATGGGATCAGAAGAAAACTATCATTTTATCTCCAGCAGCAGTGGTCAAATGGAGATCGTTCCCGCTGTAACGATCGATGCGATCGACACCTATCTGAAATAGATTAGGAAAATCCCCGCTGCTTTTTGATATTCTCATACGCTTTCTGCACCGCCTGAAACTTCTCATGTGCGGCTCTCTGGACCTCTTCTCCTAATGCCGCGACCTTATCGGGATGAAACTTCACCGCCATTCTGCGGTACGCTTTTTTCACCTCTTCATCGCTGACGTCTTTGCTTATTTCAAGGATAAGATAATCGCTGTTGGTATCGCGGAAATACATTGCCTTGAGCGAATTAAAATCCGCTTCGTTTACGCCGAGATACCCTGAAATCGTATGGATCATTCTGAGCTCAAGCTCATGAACGTGTCCGTCGGCATTGGAGATCCCAAAAAGATAATGAACGATCTGAACACGCTGCTCATGCGGCATGTATTGACGGATCTGTGAGCAAACCTGGTGAAGCGGAATATCCTGTTTCAGGATCTCTTTCAGCATCAGGATCTGCTGCTGCGCATGATGCTCCCCGAATTGCTGTGTGAGAAATTTCTTTACGAAATCCAGCTCACTCTTCAGTGTCCGCCCGTCGCTTTTCATTACTGCCGCAGAAAGAACAAGAAGACTTGCGGCAAAATCTCCGACCTGCGTCGGCTGCTGCTGCCCGTATGTAGTTCTTCCGCTACCGGTTTGAACAGTGATACTTGCTTCGTCAAAAGCGGTTCCCATTGCAAAACCGATCACGCCCCCAAGCGGTCCTCCGAGAGCCCATCCCAGCGTACCACCCAGCCATTTACCAAATTTTATTTTAGCCATAAAGTCTACTAATTACAAATTCTTAACGCTTACGCCATAGCTTCAATCCTTCTCCGTAGTAGTTACTACGAAGGATGAAGCGTAGGCGCTACGAATTTACAAATCTGTGGATCTGCGGCTATACACAAAACACGAGTACGCTGAGAATAACAAACGAGCTGCAAATTTAACTATTTACCAGATGGCGCTTTCGCAATTAATCTAATTTGACTTAGCTTTGAATAAATTAAAACAAAACGTCATGAGAACAGATCTGTATACCAAATGTATTTTGACCGTGATCGCTACCGCGCTGATCGCGCTCTTTTTCAAAAAAGAAACGGTTGTTTCAACAGCAGCGGCAGCGACTAACTTCAATAAGTTTGCATCGGTTCCGGTGAACCAGGACGGCTCGATCAATGTCCGGCTGGTCAGCGACATGGACGTGAACATACGAAGCGTAGGCGGAAGCAGCGTTTCTGGCTCCATTCCTATAAACCTGAAGGAGATCGGGGGAAGCAGTTTTTATGGAGCATTACCGGTCAACCTGAAGGAGGTCAGCGGAAGCAGCCTTGGTTCTTCGGGATTGCCTGTAAACATTGAGGCTGTGGATGGAACCAGCATCTACAGCGCCGTGCCGGTGAAAGAAAGCAAATAGAAAATCGGGACTGATGGACGAAATAAGCCCGTTAATAGGGCAAAAAATGATGATTAAGAGGCAATAAAATGAATTTCCCCCAATTGGGGTATAAAATTAACTTATTGATTATCAATATATTAAACACCAAAGGCTTAAAATTAAAATGCCCCTAATTGACTTTTGACAAAAACTATTACCTTTGCGAGCGTATTAACTAACTAAAACTAATTCAAAATGAAAAAAGTATTATTATTCGTTGCAGTTGTTGCAGCTGCTTCTTTTGCTTCTTGCAAGAAAGATCACACTTGTACTTGCACTGATACAACTACCGGAGGCGGAGCTTCTTCTTCTTCTTCAAGCACAATCACTTACACTAAAGCTAGAAAAGGTGATGCACGCGCAGCTTGCCTGAGCTCAACTTCAAGCGAAACTGTAGGTAGCACAACTTACACTACAACCAGAGATTGCTCTATCAACTAATACTTTGATAGTATAAAAAAAAGCGTTCTTCCCAGAAGGACGCTTTTTTTTTATCTTTATTTATGGAACAGGAGAAAAACGCAGCATACTCATTGCACAGCATCCGGGCGACTTTTGCCCTTGGTGTTGTATTTTTATTTTCGGGCTATACCAAGCTGTACCCGATCGAACCTTTCGAATACACATTTGTCGACCTGGGCTTCATCAACTGGCAGGTTGCGCCATTCATCGCGCGGCTGATGATCGCTGCGGAATTCCTGATCGGCTTTCTGCTGGTGCTGAACCTCAACCTGAAAGCAGCTTACCGTTATGCGATCGGGATCCTGATCTTTTTCTGCGCTTACCTGATTGCGTTAATGTTTATCGCCGGTAACAAAGGTAATTGCGGCTGTTTCGGAAGCTACTTCCAGATGACCCCATTGGAGGCCCTGATCAAGAACATCATTATGCTGGCGCTTCTTTTCATGCTGAAACGTCATCACACCGGCTGGACATTAAAGGGAAAGCTCGGCTCATTATCCATGGTCCCGTACGGCTTAGCGGTAGCATTGCCTTTCATTCTGAATCCCGTTGAGCTGGATTATTCAGAAGCATACCTGAACCGGCCGGAGGAAAATTTTCCGCTGGAACTGGATTCTCTTTACAATAATGCGAAGCTGAACATTCCTCCCAAAACGCTTTCAGAAGGAAAACATGTGATCGCATTCATGAGCATGACCTGTCCGCATTGCCGGATCGCGGCAAAGAAGATGCGCATCATTCACGAGCGTAATCCGAATATTCCGCTATATATTGTTCTAAATGGAAAGGATGACAAGCTCAAGCCTTTCTTTGACGATACGCATACCGATAGTATTCCTCATTGCATCCTGAACGGAAGAAATTTCGTTTACCTCGCAGGCACATCGCTGCCAAGAATTTACCTCGTCAACAACAGCATTGTAGAGCACGATGTCAATTACATGGATATGGATCAGGGAGAGATCGAGAAATGGCTTGGGGAATAGTGTTCGGGTGTTTGGGTGTTAAGGTGTTTGAGTGTTAGGGTTGTTTCCCGGGTCTAACGTCTCTCCTTCCGTCGTTTCATAGCGGCTTCCCTGGCTTCCTGAATTTTGTTCTCCGGATTTAATTGAAAAGTTTCAGCGATCAGCTTCATCGCCCTGACGGCCACATCATAATTACTAAAATCATTCAATTCGATCGCTGATCCGGCTTGACCGCTGAGAACAAGATCATACGTTTTGGTAGTGGAGGTTGTTTGTCCGGCCCGGTGCTGCACCGTCCTCGTTTCGTTCGTCATGCTTAGCGAAATATTCGCAAACTGGTTCACCTCGATCCAGCTACCAAAACGCAAGGAGAATAATTCGTAATATTTCCGGACAGTTCTTTTCTTCGTATTGATCTGGATCCCGGCTTTCAGCAATAGCAATGCGATTCCCGAAAGTCCGATCGGCGCACCGGCAAAGCTATTCCCGATACAAACTACCCCTCCGATAATGATCAACAGAACTCCCGGAATAAAATACTCAAACGTATAACCGAGCTTTATCTCCTGACGATTTGCCATTTTAGTGAAACGCCTTAGTTACCTAATCACTTTTCACCTTTTACCAGGACCCTCCCGCACCGCCGCCACCAGCGCCGCCACCGCCAAAGCCACCGAAACCACCACCGGATGAACCGCCGCCAAAACCGCCGCCACCGAAGAATAGCGCGCTTCCCATCGAGATCCCTCCTCCTCCCCCGCCACCACGGCGCGAACGAAGAATAATAAAAAGGATCAGAAAGATCAGCGGAATGATCCATCTTTTAGGAAATTTTTCTTTACCGCTGTACTTATCACTGTTATACTCTCCTTTCGCCATACCCATGAGTATGTCTGTAGTTTCATCCAGCGTTTTGTATACTTCGCCATTTGCAAGTCCCGGGATCAGCTGTTCATCGCTGATACGGTTGGCGGTAGCATCCGGGATCGCTCCTTCAAGACCGTATCCGACAGAGATGTGCACTTTACGTTCTCCTCTTCCGCCGGTTGGCTTAATGAGGATCACAATCCCATTGTCCTCTTTTGCCTGTCCGATCCCCCACTTCTGGTGCAAGCGGGTTGCGTAATCCCAGGGCTCGAGGCCATTCAGGTCATCCACGATCACAATAGCGATCTGGTTGGAAGTTTGCTTCGAAAAATTTTCGAGCTTGGATTCCAGCTGATCTTCCTCGCCGGAAGAAAGGTAGTCCGGCATCTCTTTCGAAAGGTTATTCACCAGTCGTTCCGGGCTGGGCCGGTCGGGTACCAGATCCGCTGAAGATTGCGCGAAAGCCGTTACCGAAAGAAAGGTCAGTAATGAAAGAAAATATGTTTTTAACATTGAAGTAAGGTTAGATCAATTCCCAAAGCTGACGTCGTTGTTCAGCTCATTGGTATCATTGGCCTGTACGGGGAAGTGGGTTTTGAGTTTTTCGCCGGCCATATCGATCCCCAGGCACAACCCTTCAGTAAATCGTTCCTGCT
The DNA here is from genome assembly GCA_045805205.1 of Bacteroidia bacterium. Classification (GTDB taxonomy): domain Bacteria; phylum Bacteroidota; class Bacteroidia; order 2-12-FULL-35-15; family 2-12-FULL-35-15; genus 2-12-FULL-35-15. The sequence continues at coordinate 74,050 of JBJMLR010000008.1, read as the reverse complement.
TGAAATTTTCCTGCAGCACCGCTTTAATGCTGTCCCAGAAATCGGCCGGAACTTTTTCGTTGATTCCTTTGTCGCCCAGGATCGCAAATTTTTTGTCGGAAACCGCAAGATAAAAAAGCACACCATTCCGGAGCTCGGTGCGATCCATCTTCAATCGTTGAAAGGTATTGGCTGCACGATCGAGCACATCTTCCGGACATTTATCGTCGATGTGTACACGGATCTCTCCGGAAGTATTCAGCTCCGCCCGTACAATTGCTTTACGGATCTCGAGTTGTTGCTCTGTGGTGAAGAAGTTCTTTGCGCTCATTTATTGCTTGAGTCGTTAATTTAAAGTAGTTGGTCTGTTGTGCTGTCACAAAGACCAACTACCAATGAACGGGACTATTTTTTATCTCTCATGCCTTCGATATCAGGAGCTTTTTCGGCACCTGCATCGGAATTAAAGTAACCATGCTTTTCGAAACCGAACATTCCTGCCCAGATATTCTTAGGAAATCTCCGGATATACGTATTGAAATTCTGCGAAACTTCATTGAAGCGCATCCGCTCCGTCGCAATCCTGTTTTCCATTCCTTCGTATTGTGCCTGGAAGTCGCGGAAAGCACCCACACTCTGGAGCTGTGGATAATTTTCAGCTACTGCCATCAGCCGGCTTAAAGCACCGCTGAAAGCTCCCTGTGCCTTTTCAAACTGCTCGATGCTCTCGGGGGTCAGCTTGGAAGGATCGATCTGGATGCTGCTTGCTTTGCTGCGTGCATCCATTACTTCTTTTAATGTCGATTTTTCAAAATCAGCAGCGCTTTGCACGATCGCGAACAGGTTTTTGGTTTTGTCCATACGAGCCTGATAAGCTACTTCTACGTTTTGCCACTGAGCGGTAACACCCTCATCCATTGTAACCATGTTGTTGTATGAGCTGCACCCATTAAATCCAACAAGTAATACAAAGAAGCCGAGAACGGCTAAAATGATAGTTCCTCTTTTCATTGTTTTGTTTTTTAGTTTATGGCTCCTGTTCGCTTTCGGAGAACAGGGAACCGGTTAGTACGCGCCTTTTGGTACAAAGCAAGTACCAAGGTAAGGATAAAGCGGAAAGTATGACAGGCTGACGAAAAATGGCAGATTTTCGTTGCCGGAGGGTAAAAAGACAATTCTTCGGATTATTTTTATCAGAGGATGAAACCGGCCACGGAAAAGGATTTCCGAAGTCCTAACTGTCAGAAATGGTAGATTTTGGCAGTCTGTTTTAGGACCCCTAGGATCTTAAGATCCCAGGGGTTGTATTTAGTCAATCAATTCCACACTGCGCTTGATGAAGCGGGTAAGATCCTCGCCTTTCAGCAGTCCCTGCGACAACATCGCCAGGTCGGCCGACTGTTTTGCGAGTTGTTTCTGCTTTTCAGCATCTTTTTCATTCAGGATACGGGTGATCAGCGGATGATTGCTATTCACTACGAGGTTATGCATCTCCGGCATGGAGCCATAAAATCCCATTCCGCCTCCCATCGCGCTCATATCTTTCATGCGGCGCATGAATTCAGGCTTGGTGATCAGCATCGGCGCGTCCTTTTCACTTAAGCTTTCAAAAGTAATTGTGAACTTTTCTTTGGGAACGGCTGCTTCTACGACCGGCTTGAGCGTTTCCTGCTCTTTTTCCGACAGCTTGGATGGCATCGCTTCTTCTTTCCTGATCAGCTTATCGATCACATCTGCATCCACACGGACAAAGGACGTATCCTTGAGCTTCATCTCCAGATGATTGATATAGTGTGAATCGATCGGACTGTCGAAAACCAGCACATCATAGCCGCGGTCTTTTGCTGTTTCAATGAAGCTATGCTGCTCTTCTGTGTTTGTGCTATACAGGTAAACAACTTTATTGTCCTTATCTGTTTGAGTTGCTTTTACTTTTTCAGCATACTCGTCCAGGGTAGCATACGTACCATTCGTACTTTTGAGGAGTGCAAACTTCTGCGCTTTCTCGTAGAATTTTTCTTCGGAAAGCATTCCATATTCCACAAACATCTTGATGTCTTCCCACTTTGCTTCAAAATCAGCACGATCTTTTTTGAAGATCTCTTCCAGCTTATCGGCCACTTTCTTTGTGATGTGTGCCGAGATCTTCTTTACGTTCGCATCGCTTTGCAAATAGCTGCGGCTAACATTCAGGGGAATATCCGGTGAATCGATGACACCCTGAAGCAAGGAAAGGAAATCAGGAACAATATTCTCAACCGAATCGGTTACGAAGACCTGGTTGCTGTAAAGCTGAATTTTGTCCTTCTGGACTTCAAACGATTTTTTAATACGCGGGAAGTAAAGAATACCGGTGAGGTTAAAAGGATAATCTACGTTCAGGTGAATATGAAACAAGGGATCTTCAAAATTCATCGGGTAAAGCTCACGATAGAACTTTTTGTAATCCTCATCTTTGAGATCAGCCGGCTTTTTTGTCCAGGCGGGGTTTGGATTATTGATGATATTATCGACTTCGATATCGGTTCCTTTTTCGCCTTCTTTTTCTGAGGGAATATGTTCCTTCTTTGTTCCGAACTTGATCTCAACAGGAAGAAATTTACAATATTTGTTCAGTAAATGACTGATCCGTGATTCCTCAAGAAACTCTTCCGAATCGTCGGCGATATGGAGAACAATGTCCGTTCCACGGCTCGTCTTATCCGCATCTTCCATTTTATACTCGGGCGTTCCGTCACATTCCCAGCGAACTGCTTTTGCATCTTCCTTATAAGAAAGGGAGAAGATCTCGATCTTTTTAGCAACCATAAAGCCGGAGTAAAATCCAAGCCCGAAGTGTCCGATAATGGCATTTGCCTCCGGAGTTTTGTCTTTGTATTTATTGACGAACTCCTCGGCGCCGCTGAATGCGATCTGGGTGATGTACTTCTCGATCTCCCCGGCAGTCATTCCGATACCTTTATCGCGGATGGTAAGCGTTTTCGCTTTTTTGTCGATGATCACTTCGATCTTTGTATCGCCAAGCTCTCCTTTGGCCTCACCGAGCGCTGTGAGCGTTTTAAGCTTTTGAGTGGCGTCTACTGCGTTTGACACAAGTTCTCTCAGGAAGATCTCGTGATCGCTGTAGAGGAATTTTTTGATGATCGGGAAGATGTTCTCGGTTTGGACGTTGATTTTTCCGCTGCTCATTTTTTTGGTGATTAAGTGATTATTTTTTGGTGATTAGGTGACTAAGTAACTAAGTAACTAGGTAACCAGGTAAACTACCGCGCTGGAATAGTCAAACCGCATACCAGCGACCTTATCCTGCCAAACTGACAAATTTATTTTCCATCTTTTAATTGTACATTTACAAAATGGCAGTTACGGTAAAAAAAGTCGCTGGTCTGACCGGCCACAACGGCTCTGTTTATGCCCTGGAGAAGGCTTTCGAGGATAAGCTCATTTTCTCGGGGAGCAGCGATCGCTTTATTGCCATGTGGAACCTGGAAACCCTTCAGCAGGAAAAATTTGCAGCTCAATTTCCGGCTATTGTCTATTCCATTTGCCATATCCCTGAAAAACAGCTTCTTATTGCCGGCACATCGGCGGGAAGTATACATGTATTAAATCTTAATACAAAGGAAGAGATCAGGATCCTGCAGCATCACACCGCTCCTGTTTTTGATATCAAATATTCACTTAAAACAAATTGTTTTTATACCGCTTCCGGCGACGGAAATATTGCAGTCTGCTCTCTTGAAACGCTCAGCATGATCCGGATCAAAAAGCTCTGCGCTGAAAAGGCAAGAAGCATCACTTTCGATCCTGCTCATACGGAAATGGCTGTTGCCTGCGGAGACTGTAATATCCATATTTTCGACCTTGAAAGTATGGAGGAGAAAAAGGTTTTCAAAGCTCATGAGCTAAGCGCCAATATAGTACGTTACAGTCCCGATGGAAACATTATGCTGACGGGAGGACGTGATGCACACCTGAATATCCGGGATGCGAAAAGCTATTCGCTGATCAAAAGTATTCCGGCACATAACTTTGCTATTTATGACATTGCTTTTTCGCCTGATCACAAATTATTCGCTACTGCGAGCCGTGATAAAACACTGAAGATCTGGGATGCAGATACGTTTGAGCTGCTGGTGAGGATCAATAAGGAAAACTATGACGGACATTTGAATTCTGTCAATAAGGTTCACTGGAGCCGGTATAATGATTATCTTGTATCGACGGGGGATGACAGGGCGGTGATGGTGTGGGAAGTGATCAGATAATGTGATAACGACTGTGATAATTTAAATAACTGTGAAAAGATTTGGCTTATCGATATGCCTGATTGCATTTTTGCTTTCCTCCTGCGGTCCCGACAAAGGTTACCTTATCAACTTTGCAAATACACTTTACTCGGCACAGGTATCCGATGAACAGCAATACAAAGAGCTGACGGAGGCGATCCGGAAAGGCAAGATTGCAAACAGCTTTGACATTCTCGGGTATTGCCAGCATGCAACCGTTCTCGATGCAAGGACATACGCACCCGACATTGAAACGAAGCTGGAAGAGATCTTTCATGATATTTCGAAAGTATACCCGGGATTAGAGTTTACTGACTTTAAAAAAATAATTCTGGCTGATTCTGCTCTTTCTGATAATGAAACGGAGCATTACAACTACAAGATTTCTCTGAATATCAAAGGGAAGAATTATGAGCATACCTTCTTTTGTAAGCTCATGGACAAGGCAAGCAAAAATTATAGTGGCAGTGATCAGCTTGACCCGGGAATGGCTGCAGTTTTCAACTGTTTCTTAACTGATCAGAAATCGGACTACCAATTGTACGCGGTTTATGAGCGGGAGGTTGAATCGAAAAGCCTTGATAAGTTCGGTGTGATCGCATTGTCAAACGAACAGGCGTTAGCGCTTCAGAACTCCGGCAGTGAAATTTTTATGTTATGGAAAATCGGCGAAGGTAATTCCCGGAGAATATCTTTGGAACCGTCAACGACTTCGCCGCAAACAAACATGACAGCGTCATTTATAGCGCATACAACCAACTTTTGAAATAATGCTGAGAGCATTCGCTATTTTTATTCTGTTATCCGTCGGGCTTTGTTCGCTCGGGCAAACAAACTGCGAAAATAATTTTCCGGACAGCCTGAAAAAATACGATAACTATTCTGCAAAAAAGCTCGGAAAACTAAAGCATAGCCGAAAGCTTTCACCTGAAGCCGCATTTGATATTGCAACCTACTTCCGAAGCAAAAACGACAGCACGGCTCTTAGCTGGTATGCATTAGCGATAGAGATGACAAAAAGAACTCTCCAGCACAGGAGAGCTAAAGCTCCTATGGCTGATTTCATATACCGCGTTGCATTATGTTATTATTTCAGGGCAGACTATACGCAAGCTTATCTATGGTTTATAAAAGCGGTAAAGGCAAGCTATCACAGCGAATGCCTGGATTATTTTCTATCGGCTGCAGAGCTGAAAGCCAAACTAAGCAAAGAAGCAGCGACCGACAGCAGTATTCATGGAAAATAAAAAGCAAATATTCGCCATCGTTGGCAGCGCAAGTGAGGATTCATCGAACCTTAGGCTTGTAAAATCATTTGCTGAACGGACCGGGGAACATTTCAATGTTGCAATTTTTAATGAGCTGAGAACTCTTCCTCATTTCAGTCCTGAGCTTTCTGTCGAAAACACGCCCGAGAGTATCATAACATTGCGCAATACCATCCAAAACTCCGATGCAGTAATGATCTGCACACCGGAGTACGTGTTCAGCATTCCCTCCGGATTGAAGAACCTGCTGGAGTGGTGCGTTTCTACAACAATCTTTGCTGGAAAACCAACTGCCATTGTTACCGCTAGTGCCGATGGAAAAAAAGGAAATGAGGAGCTGCAGATGATCCTGCGAACACTGGATGCAAAGCTGAGTAATGAAACAAGCCTGCTGATCGGCGGAATAAAAGGAAAAATAAATTCAGAAGGTATTATTACGGATCCCAAGACAGAGGAAGCTTTCTCGGGTTTTATCGGGCATTTAATCAAAGGCATTTGAAAAAGTTTGATCTCATCCTCACTGTTTTCTTTCTGCTTTTCCTGCTCTGCCTGGAAGGCTGGGTAGGACATAACTATGCGATGGCGAAGAAAAGCTATATGGAAACAATGGAAAGCATCGAAAGTGGACAGTTGGATAACATCGATGAATTCACAGGCACCTGGACAACAGAAATGACGGCAATGTGGAGCCTGGGTTCTGCAGCGGTGCTTACTCCACTGGCAATGGGGATCATGAGATTTTTTCGTCCGAAGAGCCTGGCACTGATAATTCCATTTTACACGCTGTGTGGTCTGTATTTCAGCGTCGTTCTCATTATGGGCCTTTTTATGCTGGATTCTTTCAGATCATGAAAAAGAGCGACAAAATATTTACTATCATTTTCATTGTTATCCTGGGAATAATGTTTTCTCTCATGGTCGCCTGGGAAATATACGCCTACTATCGAATGAGTGATCTGATGGAAGCAAAACAGTCCACCAGCCCATTGCTCAACAAATACTCTAATAAAGGATGGCAACTTCGAATGCTGATTCAGGGATCGATCTATTGCGGATTAGCTGCGCTTCCCCTGGCGCTGGGTATTTTCAGTTTCCGCTATCACGATGTTTCCGGTCTGAAGATTATATTTTATATATTTTCGGTATTGTATTTTTTTATTTTTTGTTTTATTGCCTGGGCAGTCATTTACGTGTTGAAAGCAGGAATTCTATAAAGAGATAAATTTGAAACATTTTATTTATTCATGAGGCAACGCGATAAAATACTCAACATCATTTGCATTGTCTTCCTGGCTATTCTCAGCTTGTCAGCAATCCTGTCGGACATATTGAGTGTGTTTGACTACAGCCAGATCAGCAGGGCCCTGCAACTGGATCCCGGTTCACCTGAACAGCGGGAAAATATCCTCACACAATTGATCCTGAATTCGGTCATTTACACGCTGGCTGCGATCGTTCCCTTGCTCATGGCCTGCTTCCGGTTTCGTTATCCGCGTTTACTGTGGCTGAAGATCACCGTTTATGGTATCAGCATCTTTTACTTTCTGTTCTTCTGTTTCATGATCATCGTAGCGGCATTTTTTACGCAGGCTTGATGGCGGCGAATCTTTTCCGGCCTCCGGATTCCTTTCTTTCACCTTCATTTTTCAATCCAAAGCAATAAGAATTAAATAGATCGTTATATTTACCCTAATGGTAAATGATCTCCCGTCATTTCAGCAGATCTATGAGCAGTATAAGAACAAAGTGTTCAATACTGTGCTTTCCTATTTACATAATACGGAGGATGCAGAGGAAGTGACGCAGGATGTTTTTATCGAGATCCATAAAAATCTGAATTCCTTTGAAGGCCGCTCACAGCTTGGCACATGGGTCTACCGTATCGCTGTTAACCGCTCTCTGGATTTTATCAAAGCAAAGAACCGAAAGAAAAGGTTCGCCTTCATCAGCAGCTTATTTAATGATGCCGGTGAGCTCAGACATGATAATCCCGATTTTTTTCATCCGGGAGTTGCTCTTGAAAATAAAGAGAAGTCGGCAACACTATTTAAAGCGATCGAACAGCTTCCGGAGAATCAGAAAACGGCTTTCATTCTTTCTAAGCTGGAAGGATTGAGCTATGCAGAAATTTCAGAAGTGATGCAGACGAGTGTTTCAGCGGTTGAATCACTATTGGTTAGAGCGAAACAGAATTTGCAGAAGACGTTGGAAGGTTTTTATCGGGATGAGTAAAAATTCACCACTAAGGACGCGGAGAAACACTAAGAGATTTGTAATAGATAGAGTTTAACGCAATTTGAGATTTTTAACCGCAGAGAAAAAGGAGAAAGATAAAGAGGGCCCCGGAGAATTCTTAGCACAGCGGATCTGAATGAGTGATCCAAGTGGTAAAGTACAAAAAACACAATTCCGGCACAAACGATTGAAATCAATAACTATTAACCACAGAGAAAAAGGAGAAAGATAAAGAGGGCCGCGGAGAATTCTTAGCACAGCAGATCTGAATGAGTGATCCAAGTGGTAAAGTACAAAAACACAATTCCGGCACAAACGATTAAAATCAATAACTATTAACCGCAGAGAAAAAGGAGAAAGATAAAGAGGGCCGCGGAGAATTCTTAGCACAGCGGATCTGAATAAGCGATCCAAGTGGTAAAGTACAAAAAACACAATTCCAGTACAAATAACTGAAAACCAATAATTTAAGTAGGTAAATCAAAATACTTCGCAAAAAATCCAAACTCAACGCAGGTATTTATTTAAATCGTCGTCAAAATGGACATGAACAAAGAAAAATGGATCAATGAAGTGATGAGCAGCCTGGATGATGTAAAATCAGCCGAGGCGAATCCATTTTTATACACCCGTATTCTAAGCCGTCTGGAAAAAGGAGCAATCTCCCAGGCTCCTGCCAGATTGGTTTGGCTCACTGCAATTAGTTTTGCTGTGCTTGTCCTGGTCAATGTATATGTGATCAGAATACACAACAGCGGAGGCAAAAATTCGCAAAACACTTCCGATGTGGAACAGCTTGCTGATGCATACCAGCTAAACGCTACTAATACTTTCAGCTATCAATAACATGGATAAAACAAAACTTCTCCGTTTTCTTGTTGTCGGGCTGGTACTGTTAAACACCGCTTGTATCATTTTCCTTTTCGCCGGCCGCCGTCACGGTCCGCCGTTCCCACCGCCAATGCAAGGTGGCGGACCTAAGCAGATCATCGTCGACCGGTTGCATTTTGATGCAGCGCAGCAGGAAGAATTCGGCCGCCTTGTGGAAGTACATCATCATACGATGGACTCGCTCGTGGATGCTTCCAAACACCTGCATGACCAATTGTATTCGCTTTTGAAATCGGAAGGAATGGAAACTCAGGCTGATTCACTTATGAAAGCGATCGGCACAAATGAAATGCAGCTCGAACAATTGAATTTTAACCATTTTAAAGATATCCGCAAGCTTTGCAAGCCGGAGCAGAAAGCTGATTTCGACCGGCTGGCCGACGATCTTGGAAGCTTGTTTCACAAAGGTCCTCCGGGTCCGCCACCGAGTGGACCGCCGCCGATGTGAGATAGAATATTAGAAATTGGAATTTAACCGCGGAGAAAAAGGAGGAAAGCAAAGTGGACCGCGGAAAAAAAACCGGACATGTGAACACTTAATATAAAAAATAGAAAATGAAAAAACTCCTCTTCATCACAGTTGCTCTTATCGGCACGGTTGCGAATGCACAAGTTAACCCTGCGATCTCCAGCTGGATCCAAAACACAACCGGGATCACCGGCCGGCATTATATCAGCGGAAGCTCCACTCCCATCGTCGATGCCAGCTATCCGGCCAATTGCCAGTCCGTTGCCTACAATTCAACCAATGTTTATGTAAGCTGCAGCGGAATTCCTGCATACGTGATCGGGCCTTACCTGGATGGAAATCCAAACCAGGGCGGCAACAATAATAACAAATATAAAATTCCCCTGAACCCGGTCCAGAACACCGGAACGCCTGTAGCAACCACTCCGGGAACGATCGGTGTTTTCATCAATGGTGTTTCTCTCTTTGATTACCGCGATGGCTGCAGCTGGAAAAGTTCAACCAATAGTGAAGCGGGCGGACCGATCCCCGGAATGGGTGACGGTGTCTGGAACCGCGATGCGATCCCTGCGGAAAAAGCCGGTTTCGACTGCGCAAAAGGACATCCTGCAGGAACAAATTATCACCATCATCAGAATCCGATGGCATTCAACATGGACCTCGTTCCTGTTTCAAGCGTCTGCAATACGTACCTCGCCGATGGCTTGTACATAATCGATTCTACCATGCATTCGCCGCTTATCGGTTTTGCTTATGACGGTTTCCCGATCTATGGAGCTTATGGATATAAAAATGCCGACGGAACAGGTGGAATTGTAAGAATGAAATCGAGCTATTCATTACGCAGCATCACCGTAAGAAATACCTATGCTGACGGAACTTCGGTTACAGCCGGTCCTCCGATCAATGCGACCTATCCGCTCGGACGCTACCGTGAAGATTACCAGTACAATCCGACTTCCGCCGCAACTCCTGATTACCTTGATGATCACAACGGACGTTTCTGCGTGACACCGGAATATCCTGCGGGAACGTATGCCTACTTCTGTACTGTTGATGCAAACTGGAATTCCTATTATCCTTACGTTGTGGGACCAACATTTTACGGGACGAAAGTAGTTACCACGGTTACTTCTTTGCCCGGCGGACTTACGACATACACGACGACCGGAATTACTGAAACAGATGCTGCAAACCTGAAAGTTTCTGTTTATCCAAACCCTGCTAATGATCAGATCATCGTACAATCGCATCTGGGCGGCAAAACCGACCGGAAGATCGAGCTGCTGGATGAAACCGGCAGATTGGTTCAAACGCAGATCCTTTATGCAGGAAGCACAATGGCTTATTTTGATCTTCAAACCGTTTATGCGGGAATGTACCTGCTTCGTGTATCGGATGGAGATCATGTAGAAACACAGAAAATTGTGGTGGCCCGGTAGCCGGGTGATTAGGTGACTGGGTGATTGACTAGGTGACTAAGTGACTAGGTGACTAAGTGACTAGGTGACTAAGTGACTAGGTGACTAAGTGATTAAGGAAAAATTAACCGCAGAAAAAAACTTGAGAAAACCGGAGAACCACAGAGGCGTTCTGACAATCATTGCGTTTCTTCTGCTTATAACATCTGTTAATGCTCAGTCTTCCTATGGAACGCTGAGCATTGACTTTTTGCACTATGTCGATTCCGACACACTGCAACTTGATACAACGGCTTATAAAAATGCGTTTGGTCAGACGTATTCTATTACTAAATTCAAATATTACATCAGCAATATTGAGCTGATCAAAACTACCGGCGAAAAAACGAGGTTCCCGATGTCGTTTTTGATTGATGAAGAAAAGCCTGAAAGCAAGAATATTACTTCCCGTTTCATTCCTGAAGGCGAGTATAAATCAATCAGCTTCATCATCGGTGTTGACAGCATTCACAATTGTTCGGGTGCACAATCGGGTGCGCTGGATCCGGTCAATACGATGTTCTGGACCTGGAACACCGGATATATTTTTTTAAAGCTGGAAGGGAAAGCACAATCGTCAACCGCTCCCGGAAAAATTTTCGAATATCACATTGGAGGATATAAAAATCCCAATAACTGCATCCGGAAAGTAGAACTTCCTTTTTTTACTGCTATAAAGATCACAAAAAGCAAAACCGCTGAGCTGAAGCTGAAAGTAAATATTGCGGAGATCCTTCGCGGACCGGAAAGTATCGATTTTTCAAAATTGCCATCGGTAACTGATAAAAATCATGCTACGATAATGGCGGATAATTATAAGGATATTTTCGAAGTGATTGTCAGGTGACTGGGTGACCAGGTGACTAGGGGTATAAAACAATGAAAAAAAGAATTGAGGTACTACTACTTCTGATCACTGCAGGTTTCGTTTTGGGATTCATCGGCAGTGATCCAAACCTCGTTACCAAAAAAGATGTCACGTTCAACGTTCCGAATGGTTTCCCTAAACCGCTCTATGATTTTTCAGGCAACCGGCTTACACCTCAGCAATTTATAATCGGAAGAAGATTATTTTACGATCCGATCCTGTCAAAAGACAGCTCGACCAGCTGCCAGAGCTGCCATCAGCGTGTTGCCGCATTCGCACACATCGATCACGCGTTAAGTCACGGTATTGACGGAAAGATCGGAACGAGAAATGTTCCCGCGCTTCAAAATCTTATCTGGAGAGATGCATTCATGTGGGATGGCGGTGTGAACAACATCGAGATTCAGCCGCTGAATCCGATCACGAACCCGATCGAGATGAATGAGAGCTTACCGCATATTATTCAGAAATTAAAATCAAATAAAGAATATGCAGCGCTTTTTAAAAATGCTTACAAAGATACGATCATCAATTCCGAACGCATTCTGAAATGCCTGGCGCAATTTACCGGGCTGATGATCTCGGCCGGTTCGCGTTACGACCGATATATGGCAGGAAAAGATACGTTCAGCATCCAGGAAAAAGCAGGATTGGAAGCCTTCCGCAAGAAATGCGGCAGTTGTCATCAGGAGCCTCTTTTTACCGACAACAGCTATAGAAATAACGGACTGGCAGCTGATAGTTCTCTTAATGACATCGGACGGGGAAAGATCACAAGCTCTTCTGACAATTATAAATTTAAGGTTCCGGGCCTGCGAAATATCGAAATGACATTTCCGTATATGCACGACGGAAGATTTAAGAAACTGAAGGATGTTCTGAACCATTACGGCACTTCTCACGCGGGTGCGGATGAAGATGTAAAAAAGATCGGTGAACTTAGTGATAAGGCGCGGAAAGATATTATTGCGTTCCTGCTGACACTGACGGACAAAGATTTTCTGAATGATAAAAGATTTTCAGATCCGTTTTTTAAGCGTTAAATTTTACCACGGAGAAACGGAGAACACGGAGAACCACGGAGGGATCTGTTGTGTTATTTTACCACTAAGGCACTAAGGACAAGGAGAGATCTGTTGTGTTATCTTACCACGGAGAAACTGAGAACACGGAGAACCACGGAGGGATCTGTTGCGTTATTTTACCACGGAGAAACTGAGGACACGGAGAATCACGGAGAGATCTGTTGCGTTATTTTACCACTAAGGCACTAAGGACACGGAGAATCACGGAGAGAATCACGGAGGGATCTGTTGCGTTATTTTTACCACTAAGGCACTAAGGACACGGAGAATCACGGAGAGATCTGTTGCGTTATCTTACCACGGAGAAACTGAGAACACGGAGAACCACGGAGGGATCTGTTGCGTTATTTTACCACTAAGGCACTAAGGACAAGGAGAGAATCACGGAGGGATCTGTTGTGTTATTTTACCACGGAGAAACTGAGGACACGGAGAATCACGGAGGGATCTGGTTATATTCTTTTACCACTATGGCACAAAGGACACTGAGAAACACGAAGGGATTCGTCTTTGCTTAACACACAGATTTGTAATATTCGTAATGATTTGTATTTGTATTAATCATCATGTCCTTTTGAATCCTTCGGCTTACCGGTTTTCCAGAGCTCTTCGGAAGCACGGTCCGCTTGCCTGAGTGAATCGGAAACTTCTTTATCTTCGAAACGGCTCAGATCCGGCTTACCTGCATTTACCCAGGCAGTGTACCACATGCTTCCAACGGTAAGGATCGCTTCACGCATTCTCCGTTCTACCATTCCGTCCAGCATTTTGTCGTAGTCTTCCGTGTATTCTTTTGAATATACCTTTACGAGTGTTGAGCCGCGGCTTTCAAAGCTGTACTTTTTATCCTGGGAATATTTTGCGTTCAGCTCAGCCTCAAATTTCAAAACGGAATCGACCGCAAGGTGACTTGCTTTTACAACTGCCCAGGCTTTTTCGATCGGCTTGTCGATGTATTTCGCCCGCCCCACCCAGTAATCATATTCTTCTGATTTCAACTCCGGAATGCGGGATTCCCAGAACCCGTGAATTCCCTTCTGGTTGGTCATTTGTCCGTTATAATTTTCGGTCGTATGCAAAGGCACATGCGCATCGGCAACATAATGTCCGAGATCCGCAGAATAATGCAGGATCAGATCCAGGTTCTCTTCTTTAAAGGCTTCTGTGAGGCGATAAACCATTTTTTCGATGTGCCAGGGCACGATGCCGTATGCCTTAAGCGTGTCTTCCGAATATTTTGCTACGGCCTTTTTCCACCAGTGAGGAACGGAATCAAAAGCATGCGGACCATAGTGATCAATATCGATGTAATGACGCGGCGCTTCATCTTCCACAGCATACCGGCGCTTATCCGGATCAACCGCATGCGTGGAAATGTACTCGATGTGTTTTTTGTAAAAACCGATCATTCCTTCCGGAAGCGTGAAAACAGCCATCCGGTTGATCTTCTGGTGGGCAAAGAAACCCCAGGAGTAGGATTGCTGATCAGGTGCGAGGAAGAATCCTAAAACAACGATTAAAAAAATGGCTACAAGCTTTTTCATCGGGTAGCCTCTATTTTTCCAGTTTAACGAGGTATTTGCCTTCCAGTACCGGGATCGCGTCGGTTTGATCCAGCTGGAAACAATACTTAATGTCTTTTTTTAGTCCCATCGCAGCCAGCCGTTCAGCATGTGAAGAATTTCTCAGGAAACGTACCTGGTGCTTTTGTGATTCATCGTGCAGGAATGCCATTGCCTGGGCCGCATCCCCTGTTTTATGCAAGCCGCCTTCCATCAACCGCTTGGTTACTGCTCCCGCAAAGATACTGTCTTCCCAGTTAAAACGGTTCTTCCAGCCGGAACACAGCAAAAGAACACTTTTGTTCTGTGAAATGAGCCAGTTGCTGAGCGCGGTAATATTCGTAAATGCCCCGATCACCACCATGTATGCATTTCGTGCAGCCTCTATTGCCTGTGTTCCGTTTGTGGTGGAGATCACGATCGTTTGATCTTTGATCTTATCGGTCATATAACTGTACGGAGAATTCCCGAAATCGAATCCTTCCAGCGCAATTCCATTCCGCTCCGCTCCGACCATAAAGCCTTTGCTTTTGTATTCCGTGGCTTCTTCGATTGTTGCAACAGGGATCATTTTATCGACGCCATAATGAAATGCGGTACACATGGCGGTAGTAGCACGGAGAATATCGATCACGACTACGATCGCATCATCCCTGTGATGAACAGGATAAAGGTAAGGAGTGAGACATACGTCGACGACCAGTTTTTTTTCCATGGTGCTTTTGCGCGAGCAAGAGATTGCTTCGTCCTTCGTCCTCGCAATGACGCGCAACGATATTTTTAATTAAGCCTTGTAAAATGGGATCTTCACCACTTTTGCCTTGATGGCTTTATCACGGATCTTAATAAAGATCTCAGAATCCACTTTTGCAAAGGCAGTCGGCACATACCCCATTCCGATCGCCTTGTTAAGCGATGGACTTTGCGTTCCGGAAGTAACTCTTCCGATCACAGCGCCCAGCGCATCTATGATCTCATAGTCGTGACGGGGAATTCCACGATCGATCATTTCAAAGCCGACTAATTTTTTTGAAACGCCATTTTCCTTTTGTGCAAGGATGGCCGCTTTATTGGTAAAATCTTTTGTGAACTTGGTGATCCAACCCAACCCGGCTTCGATCGGTGAAGTTGTGTCATCGATATCATTTCCGTATAGGCAGAAACCCATTTCCAGGCGAAGTGTATCGCGCGCGCCAAGCCCGATCGGCTTGATGCCGAATTCCGCTCCGGCTTCGAATATTGCGTCCCACATCTTTTCAGCCACATTATTTGCAAAATAGATCTCAAATCCGCCGGCGCCGGTATAACCTGTGTTGGAGATGATCACATTTTCCTCACCGTTGAACTTTCCGCGCGTGAATGTATAGTAAGGCATATCCGACAGGTTGATATCGGTGAGCTTCTGAAGCGCAAGGATCGCTTTAGGTCCCTGAACTGCCAGCAATGAAACATCGTCGGAAATATTTTTCATCTCCACACCTTTTGTATTGTGCCGGCTGATCCAGTTCCAGTCCTTATCAATGTTGGATGCATTTACCACCAGCATGTATTCTTTATCACTGATGCGGTACACCAGCAGGTCGTCTACGATCCCGCCCTTATCATTCGGCAGACAGGAGTATTGAACTTTGCCATCCGTAAGCACAGAAGCATCGTTGGAGGTAACACGCTGGATGAGATCCAGTGCATTTTCACCTTTCAGAATAAACTCACCCATGTGACTTACATCGAAAACACCCACTGCTGTACGAACCGTTACGTGCTCGTCATTCAGACCGCTGTATGAAACGGGCATATTGTATCCTGCGAACGGGACCATTTTAGCTCCGAGTGCGACGTGTTTGCTTTCGAGCGCAACGCTTTTCAAAGCGGCTGAAGTTGTTTCCATGATGTAGATTTTTAGAATTGTAAAAGTAAGAAAAAGAATGCTTAGGAAACCATCTTTTTTAAGATGTCGAGATACTTATCCTTATTGGCTTTGAGGGAAAAATGATTTTCCACATGAGCGCGGGCGTTCTTCCCTGTGCGTTCCCGTAATTTTATGTCGGCCGCAAGCTGCAGGATCGTATTTTTCCACTCTTCCGGCGATTTTACAAGGAAACCGTTCTCTTTATCGGCGATCACCCGGAAATTGGCTCCAATGGCTGTGGCTATGGTCGGAATTCCGAGTGCCATGTATTGCAGCGCTTTTAAACCGCTTTTTCCGTAAACCCATTGTTCGTCAGGCAAAGGATAAAGTCCGATATCGATGCGGCTGAGGTCCTTAACTTCTGTGTCCGGTTTCCAGGAGATCGCATTCAGCTTCACGCCGGGCATTTTAAAATCCGCATCACCGATCACCATCAATTCAAAATCAAGCTCATTCGCAAGCTCGGCTAAAACACCGTCCAGCAAATGCAAAAAACGGGATGTGCTGTGACTTCCGCTCCAACCCAATATTATTTTATTCTTAACAGAGTAATCGGTTCTCGGGAAATATGCGTCCGTATCGATGGTAGAGGAAATATCGGTTGTGCTGGAATTGTATTTTCTCGCAAATTCATCCAGCATCGGTGTACAGGTAATCACATGATCGGCTTTCCGCATCAGGAAAATCGCCTTGGCTTTTCCCTTCAGAAATTTGGAACGCTTATTTGCATCACTGCTGTGCCCAAGAAAGATCAGGTCATCGATATCATACACGATCTTTTTTGAAAATTTCGCGAAGAGCCATTCAAATACAGGACGCCCCAGCGGAGTGGCCCAGAGGTGAATGTATACAACGTCATATTTACGGATGCGAAACAGATCACCAATGCGGCGGAAATATCCTTTCAGCGTATAAACCGCTTTTCTGAAAAAGTTTCCTTCTTTGTAAATAATGTTCCAGAATTTATCATCAACAAAGGAGCTTGTTGTGATCTGGTATCCTTCCTGCTCAAAATAAGGGTAATATTGCTCAAACTTTAATCGCTGGCTGGGAGCTTTATTCACCGGGTAAGGCGATAAAAAAAGTATCTTTTTCTTTCCGCTCATCCGATCAATCGTTCGTAGATCTGTCTGTATTTATTCACGCCTTCTGCCAGGTCGTAATATTTTTTTGAACGTTCACGGGTGACCGCGGCATCTTTCCTCTCAATGAGATCATCGACCCGCGTAGCTGTTTCCACATAGGAAGAGATTGAAAGATCGCTCATTATTAGTCCGCCGTTGGTGGCATGAATGATCTCATCCACATCGCCGATGCCGGAGTTACAGATCACTGGAATTCCCATTGCCAGCAGTTCTCCGAGCTTCGTGGGAGAACTGGATTTCTTTGAATAGCAGGGCTTGATAAAGGAAAGGCTGATGTCCGATGCTCTGATCAGTGACGGAACTTCATTGCGTTTTCCATTGACGATCTTAATATCACTGATAACGATCCCTTTTTTTGAAACTGCTTTCATGATCTTATCTTCTTCACCGTTACTGACAAAAAGGAAAACCGCATCCCGCTTTTTTTCCTGGAGCACTTTGAAAAAATCCAGCATCTCCTCCAGCATATACCAGGTTCCGAGCGATCCAAGGTAGCTCACTACAAAATCTTTTTTTGTGAAACCCAGCTTTTCTTTTGCGCTTTCATAGCCGGATCTTTCCTGGAGCGTAAAAAGATCGTAATCGGCGCAGCAGGGGATCACATCGATGGGGCATTTTTTCCAGGAAGGCCACTTTTCCATTTCCGCTTTTCCGTTCTCAGTCAGAGAAACAATGGTATCTGCTGAAGAAACATAATCCGCTTCTTTCTTTTTATAGGTTTTATATGCTCTCCGGTATACGGGATTCTTCAGATCCCAGAGCCCGCCATCCACTCTTTCGTCTACCCAAAAGCCGCGGATGTCAAAAAGAAATTTGATCCCGAATTGTTTTTTCATCGAATAGCCGACATCAGCGGCCACATAGCTGCGGCAGTGCACCATCGAGAATTTTACCAGCCTGTGGAGCCGGAATGCCTTTTTGCGAAGCTTCCCGAGATCATAATATTTGGAAAGAATGGGTGGGAACGAAGTAAAAAAAACGTGCTCCCACTGAATGCCGTAACCTTCCAGGAGACTCGAAATCGCTGCACCCTGGCTCCGGAATTTCTCGCGCTTTTCACAACTCAGCAGCGTGATCCGGTAACCTGCTTTGCTAAGACCCGCCAGATATGGAATGACCTGCGACTGCCCCAGAGGATCTGTCATGCCGTCGTAAGAAATATAGAGAACTTGTTTATCCATCTGGCCTTCTGCAAAGATAGAAAGGAAGTACAAACAGCCATCATTTTTTATATCTTTGGAGGAATATGAAGGCTATAGACGTACTTTTCCAGCGCAATATGCCCAGGTGGATCATCTTTTTCATCGACCTCGGAATCTGCCTGTTCTCACTCGTCCTTGCCTACCTTGTCCGGTTCAATTTTTCGATCCCCCGTTCCGAGATCAGCGCATTTCCGTTAGTTTTCGGACTGGTTCTCGGCATCCGCGCCCTCAGCTTTTTCTTTTCCAAAACTTACCAGGGGATCGTAAAATACACGAGCTCCAAGGATGCACAGCGGATCTTCCTGGTAATTACAGGCGGGAGCTTCGGATTCGTCGTATTGAATTGTATTTTTTATTACGGCGTTAACAGGACGTTCCCCGTCCCTTTTTCGATCATCATTATCGATTACATGGCAACCGCTTTCCTGATGATCAGCCTGCGGATCATGTTCAAAGCGCTCTACCTTGAGCTTACCAACCCGAGCCGCGAAAAACGCAGCGTGATCATTTTCGGAGCGGGTGAAAGCGGTATCATTACGAAAAGAACACTGGACCGGGATGCCGGTACGAAATATAAAGTGCTGGGCTTCATCGATGACGATCCCAAAAAGCAAGGCAAGAAGCTGGAAGGCACAACGATCTTCGGGATCGACCGGCTCGATAATCTCCTGGAGGAAAATGATGTTTCCAACCTCATTATCTCCGTTCAGAATTTATCACCGGCAAAAAAACAGCAGCTGGTGGATATCAGTCTGAACCACGATACAAAAGTGCTGAACGTACCACCTGTAACAAACTGGATCAATGGTGAGCTCAGCTTCCGCCAGATCAAAAAAGTCCAGATCGAGGAGCTGCTCGAACGGGAAGCGATCCAGCTTGATAAAGATAATATCCGCAGGCAGCTTAGCGGCAAAACGATCCTGGTGACCGGAGCTGCAGGAAGCATCGGAAGTGAGATCGTAAGACAAGTAATGCGCTTCGAGCCAAAGAAGATCATCCTGCTCGACCAGGCCGAATCGCCTCTTTATGATATGGAAATGGAGCTGTGCGATAAGTACAAACCCGGACATTTTGAGATCGTGATGGGTGATATCCGCAATCAGCAGCGTATGGAGAATGTGTTCCGTACGTTTCGCCCGCAAATCGTTTTTCATGCTGCCGCATACAAGCATGTTCCGATGATGGAGAATAATCCGTCGGAATCGATCATTACAAACGTCGCCGGCACAAAGGTGATCGCAGATCTTTCGGTTGTAAACGGCGTGGAAAAATTTGTGATGATCTCCACGGACAAAGCGGTAAATCCTACCAATGTGATGGGCGCCAGTAAACGCATTGCCGAGATCTATACGCAGTCGCTCGGAAAATCGTCAACCACAAAATTCATCACCACCCGTTTCGGGAACGTGTTGGGATCGAACGGTTCTGTGATTCCGCGCTTTCGCCAGCAAATTGAGAACGGCGGGCCGATCACGATCACTGATCCGAACATTACCCGCTATTTTATGACCATCCCGGAAGCCTGCCAGCTCGTGCTGGAAGCAGGAGCAATGGGCAAAGGCGGCGAGATCTTTATCTTCGATATGGGAGAATCCGTGAAGATCGTTGACCTTGCGAAAAAGATGATCAAGCTTTCGGGACTTACACTCGACAAGGATATCCGCATCGTTTATACCGGTTTACGCCCGGGTGAAAAGCTTTATGAAGAACTGCTTGCTGTAAATGAAAATACGATCCCGACACATCACAAACAGATCCTCATCGCAAATGTGAAAGAGTATGACTTGGCAGCGACCTCAAGTGCTATCGATGCATTGATCGCTTTATTCGGAAAGCAAGACAATATTTCGATCGTGAAGAAGATGAAAGAGCTTGTACCGGAGTTCAGAAGTAATAATTCGGTGTACGAAAAGCTGGACAGCAATACATAGCAAATCTCTTATCTGTGCAGCGTTCGCCATGCCGGAGCGGAATGGAGATCATGAGGATGCAAAAACTTTATCTGAAACGGCCAATGCGAATCACCCGGCAATTTTTTTTCTTTCTTCTGCTTCTTTTCTCCGGCAGCCTGTTCTCACAGGTTTATACAACTGACAATAACGGATCAGGAAAAATGCTTCTGACAAGAGAATCACTTTTCCGCCCGGTATATTCGTTTGATCTTTCAAAGACAGCTTCTGCAAAAAGCCGGATCAGCTATTACCGGAACTATTTTTCATCCGCTCCGGTAAACATAAAAGAGTGTATTTATGTAAATCCTGCCAGTTCCTTTTCTCTGGATTCGATTTTTCTCAGGAATGAACTGAAGCCTTCTGCTGTGCCTTCGTCGTTCCGTTTTTATTCAGACACCTTTACCGCCACAGAAAAAGACGATCCACGCTCTGATTTTTATTGCCATCTGCAGCTGACAAAATCGCAGGAGGAGCTGTATGAACCATTCTATTTCAAAAAGACAGAAGTCACCAATGGTGAATATCGTGAATTTGTCTACTGGGTGCTGGATTCAATTGCCCGGCAGGCGCTTGCGGACAAAGGTGTCGGCCGTTTCCTGATGCATCCGAAAAAAGGCGGGGAAACTTTTCTCAACAAAAAAGAAAAGATCGACTGGGACTGGGATAAAGACACCAGGGCTAAGCTTGAATTTTTGTATCTCCCGGAAAACGAACGGTATTATCGCCGCAGAGAAATCGATTTCAGGCGCATCAATTATAAATATACCGAAAGCAATAAAACGGTTATTACTATCAATGTTTTCCCGGATACGATGGTTTGGATCGATCAATTTCCGTTTTTATGGAGCGAACCTCTCACGAATATGTATTTCTGGCATCCGGCTTTTCGCAACTACCCTGTCGTAGGAATAACACAGCTTCAGGCGAAAGCATTTCTTGCCTGGAAAACGGAACAAGAGCAGAAGGAGCTTGATGAAAAAGGAAGCGATTACCTGATCAGCTATGAGCTCCCGGACGAGATCGAATGGGAAATGATGGCGACAGCCACGCAAGGAAAAAACGGTCCGGAGGTATTCTCGGAAGACCTGATGCGACTATCGGACCGGAGCTATTTTTCGGATCTTATTACGAAACCTGATACGGCAGGTATTATCAGGAAAGGACGGCCGGGTAAAACCAGCCCGGAACAAGGATCAGTCGTATATAGCCCGGAATCGTACAGATCGATTGTTATTCCGACACTTGCGTCCGATGAACTCAAAAAGAAACCCCTTTCGCCTCCCGCCCAGCTTGAAAAAGATATTCCATCAACGCTCTACAGCTCTGAAATGAGATACAAGGAAAAATGGAACAAAAAAGGACCAAAATATCCGGATGCGCTGATGAAGCGACTGAAAGATGAAACCGGAACCTGTTTTATGGGAGGAAGCGTGTCTGAATGGATGAAAGAAACATACAAAGACAATTGGCTGCCGGTGTATACGTATCATCAAAATAAATTAAAAAAGCTGAACACTGCGGATGCTGACTTGTTATTAGCTGTGGAAGAGCATTATAATTCTACAAGTGCAGTGGACGGTGTTTTGGTCAGGGGTGGCAACTGGTATGATTATGATGAAACCATTACCGGGGGAAAGGATTTCGAAGGAATGAATAAAAAAGCATTTGTTGATCCACAAAAGACTTACGCGACTGTCGGTTTCCGATATGTTGTGAAAATTTCCCGGAAAGATGAAAAAACGCTGCTGAATGCAGATAAACAGAAATAATGAATCCCTACCGACAAAAAACTCCGATCCAGATCCGCTTTAAGGACATCGACAAGCTTGGCCATGTTAACAATGCGAATCACATCACTTATTTTGAACTGGCACGCGTTGATTATTTCGATGCGCTGGCCGGAAATAATATTAAGATCGATTGGGTAAATGAAGGTGTGATCCTCGCAAAGGTCGAAATGGAGTACAAAATGCCGATCCTCCTGGAGGATAAAATTTTTGTTTATACCTGGGTATCTAAAATGGGAAGCAAAAGCTTCGATATGGCTTGCTCGATCGTAAAGGAAGAGGATGGAAAAGAGATCGAGCTGGCAAAAGGAAATGCAGTGATCGTTTGTTTTAATTATGCAACCAATCAAACGATCCTGATACCGGAAACCTGGAGGAAGGTAATGTTGGGTGAAAACTAATGTGCTGATATACCAATTTATGATCTTGCTTCAAAACGGAAAGAGAAAAATCACCACGGAGAAACGGAGGACACGGAGTTACACGGAAAGTTTTACCACTAAGGCACTTAGTACACTAAGAGACACTGAGAAAATTTCGTAAATTACAGAACACGCTGAGCATGAAAAAATTACCAAGAGAAACGGAGGACACGGAGTTACACGGAAAGTTTTACCACTAAGACACTTAGTACACTAAGAGACACTGAGAAAATTTCGTAAATTACAGAACACGCTGAGCATGAAAAATTATCACGAAGAAACGGAGGACACGGAGTTACACGGAAAGTTTTACCACTAAGGCACTTAGTACACTAAGAAAATTCCGCAAAAAATTTACCACTAAGGCGCTCAGAAGCACTAAGAAAGCTCTGAAAGGATTTTCGCTATTACCCGTGAATCGTTGATTCTTTACCGTAGCCGGCAATAATGGATGCTTCATAATCCAGCCACTCTTTCCAGCGTTTATCAATATCGATCCCGGCGCCGTATTTTCTTGCGAAGCCGATGAATGTTGTATAATGCCCGGCTTCTGAGATCATCAGCTCACGATAGAATGTTGCCAGCTCATTGTCCTGGATATTTTCAGAAAGCACCCTGAACCGTTCACAGCTTCTTGCTTCTATCATCGCTGAAAACAGGAGCCGGTCTACCAACGACTGCAAGCGGCTTCCGCCTTTGTTCATGAATTTATACAATTCGTTTACATAATGATCTTTGCGCTCAAGTCCGAGTGTCTTTCCCCTTTTCAGAATCAGGTTATGCACCATTTCAAAATGTGCAACTTCCTCCTTTACGATGATGAGCAATTCAGAAACCAGCTCGGGATAATTCGGATTGTTGATGATCAATGACAAAGCATTGGTAGCGGCTTTCTGCTCGCACCAGGCATGATCGGTGAGAATTTCATCGATATTGGATTCTACTATATTAACCCAGCGAGGGTCGGTTGGTAATTTAAGTCCTAACATACAAAATACAAATAATACAAATTTACAAATTAGATAAGCAGAGGGTTACTCTGAGCTTGTCGAAGAGCTTTCAGCGCGCTTCTTGTAATTAACCGACAACTCCGGAAGCAGCTCATATTTATGCGCGATCAAAGCCATTTTCTTTTCACGTCTCCATCCTTTCACCTTCTTCTCAAATGCGATTGCCGAAAGCGGATCCGGAAATTCCTCGTAGTATACAAGCTTAACCGGTCTTCTGGTAAAAGTGTAGCAATCCCTGTTGATCCCTGCTTCATGAATCCTGATCCTTTTCTCAAGTTCGTTTGTGACACCTGTATAAAAGGACGAATCAGAACACTCCAAAATATAAACAAACATTCTCTTCATAAATACGAGGTTAAAAGCGCCTTCGACAGGCTCAGGCTGACCGATGAGTCAATAACTTATTTTTCAATCAACAAATAGCTTCATTATAAATCTTAGGTTAAAAGTGCCTTCGACAAGCTCAGGCTGACCGGTGAGTCAATAACTTATTTTTCAATCAACAAATAGCTTCATTACAAATCTCAGGTTGCAAATGCCTTCGTCAAGCTCAGGCTGACCGGTCAGGTCAATAATTTACATCTCAGTCAACAAATCGTTTCATCAGCGGTCCGCTGATCATACTGGTGAGGAGTGCCATTACAACGAGTGCGACAAACATTTTTTCGTCAATGAGTCCGGCGCTCAGTGCAAGTGTTCCCAAAATGATTTCCATTGCGCCGCGTGCATTCAATCCAAAGCCGACTGCCAGCGATTCGCGGCGGGTAAGTCCGCCCATATACGCACCGAGTGAAGCTCCAAAAACTTTACATACACAGGCGAGGAAAAGCACCAATCCAACGAGCTGCCAATCGAAATTAGTAACGAAGTTTACCTTCAAACCGATCCCGACAAAAAACAAGGGAGCGAAAACATTCGTTACGAACTGGTGAATGATCTCCCGCTCGCGCTCCTGGAGGTGAACGCTGTCGCCCAATGCAATTCCGACAATGAAGGCTCCCAGGATCGCATGCAAACCGATGTATTCCGTAAATGCCGCACCGAGAAAGCAGAAGCCGAGTGAAATCGAAAGCACACCTCCCGGCCAGGAAAGATTTTTCTGGATCCAGGGGAGAACAAAATTAATGATCCACCGGCCGATGATAAGCATAAATAATCCAAAGCTGATGATCATACCGATGGTGAACCAGATATTTGTCACATCGCCCTGCTGTCCCATCAGGCTCAGCACAAACGAAAAGATCAGCCAGCCGGTAAGGTCATCGAAGATCGCAGCAGCGATGATGATCATTCCGACTTTCGTCTTGAACAGATTAAGATCCATCAGGATCCGTGTGATCACCGGCAACGCGGAAACCGCCATGGCAGTACCAAAGAATAAAGCATATACAAGCTTACGGTCAGGAGCATAATTAAAAAGACCCGGCAAAAACCACACCGCGGCAAATCCGAGCATGAACGGAATGATCATGCTTGTGAAGCTGGTATAGATCGCTGTTCTTCCCTGCTTGAGGATCACCTGCAGCTGTACTTCCATTCCGGCGACAAACAACAGCATGACCACTGCGAGATTCGTAATGCCATCCATCGCGATTTTTGCTGCACCGGCTTTCGGGAACCAGAATGCAAAAATATCAGGCGCGATCGAGCCGAAGATCGTTGGTCCGATAATAATTCCAAGCATGATCTCACCCATTACGATCGGCATGCGGACCTTCTTCCCGAGCTCAGCAAAGATCCGGGCAAGGATCAGCAATGTGCCGATACTGGTGAGCAGGATGATCAATTCGTTATGTCCCAGCTTGATCATACTATACTCTTGAGTGAACGATCAGAACATTACATGGCAGGTCGGCAAGCACGTACTCGATATCGTGTGCAAAGATGCGGTCAAGCAAATTCAATTGTGTATCCGGAGAATTGATCACCAGCAGGTCCGCCTTTTTTTCGCGCGCAAATTTGCTGATCGCATATCCGGGTTTTCCTTTGATGATCTTATCGGTAACTTTCACCTCACCGATATCGCATTTCCTGATCACCGACTGGATATTCTCTTCTACACTTTCGGTCATCGACTTTTTGATCTCCTTCGCTTCAGGAGCGGTACTGTCCATAGCAATCGCGGGCACATCCACTTCATTTACGACTGTCACCTCTTTTATTTTGAGGTTCCTGGCAAGATAAAGGGTAGTGTTCAGCGTGTGGATCGTTTTCGGATTTTCAACGCCATTCACCACAATTTTTTTGATCTTCATCGGTTCTGTTGTGGGGTTACTGAGCAGCAGCACCGAACATTTTGCGCGGCGGCTGATATTCCTTGCGATCGAACCGAGATAGAATTTGAGCAGGTTTTCTTTTTCCAACGCTCCCAGCACTAACAGATCAACGATGTTGAGCTTACAAAGTTTAAGGATCGTATCCACAGGATCACCTTCCATCCAGATCACACGGGAATGATTCTGATCGATGCCGATCCTCGCCATCATATTATCAAGCTCCAGCTCTTTCTCCGAAGTCCTTTCACCAATGTGCAGGAGGATCAACGCAGAGCCGAGTGCATCGGACAAGCGTTTCGCTTCGGCCAGAACGGGCATGCATCGCGGTGAAAAAGAGATCGCAACTGCAATCGTTTCAAAGGGATACGACGGACGTTTCTTTAATTTACTTAAATCCATTTAAATAGAATTTACCAGTGGGTAAAGATAGCGATAAGCTATTCGGGTAACAATTATTAATATCAGGTCCGTTCTAAATCTGTTTTGGAGATTTTTGCGTACATTTCATACCGAAAAGTAAAGCATATTTATGTATATCCTTGTATTTTTTTTAGCGCACTGGTTTCTCTCCCTCTTTTGCCAGACGTTCTTTCTACACCGCTATGCTTCCCACAAAATGTTCACGATGAACCCTTTCTGGGAGCGTTTCTTCTATTCTTTTACGTTTATCACCCAGGGAGCGTCTTTTCTGAATCCCCGTGCTTACGCTATTCTGCACCGGATGCATCATGCCTACAGCGATACTGAAAAGGACCCGCACTCTCCTCATTTTTTCCGGGATGTATGGCAAATGACCATGCAGACAAAGGAAATTTATCTGAATTATGCGAAACACGGCGTAGAACCGGAAAAGCCTTTCCGCGGGAATTATCCGGAATGGAAACCGGTCGACTGGCTGGGCAATCTCTGGAGCATCCGTTTTGTATTTGCGGGGCTGTATGTCCTTTTCTATCTCAAATTTGCCACGGCATGGTGGATGTTCTTCCTGCTTCCGGTTCATTTCCTGATGGGGCCGATCCATGGAGCGATCGTTAACTGGTGCGGGCACAAATACGGCTATTCGAATTACGACAATGATGATCACAGCAAGAATACGCTTCCGCTTGATTTCCTCATGATGGGCGAGCTGTTCCAGAATAATCATCATAAAAGTCCCAACCAGCTCAACTTCGCAAAAAAATGGTATGAGTTCGATCCTACCTACCCTGTGATTATTGTCATGAGCTGGGTCCGTATTATTAAAATCCGAAAAACATGAACCCTTTTGTACAAATTCCCCTTGTCTCTTTTATCTGCGTTTCTGTCCTAATGATGCTCATCTGGGTATGGGCCTACCGCATTCAGAATGCCGGGATCGTTGATATCTTCTGGGCATTCAACTTTCTGATCATCGCAGCTGTGATCTATTGCATGGCTTCGGGAAATGACCGGCGCATTATCATGCTTTGTTCTCTTGCGGGATTGTGGAGCTTACGCCTTGGGATCTATTTACTGATCCGGGTCGGCTCTCATCTCAGTGAGGAAGAAGGCCGTTACAAGCAGCTTCGCGCGGAATGGGCGCCGAATGCCAACTTTAAGTTCTTCGTATTTTTTCAGATGCAGGCACTATCTAATGTTTTTCTTGCGATCCCTTATTTCATCATTGCATTGAACCCGGCCCCGGAAATTTCCATAGTCGAATACATCGGCGCCGGAATGTGGCTGCTGTCCATCATCGGCGAAGGACTATCCGACTGGCAGCTGAAGCAATTCAAAAAAGATCCTTCGAACAAGGGAAAAGTTTGTCAGAAGGGATTCTGGAACTACTCCCGCCACCCGAATTATTTTTTCCAGCTGATGATCTGGATCTCGGTGTTCATTTTTGCGCTGCCAAGTCCATATGGATGGATCTCTATTGTTTGTCCGCTCGTGATCGGATTGCTGATCTTCAAGGTAACCGGGATCCCGATGACGGAAGAGCAGTCGGTCCGCTCAAAAGGTGAGCTGTATAAAGAATACCAGCGCACCACGAGTGCATTCGTTCCATTGCCGAAAAGAAGGTAATATGTAGTTAACAGGTAATATTTTGTCTCCGGACTATTTTGCCGATTGCATATCAAATATTACATATTACATTTTACCTATTACTTTTTACATAACACTTTTTACATTTACCTATCACTTTTTACCTATTAATTATTGCATCTTTTATGTGGTACGATTCCCTGATTGAGAATGATAAAGTTCCGGATTTTCTTATCCGAATTGGTATCCGCCGGCTGCTGAAACAACGCTTGCGACAGGAGAAGAAAGGAAGCGAGGAGCTGCAGAAAAAGCATCTTCTGAATTTAATAGACGAGCTGAAAGCTTCTCCGATTGCGATCAATACAGAGGAAGCAAATGAGCAGCACTACGAGGTACCAACAAAATTTTACGAGTATTGCCTCGGGAAAAATCTGAAATACAGCAGCGGGTATTGGAAAGACGGTGTAACGGATATCGATCGTTCGGAAGAAGATATGCTGGAGCTCACCTGCAGCCGCGCTGAGCTTACGGATGGACAGGACGTTTTAGAGCTGGGTTGCGGATGGGGCTCGCTTTCGCTGTACATGGCGAAAAAATATCCGAACAGCCGCTTTACGGTTGTCTCAAACTCCCGGACTCAAAAAATTCACATCGATGAGCAGTCAAAGCAGCGCGGAATTACAAATCTCACCGTGATCACTGTTAACATCAACGATTTCAGTCTTGATAAAACTTTCGATCGTGTTGTCTCTGTTGAAATGTTCGAGCACATGCGCAATTACCAAAAGCTGATGAAGCTGGTAGCCGACCGCTTAAAGCCGGACGGAAAACTTTTTGTGCATATTTTCACACACAAGGAATTCGCTTACAAATTCGAAGTGGTGGATGAAACGGATTGGATGAGCAAATATTTTTTTACCGGCGGGATCATGCCAAGCGATGACTTGCTGCTGTTCTTTACCGACGACCTTGCACTACAGACCCGATGGAAGGTGAATGGAAAGCATTACAGCAAAACATCGGAAGCCTGGCTTCAGAATATGGACAAGCATAAAAAGGAGATCATGCCTCTCTTTGAAGAAACGTACGGAAAAGACAATTCCGTAAAGTGGTGGGTTTACTGGCGGATCTTTTATATGGCCTGTGCCGAATTGTGGGGATATAACGATGGCGAAGAATGGATCGTGAGCCATTATCTGTTTACAAAAAGTTAAGCAATGATCCAACTGGTCTTTTCACTGCTGCTGCTTTTGCTTTCGCTGCTCACGGTGTTCCCGGCGCCCACCAATTTCACCTGGAGGGTATCGGTTGCCGTAACGGAGTTCCCTTATATTTTCCTGCTGAGCTCACTGCTCCTGCTGATCTCCTGCTACTGGATGAAAGAACATGTGGTACCGGTTGTATTCCTTACCTGCATTGGGTTTTTGCTTCTCTGCCGGCCGGTTTCCAAAACTTATGAGCGTACCGCAAATCTCCAGCTGGAGCTTGATAAAGTTTTTATTATTCAAAGAAGAAATTCATTTCTTGATGAACCTTTCAGCTTTCGTAAAATGTTTACAGGAATCGGGATCGATAAAGCCGATTACAAAAGCATTTGCTACAAAAAGCTTCCCGGAAAGGAACTGCACTTTGATTTTTACCGTGCAAAAACGGAAAAGCCTGCTCCCTGCGTTATTGTTATCCACGGCGGCTCCTGGGCACAAGGGGATAGCCGCCAGCTCCCTGATCTGAATGATCATCTGAACAACCTCGGCTATAACGTTGCCGCTATCAATTATCGCCTCGCGCCGGAATACAAATTTCCAAGTCCTGTCGAAGATACACGCGATGCTATTGATTACCTTGTTGAGCATTCATCCGAGCTGAATGTGGATGCTTCCAGCTTCGTGCTGATCGGCCGCTCGGCAGGCGGACAGATTGCGCTGAATGCGGCATACACACTAAACAATCCGGCTATCAAAGGAGTAGCGAGCTTCTATGCTCCCGCGGATATGGAATGGGGCGCAAGAATAAAAACAAACGGATGGGTGCTGGACACTGATAAAGTGCTTACTGATTACATCGGGGGAAGCGTGGATGACGTTCCTGAAAAATACATTGCCAGCTCCGCCACTGCATTTGTAAACAGCGGGACCCCTCCCACTCTCATCATTCATGGTGAGCTGGATCCCATGGTTTCATTCGAACATAGCAAACGGCTGAAAATGCAATTTCACCGGTTCAATGTCCCGTATTATTTTCTCGATCTTCCAACCGCTACTCATGGCTGCGATTATAATATCAACGGTCCGAGCGGACAGGCATCTACATTTGCGGTAGAAAGGTTTATCAATGCAGTTACGACAAACTGAATGGAAAAATTAGCGATCATAGGAACCGGTATTGCTGGAATGGGCTGCGCTCACCTTCTCCGGAACAAATATGACCTGACGATCTTTGAAAAAGATAACTACGTCGGAGGCCACACCAACACGATCACAGTGGACGAGGATGGCACACCGGTTTTTATGGATACCGGATTCATGGTTTTCAATTTTCAGACGTATCCGAATCTCTGCGAGCTTTTTAAAGAGATCAAAGCGCCGATCAAAAAAACCGATATGTCGTTCAGCGTTCAGCATACCGAGACCGGACTTGAATATTGCGGCTCTGGTTTGAATGGACTTTTCGCACAGCGAAAAAATATTTTCAGCGTCCGTTATATCAAAATGCTGATGCAGATCTCACGCTTTAACAAAGAAAGTGTAAAGATCCTCGATGATCCGAAGTACGCAGATTATCCTTTAGGAAAATACATTTCGGAGTTTGGCTTTGGGGATGACATGCTCTGGAAATACCTGATCCCGATGAGCTCCGCTGTCTGGTCCACGCCGATGGAAGAAATGCTGGATTTTCCGGTTGTATCACTCATCCGTTTTTTCAGGAATCATGGTTTTCTCGGACTGAACACACAACATCAATGGTATACGCCGGAAGGCGGGAGTGAAAGCTATAAAAAGATATTGATCGCTCCATTCAAAGAAAAAATACAAACAGGAAACGGGGCCGTTAAAGTCAGAACGGAAAACGGGAAAGCAATTGTTACAACGACCGATGGAAGATCACATCTGTTCGACAAAGTGATTTTTGCTTCACACGCAGATCAAACGCTGAGAATACTGGAATCACCAACACCCGATCAGCAGCGGTTGTTAAGTCCGTTCAGATACCAGCCGAACAGCGCAACCGTTCATACGGATGAATCCATCATGCCAGGAACAAGACGGACCTGGAGCAGCTGGAACTACCGGATCGAAAATAGAAATGGAAAACAGGTTCCCTCAACGATCTACTGGATGAACAGCCTGCAGGGTGTTTCAAAAAAGAAAAATTATTTCGTTTCGATCAACGCGATCCCCGGGACAGTAGATCCGAAAAAGGTGATCTCTGTGATCGACTACGAACATCCTTTGTTCGATGTAGCGGCAATGCAGGCTCAAAATGAATTGCATAAGCTAAACGAAGCGGGTCCGCTGTATTTCTGCGGAAGCTACTTTAAATATGGATTTCATGAGGATGCGTATAAAAGTGCAGTTGATTTATGCAGAACATTGTAGATTTACCACGAAGGCACTAAGAACAAAAAGAAACACTAAGAGCTACGCATCAAGGCACAATAACACTTAGACACCCGACATGAATTCCTGTCTCTACAGAGCCCTCGTAATGCACAACCGGATGGCGCCAAAGCCGCACCGCTTCCATTACAATGTGTTCCTGTTTTATATTGACCTGGATGAAGTGGAAATGCTGAAAAGCAAGCTGCTCCTGTTCAGCAAGAACCGTTTTAATTTTTTCAGTCTGCGCGATAATGAGCACCTGCAGCTGCCCCTTGACAACCCCGATAAAACAAAAAGTATCCGTGAGCAGATCACGCGTTATCTTTCGGAAAATGGAATTGAGATCGGACGGGGAAGGATCATGCTGCTAACCAATTTAAATGTGCTCGGTTATAATTTCAATCCTGTATCGTTTTATTATTGCTATGATGAAAATGCAAAACCCCTTTGCGTGATCGCAGAGATTGGAAATACATTTGGAGAGATGAAGCCTTTTCTCCTGACGCAGGAGAAATTTTCGGAGGGAAAATATCATTTGAACACAAAAAAGTACTTTTACGTTTCTCCCTTTATCGATCATGACACCAATTTTGACTTCAACCTGGCCATCCCCGATGAAAAACTTAACATCCGGATCGATGACCATAAGGACGGAGAACGCTTTTTCATCAGTACGCTCACGGGGACGCGGAAGCCTATTACCAACAGGAATCTATTCTGGTACAGCATCCGCTTTCCGTTAATTACCGTAAAAATTATAACTTTGATACACTGGAACGCACTCAAGCTCTGGATGAAAAGATTGCCTTTTCACCGGAAGGGGGAAAACCCGGAGCTCCAAAAGGACGTATATCGGAGAGTGAAATAAGTGATGGGGTGATAGGTGATTAAGTAACAGAACACGAAGAGATACTAAAAATGTCACAAACCATAACCATATCGGCAAAACGTAGCTTTTATGAAAAAGTGATCCTTTCCATGCTTTCCAAAATGGATAAAGGAACGCTGAACGTGACAATGCCTTCCGGTGAGCTCATTGTCCTGGGAAGCGGAAACGGAATAACCGCAAACATCGAAGTGAAAGATTCAGACTTCTTCAAACGCTGCGTCCTCTATGGAGATATCGGTTTCGGAGAAGCTTATGTTGATGGCGACTGGAGCACCGATGATATTACCAATGTGATCCGCTGGTTCATTCTCAATATTGATAATGCCCCGACAGTTTCCGGGAGCAAGGTTCAAAGCCTTGCGCTGAACATCCTCAAGATCTTTAATAAGATCTATCATTTCAATCGCGCAAACAGCGTTAACGGATCCAAAAAGAACATCGCAGAGCATTACGATCTCAACAATGATTTCTTTGCATCATTCCTTGATCCGACGATGACATACTCTTCCGCAATTTTCAGGGACGATACGATCAGCCTGGAGCAGGCACAAATCGAAAAATATGACCGGCTGTGCCGGCAGCTCAACCTGAAACCTGTCGATCATGTGCTGGAGATCGGAAGCGGCTGGGGAGGAAATGCAATTCATATTGCAAGGAACTATGGTTGTAAAGTGACCACTGCGACTATTTCCGAAGAGCAATATAAGCTGGCGGTACAGCGCGTGTCAAGTGCCGGACTTTCGGATCGGATCAACGTTATCCTCCAGGATTACCGGCTGCTGGAGGGACAATTCGACAAGATCGTTTCCATCGAAATGCTGGAAGCTGTCGGCGATAAATTTCTCGATGTCTATTTCAAAAAATGCCACGACCTTCTGAAGCGTGACGGCATCCTGGCCTTCCAGGTGATCACCTGTCCGGATTCACGATATGAGAGTCTGCGCAACGGCGTGGACTGGATCCAGAAACATATTTTCCCGGGTTCACTGCTTCCTTCTGTGGCAGCGATCAACAAGGCGATCAATAACACCAGCGATCTTACAATGGTTGATTTGAAAGATATCGGCCTGCATTATGCAAAAACGCTCAAGATGTGGAGAGAGAAATTCAACTCAGAACTGGACCGTGTAAAGCAGCTCGGATTTGATGATCGCTTCATCCGCAAATGGAACTATTACCTGAGCTACTGTGAAGCCGCTTTCGAAATGCGTAACATCAATGTGATGCAGATGGTATACGCCCGGCCGAATAATACTAACCGGTAAACACCCGGTCAGATCAGCCCCACGATCAGCGCAAATCCCCTGATGAACATCATTACACCCGACACTGCTAATCCCCAGAGCACGTATACCAAAGGAGAACCTTCTTTCGTAGAAATGAAGCTGAATAAGATAGCTACAGCCATAAACGAAGCGCCGTAGATCAGCTGCTTCATTCCGGCATGCCGGCGCATTCCCCTTTTTAGTTTCTTCAGCTGCAGCAGAACTTCATCAATAACATCATCAGAAATGCCGGCTTCGGCGAACTGAAAAGTAATATACCTGTCGTCCTTACCCGACAAATACATCAGCCTGGCATCTTCATACAGACTTTCAATGGAATGTTTCATGACCGGTGTTCTCTGAATCGTGTAAAAATCAAGGCGGCAGCAAAGCAAAGTCCGAATCCTAAAATACCGGTCATCCGCAAACCGCGGTCATTTCCGACGTCTTTTCCATAAAGCATCAGCATCGAGAAAAAAGCAGTACCAAACGTTTGCGAGATCTTCACAAAGAAATACCTGACCGCATAATAAACACCTTCTTTGTTTGTTCCCGACTCCAACCGGTCGGTATCAATGATCTCCGCCAGGATCGCATTCGGCAGAATATTCAACGTTGCCATTGGAATTGCAGCGATGCCGATCAGCAGAAAGATCTGAAGGGTCGGATCCATAGCAGGCTTTCCGAGAAAATAAACACCGAGAAAAACAGCCGATAACAACAGGAGCGAAAATACCACCAGGATCTTTTTACCGAGCTTTTTTGAAAGAACGTTGATAACCGGGTAAAAGAATAAAGAAACACCAACGAGCGTGATCATCAGTAAATTTCCCAATGTTTCCTCCAATTGCAAAAGAACTTTCAGGTAATACAGCAAGCCCGAAGTGATGATCGTCACGGAAATAAAATAAGAGAAGTCGGCGACAATGAACAACTGGAAACGCTTATTGGAAAGTGATTGACGAAGCGCATCACGCAGCTTTATACTTACATGTGCCGCAGAAGCATATTTTTTTTCGTCAATTGCATACGTTGTAATGAACATACAAATCGCAGCCACTGCAGCCAAACCGAATACGGTGTATTGTAAGGCGGTTATCTTGGAGCTGACGCCAAAAGATCTCTGCAGCAGCACTGCTATATTAAATGCATTGGATGCGATCCCGATCCCTACCACATATCCAACCGACTGCCAGGTGGCCAGCCGCACTTTGTCCTGCGAGGTTGGAGCCAGCTCCGGCAGCAAAGCATTGTATGGAATAATATACGACGTGGTGGAAATGTAGAAGAATATGAGCATGAACACCAGCCAGACAATATTACGGGTGCTTTCAAACTGATCGAGCGGATAGAAGACGAGGAAGCAGAAGAGCAGCGACGGAAGAATGGCCCATTTCATGATCGGGATCCGGCGGCCTTTCGGGTTTTTGCTGCTATCGCTGAACTGCGCTATCAGCGGATCAAAGATCGCATCAGCCAGCCTTCCGCTTGAAGTGACAATGGCGATCGCATTAAAAATAACAAAAACAGGAGCCTGTGTGATCAGGTTCGGCAAACCGCTATCCTTGGGTGGCAGGAACATATAGACCAGGATCACACTGATCAGGTTGGTCATAATTCCCCAGCCCGTCATGCCAAAAGCATAGGCAATCTGTTTGCTGAGTGGAAGGGGCTGACGCATCATTGCAATATCGCAAATTTAACAAATAAATTCCTTAGGAAACTTTGAAATCAAAAAATGTTTCCATAGTTTTGCGTCGGAATTTTGAAGGGCCTGAATAAGCGATCGCACTTATTTTGTTAATTTTAGATAGAACTTCTTGACCTCTTTCACGTCATAGGTCCGTTTTTATACAAAAGCTTTTATGAAAAATTCATTACCTGTCCGCAGCATTTTACTCCTGTTTGTCCTCGTTTGTTTCCACCTTCCCGGACACGGCCAGGAAAAACAGAAGTTTACGATCAGCGGTTATGTGAAAGATGCCTCGAACGGAGAATACAGCATCGGTGCCAGTGTTTTCATCAAAGAGATCATGAAAGGCGGAAGCACCAACCAGTATGGGTTTTATTCCATTACCGTTGAAGCCGGCAGCTATACCCTTGTAAGCTCTTATGTAGGCTATGACAACTTTGTGAAGCAGATCACGCTCGACAAGGACATCCGTCTCAACATCGAGCTCAAGCCTTCCGCTTTAAACATGAAAGAAGTGGAAGTAACCTCCGAGCGTACCGATAAAAATGTTTCCAGCACGCAGGTTGGATCCATCAAGCTGGATATGGAAGAGATCAAAAAGCTTCCCTCCTTCCTCGGAGAAGTTGACGTTATGAAAACCATTCAGCTATTGCCCGGCGTCAAAGCAAGCGGCGATGGAAACTCCGGCTTTTACGTGCGTGGCGGAGGTCCCGATCAAAACCTCATTCTCCTGGATGAAGCCGTTGTTTACAATGCTTCTCACCTGCTCGGATTTTTCTCCGTTTTCAATGGCGACGCAATCAAGAGCATTAACCTCGTTAAAGGAGGGATGCCGGCGCAATACGGCGGGCGGCTTGCCTCTGTTCTCGATGTGACCATGAAAGAGGGAAACAATAAGTCATATCATGCATCCGGGGGCATCGGGCTTATTTCTTCACGCCTAACGATCGAAGGACCGATCAAAAAAGATACTGGATCTTTCATTATCTCCGGAAGGAGAACTTATATTGATGTACTTGCCCGTCCTTTTGCAAAACCGAATTCTCCGCTCAAGCACTCCGGTGTTTACTTCTATGATATGAATGCAAAGGCGAATTACCGTCTGTCGGACAAGGACAGGCTGTTCGCCAGCGGATATTTCGGAAGAGATGTTATGAATTTCCAAGACAGTGATTCCGGATTTAAGCTGGGTGTTTCCTGGGGAAACTCGACAGGCGTTCTTCGCTGGAACCACCTCTTCAGCAACAAGCTTTTTATGAACGTTTCGGGGATCTACAGCCAGTACAAATTTGTTTTCTCTGCCGAGCAAAGCGGCTTTGAACTGAAATTATACTCCGGGATCGACGACTGGAACGGAAAAGTTGATTTCGGTTATTTCCCGACCATCCGTCACGAAGTAAAATTCGGTGTAAATTATATTTTTCACACCTTCACCCCGATGAGCGCAACTGCGAAACAGGGAGATACTGAATTCGATCTTGGCGGCGTGAAAAAATTACGCGCGCATGATATGTCCGCTTATGTAAGCGATGATTTTGATGTGACCGATAATTTCAAGATCCACCTCGGGCTGCGTTATACCTATTTTATGCAGGTTGGTCCGTTTGATCGTTATGTGAAAGATCCGTTCACCGGGCAAACTTCCGGCACCATTCATACCGGCGCAAATAAAAAGGTAGCGGATTACGGCGGACTCGAGCCTCGTGTAAATGCACGTTATTCTTTCAATCCGCGTTCGTCAGTCAAGGCATCATATACCTACAACAACCAATACATCCACCTGGCATCACTTTCGGCGGTTACACTTCCGATCGATACCTGGGTGCCCTCTTCGGAACTTGTGAAACCGCAAAAAGGACAACAATACTCGCTGGGCTATTTCCGCAACTTTAAGGAGAATACTTATGAAACTTCGGTTGAAGTATATTACAAAACCATGAAGAACCAGATTGAATATGCCGACGGATCCCTGCCTGGCGGCCAGATCGGTGACAATGCGGATAACCAGTTCGTTTTTGGAAAAGGAGAAGCTTACGGAGCGGAATTCTTCCTGAAAAAACGCGTCGGGAAATTCAACGGCTGGATTGGCTACACGCTTTCTTATACCACAAGAACATTCCCGGATCTCAACAGGGGAAAAACTTTTTATGCGAAATACGACAGGCGGCACGATGCTTCCGTTGTGCTTAGCTACGACCTGAGTAAGAAATGGACCGTTTCGGCGATCTTCGTTTACGGAACAGGGAACGCGATCACCATCCCGACTGCTTATTATGTTATCGACGGTAATGTGACCTACGATTACAGTGATCGCAATGCATACCGTATGCCTGCTTATCACCGGCTCGATCTTTCGGCAACGCTTACACCGGACCGGACCAAGCACCTTGAAAGAAGGAGAAAACGCGTGATCAGGCGATTCGGACTCAACGATAAAGTAAAACCGGAAGAACTGCAGATCCCGACGAAATTCTTTAAGGACTATTATTCAACCTGGAACTTCAGCATTTTTAATGTATACAACCGTCACAACCCGTATATCATTTATTTTGCGAACGAAGGCAGCGCAACACAGGGAACGTTAAAGATCAAGGCGAAGCAGGTATACCTCTTCCCGATCCTGCCGTCGGTGACATGGAACTTTAATTTTTAATAACGACATTCTATAGAGCATGAAAAAATTATTCCGGATCTCCATCGCTTCAATGCTGTTTTTGTCGGCTTGTACCGAGGATATCAACGTGACGCTTCCGCAGTCGGACAAAAAGATCGTGATCGAAGGGGAGATCGAAAATGGCAAACCGGCACAGGTCCTGATCACAAAATCCATCGGGCTTTTCTCGTCCGTTGCAAGTACCAGCCCAACCGATTTTTACGTACTGGATGCAAATGTATATGTATCGAACGGAGTTTTGACCGATACCCTGCACCTTGCTATCGACAGTGCTTCATCGCTCGGCCTTGTATACAAAGGCAACACGATCATTGGCGTTCCCGGGCAAAATTATTTGTTACGGGTAGTAGCGTCCAATGGCAAAGTATATACAGCAACCACCTCCATTCCCTATCCGGTTGCTTTGGATTCCGTTTGGTGGAAAGCACAGCCGCCGGAGGACAGTCTCGGATTCGCAAATGCACGACTGTCGGAAGTACCCGGATTAGGAAATAACTACCGCTGGCAGGCGAAACGGCCGAAAGACAGAAGATACATTGCACAGTCCGGCTCTACATTCGATGACAAGCTCATCGATGGAAAAACATTTGATTTTGCCTATACCAAAGGATATGACCCGACTGACGGAGTGAATACCATGGAAGCGGATCCGGATAACGAACGCTATTATTATAAAAAAACAGATACGATCTATATCCGCTTTTGTTCCATCGACCGCGCATCCAAGGATTTTTATTCTACGTTCGAATCGGCGCTATCGAGTAATGGTAATCCTTTTGCATCGCCGACAACCATTCTTGGAAATATCGACAATGGAGCGCTCGGAGTTTGGGCTGGAATGGGTGCTACCTACGATACCATCATGCCGACGCCGTAGGTCCTCAATTCCTAAACATATCGCTGTTTTTAATGTTTTGTGAATAAAATCTCCGAAAGAACATTAAAACAAATGGTATTTTCGGGCATTATTTACTCTCAAAATCATTATGAGCGAACACGTTAAATGCCTCATCATCGGGAGCGGCCCGGCCGGCTATACTGCTGCTATCTATGCTGCCCGTGCCGATCTGAAGCCTGTTCTGTATACGGGTCTTGTGCCGGGCGGACAATTGACTGAAACAACGGAAGTGGACAATTTTCCCGGCTATCCGAAAGGGATCACCGGCCCGGAATTGATGGAAGACCTGAAAGCTCAGGCGGAGCGGTTCGGAACGCAGGTTCGTTTCGGAATGGCGACCAAAGCGGATCTGAATGCCACTCCTAAAAAGATCTGGATCGACGAAACAAACGAGGTCACAGCCGATACCGTTATTATTTCTACCGGCGCTTCAGCAAAATGGCTCGGATTGGAAAATGAGACCCGCCTGAGATTAAATGCCGGTGGCGTTTCTGCCTGCGCTGTTTGCGACGGGTTTTTCTACCGCGGACAGGATGTCGCGATCGTTGGAGCCGGTGACACCGCTGCAGAAGAAGCTACTTATCTTTCAAAGCTTTGCAAAAAGGTTTATATGATCGTGAGAAGAAGCGAAATGCGTGCTTCAAAAGCGATGCAGCATCGCGTAACCAATACACCGAATATCGAGATCCTGTGGGATAGTGAAACTCATGATATCGTCGGGGAACAGGCCGTCGAAAAAGTGATCGTGAAAAACATGAAAACCAATGAGCTCCGCACCCTGGATGTAACCGGTTTTTTTGTTGCCATCGGGCATAAGCCAAATACGGAGATCTTCAAGAATCAGCTGAGCATGGATGAGCTTGGCTATATCGATGTGATCGGCGGAAGCAGCAAAACAAATATCCCGGGCGTTTTTGCAGTCGGCGACTGTGCCGATAAAATCTACCGCCAGGCCGTTACCGCTGCCGGAAGCGGCTGTATGGGCGCACTCGATGCAGAGCGCTGGCTCGCTGCAAACGGGATCCACTAACCAAAGATCTTAAATTTTGAAACGGAAGTCCGTCCAGCTATTCTGGATGGACTTCTTCATTTTGTACGATCTTTTTTGCTATATTCACAGCAAATTGCTATTTCTCCCATTAATAAAATGGCAAATAATAACATTGCATTCGTATCAATGAAAAAGCTGCTCCTTCTGGTAGTATTATCGCTCTCGGTGAAGCTGAGTGATGCCCAGTTTTTCGGGCAGATCCCGGAGCCGACCAAATATGACGCTGCCAAGGTGATCGACCCTGAATACGGTATCACCATGTATGAAAAGCTGAACTTCTATACCGGCGGTGACTCGGTCCGGAACGATAAAAAAGGATACGCCTGCCAGGGTTGGATGGAAGATGTTTACCTTACCGGAACTACTATTCATAAAGGATTTTATGAAGACGGACATTTAAAGACCTATAAGAACTTCTATCCGAATGGAAATGTGGAACGTGTCTTTAAGCTCCTGAATGAATTCAAAAAAAGCAGCCTTCAGCTTTTCTTTCCTGACGGAAAAATGAAATCGGATATTGTTTATTACGATGGAAACCCGCAGATCTGGACCGATTACTACCAGAACGGGCAGATCGAATACACAGAGGAAAATTCCAAGAACATGGAGTACCTGATCAACCGGAAGTCCTATGCGGAAGACGGAAAACCGCAGGAGCTGTTTGAACTCATTGATCCAAAAAAGAAGATCTATTCTAAAAAGGAATACTATGAAAGCGGAACATTAAAGGCTGAAGGGACAATGATCTATAATCCGGCCGTGATCGATTATCAGAAGGATGGTACCTGGAAAGAGTATGATGAAAAAGGGAACCTCACCGCTACGGAGAAATGGGTGAAGGGAGAAAAGGTATCAGGATAAAGAAGAGAGTACGGTATTAAACCGACAAAAGAAATGAGCCACGATGTTTACAATCGCGGTTTTTTGCTTTCAGGGACATAAAATAAAAAGGCTCCGCAATTGCGGAGCCTTTTGTTTCTAAGGAAATATGACAATTATGCTTTTTTCACATTCACTGCATTTAAACCTTTTCTTCCTTCTGATTCCTCAAAAGTAACTTTGTCGCCGTCACGGATCTGGTCAACCAAGCCTGTCACGTGAACAAATAACTCCTGGCCTGATCCATCAACTGTGATGAATCCAAAACCTTTGGAAACATTGAAAAATTTTACCGTACCTGTTTTCATTGAAATTTAAAAATTAAAATTAATATGTGCAAATATCGGCATAATCCTACGGAAAAGCAAATCCTGCTATTCTGTCCTTATTTTCCAGGCTGACAGGAAAGTATTTATTCTTACTTTCGCTGTATGCAGAGACGCCTGACAATAGTTATCTTATTCATTTACACCATAGTACTCAGTAGCGGGTGCAGCACCTCTGCGTTTTTTTACGCCCCGTATAAAGACCTGAAATACTATCCGGATACCACAAAATATTTCCTGGAAGAAGTAAACTTCAAGGCATCCGACGGAAAAAATCTCAATGGCTGGTTCTTCAAACCCAAGGGGGTTCCGGTGATCGGAACGGTATTGCATTTTCATGGCAATGCGGGAAATATCTCCTACCAATACCAGTTTTGTGAGGGATTGGTGAAAGCCGGCTTCCAGGTGATGGTTTTTGACTATGAAGGTTTTGGAAAATCAGAAGGAAAGGAATCGCAGGAACATGTGCTCGACGACGGGATCTCTGCTTTGCATTACATCAAAGCAAGAGAGGATGTAAAAGGAACCAGGCTCATTTTATTCGGACAATCGCTGGGCGGACACCTTTCCTGTGTGGTGGCAGCACGCGAGCAGAATTTGATCGATGCGCTTGTTGTGGAAGGAGCCTTCAGCGGCCACGAGAATATTGCGGTTTGGGTCGCTAAGAAAAAGCATGCGCCGCCGTTTGTGACGAGAACGCTCGTCCGGAGCAAGTACGATGCTTACAAAGAAGTGAGCAAGATCACGATCCCGAAACTTTTCATCCACAGCACCGAAGATCAAAGCTGTCCGTATTTTATGGGAAAGGAGCTTTATGAAAAGGCCATTGCTCCAAAGGAGTTCTGGGAGATCAAAGGCGAGCACATTCATGCAGCTTTTGATTACAAAGAGGAATTCGTTGAGCGATTTAAGAAGATCCTCGATTCAAAGTAAACATTGGCAGGCCGAAATTTCTTTGATTAACTAAGATGATACAAAGGATCAATACCTTTTTTTCCGGCCTTGAAAACCGCTTTGGACTTATTACAGCTGGCTTTATCATTGCATCGATCATCATTGCTTTTGATATGCTGTACATCACTCCGCGGTTTGAAGCGGCATATCACGGACTGCAATATTCTC
Source organism: Bacteroidia bacterium (assembly GCA_045805205.1). Classification (GTDB taxonomy): domain Bacteria; phylum Bacteroidota; class Bacteroidia; order 2-12-FULL-35-15; family 2-12-FULL-35-15; genus 2-12-FULL-35-15. The sequence goes on along the minus strand of JBJMLR010000008.1, from coordinate 31,841 downwards.
TTCTTTCAAACAATCCTTTTGACTTCAGCTATGCTAATCCGATCCGCAACCGTCCGCTACCGTCTATTATCGGGTACATTTTCTTTTTAAGGGGCGACCTGTTTTTTATCGTGCCTTTGATCTTCGCACTCATTTTTGTTGCAACGATGTATTTTTACTACAGAAAGAAAAGTTACAGCCCCATCGACTCTTTCCTTTTTACAGGCCTCATTGCTTTTTCTTCTACAGTGTATATTCAGCTGGTAGCAGCAGGATACACGGACGTGATTTTTTACTTTTTTATCTTTTTGTCTTTTGCTTATGCAGAGAAGATCATTCTTAGCGCCTGTTTTTTCTCCCTGGCATTATTAACACACGAAAGCAGCTTGTTTCTTTTACCCGGACTGATCGTGTATTCCTTTTATATAAATAAAAAAATAAAGTACAAAGCCCTGAAGCATTCCATTGCTTTGATAATTGCAGTGCTTCCCCTGTTGATATACAGAAGCTGGATAGCTGAACGCACTCCGGTCGAGTACGATCTCGGCTTTTATTTTTGCCTGAAAAACATCAGCTTTTGCATTCACACCGCGTTACCGCTTTTACCTGCCGGAGCATTTTATGTATTTAAGCTTTTCTGGTTCTTCCCTGTTTATGTTCTTTATAAAACGTGGAAACGAAAAGAATTCCATTTTTTCTATCTTATCCTCACGATCATTATTTTCGATCTTTCCCAGCTCATCATTGCATTCGACATTACCAGGATGCTCTGTCTTGGATTTCCCGCAATTTTACTCTCCGCCGAAAAGGTAAAAACGGAATGGGAACCTGAAAAATTCACTTCGTTCTTATTTGCTTTAACAGCCTTCAACTTTCTGATCCTTCAATATTATGTAAGCTCCAGTGGAGTAAGCCCTTTACTGCCTTCACCTTATACGTTATTGATCAATCTGCTAGCTCCCAATAGCTAACATTCCTTCCTTTCTTCAGAGATGCTGAAACTGCACCGCCAGCTTACAGGTAAGTTTACTATTCTGTCATAACATAAAAAAAGCCCGCTCTTCCGAACGGGCTATTTTTAATTTCACAAATCAAACAAATTATTATTTCACGGGCGATCTCTTTACTATCCCGATGACCTTATTATTTTTTTTCGTCTTTCACTTCTTCAAAATCCACATCGGTTACTTCACCATCAGGTGATCCGTTCTGGTTCGCATTATCCTGCGGACCCGCATTATTAGCATCGCCCTGTGGCTGCTGCGCGTTATACATATCCTGTGAAGCTGCCTGCCATGCAGTGTTCATCTTCTCAAGAGCAGCATCGATTCCGGCGACATCTTTTGAGCCGTGTGCTGTTTTCAATTCAGCAAGCGCCGATTCAATTACCGATTTTTTTTCAGCCGGGATCTTATCTCCATATTCTTTCAGCTGCTTTTCAGTCTGGAAGATCATGGAATCCGCAGTATTCACTTTCTCGATCTCTGCTTTTGCTTTCTTATCCGCTTCAGCATTTGCATCGGCATCTGCTTTCATCCGCTTGATCTCATCATCACTCAATCCTGATTTTGCTTCGATCCGGATGTTATGCGATTTACCGGTTGCTTTATCTTTTGCAGATACCTGGAGGATACCATTCGCATCGATATCGAATGTAACCTCTACCTGCGGTACTCCACGCGGTGCAGGAGGAATTCCATCTAAATTGAATTCTCCAAGCTTACGGTTGTCGCGTGCCATTGAACGTTCTCCCTGGTATACGACGATCTGCACTGATGGTTGATTGTCGCTTGCCGTTGAGAAGGTTTCTGATTTTTTGGTCGGGATCGTTGTATTCGATTCAATGAGCTTGGTGAACACACCACCCATTGTTTCAATACCAAGTGAAAGCGGAGTTACGTCGAGCAACAATACATCTTTCACTTCTCCGGTCAATACACCACCCTGGATCGCAGCACCGATTGCTACCACTTCGTCAGGGTTTACACCTTTTGAAGGCGCCTTTCCAAAAAACTTCTGAACTGCATCAACGATTGCCGGGATCCGGGTTGAACCGCCGACAAGAATGATCTCATCGATATCCGAAGTGCTTAATCCTGCATTTTTCAATGCTGATCTGCAAGGTTCGATCGTACGTTTGATCAGGTCATCAACCAGCTGCTCGAATTTTGCTTTAGTAAGCGTACGAACAAGGTGTTTTGGAATTCCATCTACCGGCATGATGTAAGGAAGATTGATCTCTGTAGACGCAGAGCTCGACAATTCGATCTTCGCCTTTTCAGCAGCTTCTTTCAAGCGCTGAAGTGCCATCGGATCTTTCGAAAGGTCAAGTCCTCCGTTCTCTGATTTAAATTCCGCTACCAGCCAGTCGATGATCTTATGATCGAAGTCATCACCACCGAGGTGTGTATCACCATCCGTTGATTTTACTTCGAATACTCCATCTCCAAGCTCCAGTACGGAAACGTCATGCGTACCACCTCCGCAGTCAAATACCACGATCTTCATTTCCTTACCTCTCTTATCGAGACCATAAGCCAATGCAGCTGCAGTAGGTTCGTTGATGATCCGTTTTACTTTAAGTCCGGCAATTTCACCGGCTTCTTTTGTAGCCTGACGCTGTGCGTCGTTAAAATAAGCAGGAACAGTAATAACTGCTTCTGTTACTTCCTGGCCCAGATAGTCCTCTGCCGTTTTCTTCATTTTCTGAAGGATCACAGCCGAGATCTCCTGTGCGGTATATTTGCGGTCATCGATCTCAACACGCGGCGTATTGTTATCCCCTTTTACCACTTTGTATGGTACACGGGAAATTTCTTTCGCCACTTCATCATAGGTATGTCCCATGAACCGTTTGATCGAATAAACAGTCTTTTTAGGATTTGTAATGGCCTGGCGTTTAGCAGGATCACCTACTTTACGTTCTCCGTTCTCCACAAATGCAACAATGGAAGGTGTTGTACGTTTTCCTTCGCTGTTTGGGATCACAACGGGCTCGTTTCCTTCCATTACCGATACACAAGAGTTCGTCGTACCTAAGTCAATACCAATTATCTTACTCATATTATTTAGTTTTTAATTATTTACTAGATTTACTCTTAGACGTTTTCAACCATTATGCCATCAGGATTTTGGGGTTAAAATGTCATAAAAAAAGCGTTCCGCAGCTGCGAAACGCTCAATTATATGACAAAGCGTCAGAATCTAAAAACAGGGGTGACTGCCGGCCGAATTCAGGAATTTCAGCTGATGGGTAAATTGCCCGCAGGCCAATGAATCCAGGGAAATAGCATCCAGCGGGCGCGACAATGGTGCCCGGTTCAGACGTGCGGTAAAAATTCCCAATCCGCCTTTGATATTCGTGAATTCCGGGCGCTCCTGGATAATGCCTGTAGACGGCTTATTTACGTCAATAAAGGTAGCCAGATCATCAGAACCCGCGTAAAGCCGAAGGTCCACTTTCAGGGCGGTACGCTTGATCAGACCGCTGTAGTCACTAAGGTGCTCCCCGATGTATTTATAGAAATCATGTCCTTTTGCAGTGTATGACATTCCTTCGGAAGGAGCCGCGGCGCTATTATCCGTACGAAGCTCCGGCAATAAATAATCAACGTAATTGGTATCATTGCCTGCCAGGGTAGAATCGATGTAATTCAGGCGAAGAAGTCCCTGGTACATCCGTGCTCCGGCTGCGCTGTTCCAGCTGATCGGGAACGGATAGTTCGGATATGGGCCAATGATCACGAAGCTATAGCTGGTTCCGGCCGGTACCGGGTAAGAAAATCCGGTGATATCCTGGATCAGCGAAGTTACAGCTGTCACTTCCTTGCCGGTCTCATTGTTGCGCACGGTCAGGTGATACTCGCTGTCTACAAAAAGCGGTGCAGTTGTAGAATAGATCGCATTGGTCTGATCAGGAGAGTAAAATACCCCCGCGTCTTTTGGAATACTGCTATCCGGATTCAGAATAATCGCAGCGCCAACCGGATTTCCATTCTTGTAACGCTGCAGCTGGACAGAAAGCGCATGCACAAACTGGGTGGAATCTTTCACACCGGCATACACAACGGCATCACCCTCGCCCAAAAAGGCTTTTGTGATCTTAATGTACTGCTTGGGCTGGGCCTGATCGAGCAAACCGATGACAATCATGGTTTCCTTGTAATCGCCAACCACATCTAGATCGGTGCTGCATCGCGAAAAAAGCAATGCTGAAGCAAGAATTGAATAAACAATGTACTTTTTCAAGATGCTAAAAATTAAATTTGCCTCACAAAAATACCATTTTATTCGAGTTTAAGGTAAGAAATTCGCGGACGGCGGGAATTTGCATTTAAACGGTTGCTAACCTGCTTTTTTAACAAATTCGTCCCAAAGGACATCCCGGGGAGGTCCGGCAACAATTGTTACGGGCTCTTTTTTGACCGGGTGCATAAATTCAATCTTTCTGGCGTGCAGGTGGATCGACGCGTCCTTGTTGCTCCGGTCAAAGCCATATTTAAGATCACCCTTGATCGGGCAGCCCATTTTTGACAGCTGAACACGGATCTGGTGATGACGACCCGTCATTGGCCTGACCTCCAGCAAATAATAGTTGTCAAGACTCGCAATCACTTCATAATCCAACTCCGAACGGAGCGCACCGGCTGTTTCTTTATCGAATGCCTTCGACATATTCTTCGCCTCATTTTTTATAAGGTAGTGTACCAGCTTTCCGCTGCTGTTCTGCGGCTTGTTCTTTACAACTGCCCAATAAGTTTTTCGGATCTCTTTTGTCTGGAACATCTGGTTCAAACGGGAAAGAGCTTTACTTGTTTTTGCGAAAAGCACAATTCCACTTACCGGACGATCGATGCGGTGAACGGTTCCGACGAAAACCTCGCCGGGCTTATTGTATTTTTCTTTCAGGAATCTTTTTACGTATTCACTCAGCGGCGTGTCACCTGTCTTGTCCCCCTGAACAATATCAGACGGGCGCTTGTTAACGGCAATAATGTGATTGTCTTCGTAAATGACCTCGACCATTGATAATCAATATTGTTCGTTGGCACCCGGGAAATCCTTTGCCTTTACGTCTTTTATGTAATGCTCCACTGCTCCCTTGATATCGTCATATAAGTTGAGATACCGGCGAAGGAAACGTGGATTGAACTCATTATTGAGACCAACCATATCGTGAAACACAAGTACCTGTCCATCAACACCGCCACCGGCACCGATTCCGATCACCGGGATCTCTATCGATTTAGCAACTTTTTCTGCTAACGTTGCAGGAATTTTCTCCAAAACAAGCGCAAAACAGCCTGCTCTTTCCAATACGTGCGCATCTTCCACCAATCGCGCCGCTTCCTCTTCTTCTTTCGCCCGTACGTTGTAAGTTCCGAATTTATAAATGCTTTGCGGTGTGAGTCCCAGGTGTCCCATAACGGGAATTCCTGCGGTGAGGATACGTTCCACCGACTCTTTAATTTCTTTTCCTCCCTCCAGCTTCACTGCATGCGCTCCGCTTTCCTTCATGATCTTAATAGCTGAGTTGAGTGCTTCCTTTGAATTCCCCTGGTAGGTACCGAATGGCAGATCGACCACGATCAGCGCGCGATCCACTGCACGCACAACCGATGATGCATGATAGATCATCTGATCGAGCGTGATCGGAAGCGTGGTCTCATGACCAGCCATCACGTTGGATGCGGAGTCACCCACGAGGATCACATCGATGCCTGCATGATCCACGATTTTCGCCATGGTATAATCGTAAGCCGTAAGCATGGAGATCTTTTCACCGCGTCCTTTCATTTCCTGAAGAACATGTGTTGTGACCTTTTTTACTTCCTTGTGTATCGACATATTAAGAGATTTATTATTGCAGTGATCGGCATCCTGAATTTCGAGCCTGCTCAGATGCGGGTTCTCCGGTTTTATTCTTCAATTCCTTTGTTTCCGAACGGGCGGGTAAATTTACAAATACTTTTCGGGATAGCTCTCACCAGTCTTTTCTTCGCATCTTCTTCTTCTCCGAATCCTTTTTCTTCGAATCCAGCCGCTTTCTTTTTGCTGCCCTGGAAGGCTTTGAAGGCTTACGCTTTTTCTGAACGATGAACGCTGAATTCATCAGATCATAGAACTTCTTTATTGCAATCTCCTTATTTCCCAGCTGATTTCGCTCCGTCTGGGAAACAATTTGAAGAACTCCGTCTTTCGTGATCTTATTGGAAAGCCGGGAAAGGATCACTTCTTTCTGCTCTTCTGTGAGCAAAGCCGAATTCACCACATCAAAATCCAGCTCCACTTTCGTAGATACCTTATTGACGTTTTGTCCGCCCGCTCCTCCGCTTCTGCTTGTCTTAAAGCTGAACTCACTTTCAAATATGATCCCTTTAATGTTCATAAAACAAAAGTAGCACAATTTGTGCTGATTTAATTTCGCTAATTTTACACTGAAATTAAACCGCGGAGAAGGCGGAGAAAAAAGAGTACCCAGAGATGTTTCAACTCATCAGAATATCATTAATTTTTTTCATTTCCCTGAATTGTTTCGGACAAAGCAGTGATAACCGGGACAAGATCAAATATTATACGGAGAAGGCACAGAATTACCTGGACAAGGAAAAAGCGCTGTCCGGATATTACTCGATCGATGAAAAGGGAATAACAATGTTTGCTTCGCCGGCCGACAAAAAAAACGGGAAGCCGGAATTTTTTCTGACATGGAATTTATATGATACATTCGGCGAAAAAGCTGGCTATTATTCCTACAGGGAAATGCTTGATCTTTATTTTAAAACTCCGGAATTCAAATTGCGCCCCCGCGAATATCCTGATGGAGTATATACAAAACCCTTCGACGAACCGCACCCTGTCCTCCTTGGCTTTCGGATTGCCATCGATCCCGGGCACATTGCGGATAACCATGTGACAGGCGATCTTGAAAAAAAGCATATCAAAATAAAGGGAGACAGCCTGAATGGCATTAAAGATTCGGTTGAAATTTCAGAAGGCATGCTCACTTTTGCCACGGCAGAATTACTGAAAGAAAAACTGGAGAAAGAAGGGGCCACCGTTTTCATGACCCGTACTGCCGACAAAACTGCTTTCGGGAAAACATTTGAACAATGGAAAAAGGACGACATGAAAAGAGCGGTCGACAGCTTATACAAAGTCGGAGATCTGAGCGGAGCCCAAAAACAATATTTCCTCGGCAAAAAAGCAAAGGACCGCGACCTCTTCCGAGTCGTTTTTCGCGACCTCGAACTCGCAAAACGTGTTGAGCTGATCAATAACTTTCACCCGGATTTTACCGTTGTGATCCATTACAATGTGGATGAAACAAACATCGACTGGGAAAAATGCACTGGCAAGAATTACAACATGACTTTCGTAGGCGGCTCCTTCATGAAGAATGACCTCAGCACAAAAGAAAAACGTTTCGAATTTTTGCGCCTGCTGATCACCGATGATCTTGAAAAATCAATTGCGCTGAGCAAAGCCGTCGTCAGAAATTTTGAAAGCACGCTTAACGTGACAACCGCAGACATTCACGATGCCCAATATCTTGTAAAGGGCTGCCTGCCCTCCGGCGAAAAAGGCGTTTACTGCCGTAACCTGCAGCTTCCACGCTATATCCACTCTCCTGTTGTTTATGGGGAAACTTTGTTCCAGGACAACATTAACGAATGTAAGCTGCTGAACGAAGAAAGCGACAAGAAAAAGAACAAGCGTGTTCAGCAAGTTGCAGAAGCCTATTACAAAGGCATTATCGAATACGCATCCGGAAAATAATTCCACCCACCGTATCTTTTTTTCTGAGGCCGCATTAGGAGGTCGAAAAATCAAGTTTTTATAAACTTAAAAAACCTCAGAAATCATGGCTTCATCAAAAGAAACACCCCGCCAGAAAATGATCGGTATGATGTACCTCGTACTCACCGCATTATTAGCATTGAACGTCTCCAAAGATATCCTGGATGCGTTCATTGTCGTAAATAACGGTCTTGAAAAAACCAATGTCAACTTCTCAGACCGGAATGCTGAATTATATTCCATGTTCGATCTCGCTAAAACTGTTGACCCTGCGCGGGTAACACATAACTGGAAAGAAGCGCAGGAAGCAAAAAAAGGGTCGGAAGAGCTGGTTGCCTTTATCGACAAGCTCCAGAAACAGCTGATCGCTAAAACCGACGGCGTAGATGCCAGTGTTGCGGATACGATCCAGATGGCGAACATCAAAAGCAAAGACAATTACGATGCGCCGACGAATATTCTCATCGGGGATTCGGAAGATGGATCCGCCGGTGCTTCCGGGCAGCTGAAAGCAAAACTGGTTGCTTACAAAACAAAACTCAACGGCTTTGTATTGCCTGCTGACAGGAAAAAAGTAAAGATCGACATCAACACGGAAGATCCGACGAATACAGAAGAGCATGAGAACTGGGAGATGTACAATTTCTACCACCGGCCGCTGGTTGCAAGTCTCACGATCCTGACCAAGCTGCAGAACGATGTAAAAAATGCGGAAGCGAGCACCGTGGATTATCTGCTTCGCCAGGTAGATGACGGCATGATCAAATTCGATACGATCGCTGCAAAAGTGATCCCCCAAAGTAATTATGTATTGCTCGGTGAAGACTACAAAGCGGATCTTTTTGTCGCTGCATTCAACAAAACGAAAAATCCGGAAGTGATGGTCGGCAATTACAATGAAGCGACAAAATCATTTGAAGGAACACCGAGCCAGGTAACGGTTGAAAAAGGATTGGGAAAATACGTGGCGCCGACATCAAGAGAAGGAGTAGTGGATTACTCGGGAACGATCAAAATGATCACTCCATCCGGGCAGGAGAAGATCTTCCCCTTCAAATCAGAATACATCGTAGCAAAGCCGGCATTGACTGTATCTGCTGAAGCAATGAATGTAGTGTATCGCGGACTGGACAACCCGATCTCCGTTTCAGTTCCCGGAATTCCAAATGACCGGCTCAGTGTTTCTGCAACTAATGCACAGCTGGTTGGCAAAGGAAATGGTAAATACCTGGTGAAGCCGACTGCAGAAGGTACGGTGACCGTAAGTGTTACTGCAACAATGGAAGACGGTACGAAACGCAGCATGGGCGCTCAGACACTTCGCAGCATGAGGATCCCGAAGCCAAACCCGAAATTCGGCGACCTCACTGAAAGCGGAAACATGGAAAAACCTAAGATCGTGATCCAACAGGGATTGATCGCGCAATATCCTTCTTTTGTTTACCAGGACAAAATTGTTCCGAAGGTCACTACTTTCAAAATGAGTGTTTTGAGCGGTGGAGTTGCAATTGACGGAGGAACTGCAAACGGAAACCTGTTCACACCGGACATGAAAGACAAAATGAGCAGGCTAAAGAAGAATGAAAGGATCCTGTTTGAAGACATTTATGCGGTTGGTCCCGACGGAATCAAAGTTCACCTTCCGGACATGATCGTAAAAGTAAAATAGGTGGTGGTAGTGCGGGTGGAATACAGGTCGCCAGCTCGCCTTCGCAAGGCGGGGGCGGCCTGTTGCTTTTACATCGGATCCACATCGATCCGGATCCGGACCGACTTATAATGCGGATCGGCTTTAAACTTCAGGAGAACATCCGATACGATCTTCTTCGCCTGGGCAACTGAAGCATCCCGTTCGACCTTGAGTAAAATGTTTTTATGATATTGATTACGGATCCTTGATACCAGTGGAAATTCAGGTCCGAGGATCCGTTTCTGAAAATATTTTTTCAAGGCATCTGCCAGAAATTTTGATGCATCATTGACCAGGTCCTGATCCTTGTGAATCACCTGAACCTCGATCAGGCGGTAATACGGCGGATAGTTAAAATCTTTGCGATCCATCAGCTGACTGGTATACATCGCCAGGTAGTCGTTCGCGATCACCTGCTGTATAACGCTGTGATCGGGGTTGTGAGATTGAATGATCACTTTTCCACGTTTACTTTTTCTTCCGGCACGCCCCGAAACCTGTGCCATGAGCTGGAAGCTCCGTTCAAACGAACGGAAATCGGGAAAGTTCAGCATGCTGTCGGCATTTAAAATTCCAACCATGCTGACATTATCGAAATCCAGGCCTTTTGTAACCATTTGCGTTCCGACGAGGATATCGATGTTGCCATTTTCAAAATCCTCTATGATATGCTGGTGAGCGAATTTACTCCGCGTGGTGTCCAGATCCATTCTTGCTATTCTCGCTTTCGGATAGAATATCGCAAGCTCCTCCTCGATCTTTTCCGTTCCGAAACCTTTCATGCGAAGATCGGAATCGCCGCATGCAGCACACTTCGACGGAGGCTTGATGCTGTAGCCGCAATAATGACAGCGGAGCTGATTGCTGACCTTGTGATAGGTGAGACTTACATCACAATTTACACATTGAGGCACCCATGCGCACATATTGCATTCTAGCTGCGGAGCAAATCCACGGCGGTTCTGAAACAAGATCACTTGCTCCTTTTTTTCAAGTGCCAGTGTCACTGTATCTAAAAGCAAAGGAGAAAAATGCGACTTCATTTGCTTTTTTCTCGTCGCTTCTTTCACGTCTGCAATTTCAATTTCCGGCATTTGAACTCCGCCGAATCGCTGCATGATCTCTGCAAAACCAAACTTGCCTTCCTGTGCATTGAAATAACTTTCCACGCTGGGAGTTGCAGAACCCAAAAGTGTTTTTGCTTTATGGAGATGCGCAAGATAGATCGCGGCATCACGCGCATTATAGCGCGGAGCAGGATCGTACTGCTTGTAAGAAGTATCATGCTCTTCATCAACGATCACCAGGCCGAGATCGCTGAATGGTAAAAACAAGGCTGATCTTGCGCCAATGATCAGCTTTGAACCGGCCTCACCGGCAGATAAGCTCTGAGCATTTATGATATTGTTCCAGGTCTCTACTCTTTCATTCTCATTAAACTTGCTGTGATAAACGCCCACCATTTCACCGAAATATTTTTTCAGTCGGCTGATGATCTGCGCCGTTAAAGCAATCTCGGGGATCAGATACAAAACCTGCTTGTTCTCTTTCAGTGCTTTCTCGATCAGCTTCACATAGATCTCCGTTTTACCGGAAGACGTAACTCCATGCAAAAGCACAACATCTTTCTTATCGTTCTCAAACTGGGAGCTGATCGAATCGAGCACGTTTTGCTGAATGCCATTCAGTGCGGTAATTTTATTTTCGCTTGTAAATTTCCCGAGCCGGCCGACCTCTTTTTCATACACCTCCAGGAAATTCTTCTTTGCCAGTGAGCGGATCGAAGCATCTGCGCCTTCTACCATCCTGACGATGTCCGCCTTCCTCACCTCCGCAACTTCTCCGGAATATCGCTTCGACAAGGTTATGTATGCCATTACTACCTCCAGCTGCTTCGGTGCTTTCCTTTCCAGGGAATCAAAAATCGATTTCAGATTATGCTCCTCTTCTGCAAAAGAGGAAAAGCGAACGAAGCTTTCGATCCTGGGCTTGTATTTTTCTTTCAGCTCTTCCTGGATCAGAACAATTCCCTTTTCCATCAGGGATTTGATCACCGGGTAAACCGTTTTCTGTTCAATGATCTGTGAAATGTCGTCCAGGCTCAGGGCAGAGCGGACTTCCAGCGCTTCAATGATCGCATGTTCTTTGTCGCTGAGATCCTTCTCCTGCATAAGTCCGGAAAAGCCTTCATTCAGAACAATGGTTGTTTCACTTGCGAGCTTGAGTCCACCCGGCAATGCAGCAACCATCACATCACCGATATTGCACATATAATAGCTGCTGATCCATTCCCAAAGCGCAAATTGTTTTTCATTGACGATGGGCTGCTCGTCAAGAACGGAATCAATGTACTTGGCGGTATATTGCTTCGGAGGATTTTCGTGGATCCGGCGGACGAGCGCAGAATAGAGCTTTCCCTTCCCGAACTGCACGACCACTCTTTTTCCTATGGCGACAGCATCGTTCAATTCAAAAGGAATGCGGTAGGTATATAAATTCGGAACAGCGAGGGGCAGAATTACGTCAACAAAATAGGTCCGGCGGCTCATGGAGCAAATATACATCGCGACAGCGCCGAACATCAAAAAAGATAATAACAAAAAAGGCCGGCCCCTCCGGGCGGAATATGTGATTGGGAAATAACAGGTAAGAAACAGAAGGCTTCTCCGGAGCCCGAAAACAATCGTAATTCCGTGATAATGAAAAACAAATTAAATCCGTGAGCGCTTTCTCAATTGTGTCTTCTTGACTCGAATTTAATGTGCTTGCCAAATGTTCCGCGGCGGCGATACCGCGCGGATTGGGTTTGCGTGATCGGCTTAAAGGCGTCAAAATTCTCCACCCTTGCTGAAGTTGCATCGATCACCGGATGAACATCATCGATCCTGGAAAGTGTATCGACCACAAAAGGAATATGCGCGATCGGCAGGTCAAAACGAATGCGTGTAAACCGCATCAGCAAATTGGATTGAAATTGATCCGATGCAACAGCGATCTTCTTAAAACCCAGCTTTTTCGCCATCATGTACGAGTTGTAAATATTTTCGGTGCTATGCTCCGCTTTATCTTCCACATAGATCTTCTCTTTCGCCACTCCGAGCGACTCGGCGTAGATCGCCATTACTTTTCCTTCCACATAAGGAGTGTAAACCGCCGCGCCGGAAAAGATCACATTCTTCGCGATCCCTTTATTTACAAGGTAGCTCGCCCAGATCACTCTCCCTTTCATCGGCAAGCTCCAGTCCTTGCCATTGTATGGACAACCCGGAACGATGATCACATCATAAGGAGCCTCTTTCAAAGCACGTCTGAATAATTTCGCAGGGCGGGGCCGGAAAAAAGTACAGCTGCTGAAGAATAGCAAAAATGAAAAAGTGAAAAGTAAAAGGAGGGGGACTCTTTGTTTCATGTGGAATTTAACAATACAAAAAAACATTTGTTCAGATTGAAAGGATATCGAGCATCCGCAGCAGATCAGGATCCAGTGACTCCCGGTGCTTCACAGCTTTTTCAAATGGCGTATAGGCAATCTCTTTATTAATGATCCCGATCATCACGTTTCGCTTTCCGTTCAGAAGCGCCTCTACTGCTGCAAAGCCCATCCGGCTGCTATTTACCCGATCCATCGCTGAGGGATTTCCCCCGCGCTGAATATGTCCGAGCACCATGACACGCGTATCATAATCCGGCAAATGACTTTTTACCTGTTCTGCTATTTTGAAAGCTCCGCCGGCTTCATCACCTTCCGCAACAATGATGATCTTGGATGTTTTATTTTTTCGCTTGTTCTTTAAGCGCTTTATCAATTGGTCGAGGTCGGTCTTTGTTTCCGGCATCAGGATCTGTTCGGCTCCCGTGCCAATCCCCGACCGCAGGGCGATCAATCCGGCATCGCGACCCATCACCTCAACGAAGAATAGCCGGTCGTGGCTTTCAGCCGTATCGCGGATCTTATCCACTGCTTCTACAACGGTATTGATCGCCGTATCATAACCGATCGTAAAATCGGTGCCAAAAAGATCGTTATCGATGGTTCCGGGACAGCCTACAAAAGGGATCCCGCATATTTTGCTGAACTCCTGCGCTCCCCTGAAGGACCCGTCGCCGCCGATCACCACTACTCCATCGATCTCATGTTTTTTCAGATTTTCAAGTGCTTTTCTTCTCCCTTCGTCCGTCATAAATTCCCTGCTGCGGGCCGTCTTCAGGATTGTTCCTCCGCGATGAATAATATTCGCAACCGACTTTGTTCCCATGGGAAAAAATTCATTCTTGATCATTCCATCATAGCCGTGCATAATACCGGCGACTTCAATATTGTGATATACAGCGGTGCGAACGACTGCACGAACACAGGCATTCATTCCCGGTGAATCTCCTCCTGATGTCAAAACAGCTATTTTCTTCATATACGGATAGCGAATTATTACGAATTTACAAATTTACGAATCTGTGTGTTATATGCGGTGTGTTATTGGAACGCGGATTAAACGGATTTTTATGATTTATGCGGATCTGTTAGAGTACGGATAACGAATCTATACAAATATTACAAATCTGTGTTTATGCTGTGTGTTATTGGAACGCAGATTAAACGGATTTTTATGATTTACGCGGATCTGGTTAGAGTACAAATAACGAATCTATACAAATATTACAAATCTGTGTTTATGCTGTGTGTTATTGGAACGCAGATCAAACGGATTTTTATGATTTACCGGATCTGGTTAGAGTACAAATAACGAATCTAACAAATATTACAAATCTGTGTTTATGCTGTGTGTTATTGGAACGCGGATTAAACGGATTTTTATGATTTACGCGGATCTGGTTAGAGTACAAATAACGAATCTATACAAATATTACAAATCTGTGTTTACGCTGTGTGTTATTGGAACGCGGATTAAACGGATTTTTATGATTTACGCGGATCTGGTTAGAGTACAAATAATGAATCTAACGAATTTACGGATGAAATTGTTATCATTGTTCCGATGAACAGCTTTCTCGAAAAATATAAATTTTTTCTTTACTCTCTTCTTGCCGATATCATTTGTGTTTTCGGCGTATTCATTTTCAACTGGAATGTCATCATTGTGATCCTCTTCTACTGGCTCGACGTGGTTGTAATGATCCTGTTCGTAGGAATGTTCATGAAAAAGCTGAACAAAGCGGAATTCAGTCCGGACATGCTGCTCGGTGCTGCAATGGTATTCGGGGTACTATATGTCTTTTATTATATAATGGTCACAGCAGGAAATGAAATGGGTTATCATATCGATAAAGGCTTCTTTATGGCATTTCAGCCGGGATATATGCTTCCTGTTTTTCTCCTGAGCTCGTCAATGAATAATTTCCAGGAATACAGGCTCTATGTAAGTCAGCTGGCCGACCGCCGCAACGACTTTTATGCTTATCCAAAACTTTGGGTGATCCGGTTCTTCAGCGTGGAGGTCCTGTTGGTAATTGCTGCAATAGCAGCAGTTGATGAGCTGATAGCGATCTTACTTGTAATTGTAGTAAAATGGGCGATCCTCGCCTGGCAGCGTTCAAAAAGCCAAAGCTCTTCATCATCTCAGCCGCCCGTTGCCTAGTCACTTAGTTACCCAGTTACCCACCTGATCACTTAACTATCTTATGGATCTTCTTCGTCCCTTGGTACATCTCAAACTTCATGAAACGGCATTCAAGCTGTCCGTTAAAGAGTTGAATTTTTCTTGAAGGCCGCAATCCTACCTGTTTGAACGCTTCCATATTAGAGCTGAGGATCCAGCAATCATAGCCGCTGAATTTTTGCTTGAAGGTATCGCCCATCATCTTATAAAGCTCGCCAATGTCTTCCTTATTCATACGCTCGCCATACGGAGGATTGATCACGACAACACCTCTTCCGGGAGGTACCTCAAAATCTTTCATGTCACAATTGCGGATCTTGACAACATCGTCCACTTTTGCGAATTTGACATTCTCCTTTGCTTTTTTTGCGACATTGGGCGAAAGCTCGCCGCCGAGGATGGTTTGCTCGTGATTCGTGATCTTGTTCACCGCCGAATCAACGATCAGGTTCCAGAGCTCTTCATCGAAAGGATTGAATTTTTTCCAGCGTTCAAAACCGAACTGTTCACGAAAATATCCGGGAGGAATATTGTTAGCGATCAGGGCCGCTTCGATCAGTATGGTTCCTGAACCGCACATCGGATCAATGAAATTGGAACGCTTGTCCCAGCCGGTCAGCAATATCAGGCCGGCAGCAAGCACCTCATTGATCGGTGCAAGATTGGTTTTATCGCGGTAACCTCTTTTATGTAATGATTCGCCGGAGCTGTCGAGTGCAACGGTACAGGTATTTTCGAAAATGTGAAGATTGATACGTAATGTCGGATTATCCAGATCGACGGATGGGCGCTCATTGTATTTAGCGCGGAACTGATCGGCAATGGCGTCTTTTGCTTTTTGAGACAAATATTGTGAATGGGTAAAAAGGTCCGAATTAAGAACCGTATCGATCGCAATCGTATCATTCACGTCCAGGTAGTTTTCCCAATTGATCTTTTGAATGCCTTCATATAAGGACTTTTCATTGCTTACGCGGAAACTTTCGAAGGGAACGAGGATCCGCAGCGCCGTGCGCAGAGAAAGGTTCGCCTTATACATAAAGCCTTTGTCGCCGGTAAAGCTCACTGCCCGGTTGTGGATCTCGACATTTTTTGCTCCCAAACGCTGCAGCTCCAGTGAGAGGATCTCCTCCAGACCGAAGAGCGTTTTGGCGATCATTTTAAAATCTGAATTCTCTTTAATTCCGCTCATAGGGCGCAAAGATACAGAATAAAATGCCGGCTGACCGGGACCGGAAAACCGTGATTTGAACACAATCCCTAAAAGTGCCGCTTCGTCCTTTGTTTATACTCCGGAAGACCTGAATTTATCGCCGACACCCGAATCACCTCAATATCAGCACTTTTACATATAGTTCGTGGGAATATGTACGGCCATTTCCCGAACCGGGTTGTTTGTCCAGATTTTTCAATATCTTGCTGACTTTGAAAAAGATAAAAAAACAGATGAATTGTTTGATTTATTAGATAAAGTATTATTTTTGAGCAGTATTTAAAAAAATCATACAAAACCCTAAATTGAAATGAGATTGAAATTTATCACATTCAGAGGAGCATTTTTATTGTTATCGGTTTCTGCAATGTTTGCAAGTGGTTGCGGCCCGTCCGATCCAAAGGAATCGGAGGATCTGCCGCCAATTGACAGCACACAGACCACCATTTTGAACGTTAACGGTGAGATCTTCAGTATCCCATCGCCTATCCAGACGGCTTTCCTGATCAAAGGAAGCGGCGCTGCATATAACAAGGACATATTGAATGCGTCCAACAAGTCATCCAGCTATTCCACCAATTTCTCGAAGGCGCTGAACCTCGGGATCTACGGAGCTGATCTTGGTTACGTAACGATTTACGACCAGACGCAGGATGCGATCGGCTACCTGAATGCTGCTAAAAAGCTGGCTGATGAGCTTGGCGTTTCCGGTGCATTTGATGCGAACACCATCGAGCGTTTCTCCAAAAACCTCGGAAACAAGGATTCTATGCTGGTGCTTGTCGGAGTTGCATACCGCTCCAGCGATGCATACCTGAAGAACAACGACCGGAGCGATGTGTCCGGATTGGTGCTTGCGGGCGGATGGCTGGAAAGCTTGTACTTTGCGACAAACGTTTACAAGGCAAAACCAAATGAAGAAGTAAAGCGCCGTATCGCAGAGCAGAAATCATCGCTGCAAAGCCTGATCAAGCTGCTTACCCAATTTTACAGCCAGCCTGAGTACACGGAGTTCATCGACAACCTGAATGATCTTTCTACTGTATTTGACGGCGTTGAATTCAAATACACTTTTGAAAAACCGACGACTGATGCAGACAAAAAGCTGACAACAGTGAACAGCAAATCGGAAGTGAAGATCACACCTGAGCAGATCGAATCGATCACTCAGAAAGTAAAATCAATCAGAAGCCAGATTGTAGGATAAAACTAACAGGACCCGTCGTTGCTAAAGCTCCGGCGGGTGATACACACAAAAATTTAGAACAGAAATGAAAAAAGGAATTTTAAAATTAGTACTGGTTGTTGGTGGATTCATTACAGTGAACGGCGCATCGGCTCAGATCGCTGATACAGTGGCTACTCAATGTGCTAAGCACCTGGAGAACACTTTTATCTCCGATGGACAGCAATATCGTGCCTTATTGATGAATTCAGATGAAACTGCGGAATTCCATACTACGCTTTATGGCGGGACATTATACCGCATTGCTGCCTGCAGCGGTTTAACGGACGGCAACCTGGTATTTTCAGTTTACGATTCTGAACGAAATCTTCTCTTTACAAACAGCGAATTCAAAAATGCACCCTACTGGGATTTCAAGATCACGAACACACTGGATTGCACCATTGAAGCAAAACTGGGCGGCGGTTCACAAGGTTCCGGAAGAGCAGTATTACTGATCGGGTTCAAACAGCAAAAATAAAACCGGTCACAGCTTATTTAAAAGGCATTAATTACTGCGGTATTAATGTCTTTTTTTTTAGAAACACACACACATAACACAAACAAATGAGTGAACGAATATTAAAAGCCCTGATGCAGATGTTTGCGATCATTGCAAGGGTCGATGGCATCAATGACAACGGCCGTCTGATCGTGCAGTCCTTCCTCAAGCAGCAGCTGAACCAGGAATTGGTGGATCAGTATCTTGCCATCTTTGACGAATTCCTGGAAGCTCACCACCAGGTGACAAAAAAGAAGGACGGCACAGCAAAACGGACATCGCTCAATTCTGTAAAAGTTTTAAAGATCTGTACGCAGATCAACAGCGAGCTTACCCAGGTCCAGAAAGTGGTTGTGCTCCTCCGACTGATCGAATTTATCAACTCGAATACCGAGATCGCCGAGCAGGAATTGGAATTCGTTACTACCGTGGCGGAAACCTTCAACATTGCCGATGAGGAATTCAAGCGCTGCATGGAGTTTGTCCGCGCAGGCAACGACAAAGCTCCTGACAATGCTCATGTGCTGGTCATTGACAACAAGACCTCTCACAATTTCAAGGAAGCCAAGCATATCTTTGCAGAAGGCGTGACCGGTGAAGCCCGCGTGCTCTGGATCCCGAGTGTGAATATGTATGCGCTTCTTTATTTCGGCAAGAGCGACATTTTGCTCAACGGACAGCTGCTTACGCAGGGAAAGGTGTTCATCCTCACTCCCGGTTCATCGCTGCGCAGCTCGAAAGTAAAACCGGTTTATTACAGCGATATCCTCAGCGCATTCATGAGCGATACTTCCAAAGCGAAAGTATCGTTTGTCGTGAAAAATCTTGAATACAAGTTCAAAGGCGGAAAGCTGGGATTACGCGACATTAATTTCAGCGAAGATTCAGGAAAGCTGATCGGGATCATGGGAGGTTCCGGTGCCGGAAAATCCACCTTGCTGAACGTTCTCAACGGAATGGAAACGCCAAGCGGCGGCTCCGTGAAGATCAACGGTATCAATATTCATACAGAGCGAGACAAGATCGAAGGAGTGATCGGGCATGTTTCACAGGATGATCTCCTGATCGAAGAGCTCACCGTTTTTCAGAATTTATTCTACAATGCAAAACTTTGCTTCGGAAATAAACCCGACGCCGTTATCGAAAAGATGGTTACCGATGTGCTCACGAGCATCGGTCTGATCGAAACACGCGATCTGAAAGTGGGCAGTCCGCTGGAAAAGACAATTTCAGGAGGACAGCGGAAGCGCTTGAACATTGCGCTCGAATTGATCCGCGAGCCGTCCGTACTTTTTGTGGATGAGCCAACCTCCGGTCTTTCTTCCCGCGACTCCGAAAATATCATGGACTTGCTCAAGGAACTGGCGCTGAAAGGAAAGCTCGTATTCGTAGTTATTCACCAGCCTTCTTCCGATATTTTCAAGATGTTCGATAAGCTGATGATCCTCGACGTTGGCGGTTATCCGATCTATTATGGAAACCCGGTCGATTCGGTCATCTACTTTAAAACGGTTGTCAACCACGTCAACAGCAATGAAAGTGAATGTATCGAGTGCGGTAACGTAAATCCCGAGCAGGTATTCAATATCATCGAATCCAAGGTACTGGATGAATACGGTAACATCACGCGTACGCGTAAACTATCTCCGGCGGAATGGAATGCACATTATCGTGAAAAGATCGAGAAGACGATCGAAGATGTGGAACAGATCACCGAGATCCCTGAAAGTACTTTCAAGATCCCGAATAAGTTCAAACAGTTCAAGGTCTTCATGACCCGTGACGTTTTGTCGAAGCTGACCAACACGCAGTATATCTCCATCAACCTGCTTGAAGCACCGCTGCTGGCTTTTATCCTGGCTTACTTCATAAAGTTTGTGAACCTGGATCTTTCCAACAAGATCGGATACACTTTCCGTGAAAACGAAAACATCATCATCTATATGTTCATGGCGGTGGTGGTTGCGCTTTTCATCGGCCTGACCGTGAGCGCGGAGGAAATTATCCGCGATCGTAAAATTCAGAAACGTGAATCGTTCCTGAACTTAAGCAAGGGAAGTTATATCTGGTCCAAGATCATCATCATGTTCACGCTCTCTGCGATACAGGCATTCCTGTTTGTGGGGGTCGGCAACTATGTGCTTGAAGTACGCGGAATGCTTGGCTCCTATTGGGTCCTGCTCTTCAGTACGTTCTGCTTCGCGAACATGCTTGGATTGAATATTTCCGCAAGCTTCAATTCGGCAGTCACGATCTATATCCTGATCCCGATCCTGATCATTCCTCAGCTGCTCTTCAGCGGTGTGATGGTAAAATTTGATAAGCTGAACCCGATCATCACTTCCCAGAGCGTGGTTCCGACCGTCGGAGACATGATGTGCTCCCGCTGGGCTTTTGAAGCATTAGCGGTAAAGCAATTCAAGGAGAACAAGTTCAACAAGCGTACTTATAAGTATGATAAAGCGCTGAGCGTTGCGACTTACAAAAAGGATTACTGGCTCACGGAAATGGCGAAGAAGCTCGATTTCTGTGAAACCAGCTACAAAAAGCCGGAGAACCGCGCAGAAGTTGTGGCAGCGCTTGCCATGCTTCAGAACGAGATCCGCAAAGAGCTGAAAACACCGGGCAATGAAAAGCTGAGGTGCGGCGGACTTGAGAACCTGACTTTAAGCGGCGATAAATTCGGCCCGACGGTTGCGAACCAGGTGCGTGATTTCCTGGGGAATACGCTGAAAACCGTTTACCTGAACAATTTCAAGCACGCTACACAATTGAAAGATAAAGAAGTGGCGGCGCTGAATAAAGACAGCGTTTCCCGTGCTGCCTATTTAAAAGAAAAAGACGAATATGAAAATGAGAGTCTGAAAGATCTCGTTACGAACAGAAATACTCCGTACCGTATTTTGGATCTGAATGGCGCATATGTACAGAAGATCGATCCGATCTATCTTGATCCTGTTGATTCGGATCTTGGAAGAGCACATTTCTTTGCGCCCCGTAAAAAATTCTTCGGCAGATATTATGATACTTACTGGGTAAATATTTGTGTCATCTGGGGCATGTCCATCGTTCTGATGATCACACTTTACTTTGATGTATTGAAGAGAATCATCAACGGACTGGAGATCCTGTTCAGCAAGCTGAGCAGAAAGAAGGCGCGATAATACTATTCCTTTTCTAAAGTAAAAGCTCCCCGCGATACGGGGAGCTTTTTTTATACGGTTTTGTTTTTGAAATCGAAGCTTACCGGGCCGGCGCCAAAATAGGATATGATCAAGGCCGCTCCGAGCAAGGCCAGATTTTTCATAAAATTCGACATCTGCATCTGTGCGTGCATCGGATCTGTTTCCATCCAGAACGCATGCATCATGATGGTCACCGGAACGAGGAAGATCACGATCAGCATCGCCCCGACCCGCGTCCTGTATCCAAGCATGATACTAATGGCACCCAGGGTTGCAAGGATGCCGGAAAACGGCACCAGGAAAGATGCAGCGGGAACATGCTGGGCCTGCGCGTGCTCCACGGCCGCATGAGAAAAATGAAACGTGACCGTCATCAGAAAGATCAATGAGTAAAAGACCCTTCCGATCAGCTCGATGTATCTCATTCTACTTTGATCTTTTGATTATTCTTTTTACCCGCTTCCGGCTTTTTAGGGATGGTCAGGTTCAGGATCCCGTCGGTATATTTCGCTTTGATATTTCCATCATCGGCTGAATCAGGCAGTGTGACCGTACGGGAGAAATAAGAATAGTTGTATTCACGATGAGAATAATTCTTTGATCCGTTCTCCTTTTCTTTCCCGTTACCATTTCCGTTGCCATTGCTGTCTTTTGGTGAACCGGACTCCTGTTCGCAGGAAATAGTGAGCATATTACCGTCGAGGCTGATGTCGAAATCTTCTTTTTTCAAACCCGGAGCAGCCATGCTCACAACGAAATTATCCTTTTCCTCGGTGATATTGATCGATGGAACGGTTGGCGTGAGGTCTTCATCCCACATGATGGGGAAATCATTCCTAAAAAAACGATCGATCGGGTTGTTCCAGAAAGACGGAAAATTGTTACCGCGGCGTGCAGGTCTTTTTTCAATAGTGCTGTTCATAGTTCTTAATCTTTTTTTTGAGTTAATACTTGTTTTTCGCAAGAGTCAAATGCAAAAAAAAGATGCCGTTCTATTCGCCGTTGAATGCAAAAGAATATTTTTTCTTCAGGAGTTTTCTGAACCTGGCACACCGCAGCGCATGATAATCTTTCATGTACTGCATGCAATGCTGGACAATGAGCTTTTGCTTCTCCTTATCTTTTTCCGAATCGATCATAATGGGGATCAGGCTTGCCATTCGCCGGTAATTCTCCCAGATAATGATCTGGTAGAACTTATCGTAGATCCATTCGCCGCTACCCGCATTGTAGATCACGACATTTGTATTTTCCAGCAGCCATTTTAAGGTTTTTGCATCATTCCGGTCTATCGCCTCTTTCATTACTCTACCGCGCCAGGAAAAGCTGTCGTATCGATCTCCCTGGAAAAGCACCTTTTTTCCTTCAAATGATCTCAGCAATGCATCCCGCTTTGCCTTGTCGTATGAGCGATATCCCGTCGAACATGAATCAGCATAAATTTCATAGAATTTCCATCCGTTTGCAAAAGCAGCGATCCGTTCATCATTTGTGAGAGCGCCTTTGCTCCTGAGATAGCCGGTCATTTCCGGATCATGGCAGCTCTCCAGGAGATCGCTGGCGATACAAACTTCGGAACCGACCAGCTCCGTCACATACCGGATCATTTCCGCTGAATCATTATCCTGAACGCAGTGGGTGATGGTCCATTCATTTGGCAGCAGATCGAATGAAACAAAGTATTGCATCATCTGTACATTCCCCGTTGCAGCGCAAGCTCTGAGCAGGTCGCCGTAGTTGCTTTTAAGAAAAAAGATCGTCGACTTCTTATGCTCATTTTCAAAGAGCGCCCTGATGACCGGAAGATCATTCTTTTTCGTGATCCCGATCAACAGCTCTTTATCCACGTAATGTGAGTTTCGCGGATCATTGACCAGCTCCACCACCATTGCGGAATCACCGCGATATGCTGCTGCAGTGATGCAGTCTCTCATTGCCCAGCTATCAAGCTTTCCATCCCGGAACATTATTCTGAAAATATCATAATGTCCTTTTTCCAGGGCCCGGACCATGATCCTGTCCGAATACAGTCCGCCTTCAACCAGGAGCTTTACGACAGGAAAATTGTTCTGGTCCCATGCCGCTTCCAGCAGGCTTTCACAGTCCTGCCCCATCTTTGCTTTTGCCAGTCCAGGGACGATCGCACCCAGGAGTAGCTTCGTAAATCCAAACAGAAACGATTTAAGTATCCCCGGGTCTGAACAAGCCTGATAGCGAATGTCTGCACCATGATTGATCAGGGTTTTGACGAGCTCAGGACTCGAAGTTGAATCCAGACAGGCATGATATAGCGCATAATTCAAAGCGAGCGTGTCGCCGTTTACGATGCTCTCGTTCAGCGTATGATTCTTTGCCGCTTCCAACAACCGGTTGGATCGCTTGTAAATGTCCTCCTGGCAAAAGGACGTTGAAGCTCCGAAAAGCAATAGGAAAAATAGTATCCTGGAGAGTTTCATTTCGATAAGCCTTTTTTTCTATTTACCCTGTAATAATCCGGCATAGCGCTTTTTTAAAGCACTCCGCAGACGGAAGTAGCGGATCCCGTTGCTCCGTTTGGTTTCGTTCACGCAATGCACAAAAACATATTTTTTCTCCTTTTCATCTTTTACCGAATCGATCATTACGCTGAGCATGGCCATCATCTTTCTGTAGGAATTGAACCACATGTACTGATCAATACGCGTGAATGGATCAAAGATCCCGGTTGTATAGATACTGCAATTGCTGCTGGACAAAAGCCAGGCAACTGCGCGGACGTCGTGACGATCTACTGCTGCATTCATGATTTGTTCGGGAGTACCGAAGGACCCTGAGCCCGTAAACAATACCTTTTTGCCATTGAACAGGGTAAGAAGAGAATCTGCTTTTATTTTGTTGTACCCGCCTTTTATATAACAGCCTTCGGTATACTCCTTATAGAAGATCTTTCCATCAGCGATGCGTTTCTCTCTTTCTTCATTTGCCAGAACACCACGCGCGGCCAGGTATTCAGCGATTTCAGCATCCTTGCAATTCTCCAGGAGATCCCGGTCAAAATCAATGGCAGGACCTCTTCCGTCGATCAGCACTTTTAGCAGCTTCTTGTCGGCATTCTTTATCAGCGCGTAGCGAAGGTTGATCACGTCAGGACTTAATCCCATCTTCGAAAGCAGCGAAGCCATTTCCGGATTGTTATGTTCGATGCACTTGTTAAATAATTCTTCAGGCCGGACCGCGAACATATCGATTTTAATATTGCCTTCCACCAGCAGGCGGAGGATCTCAGTTCTGTCTTTCTCTACAGCGTCATCTATCACCCGATGATCAACCGTGATGCGCTCTGGAAGATCAGCGATAATATTTTTCAGCCGCACCGGATCATTTTTGTCACAGAGATAGTATATGATCCCCGCGACATCATCGCGCTTCCTGAGCGGCGACTTGTACAAAATTTCAAAAATGTCCGTTTGATCAAGCTCGTATGCATAGGTCATGGTCTGCCCGGAATAGAGACCCTTTTCAGCAAGCAGCCTGGCAACCGGATAATTACGCCGGTTGAACGCGATCTCCAGAAGATTGCTGCAGTCCTGTCCCAGCTCAGCATCCATCAGAAAAGGCAGAAGAGGGAACAGCAACACTTTCACTGCCCCGAAAGCAAACTGTGCCGCCAGTCCCGGGTCACTGCAGGAAGTATAATGGATATCCGCGCCATTTTCGAGCAGGCAGCTCACGAGTTTTACACTTCCGGTGTCGCAGGCAAAATACAGCGCATCATTCAGCGCCAGCGTATCTTCCGCTGCCGTTCGTGCATTTAATTTTCCCTGCTGGGCGGCATCAACTATTTTTTTTATCCGGTCGGCAACATGACTGGTATCCTGCGCTCGCAAATGCGGGCAGTAAAATGCAAGAAGGAAAGCAACCGGGAGCAAGCGCTTCATTTCCATAAAGATACAACCTAAATAGGAAACGTCGATTTTTTTACTATTTTTGAAAAGAACACGCTTGCTACTCTCTAAGCGATTTTTATTGCATGGATCTTTCGAAGGAAAGACACACCGTACGTCGTTCTCTCATCCGGCGGAAATGATTGTTTTAATTTGAGCACGTAAAAAAATTTATGTCGAATCTCGAAATCTTCGTACACACCGCCTGCGCCATGGTGGTGATTATTGTAACTGCCCGATCCGTCGGAACGGTGATGGTCAGGTTAAAGCAGCCACGCGTAGTTGGTGAAATGATCGCCGGCGTGATCCTAGGCCCTACCTTTTTTTCGACGGCTTTTCCGGAAATAGCGGGATACCTTTTTAAAGATACGCAGACCAATATCTATATCCTGGGAAATCTCGGGCTTTCGCTGTATATGTTCCTGGTCGGTGCAGATATCGATCTCAGCAATGTGGACAAATCGATCCGCAAGCAAGCAGCCTGGCTTTCAGTAGTAGCAGTGATCATCCCATTTGCAGCCGGCGGATTTTGTGCCTGGACCTTTTATGAAAAGCTCTGTTTGCCCGGCATCCCGCTTCCGGTATTCATGCTCTTCACAGGAACTGCTTTTTCGATCATGGCATTTCCAATGCTGGCGCGGATCCTGGATGAACAGAATCTGATCCAGACACGATTCGGATCCCTCGCACTGCTTTCTTCCAGCATCCAGGATGTAGTTACCTGGATCCTTCTCGCTTTTGTCATCGCTGTCGCTTCAACGGGAACAACCACGGGCGGATTGATCACGCTTGGAGGAGCGTTGATCTTCATTGGGATTGTGATGATCCGCATGAAGCCGCTGTTCAAAAAGATCGGCACACAGGTGCAAGAGAAAGGTTCAATGACCCAGGGACAATTCGCGGTGCTTGTGGTAGCGCTTCTCATCGCCGCGATCATTACCGATAAAGTCGGACTATACAGCGTATTCGGCGGATTTATCCTGGGACTTGCAATGCCAAGGGATCCAATGTTTCAGAAAGAGCTGAAATCAAAAATGATGGACATTACGATCGTGATGATCCTGCCGCTGTTCTTTGCTTTTTCCGGTTTGAAGACGAATTTTTTGCAGCTGGCAGGAGCGGAAATGTTTGTACCTTGTCTTGTTATCCTCGGCCTGTCGATCATCAGCAAATACCTTCCCATTTTGCTAACTATGAAAGCTTGTGGTTACAGCTGGAGGGAAGCTTCCGCGATCGGCGGATTGTGTAATGCACGCGGGCTGATGGAGCTGATCGTTGCGAATATCGGTCTGGACTATAAGATCATCGACGTGAACATGTATTCCATCATGATCCTGATCGCCGTTATTACAACACTTGGCGGAATGCCGATCTATAATGCAAGTCTTGGAAAACAAAAAATGCTTTAAATGTGTTGACGATAAAAAAGGAGGAATCTATATGAAAATGTACGACGCTATTATCATTGGAGGCGGACCTACCGGGTCCACAGCAGCGACCTTTATGGCTGAGAAGGGCCTGAGTGTCCTGGTCCTCGAAAAAGAAAAATTTCCGCGCGAGCATGTGGGAGAATCACTGATCCCGCTGACATTTTCAGCGATGCAGCGAATGGGGCTGCTGGAAGATCTGAAAAAGATCTCCACCCGGAAGCCCGGCGTTGTTTTCGTCAGCGCGGACGGGAAGAGCCAATCGCTTTGGTGCTTCAAGAACATTATCAAGGATGAAGGATATCTTTCCTTTCATGTGATCCGTTCTGCATTCGATAAGCTCCTGCTCGACAACAGCAAAAAGAAAGGTGCTGATGTGAGAGAAGAACATATGGTGAAAGACATTGTGCTGGATAAGCCGGATGGAACTGTTGAAGTAACTGCGATGACAGCCGGCGGCTCGATGGAAAAGTTCAGCGCGAAATTCCTGGTGGATGCCAGCGGACAAAGCACCATGCTTGGAAGAAAGCTGGGCGTAAAAAAATCATACAAGGACCTTGAGCGTGTTGCGATCTTCAATCACTGGACCAATGTTAAATATGATCAGTCGCTGAAAGAAGGCGTGATCAAGATCGTTTACCTGGGCGGAGAAAAAAAAGGCTGGTGCTGGGTGATCCCCGTAAGCACGGAGCATTTAAGCATTGGCGTTGTATTGAGTAATTCCCATGTGCGTGAGCAGAAAGAAAAATACGTGAAAGAAGGAAAAGAAAACTGGGAAAAAGAAATTTATCTGAATGAGCTCAAGGAATCGTCTTTACTGGGAGGAATTCTGAAAGACGCGAAGCTGGAGCACAGAACGCTGATCATCGGAGATTACTCTTATTACTGCGAAAAAAAATACGGTGATAATTATGCGATGATCGGTGATGCGGGCGCGTTCCTGGATCCGATCTTTTCAAGCGGCATCTATGTAGGAATGGAAAGTGCGGAAATGCTGGCAGGGGCACTTGAGAATAAATTCCTTGGAAAAGGCGATATGACGCTGGAGAAGATGTATACAAAAATCAACGGAGCCGTGAATCTTCTCGAGAAATTCATCCGGTTGTTCTACACGCCGGAGGCACTGAATTTCTCAACAATGGGAGATCCGGATCAGCTGTTATATCATAAGTTTGAAATGGCTTATACGATCTTTCACTACCTGCTTGCCGGCGATTTCTTTGAGAACTATGAAAAATACAGCCAGTTTATTGATATGATCCGGGATGAAAAAGCGCTGAACAAATTCCAGCACCTGATAAAACATCAGAAAGACGATAATCCCAACAGCAGCTGCGGAGAGAAGTTCGAAGAAATGTACGGTGAGATGACTCACCAGATCAGTTTTGATAAGAGCATTATGTAAATCCGGTGCTTGTGCTGAAGAGGAATCTGCACTATCCGTACATCTGTAAATAAGTATTATATTTGCCACACTCCCGCCTTAAACAGGCTTAATCGTGACCAAGATCAAATACACTGAAGACGAACTGGTATCCTTATTGAAAAACAAGGACGTTGCCGCATACAATGCGCTATACGATAATTATTCTGCAGCGCTCTATGGTGTTATCACGCGGATCGTTCCTGCAGAGGAGATCGCTGAGGACCTGCTCCAGGACGTTTTTGTGAAGATCTGGAAATCGATTGAAAGCTATGATGCAGGAAAAGGACGGTTATTTACCTGGATGCTCAATATCGCCAGGAACTCTTCCATTGATTATGTCCGCTCCAGGCAATCCCGTGCTGAATCCAAAATCCAGGACATCAGTAATTCCGTTTATGAAGTAAATAAGCAAAGCACTGCATCTGTTAACACCGACACGATCGGGCTGAAGGAGCAGGTTGTTAAGCTGAAGGACGATTACCGGATCCTGATCGATCTGATCTACTTTAAAGGATATACCCAGGAGGAAACGGCCAAAGAGCTCAACATACCCCTGGGAACAGTTAAAACACGAGTAAGGGCGGCGATCATGCATCTCCGTGAAACAATGAAATAGTGGATATCCAGGAATACATATCATCCGGAATGATCGAGAGCTATGTGCTCGGGCAGCTTTCTCCAAAAGAAATTGCGGAGCTGCAGGCGCTTGCGCAGAAATATCCGGAGATCACCACCGAGATCATTGCTGTGGAAGAATCATTGATGAGTGTTTCCGCAAAAAAACCTCCGGCCCGTCTCAAGCAAAACATCCGCTCAAGGATCGACATCAAAGGTGAAGCAAAAGTGATTCCGATGGAAAGAAGCGGATCCGCATTGATGGGATGGGTAGCCGCTGCTTCGATCATCATGCTGATCGGAAGCGCCGTTTATAATTTTGTACTGCTGAACAAGATCCATTCAGCCGAAGAACAATTAACCGCGCTCAATGCGGAGAAGGATAAGTACGCAAAAGACTTCGAGGAGCAAAGCGCCTCCTACCAGCAGATCGCCGCAAACATGTCGGTTATGATGGACCCGATGAATAAAAAGGTAATGCTGAAAGGAATGGGTGCTGCACCTAACGCCCTTGCGGCAGTTTACTGGAACCAGAATACAAAGCATGTAATGCTTAACGTCAGCTCGCTGCCCGCTCCTGCGGAAAATATGCAGTACCAGCTTTGGGCCATCGTTGATGGTAAGCCGGTTGATGCCGGGGTATTTGACATGGATACGAACATGTTCCATGAAATGAAGATCATTCCGAATGCTCAGGCTTTTGCTGTGACGCTCGAAAAACGCGGCGGCAGCGATTCTCCAACCATGGACGCCATGTACCTCATGGGAAATGTCTGATCAGGCTTTCGTACTTGAACGCCCTAAATAAAATAATGCGTATTCTTTTTTGGTCAGCAATCGTCGTACTGATCATCCGCACCTTCGTTTTCCAGGTATACAGGGTTCCGACCGGCTCTATGAAAAACACGTTGAATGAAGGAGATCATGTGCTGGTAGACAAGCTTGCTTATGGTCCAAGAATTCCTTTTTCACTGATCGGAATTCCTTTCACCGATATTTATATTGAAAGTCTGCAGCTTCCTTACCTCAGACTTCCGGGATTTTCAACCGTGAAAAACGGGGACATCGTGGTATTCAATTATCCGCTGGAGGATGAGCTCCCGATCGATCAGCGGCAACCCTATGTAAAAAGATGCATCGCAATACCAGGCGATACTTTATCGATACTGAACGGCTGTATTAAAATAAACAACCACTTCCCGGCGGATACGCAATTCACGAAAAACGTGGATCCACTGGACAGCTCCGTATACCGTCCCGCGTTTTTTCCCAATAACTCCGCTGTACGCTGGAATGCTGATCACTTCGGGCCACTATATATTCCACAAAAAGGAAAAACAATTCTTCTCGATAAGAAAAATCTTATCCTCTACAACAGGATCATTACGGTCTATGAGAAAAATTCACTGAAGACAAATAATGATTCCGTTTTTATAAATGGTCAATATTCATCTTCGTATTCCTTTAAAATGAACTATTTCTTCATGGTTGGTGATAACCGGAATAGTTCGATCGACTCCCGTTTCTGGGGCTTTGTTCCTGAGGACCACCTGATCGGCCGGGTTTCTGAGTAGTCCCGATTTCCTTTTGTTTTTTCTATTATTCTGAAAACCAGTGCGTTTTTTTTGAAACTTCTAAATCCGTGTTTAGAATTCTGCCGTAGCTCTTTAATAGTTTAAAGACAAATTGAGGCAATTGGGCGACAGCAAACTGAAGTTAAAACCTATCGGAAAAACAATGAGAAAAACTACAAAAGTGATCCTTGGCACCGGGGTGATCGCAACTGCGCTCGCTTTGGGGTTTTGGGATTCTCAGAAATCCACTGTGGAAGCATCCAGCCACAGGGAAGCGCCATTGATCGCGAATGATCCACTGGCCGACAACACGGACCTTTATGCTTTCAGAAGTCCGGATGACACCAATACCGTTACCATTATCGCTAATTATGTTCCGCTGCAATTACCGCAGGGCGGACCTAACTACGCTTCATTCGGAGAGAACATCCGTTATGAGATCCATGTGGAGAATGATGGAACCGCAGGTGATGATATCACGTATCGTTTCACCTTCACTAAAACCAATGAAGATCCGACCACGTTCTTCAACATCCGTTTGGGTCAGCAGAACCTGAAAACAACGTACATCTGCGAGAAGAGTATCAACGGTGGACCATTCTCTACCATTGTTACTTCGGGAACCGTTCCTCCTCCGAACATCGGACCACGTTCCATCAACGGACCGGTAGGATTAGGAATGAGCTATAATACGCTCATGACAAATGCCATCACAACAGCAACCGGCGGCGGCGGAGAAACTATTTTCTGCGGGCCAACCGATGATCCTTTCTTTGTGGATCTCGGAGGGATCTTTGACCTCGGACAAACAAGAGCCGGAATGGGTCCGATCGATGGCGTTGGTCATAAGAATGTACATGCGATCGCATTGAAAATTCCGATCAGCACTTTACAGAAAACAGGCTTAAGCGTTACTTCTGCTACCAGCATCCTCGATCCTAATTTCGTGATCGGTGTCTGGGCTTCCGCAAGCAGGCCTGCAACACGCACACTCAGCACAACCGGTGCAAGTCCGGCTGACGCAGGAGCTTATGTCCAGGTATCACGCATCGGTATGCCGCTTACAAATGAAGCAGTGATCCCGATCGGTTCAAAAGACAAGTGGAATTCACTTACTCCGTATTCCGAAGACACAGCTATGGAAAACTATTTCTGTAATCCTGAGCTTGCACTTTATATGGACAATGCTGCTTTCGGAGCTGCTGTTCCGGCAATGTCTGCACTTCGCATTCAAACCGCTTCACAAACTGTTCTCGGACCGGTGAACTTTACCAACGGACATGACGGATTGTATGTGCTTTACGGAAACCCGGCTACTACCGGTACTGCACTCGATACTGCGATCTTCGGAAAGTATCTGCTGCGTCACAACAAGCCACGCTCCGTGGATCTTTTACCGATCTTCCACACCGGTGTTCCTAACCTGGCGCCTTATCAGCTGGCTACAGGAAAGGTAGATGGCAACCCGCTCACTGCAGGAAAACCATTCATCAACAACTTCCTGCCGATCTTCGGTGATATGCTTCGCCTGAACATGGCGGTTCCTGTCACACCTAGAAACTCACCGGATTTCAGCTCGCTCGGACTGGTGCAGGCTGCGGTGCTCGGACTGACCGATTCCCGCTTCAACGGATCACCTGCTCTTCAGCGCATTCCTAACATGGATG
>JBJMLR010000007.1:0-386492 GCA_045805205.1 Bacteroidia bacterium | reverse complement strand
GCAAGAAGCACGGAGGATTGAGTGTTGCTAAAATTAAAAGAATGAAGAATTATGAAAATATTTCTGATGAACAGGCACAAGAAATATTATTTGCCGTAAAAAATTTAGCTGTTATTTTTTACGAGCATTTAAATAAAAAGAAAATGGAACAAGAATTTAATAAAGCAGCTTAATAAAAGAAAGGAGTAAAATGACAACAGACGAAAAACTGATTGAATCAAAGTTTGGGCGGTTTAGTACAACCACCGTTAAAAAAGTTGAAGGCAATTTAGTTGTAATGTACACAAGGGTTTCAGGCAAAGGGCAATTCGACAAGAACGATTCGTTGGAAACTCAGCGGAAAGCCATTGAAGAATATGCTGCTCGAAATAATTTAATTATTGTATCTCGTTTTGGTGATACTTATGAAAGTGCTAAAACCGATGCGAGAAAAGAGTTTCAGAGTATGCTGAGTTTTATTAGGCAAAGCAAAGGTAAAATAGGAACAATCTTAGTTTATAAAATGACTCGCTTCAGCAGGACTGGAGGGAAAGCAATTTCTATTGCCGATGAGTTAAGAGAGAAACATGGGGTACATATAAAAGCGGTGACCGAACCGATAGATACTTCTAATGCAAGCGGAGTTTTATTTCACGATATGCAATTATTATTTGGACGTTGGGATAACGATCAACGCAAACAAGTTGCAATGGCAGGAATGAAAGCTAAGTTTGAAAAAGGTATTTGGGTAGTGAAGCCACCACAGGGTTATGATATTGTGAGGTCAAACGGTGAACGTAAAATAATTGTGAATGCTGATGGTAAGAAAATAAAGAAAGCTTGGGAATGGAAAATACAAGGCTTGAAGAATGAAGAAATTATTTTGAAACTTAAGGCGCAAGGAGTAAAAATGTATAAACAACAATTACATAAAATTTTCATTAACCCTTTTTACTGCGGTTTAATTTCTCATGGAATGCTAAATGGAAAAATAGTGGAAGGCGTTCACGAAAAAAT
Organism: Bacteroidia bacterium; assembly: GCA_045805205.1. Taxonomy (GTDB): domain Bacteria; phylum Bacteroidota; class Bacteroidia; order 2-12-FULL-35-15; family 2-12-FULL-35-15; genus 2-12-FULL-35-15. Next base: position 385,496 of record JBJMLR010000007.1, on the reverse strand, counting down.
GATCTCCAAGGAAGAATTTATGAAGGTGAACGACATTATTTCTTCATCGACAAAATACGGAGTACCGCATAAATTGGAAAACATCAACCTTCCTTTAAAGGTTTTTGTGAAATGTGCCGATTGTGATCAGCCTTATACAGGCTATATTGTAAAAAAGAAGAATCTCTATTACTATAAATGCAGAACAAACGGTTGTAAGTGCAACAAAAGCGCAAAGTCAATGCACGAATTATTCGCAACCGACTTGGAGGGCTACCAAATAAAGGAGGATTTAAACGAAGCCATTTTAATTGAATTAGAAAGCGCCTATTATGAACTGAACAAAGGCAATGTTGAGAAGGAAAAAGAGCTTAAAAACCGAATGGCGGAGCTTAAAAGGAACATTGAGAAGTTGGAAGAGAAACATTTTATTAAAGAAGAAATGCCGAAGGAAACCTATGATCGTTTCTTGGCAAAATATATGGCGGATTATGCGATTTTACAGAAGGAAATCAATGGTTGTGGCATTTACATTTCGAACCTTAAAGAAATGCTAAATGAAGCCTCCTTATTATGCCGAAACCTGCGTAAAGTGTGGGTAGAGGGCAGTATTAGCCTCAAGGAAAAACTGCAAAACCTAATATTTCCTAACGGCCTAGTATTTGACAAGGAAAAGGGGGCATTTCGAACTCCCGATTTAAATGAAATTATCGCTGAAATCGCCCGTAATACGGGCGATTTTGCTTTAATAAAAAAGGGACTTAGTTCTCTTTTTGAGCCTAAGTCCCTTTCAGCGGGAAAGGAGGTCCACAGTTCGAACCTCTTTGCAGAGGATCTGGAACGAATCCTGACTTTCCTTAATGATTATAAACTTGATAGCGTTTAACCTCATTTTTTCAAGCTCAGTTCGACGCTAAAGAACTTTCTGAGGCAAAGATAGGGTTTTATCGAATTTGGGGGCAAATTCTCTTAAAAAAAGAAGAAAAATGCTGTTTTTTCGATATTATGCGTCAATATGCCTGTTGCTCTTGCTTAGATTACAATCTTCACAGAGGGTCTGGAGATTCTTTAGTTCAGTCAATCCACCCAGCGAAAAGGGCAGCTTATGGTCAATATGAAGTTTGGCATTATCATCAATTCCATGACCGCAAGCGATACATCTGAACCCATCTCTTTTTAGCACCACATAACGCATTCCCAACGGGATCGTCCGTTGGGTCTTATTCTTTTTCAATTTGCCTGGTAGTGTGCTTGGTTTTGCATCCTCTTTGCCTGTATAGATATAGTCCAGTTTATTAAAAGAAGGCAGAATTTCTAGTTGATAGCCTTTATTCCCCTGGAAGTGGCCTTTCAATAACGAAATAACAATAAAATCATTGAGCAGTTTTTCTGGTGTTATATTCACCAACTTTTTTTTAGCCGGATCATAAATACCTAAAATAATGTCATTGGAATCACTTAACTCAAAACCGAGTTTTTTAAGCAGATCGCAAAAAACGATTTGTTTTTGTCGGCGATGAGCTTGCGCCAATGTACCATTACCTTCATATTGTTCGCTAAACTTGATTTTTTGAGTTAAATAGATAATATTGCTGCTCTCTTTTGATGTGGTTAAGTTAACTGAAAAGGTAACTCCGTTCTCATGCCCAAATTTAGTGCAGCAATAAAATTTAAAGTGACCATTGATATTCTTATATAGCTGAAGGGAAACCTGAAGCATCCCTGCTAATAACTTAAAAGTATATTCATGCGAGTGCTTTAGAAGGTTTATAGGGTCGCTATTGTAGTTAATTATATCTGTTACGCCCTCCTTGTACTTGAGAAAGAACTGACCAAACGATATTTTGCCATTTAATTTTGTGCGCGATAGCATCCGGGCAAAGGACGCAGCATCTTGATAATATTGATTACTGTTCACAGGCATTTGATGGATGGTCAGCTTTAGTTCAATATTATCAGCTTACAGTTCGGATGTGCTTCAATACCGCTTTGGAATTTATCCTTGTCTGAGATTCGTTTCTCCGGGTCATAAACAACAAATAATTTATAAGCATTCCCGTACTTCGTAATATCGGCGGCAATTTCATCCGTAATTTTACTTTGAGACGCTTTATTTCTTGGATATTTCCCCTCAATGAAAAGGTTATTTTTGGAATGATCTGGAACTGTTTTAGCAGTTGCGTATAAAAGAACTGGAAATTCTCTTTCAAATCCTTTTGATTTTAAAAGAGTTTGAATCTGGTCATTTAAAACCTGCTCATTGGCGGGTTTTTGAGTTCGGAAGGCAAGAGGAATATGAGACTTGAGTAGCGCAGCTACTTCTTCAGCAAATCTTTCAACGGGTTCTTTAAGATGTTCTCTCTCATCAAGAATATGAAAAAGAGATCTCTGCATACGCGGTTTAGATAAATCTTCCTCTGATCTAATCCGTTTGATAGCTTTGTTTACATACTCGACATGTTTTTTAATCAAACTAAAAAGCGAATCAAACTTTTCTCGTCTGGCAGTCCCTTGCATAAAATCAATCACTTCGGCAATCTCATTACTAAAATCTCCCCAAAAAGACATTTCAGTAGTAAGTTCAAATTGGGTCTTTAAATACAGGTAATCGAGCAAATGCGTAAAGCCTTCCTGATCGTTTATTTCGTCTTTTGCAATATCCAAATCATAAATAGCATCATACTTTTCGATTTCATTTGCGTACATAGCAAATCTTCGATCTATACATTGAGAACAACGACCACAATGCGTAGCTGATGTATTATGCTCAAATCTGTCAAACGTCTTGGTGCATGTTAATGTTGAATTAATAAAATCCAGATGGTTATTTTCCTTGATAATGTTGACTACCTCAGATTTTGTCAATGAGACAAACGGGTGTTCAACTTTAATTGTCTCTCCTGAAAACAATGAGAAGAAATCCTCTAAAAAAGAGATTGTTTTTGGATGCGTAGTTCTACTTGCGCGGGCATTTATCGCATCCGCACGTTTTGGAAAATTTAATGATGTTATACCGTTCTCAAACACATAAATTGCTTTCTCTGATGCCAAACTCATTAAGGAGATCGCGATTGAAGTGTATAAAAATACTCGCGTTCTCTGCGTTTCCTCAGCTGCGCGATTACCACCTGAAAGGTTACAAGTAAAAACAAAATGTTGTATTCTGTTTGGATAGCTCTTTATTAGCTTATTTAATATCTGTTCCTGAATAGATGATACAGTAGGATTACTTGAACGATGGCTAACTAATATTAGGTTTTTGCCTTCCTTTAATTTAGAAATTGCACCTGCTAAAGAATCCAATCCTCCAGAGAACAGACAAACGCAACTATTCGGCTTGGCATCAAATTTAATCTCTTCAGAATCCGTAAGAACAAGCTGTCCCGAATCCCGTCCACCTGCTATGAATTCAAATTCATAAGAAAGATCGCCAGACATGAATGTAAGTGCCTTAACTAACGATTCCTTGATTTTTGGTTTATTCCAAAAAGTTGGTTTTCTAACTGGCATTTTGAAAAGGAGCTTTCGCGACCAACTATGAAATTCTATATCTTCATCGCCACCTCGTTTGATTTTCCGATCTGCAATGTAGATATAGCTTGTTATTTCAAGTAAATCCTTCATCTGGTCAGGGAAATTGCATCCAACAGACCGTATCAAATGTGGTAACTCTACTGTGCAATTTTTGTCAGCACTTCCAGGATCAAAATTAAAATGATGAAGTTTGTACTTCTTAGTGTTTTTATACTTGCGTTCGGGTATGGCGTTACCACAAACTATGACGTGACTTCTTCCTCCCTTCATAGCTCACCCTCCCCTCGTACTAACTCACTATTTATTTTCTTGAAAGCGAAACTTAGAAATCCCTGAATACCTTTATCAGATGGTATAGATTGTAATCCGTTTTTGTTAAACCACCCAGCAGAAAAGCCTTGTGTTATTTTCGCAGTTTCAAAAGCGTGTAGCGTAATTTTGTCAACATGCTCATCAATCCTTTTATTAAATTGAACTCGGCCATCAACACTCTGAATTCTCCACGCCGCTTCCCGTTCCAAAAAATAACGAAGATACCTTTTAGTAAAGTTTGAAAAGAAAAGTCTTGAAATTTCTGAAAAACCTGCTCCAGTACCGGCCTTCTTCCACTTTTCCAAAGGATTAGCCTCAAATATGTTTAATGTTCCTTGCTTGCTCTCGTTTTTACTAAACCAATCGGCAATCGTGTCCAGAGTAGATTGAGTTGCTAATGTGCCATATTCTTTGAGCTTTAATTTTTCTTCAATAAATTGTTTAGCAGAAATAGAAATATCGAACGCATCTGAAGCAGAAGAAAGTTTGATCCCATTCTTTTCTAAAAAGGAATATGGATTTTCAACTTGGGTAGAGTGAGATAATAAAACTAAAAATTTAAAAGCGTTAATTACTCCTTCATCTTTAGTAATACCAGAAAATCTATTTCGTACACTCTCTGTTGTGTCTTTAGCTATTTCAGAAACTATTTCAGGATTTTCCGAAAATTCAGCAATCTCACCTACGATCTTTGTCCAGGTGCGTGTTTTGGGTAAATATCCTAATCTCTCGTGTCCCATTTAAATATTTTTCCGTTATGCTTTTGCTGTTGCGATCATCCCTCCGATATTTTCAGAAGAATGTGCAGCAAGAATTTCTTTCAAAACGTAAACTTCCAAAGTATCAGTCCCAATATTTAAGTTATAGCGACCTTTTGTTTTGCCAATAAGCATTGGTAACATACCATTTTCTTCCTTAACTGAATCATCGAAAGTTCCAATCTCCCAACAAATGATACCGTGAAAACTTTGTGAAGGATGGCTCCATTTAAAGAGGCGATCCAATGAAAATACCGCTTCCATCCATTCAATTCTTTTTGTTCCTTTCGTACTTTTTTCAATGATTAAATCAGTTCCATAAGTCGCATTGTATCCACCAATTTTAAAATCTATACCCGGATGGCCAGCCGAAATCATTGATTGCAATAATAAAACCGTTTCCGCTTCATTTCTCGGCTCCTTAATTATTAGGTTCGGATGAGTTGTTTTAAGATCGGGACGCTTTTGATAATTGTTTATCGTCTCCTCCAGCTGATTTATTCTTTCTTCGATTTTCTTTTCAAGTTTGGCTCTATCATCTCGATCCTTCTCAACTTTTTTAGCCTCAAAAAATGCTTTCCAGGTATCACTTTCCTTGAACTCTTTTTTAATAAAGGCTTTAATCTCCTCAATCGCTACGTCATATTCTTCGGTATTCTTACGAATGTTATTTCTATTTGCCGTAAGATCAAACTGCTGACAGTTTGCAAGAATAAAAAAGTTTCGATAATAATATTCTCCACCAAATATCGAATCTAAAATTTCGTTATCACGTTCGATCTTAATAAAATCCTTACATAGCCATAACCCCATATTCCAATAAGTATCGTCCAGGATTTCCTTTCTCTTATCTTCCCCCAAAAAAGCGCCTATGATTTCAACCCTAATAGTTTTCTTTTCATCTACCGGAATGTCAATAATCTTAGAACTAATGATTTTGCAAAAGTCTTTTGTTCCGTTTGATAAATCTGTTTGCTCCGCAGGAAATTTGAAGCCGAAAGGTATTTTAGTGGGTTCTTTGTCGTGATAACACTTGATAGAAATGTCGAGAGATTTAGTCTCATTCGGGTAAAAGTAATTCTTAAACGATCCTGCGATAGTATTCCAATGAACATATTTCTTTAGCAGAGTTGCATTCTCAAACTCTCTTTGCTTTGCTTTAAAATCAGTGATTTTAATTATCGTGCCTTTGCCAGATTTATCTTTGACGGAATCGTATTTATAAGTTGGTAACTTATAAGACTGCAAAGTTTCCCATAAAAATTCATCTTCCGTTTCAGCAACAGTCTTTATTCCGTGATGCCAAGTTTCAACTTCAATCTTATTGCTTTTGTAAAATATTTTTGATCCATGACCTTTTGAACCAATCTGATTGTCGGTTTTCTTAGAATCACCCAGGTTAAAAAATGTCTCTAAGTCACTTGATTCTTCTTCGTTGTCTTTTTCACACGACATTCCGTTTCCGTCATCTTGAATTTTGATAACAATCATTTTTTGAGCGTAACTTCCTGGCCTATGGTGAAGCTCGAAGCCAAAATCAACTTTATTTGCTTCCGCATCATAGGAGTTGCTAATAGCTTCTCTTAAAAGCTCTTTTGGTTCAGCAAAGTCATTAGCAATCTCGTAAAATTCTCTTGCTGGATTTACTTTAGGTTTTATTCCGCTTGGCATATGTTCCGAATTAAATTTTCAATTTCATTTATATTCTTGCTGCATCTCTGTTTCTAAATACTGCGAGAAATTCGTCCCTGAATGTAACTATGTCTCCCGCGGCCATAATTGGAACACATCTGTAGAGAGTAGTTCCCTGAGACATATTTTTACGAATTCCTCTATTTTCCATTTGTTCTCTCAAACAGCCCCCAACAAAATATAAAACAACACGCCCATTGGCTAAAAATTGAGAAAATTGAATTGCTGGCATCGGCTGCAAATTATCATACAAAGGTCTGATGTAAAAATCAACGTAGTCTTCGTTAGCTTTAGCAGGCGAGGTATATGGACCGATTATATCTAAGTCTCTTAATGACGAATCTAAATCTCTTGCATACGTAACGGATGACCGTACTTCAAGTAAATAGTTGTCAGCCTCGTCTTTGTTCTTTTGAATTTTTAAATCGTACGACTTATCTGGAATAATGTATCCATCTGTCCGAACATCATCGTAAAGCACAACCTCCCAATTAATTAATCCTGATGCTTGTAACCATTCCTTTAAGAGTTCTTGGCAATACCTCTCTGCGATCATACCTCTAAATAGATTTTCCCAGCGAGTTTGTTGGTCTCTATTCGCTCCATCCTGACCTGCGCCCATAAGATGTTGCATTTTTTCAGTAGTAGCTCTACGGCAATGCTGTACGAAATCACTATTTACATCAATTAGAGCCTTTGCCACCCTCCAATCCCTTCCATTTATATTTCGAGTTGTATATTCAAATAATGGCATATTCTATTTTCTTAAAAGTAAATCTCTATAAACACTCAAAGGGTTCGCGTTACTACGGTTCGATTTTAAAAATACCTTGATAACAGAAAGGTTATCTTCAAAGTCGTCCTTTATCATTTTCAGCACCCGTTTGCATTCCTTGCTATCCTTTGGCAGTGTTATGTCCGTATTTTTAATTTCTAATTCATTGTTTAGAAATTCAAATAACTCTAACTGTTGGGGGCTGTCGAAACTCAGACTCTTTTGTTTCTTTCCATCGTTAAAATAAACGTTGTAAATCCCAAATAGATTCTCAGATCCAACTCCGCCCTTTGGATAAATTGCTTTTGCATCGGGAATTGAAAGCTTCTGTACCTCCATGCCTTTAATAATTTCACGATACCTCTTAATATCCGAAAAACGATCTGATACCAAGGCGATAGCATCATCGTAGCCGAGTTTTTGTTTTGATTTGGTGGTTGTAAGAGAGGCTGATTTGTCTTGTCTATCCCGCACATATTGACTTGCTACCTTGTGCAATTCACGAACATCCTTTTCTGTTAGGCCAATGCTCTTGAATATCAACAGATCTAATTTAAATTTATCATCCTCCTCAATCTCCTCGTGAATTGTCCCCTGTTCACGTTTCTTAATCGAACGACAAATTTCCTTTATTTCGTTTTTGTAAGGATTTAAAAGTTCAGGGTTTAATATGGGGGTCTTTTCAACTAAGTTGACATCAACATCACTGAGCGTTTGATTTCCTGTCAACTGACGGGAAAATAAATCAATAAAATACCTGAATGTAATACTATTCAAAATCAAAAACAGAGCATCATCGTACTTCTTATATTCTGGATTTATTTCTACTATGTAGTTAACTTTATCACAAGCTACTTGTGCAACCCTGTTATCAATAAGGCGGTATTTTTCGCCGATTTTCGACGGAAAAATAAAATCTCCTGTCTTTACAATGTTGCTTATATCATACCAAGGCTCACGACCAGAAACGCTTGGCCGCTTATTCACCTGAAATTGCTTCGATTCACCAAGGTTAATGTATTTTAGAGCATGTTTATTTAGCTTAGATAATTTTGATTTTGTTTCAGAACAAGAGAACACAAAATACTTTAATCTACCAAGGTCAACATCTAAATTCTTAGCTTCCTTTTGTGTTTTGAACAACGGCATCACATATTCACGTTCAATGATAAAATGCTGACCATTTAATTCCGACAAAAACCAGCCGTTGTTTTTCCAAATGTGTTGATGGGTACTCTTATTTTGTCCAAAAACTAACTTATACTCTTCGTTTTCCATCTGAAGTGTTTTTTCAGTATCATCAATCAGATAAAAAAATTCATTAGCACCCGTCTTTATTCCATATTTAACGTCTGCAAAAATGGACAATGGACGAAATTTCTCTTTAGCGGCGGCGATTATTTTATTGTAAATTTTTGGAGAACGTAAGAATTTTGCGCCCCAATATCCATTGGTATATTTACCTTCAAATGTTGACTGATTTTCTAAATCAGATTGCTTAATTACTGCAATCTGCATTTCATCAGTTTCTTGAGATTTACCTTGAGATTCGATTTTCAGAGCGAATTCATTTACTCGCTCAAATCTATCTTTATCCGAACTGTTCCCAATGAATGCTTCATAATCGGCAAATACTCTAACGAACTTCACGTTGTTTTTTTCCCTTTCCTTAAGATCAGAACACTTTTCAAGGATAAGTATTACTGTATTGACCGAAGCAGTTTCAAAACTTCTTTTTTTCTGGTGATCTATTACGGCGATAATTTTAAAATGATCTAATAGAAATTTTTGCAGTCCTGCTCCGAAAGATACATCCAGCCAAGAAGACGCTATCACATAACCAAATCTACCGCCTTCTTTCAGAAATGCTGCCGTGTGCATCAGATAGTAAACATACAAGTCGCTCTGTTGATTTATCTTGTTTAAGCCAAATTCAACTTTAGCTAAATGGCTCCATTCATCTTTTCCATTTATCAGCTCTTGTCTTATATATGGCGGGTTTCCAACGCAAGCATCAAAAGTCGGTATGCTAACTTCGCATTTTTTTTCTCCGAGATTTTTAACTTTAAAAGTCTTACTTACATTTAAAAAGATGCCGCTATAAGATGAGTTACTTTTAACCTTAGCAAAATCTGAGTGAATAATTACAGGATAATTATCCAAAGTTTTTATATCCAATAAAGAAAGGTTCATGGTGGACAGGAACACAGGAAACGAAGCAATCTCAACTCCCCACACGCGTTCCAATAACTGTTGATGTGTTAGATTAGGGTGGTGCTTTTTAAGAAAAAAATAAGCCCGAACGAGAAACGTACCGGCACCGCAGCCGCTATCTAAGACAAATTTGGTGTCGTCCTTAATGCAGAACGCATTAACAATATCAACCTCATTAGTGTTCGTAAAATGTTGTCCCCGATCATGCTGTTCCTGGTTATCAATTAAGGTATTATAAATCGAACCAATGATATCTGCATTGAGATCTGTAAAATTTAAACGCTTAATTTGTTCAACATTATGTTTGAGAACTGGCAAGTATTTATCCTCAAATTCAAATTCATCGAGAATATTCTCGCTAAATATCATTTCAAAATCATGCTTTAAAACATCATCGAATCTTTGTCTTAGAGTTTTATTCAGCAGTTTTTTATCTTCCGGTATCTCCAGAGGTTTTAATTTTAATTCTGGAACATCTCTTTGCAAATAGGAATAAAAAATAATTTTGAGGTAAAGCAAATAATTTGAAAGCTGTGAAATTTTGTAAACGTCTTGTCCGTCAAAATTCAGGGTTACATTAAAAATATCTTGGCTTTTGAGATAATTCTTTAGTTTCTCTCTGAAAGTTTTATTCTTGTTAATCTTCTCGTACATAGGATTCAGCATTTCGGCTGAAGCCTCCAAGATATAAGCAGAAAGTTTGTTGACGAAGAATTTATCAATACTGTCCCAACGAACCTCTTTAATTCCATGAATAAGATCTGATAGCTCTTTTAGGAATACTTTAAGCTTCGGTTGAATTTCTTTTTCATAAGAGGACAGCAGAATATCATCATCCTTTTTAACGTTCGAGATATTATATATTTTTAATTTTCTCTCGTTAAGAGGTACGCCCTCCTCGAATGTTTTAAAAACAACTAATTGTCGCGGTGTCCCGGTAACGAAATATTCGTAACCATTATTCATCGCCTTTTGCGCGGCATCCAACACTAATATATCATCAGTAGCATCCCATTTGTTATTTTTCAATTCAAATGAAACAATCTTCCGTTTGTTAATGCTGGAATAAAGTTTTCCATCCGCAAAACGCGCCTTTCCCTTCGTTCCAACATTTTCTTCCTGGGTAATTTTCGTAAAATTTATTTCAGAATCACCCGAAATAATATCGTTAATAATTCGATATAGTTCACCTTGGAAAGTCCTCTCGTTTGCCGACATAATTTGCGTTCTGTTGATATAATAGTGAAATGCTGTAAAAATAGCAAAATTCGCTAACGAATAGCGAATTTGCTTGATAATTAAGCATTTATGTTTTCAATTTAATTGATTGGCAGTCACTTATTTGTTTAGTTAGGATTCTTTTAAGCTGCTTCCCTTGCTAATCCTTGCTCAGAGAAGATCGCCATTTCCGCTCCTTGGTTAAATCTTCCATTTTGTATAGCCAATCCTTTTTCCGGCACTTCGATCACTATATCAACGTCATGCTGGAACTCATTAGCCCCTTTGAAATGGCCATCTTTGGTTGTTTGGAATACGAAAATGAATGATTTACCAGGGTTATTGGCGCGGAGAGCGTCCAGATCACCTGCTGACAGGCCGAGCTTGCTAACACTGTCAAAAAACACAAAATCGTAAGGCTTTAAGTCTTCAGGGATCTCCTCGGCCACAAACAAGTTCGGATGCGCCACATCCTTAGCCTTTAGCTTATCCTGTAAGGTCATATCTAAGCCTTCTTCCCTGGCAATATATAGCACCGTTCCATGATTGCGGGCAAGGTATCCGGCAAAGTCCATGCACAGGAAAGACTTGCCCATTTTAGGCTTGCCGAATACCATCGCGCTAAACCCTTTGGCCGGATCACCGATCAGCTTGCGGTACTTTCCAACAAAGCCCAGGGTTTTAAATTGCATCTGCCGGAAGTCCATGCTATTCATTACGGCTGGCTTAATTGGGATCACTTTGGCTGACTGATCTTCGATGCAGTTTAAGCCATCAACTTCCTCATGGTTTTGCATTTCGCAACCGCAGCCGGACAAGAATCCATTTAAGCCATTCAATTCAGGCTGCGGGATACTCAATATCTTTTGGCCTTTATTCTTCACATAAGTATTCAGGTTATAGTGCATCTGGTCAAAGATTTTAAAATACCTGTCGCTCTTAGCGATCTTGCCTTTATCAAATGCTTTGGTCATTGCAGTCATTAATACCTGCGCTTTTTCTTTCACTCCATATTTTCCGTTCAAGCTGATATATCTTTTTATAAGCGCAACGGAAGGCATTACTTTTTCAGAAGCGATCAGGCTCTTAAACTCATTTACGATTTTTTCATTCACCTCCATCATCATTGGCTTAGCCATACTGTTGTATTGCTTAATCAGCTTGTCCTGGATGTACTCCATTTGTTTTGCATAAGGAGAAGTTTTGCGGATGCGTTTTTCCATGATCGCGCGGTGCATAGCATTGATGAAGCGGAGCAAGTCATCTTTCGCTTTTTTCTTTCCGTTCAGCGAAAGGTAACGTCTCATAAAACGTATTTCTTCGGGTATGCGCTCCACAAAAGTAATGTCGTCTTCTTCGTCCGGTGCTTGTACGGCAGGTTTATGATGAACCTTTTTTGGCTGGTGTTTCACCGGAGCAACATGCGTGGCAGGTTCATCTTTTGTTTCCTCTGCGGGCGCAGCTTTTTTCTTTACCGGATTTTTTTCCAGGTATTGATCCAGTTTAGAAAAGTATGCGTCAATTACCCTTCGGATATTTTCATTATTGGAATACGCGCTCCAGTTCTTTCCGTTCTCAGTTGATTTAAGAACGAACTCATGTCCCTTTTGCAAAGGTTCAGGAAGCTGAAAGTAATTAATTCCTTTCACGCTGTCGAAATATTTTGATGCTGTTATAAGTTCCATTTTATTTTGTTTTTAATGTTATGCTGCTAATAATTGAAGTTCTAATTCCAGGGCTTCGGCCTCTAATTCTAAAAGCCTTATTCGCTCGCTTTCTGTTTCATCTATATCGGGAGGCAGGTCAATCTTTTTGCGGGTAGATATTCGCTGCGTGTTCGGTTTGATTTGTGAAAGCTGATTAAGACCAACTGAAACGCTTACGCTGTATTTATTTTGTAAGATCGTAGCAAAGGCTTCTATGTTTTTCCCTGGTAAAGTGGCCTGCATCTTATCCGATACTTTCTCAAACATTCCTTTGTTAAGCAGAGCCAGTAAGTCTTTATCAATATAAATATCACCTGACTTGGATCGCGCCATTGGAACAAGTACCCGGTAATCATCGACCATTTTAAAAAAGGCGATACTGTTGGAGGCGTACAACGCACTTCCGTTCGTCATTGAATATAAAAGCGGCAGAGCTTTAATGATCGGTACTGTTACGCGCTGTTGTCCGGCATCTTTAGGTCTCCATTCTTCCGGCAATAAAATTCCTTTCTTCGTTTCTCCGATCCTGGTTGTATAACTCACGAGCTTTCCACTTTCAGAACCGAACGCTTGTAAAAGGTTTCCGGTAATGATGTAGCGAAGTCCTCTGTCTTTTGTCTTCTGTTTTATTTCTTCTTCCCATTCAAGCAGCAGATCTCCCAGTTCAGGAGTTTCTACGTTCATGCTGGAGGCCATGATACCATTCAACACTTCCGCGTTACTGGCAGGCATGGCGATATACTTGTTACTGTTTGCTATGGCAAGGCGCACTTTTACCACGCTGGGCGCGTATGGATTCTTTTTCTTCTTGTCTATCATAACGCCCAGGCTGATCGCTAATACTCCTTCGCGGCCATTGTCGTAACTAAGCACCGGATAGTCCAACTTGCGGCCAATGGTGAAAAAATTGAAGATTCGCTGTAAATACGTTTGCTTGTTTTTATAGCTTTTATGGATTTGTTCAATGGCTAATGTTCTTGCACCGTTCAGCTCTGCTTCGCGTTCCTTAACGGCTCGCTGATACGCTCCTTCACCTTGCTTTTCTAAAATCCGTTGAATTTTCTTTTCATTCGGAACTTCGTTAATCAGTTCATCATACTTGTCATTGCTTTCTTTTATATCTTCCTCAATGCGCTTTTCCATTTCATTGGTGAAATCATCGAGCAATTCCTTTTTATGTTCTTCAGCGTATTTGCTTCCTAATGCTTCCTTCAATAAATTTTCAATCTCCGCTTTCTTGAAAGGCTTTTTCAAAATGTTTGCTTCAACCTTTTCAAGAATACTGTCATCACCAAAGGCGCTTTCTCCGCCTTTACCAACTTTGATAATATTGGATTCCTTTGTTTCTGTTTGCAGATCGAGAGCTTCCACTTCCAGATCATAATCTCCGATCTGTTTCAGGTACTCTACATAATCGTTGTAACGCTCGGTGATCTCCGAATAAAAATCCGCTTGCATTTTAGTTGATAAAACTGCGACGCGGCCTGAAACTTTATGTGCGGCATCTTCCAGGTTCTCTTTGTCCTCCGCGCTTGTTTCTTTTAAATGCAACGGATCACCGATCAATTCATTCACTTCTTTATTCTCAAGCAAGTATTCCTTCACCACCTTATCACCGTATTTGTTCAGGAAATCCGGCACATCAAGAATCTTTGTGCTTTGTTTCTGGTTAGAAGTAGTATTTGCATCCAGAGATTTTAATTTCTTTTGAAGCATCATCATTAACCGCTTCTCTGCTGGTATGGCAGAAATCATATAATCATAGATCGGCTTTAGTATCTGTCCTGTCCGGTTAATACGTCCGCGCTTTTGTACTTCGGTATTGATGTCAAGCTCTGCCTGCAATACAATCATCACGCGCTGCTTCACCTGTTCTTTCGGAACCTTCGGAGTAACGATAGCATGTGCCGATGCACCTGTGCTGCCCGATTGATTAATCATCAGCACGTCCACTTCATTGTTGTTGAACATACGGAAGGCATCATTTGTATTGATACGTTTACGTGCAGTTACCAAGCCTTTATCACCTCTGTCATTTGGCTGAACAGCAAACTTTCTTCCGGTTACTTCAGCAACGGTATAGCCAGCTTTCTCCAGTTTTTGTATGACCATATCAATCGGGCTGATCGTAATACCTGTACTAACCTTATTGATCTTGTCCTGGATCGCATAATATTCTATCTGACCTTCGGGAGATAGTTCAGAAACTTCAAATACTTTGTAAGTAGGCTCGCCATTAATATCCTTTTCTGTGTAGCGCATTACACCAGCCAAGCCCCTGCGTAGCACTTCAGAAAAATCCGTGTTGATCGTATCGCCATCGGAAACAGGCAAGCCTTGATCGTTCTCCATTTGCTCAATGAAACTGCCCATTGTTGAAGCGAAGGCAATAACAGGCTTCTTTCCTTCCTTTAATCGGTCTATAGCGCGTTCTGCAACTGCGTCTGCTTTGATGCTGAAAAGCATCTGGTTAATCACATTAAATACCTTTGAGAAATAGGGAAGGTTATCTACTCCGGCCTGTGAAGTTCCTTCACGCAGATCAACTTCTTTTCCTTCAGCTACGGCAATTTTATCCAGAGCTTCTACCTGCTTGTCAATGTGATTTTTTTGGAACGCGATAATATCGCGCAGGATCATGGTAATGTTGTCCGCTGTTTTCCGGTGCTGTTCCTCGTAAGTGTCCAGGCTAATGTAATTAACTTCTACACCTTCAAATGATCGCTCCCTGCGGATCATTTGTCCTTCTGCTACTAACTGGCTGGAAAGAACTTCCTGTAATGCAACACCGCCTTTAATGATCGCTTCCACTAATTCATCCCTTGTCATGTTGGCCTCGCTGATCGAAGTCTTCATCGCATAGATCGGCATGTTATCAGGTCGCTTTGCGAATGTTGCAGAAAGGAAAACAACTCCTTTTGTATCTCGCACTACGCGCTGCATAAATTCGCCGGTGTTACTTGAACCGCTGGAATTATGCGCCTCGTCCATAATTAAAAGATTATCCTTTGCCACTTCCATCAGGTAAGCTGGTTTCTCCGGTTTCTTTTCAGGAGAGTTGAACTGCGTGTATGTGCCAAGCGCAAAATTGTACGGCGCGGGAATGGTCTTGCTATCAAATATGGTGGATTGCTCCGACGCTCCTAATGCCTGGTAAATGATGTTTCCGTCCTCATCTTTAATATCTGTTTTCGGCTCTCTGCCGTTAATGATGAAAGGCTTTAGATGAGCTGAACCAATAGCAGCAAGATCACGGTAGATGTCCGAGAACAGGTTTGCTTTCTCTGTAATGAAGATTGGTTTCAAGCCCTGCTTTACACCGTAACGGATCATGGCAGCCGCGATACGGCCTTTGCCGATTCCGGTCTGATCGCCTATAATCATTCCCTGGCCTCTGGCCTCGATGTTATAGATCGCCATTGCAACAGCATCAATTTGTTCAGCCGATAACGCATTGCAGAGATCGAGGTGTGTTCCGTAACCTAAACGATGGCGCACGAAATTGTCCATGCTGCCGCCCACTTCTGTTTTAATCCGGGTTAAGGCTGCCTGTGTTTCAAAGCTCATCGAATCCGGCACTTGTGTATTCAAGACAACGCAGGCATTGGATGAGGGTATATAGGGAGAGCCAAGCTCATCACCTGAAAAAAGTTTTTCAAGGTTCATGGCTTCGCGTTCCAGTTCATTTATATCAATCATTTTTTCTTCACTTTTAAAATTGTTTTCTTCGCCCATTACTCTTTCGTATAGCGCATGGAAAGAGCGTATCACTACATCACGTTCACGGTTAAAGACCGGAGCTGCACCCTGCGGCTTTTCTTTTCTTCCATCAATCAAGATCAGGCGTACCGGAACCCCTGTGCCTTGTCTTGTATAGAGCCTGTGGCCGTCAATCTGAATTACGTCCACCACGTTGTAGAAATGATACAGGCAGTTAAAAAATAGTCTGTTCTTTCCCTTTTGTATGCGGCCTAATTCATCCCAGCGCGTATGACCTCCGATAATTATGGCAGCTTTTCCGTCAATAGCCATTGCTTCCAAAGCGCGTAAAGCCATAAGGTGATCCAATACACGAATAGGGAACCCTTTATAGTCAACGGCTTTTTCTAACACTCCAAAAGGCGGGTTGGTAAGTACTGCCATGAAAGTTCCGGTTAGATCAATGTACGATGAGGGTTCAGTAGCATCGCGGTTAAACACATTCGCAAATCCTTGAGTTCGTAAATTACGATTGCGTATTGCATCAATTTCATTCACATAAACACGTTCTGGTTTTCCTGCTACCGTGAGTAATCCGTTTCCTGCACTTGGCTCATAGGCGTAACCACCTTTTTCATGCAGGTACGGAAGTCCGCAGAATACACCCATCAGATAACCAATAGGAGCTGGAGTTGAATACTGTTGCAGCATTACACTCTGGCTGGTGCGGTGGGAAAGGATCATCTGGTCATTGTAGAGCTTTACAATGCGCTCGTACTTCTCATAAGTGCTTGCATTGCCCAGGGCTATTTCCCTTGCTATATTCGCAATGGCTAATTCAGTTAGTTCCTTAATCTCGGTTCGGTCGGTGATCTTTAGAGAATACGCTAAAGCTTCAACACTTCTTTTATTGTGCTTAAAGCCAATGCGTAAATCCTTTTCCATATAGGAAAGAAACTCTTTCAGATTTTCTGCAAGCCCGTTGTTATCAAGCCCCAGCAATCCCTGGTCAGCGAATGAATAGTAATTGTCTTTGGTTACGATAACATGGTCAAGAATATTTATGTCCATGTATTTCGCAGCTTCCTTCATTTTCTTCGTGAGCTGAAGATCTGCCTCGCTTGGATTTATATTCCCGCTTGGATGGTTATGTGAAATGATAATAGAAACAGCGGAGGCTTTTAAAGCCACACCCAGGACTATCCTGCCATCTGCAATAGTGGCATTGATCGCTCCTTTGGAATGTTTGTAATAGCCGATTATTTCATTGGCCTGATTCAGATAGAGGACAATGAACTGTTCCTGTAATTGCACCTCACCACGCTGGAAAGTCTTGCGAATGAACTGCGCGACATCCGTAGAAGATGTGATCTTACCGAGGAACTTCTTGCGCGAGCTTCTGTTATAACGGATTTTAATTTCAGGTACATCCATTTTCGGAACATCACCCAACACTATTTCCGCTGGCATTTTATATTTCTTTCCCTTCTTCATCAGATACTCAAAAACTTTATGGTTAGAGTTGCAGCTTTTACCTGAACTGCTTTTGGGGAAGTTCCGGTTAGTCTGCGTAAAGCAATCGTGTATATTTTTCCTGCTTCCAGTTCTATGATATTTCCATTAACACACACCCAGGCTGTGTTGGTAAAGGAGAAGTTCGTATTGGGTACTGCGGCATTTGTATTCGCATCCCACACGCATAATTCACCGGAAGTACCAGCATCGCATAACACAAAAGCGAATAACTGCGCCTGGACAATAGATTTTCTTTTTGGAAAAAATCCTCCGTTAGCAGGGATAATAAAGCTGGCAGCATTAGCTGTAAATGTGTTGCTCTTAGAAACTAATGATGCAGGCAACACCAGCGAAATGCTGGTGTTGCTAAAAGCATCACTTTTAGAAAGTGCTTCAGGAGTAACAATCAGCTTATCAGAAACGCCCGCGTTAATATCGCTGCCGTTAGCATTTTTGAATCTGAATATTTTTCCAGAGAGTATATCTAAAAAGTTTCCCATGTTATGAGTAAGGTAGAGTAGTACGGTCGTTCCAGACATTATCAAAATTCTTGTTTCCGTCTGCCCATTGGTAAGAGCATATATCGCCTGCAATACTAACTTTTTGTATTGCCCAGACCGGATCACCAACTTTAGCTGCCGGACTTGCGAAGCCTTTGTAAATAATATTCGGATTGCTTTCATCAATTAAAACGGGTTCAAAAAATACTTTGCTGTCCAGGGAGTTCACCGATGTTTGAATTTGCGCCACAGTCGTATTGAGCGTGTTGAGCTTTGCGATCTCCTCGATCTGCTTTGCCTCGGTTGCTGTTCCTGCGACTGTGCTGGAAAGCATCTCATTGATTGCATCTCTGAGTGCATCCGCATTTGCAACTGCCGGAACGGTTACATCAGCGAAAGGGATAAAGACATTATACAATGCGCCTTTTCCAATATCAATTTTAACCGTGTCTGTTTTTACTACTACAATTTCCTGTATCTGACTTTTCATAATGTTCCGCACCTGCGTTCCATTTGTGATTTTGAGGCTTGCGCCATTATTTGTGATTTCTATTGCCATCTTGTTTTTGTTTTATTTGTTTATTCGTCTCTGTGCCAATCCTCCATTAAGTCCCAATCAATAGCGGCAAGCAATTCATCCATGCTCTTATACCAGGGTGTATCGCGGGTAAAGCCGATCACTTTTACCGCGCCTTTGCTTTTCTCCAGTCCCTCGGTGTAGATCTGTTTGAACTGCTCGCCTTTCCACCAGAAAGGTTCCTTGAACGTCAGGATCATGGCCTTGCGCTTGACAACTGCCATGCGCTTGGCTTTGGTGTTATACTTCTTAGTTCTTCTCATCTTTGTCGTTTTGTTTGCTGTCCGACACTTTAGCGATCATTTCACCCAGCCATGCTCCGACAAAGCCACCGATCATTACATAAGGAACTACGTCCTTCTCATGTGTCTTTGCATAATAATAGCTGGCAAGTGAGCCGATCAGCGTGAGCGTGGAAACAAGGCTTCTTTCTTTCATGGTAACAATTCCTATTTTAATGTTTGGTTGAGAAGGAGTGTAGTAGTCAAGCCTGAAATGAAAATAAGTCCACCTGCTAAGAACTTATTTTGTATCACTTTTCTTCGCTGCTGTTTGTAAGCGGTGTTTAACTGCTCGGTAAGCAACTGGTTTTGCAATTCCTGTTGCCGTTGAATTTCCCGAAAACTGTATTCGTTTTGCTTGTAGATTACTATCGCGCTGTCCCTATTAGCCGCAATACTTTCCAGCGATTGTATGGTTTCGTTGCAGGTGCTATCCTCTTTTAACTCGGCTGTGAAATAATCATCGGCCATTGGAGCAAGACTGTCTTTCCATACATGAGAGCTATCCACCCTGGTCAATACTTCCCTTAACTGATCTTCCAGGAGAGAGGCTTGGAACTTATAAGCGGAAAGGGCTTTTTTCTTTTCTTTCAGAATAGTTTGTAAGCTGTCCTTTCCAGCTTGCAGTCTGGTGAGCTGCTTTTCATGCTTTAGTTGTTCTACCGCTTTTTCTGTTCTCCATGCTTTCAGCACGCTATCCAGAACAGGACTTGTTTGTTTTTCTTTGGCAGATTCCCTCATAGTGCATGTTCCGATGGCGACAATGCAGAAGAACAGACTAAAGGCGATTAAAAAGTTTTTCATTACTGGTTTCATATTTTCGTTTTTGTTTTTTAGTGGTTATTGATTTGGTTTTCTTTCGATGCTATATCCGAAGCATCCTGCGGCTATCAGGCTGACAATGGCGTAAAACATATATTCGGGTGTCGATATGTTAAAGGCCAACTGCGCTACCCAGCTTGCGACTACAAGCAGCATACAGATTGCAATAATCACTTCACGCAGGCTGTAACCGTTTGTCTTGTCTTTTAGTAGTTCTTTTAAAAAATTGCTCATCTTTCTTTTCGTCTTTGTGTTTTTTGAAATAATACCCAGCCATTCCTACCAGGGCGAACAGTCCTGCCGCGTATGCGATCCTTCTTGCCGTTTGCCTTTGCACCGAGCGAAAATCAATCAGCGTATAGGTGAAATGATTTCCATATAGTTTTGCGTGCCTTTGGCAGAGTTTCATAAAGGCGGCAAAGTCTGATGCGTTCTCAAAGACCTGGCAGCCTGCTGAATTTTTATCAATGGTTTTGGTTATTCCTGTTTTATTGGCTCGGTGAATATTGATCCCGTAATAGCCCCTTTCCTTTTTACCATTTTTAAAATCCAGCACCGCGTTCCGGTCATAGTCGCGCATGATGCTTAACTGTCCTACCTGCACCAGAGCTTCGTATTTGCCCCTGTGCATCCCAATGGCGTGAGAGTTTCTGTATTGACCTTCCGAGAGAATTGCTGTCCCTTGCGGCTGCATGGGGTTTTTAAGCCAGTAGGTTCCTGGATCGGTTGTGATCCTGAACACATGGTATTCCCAATTCAGCGGTCCCGTTTTATAAAACACATGGAGTTCATCGTCAAAGCGATTAGGAATAACGCTCTTGCTTCTCAGCCCGACTATATTCAGTTCGTAAGGGCGGGTAAAGAGTTCATACCTCTTGTGTTTTAATAAAGCTCTGATCCGGGACAGCATTTTTCTAAGCGGCTAAATCAATATCAGGGTGGTAGTTTGCCAGCCATGTTTTTACATCGAATGATGGACAAGCTTTTGCTACGTTCGGAAAATCGCGATGGCCAAGCACTTTCGCTCCTTCATATTTTTCCGTAAGCGACACGATCAGATCAAACATGGCATTTTCCTGTGCGCGTGTTCTGGTATCTTTGGGCTTGCCTGCTTTATCAATTCCTCCGATGTAAGAGATACTGATACATTCGCTGTTATGCGCGTAAACACCATAACTGTTTTTACTTTCATCAAGGAGTTTTACTACTTCACCATCTGCTTTAATGATATAGTGATACCCTGGAGTGTCGCCCCAGCCTTTTACTTCCTTCCAATATCTTTTTATGCTTTCAATCGTGGTATTGGGTTGCGTTGCTGTGCAATGGATCACGATATATTTTACTTTTCTTAGAATTTTCATTTCATTTTTTTTAATTGATTAATTGTTACTTGTAATAGCCGACATGCTGGCTTTGAACAAGGAAGTATTGGTGGTCATTTTCAAAGAGCGTGTAGTCTCCGCGCCTTGTTACCTCTTTGCCGAGTACCATGTTTGCAGGAACAGGCACAGAGCTTTTAGGATTCTTCCAGACTTTCGTGGCGCGTTTGGTGAGCAGCATTCTTGCTCTTTCAAATCCGGCCAGTGACCATTTGTTGCCATCGTATTTCAATCCCATGTTTGAGAAGGCCAGTCGTAAGGCTTGCTTTTGCTTCTCATCTGAAAAGCTGTTAAGCATACCGTTGACGAGTGTTTGCCTTACTCCGCCAATGCGATAGTTTTTAAAGGCTTCGCTTACCGTCTTGTAGTCTTCAACATTGCGAAGTGTTTTAAGCAGGTTGACCGCTTTGGTAAACTCTTTTCTTATGGCTGCTGAATAAAGCTGGGCTGCGGTTTGCGCGGGATCAGGGCTGCTTCCTTTTACCAGTACATTGAAAGTTGTTTCATCAATGCTGGCTGGTAAGCCCGCTTGTTTTAAGGCTGCCTCCGTCTTGCTTCCGAAATCGCCATCTGCGCCAGCCGTTCCCAGGACTGCTTTTCCTAATTTGGCAATCAGCACTTCCTGTAACGCTTTTACATTCGCGCCTTTGCTTCCTTTTTTCAGAGGGAAACTATCATTGCGCGGTGGTACTGAAGATGTTTTAGGTTTTGGGGTATAGCTTGCGCCGCTTTCTCCGCTACTGAAATCGGGTGCATCTTCGTTGGATTCTTCCGACTGGCTTTTGTTCTTTTTATAATATTGCCATCCGAAATAACTCAATGCTCCCGTAGCTGCTACACCCAAACCGATGAACAGCCACTTCTTTGTGTTTTTCTTTTGTCCGATAGCTGCGGGCTGTTGCGTATTTATTTTTTTATTTTTCATTATGATTATCCTTTGGGTTTTGCAGTTATTATTTTCATGTAGTCCGGGTATTCCCAAACTTCCAGTTCTCCTTTGAGCGCATCTATCAGGTTCTCGCTGTAAATCTTGTAGTAGGCTTTGCCAGTTTCGATAAATGCCTTTTGCGTAGGTATCTCGGTGAAGACCGCTTTAATGGCCGCTTCGTCTGTGCCGGGAATAAAAGAGTACGTCTTGTCAAAGGCAGCTTTCAGTCGTTTCGCCCAGGCCGTGTACTGATTTGCAGTTGGGGCTTGTCCCGCTTTGTCGGGCTTTGCCGCGATGATCTGCAACATCTCATTATACTCTGTGGCCTGTAACTCATCACTCATGTCTTTATACATATTGGAGTGATATTCTTTTTGATAAGCCTTAAACACTTTGTCTAATTCCGCTCTGCTCTTAATATTCACCAGCACAGTCCGAAGAGCCTCTGTGTCTGTCCCGAAGTATCCGTCATTCTCAAAAGCCATCTTGATCTGCTTGGCAATCGTCTCCGGTGTCCCATCATCGAAACTTTTAGAGTGCGCCTTGTTGGAGATCTGGTTCTCTATGACCTTCTTTCCCAATACAACCAATCCGGTAACGCCAGCCACAGCCAAAAGCGAATAGATCACTTTTTCCTTGACACTTGTTGAAGGTTCTTTTTGTTCCTCCACCAGTCTGTCAATATCTGTTTGTCTTTTTTTTACTGCGTTACTCATGGTTGATCGTTGTTACACTCCCAGGGCTTTTTTTGCCATTGCCAGTTTCATCGGTTCATTCTTTACTACATGCGCCAGTTTTTCAAGCTCTTTGGCCGTGAGCCTTGAAGCCAGTACCGTCAACGCCTTCATCTTGGTATCTGCCTCCTGTTCGTTGCTGGCGGTTATATCCAGCTCATAGGTGTACTTTGTCATTTTTTGTTTTTCTCTTTTTAATTGGATTAAACTTCCGTTGTCTTTGTTTCCTGTTCTTCTTCCGGTTCGCTCTCGACATACTCCAGCACATCATTCAGAAGGGATTTGTCTTTGCTCATGGTATCGAGCAGGCCAATGATCTGTCCGATCTCATCCGGTGTAAAGTGTTTGTGTAATTCATGGAACAGCCCGATGAACTCTTTTTCCTGCGGAGTAAGAGCAGGCGTGGATGATGTGTTTTCCTTTTTCTTAAAAGAAACTTCTTTGTTCTCTTGGTTGAGTTCAGCGGGGCGGGAGTTATCTTTCTCCAGCAAACCAGCAAGGCCGGATGCACCTGGGATTTGCGCGATCAGGTGCGTGTTGCGTCTTACGATGCCTTCCACCGCTACCGACAATACTTCGCCCCAATGTACCCCGCCAATTTTGTTGGCGTTTTCCTTTGCGGCTTCCACAGCAGCAGCAAGCTGGTCTGCATATTCCTCTGATTCTGCAAGCTCATTGCGTAGCTCTGCATTTTCTCTTTTGAGTGCTACGATCTCCGAGTTAAGCGCCTCTTTACGTCCGAGGTTATCGCGCCATTCGCTGATGCTGCTCTTAGATGAGAAGGATGATACAGGCAGGGAACTCAATCCTTGAGTTACTGCTTCCTCTCTGTTTCTTGCTCTCAGCACAAACACATACTGATCGTTGCGCGGAGAAAGCGCAGTATTGTAAATGGTGATCTTTACCTGTTCGGTGTCCGGTGTCATGTAGTCCTCGTAACCGTCAAACTCACTTGGCTCATCGGTCTTGGGAACTGCTTTCAGCGCATCTACATAAATCTCGTAGTGCTTTGCTTTTCCCTTGCTGGCCATTGTGGTCAGATGGTTCTTTAGCCGGTCGATCTTCTGCTGATCGAAATTGTCAAACTGTATAGGCATGTTATTTCTTTATTTTATGTTTTGGTATTACTTGAATAAATCTGAGGTGATTGATGCGGTCAGCGTAATTGCTGATCGTGATCGCTCCCTGGTGTTCGTAGGTTTGTTCGTTGATGTTTTGTACTGCCAGATCAAAAAGACCGAAGTCTGAACTCACGCTTGCATCCTGCACTTCTTCAATCAGAATAAAGAATTGGTTATAGGCATCTACTTCAACTTTCTCCTGCGGCTGCATTACAAAATGCCGGAAGCGTATGTAGTATTCTGCACCGTAACCCAGCTCTTTCATTCTGCGGGGTATGTATTCTAAGGCTAATGCAATGGTCATGTTCTTACTTTTTTAATTCAGGTTCTTCTATTTCAATCCACACGTACACGCTAATGAGGTAGTTATAATCGGTCTTGTTCTGCTCTCCGACCTGATCCCTGCATATCCCTTGTATGATGGTGCTTTCAGCGTCCACGATCACCACTTCTTCAAAGGACTGAGCCTGATGCGTAAACACAGAGGGTGTCCAGAAGCGACTTTGTGAGAAATCACCGAGAGAAAGGTTTTGGTCTAATTGCAGGTAACCAGCGTAAAACAGGTTTGCTTCTTCACAGCTTTGCAGCTTCACTTCTCCTATGAGGATATTCCTTTGAAAGAATGCTGAAGCTTTTGAACCTTCTACACCTGTTGCTGCTCCGTCCGCGTATGTTCCTATAACTTCTCTTACAGGTTCAATTTTCGGAGGGGCTGCAACCAATGAGGCGCGGTCATTCAGTAAGCCTCTTGCACTTAGTTCAACTCCTATTATGCGCTTTGCATTTTTCGGAAGTTTCACCTGAAAGTGTTTCACCTGTCCTGCTTTGGTTATTCTAACCTGCGTTATAACTACCTGTTCGCGTGTCATAGTTCGTCCTCCATTTCGCAATCCACGTAAAGCGACACACGATAAGCCTGGAATACGGTACGTCCGTCTTCGTTGTCGGTAAATGTGAGTTTGATTATTCCGTTACCAGGATTAACTCCGCCCAGGTCATAGTATCTCTGTTTCGGGGAGACATTGATACCAGACATTAACAGCTTGCTCTCATAATTCTCAGGGAAGTATTCTTCCTTGTTGATCTCGATTTTCTGAGTGCCTCTATAATAGAGAAGATCATCCTTATCCGAAGTAACCAGCACGCCTTTCACCGACTTGATATTCTTATCCAGCTCGTAGGTCTTTGTTACCGTTTCTTTCGCGGTACTGACCTGGAGATCGAATCTTTTTTTTACTGGCTTTAGCATTTTCTTTTTACTTGATTATTAATTCTTACTTTGCATTGATTTTTTCATAGTGATTTTTTAAATGGTGGTTCGCTTTTGCACGAACCACCATTTTTTATTTACTATGGAGTTGTGATTGTCCCGTGAAGACCGCAGAAGACGTGTGTCTTCGGATCAAGGCCATCCATTGTTCCAAGCTCGATGGTCAATTCCACCAGGATGTCGTCATGGATCAGGCGAGGGTTAGCCAGCTTGTAGTACCCGATAGGTACATTGTGCATGTTGCTGGTTTTAAAAACGCCGTTGCTGGTTTCAGGCACGATCTGTTTCTTGTTGCTCTTTAAAGAGAACTCACCGTTTACAATCGGAGCAAAGTCTTCCAGCGCACCGAATTTGGTTGACATCACTTTGTCTTTGGTAAGATCAGTTGCCACACCTGCAAGCAATACGATACCGCTTACAAGGAGAGCCTGGTTCTTTGGCAGCTTTGCATTGGAGATGTTGCGAAGGCCGATCTCTTTGTCGTCCTGCGTTTCAAACATCTTAATGGTTTTTGAGCTTACCTGCTTGATGCTGTAAATCACAGTATCAGCCAGACGCAATTCTCCTTTAGCAAGGGCGGCTTTGATGTGCGCTGGCAGTTCGGAAAAATGCTTTTCCATTTCAGCCCTTGAGCCTTTGCTTGATCCACCTGTGCTTGCCAGCTTGTTGATTGTGCGCTGACGCGCAATCGGGTTCATTCTGCGTAATGCTCCGAGCAACTCATCATTGCCATCCAGACCATCCAGCCCCAACAACGCACCCACGTTGTTGTATTCTTCGATTCCATCCATCATTTCTAACATGATTCTTTTGTTTTTTTAGGTTATTACTTTTTGTTTTTTGCTTTGAAAAAGGCCGTAGCTTTCCTGTTCCGCTATTTTTGTCTAATAGGGATTTGCTTAACTGCAATAAGATTTAGCTGGAACGGTGCGGCTTACAAGCCCTTTTCGTTTTTACTTTTTAGCAGTTAGTAGATCATTTCATTTGCGCCAGATACTTCATCTGAATTGCCGGACATTTGTCGGAGTTCGTATTGCTCACCGCTTCGCGCAATCTCTCTCTCGATGTTATCCAAAGCGCCCATATCGAGTTCCTGATTTTGCGGATACTTGAAATATTGCACGTTTCCCATCCCGTTAGCGCCATCGCCTGAATCGGTTTCCTTTGGCTTAATGATCTTGTCGATGTAAAGCCGCTGCTTGATGTTCTGTCCAAAGGCTTTCATGCGTTCTTTCGCTCCGTCCAATCCTGTGAGGCTCGTTCCGTTCATCGCGCCCTGGCCGATCTGATAACCTCCCGATGCCATCATCCCAAAGCCGAAGCTGGTTGCCATTGACGATCCCATGTAGTGTCCGATCAGCGAAGTGCCTAATCCAACCAACAGGGAAGGTTTTCCGATGGCTGCTCCCGCAAGTCCGCCCCCGACAACTCCCACTACCAGGTCTTTCACCGATTCAATCGCGCTGTTCTTCGCATCTCCTTTGGCATTGAGTTCCTGGGCAATGGCCAGTACGTGCGCTTTTTTCTTTGTTTGTTTCTTTTTCTTGCTCATTGTTTTCATTTTTTAAAGGGTTAATTGTTTCTTACATCAGGGCGATACCGGACTTTTTTCCTGCATTGCCTTTCTTGCCCTTTTTTCTTTTGTGGTGCTTGCGGCTATTAAAGCCGTTTAAAGCTACTTGTCCGTTTGTGTTTGGTTTCTTTTCCTTTCCTTTTTTAATTAAGCGGTAACCTGCATACAATACTGCCGCTACTCCCAAGCCTATTCCCACCGGCTTCATCCACTTTTTGTTATCCTCCCAGAATTTTTTCAATCCGGTTGGCTCTGCATCGTCTGTGGTCGCAGGTGTTTTGCTTTTGGTGTTTGTTCCGTCTGTGTTATCCTCGCCACCTCCCGAATCCCCTGCATCATCGTTTGTTGCAGGCGTGTTGGGGTTTGTTTTCGCTGGCACATTCGATTTTTGCTTTGGTGCATTATCATCACCAGAGTTTACATCAACCGTAGGTTCTGAACTTTCACCGCCACCGCTATTGCTTCCTTCATCTGAAGATCCTCCGTCCCCCGAACCGCCATCTTCTGAACCGCCACCGGAACCTTCTTTTTTCTTAGGAAACAAGCTGCCTATTGACTTCAAGAGAGCCGCGATAGTTCCCATAACTGTTGAAGCTGCCGCGATGGAAGCGCTTGTGGCAATTACTCCCAAGCCTTCTGTGCCTTCCAGACCGCTTACAAACTCATCATGGTAGATGTCGCCTAAGAGCTGTTCCAAAGGAGCATTGTCGTCTATGCCGTAAGCCTGTATCTCATCTATTCCGATCAAGCCAAAACCACTTACTTCATGGTGTCGGTTTCCGCGTCCCGAAAGAATTGCTTTCTTCAGGTTTTCCGGTTTGCCGCCTGCGGTATAGAAGATCTGTTCGATCTTATACAGCACATTTTTCAGCTTGCCGAACTTGTTCATGTCCGCGCCTTTCTTCTTTGCTTCCGCTTCACTCAGGTATGCCCACTTTAATTTTTCAGCAACCTTCATTACGTTAGTTTTCATCGAGGCAAGAATCCCAGCGCGTAGGACAGCCGTTGCGGGATTGGCTTTGTTGGTTACATTCAGAACTTTCTTGGCGATTTTCTTGAACTTCTGAAAACCTTTCTTTCCTTTTTTTCCGCCCTGGTTCTCGGAGGGCATCGCTGAAGAACCGCCAGAACGCTTTTTAAAGAGTTTCCCCAAATCTCCATTTTCGCCCCAGCCCAGCAGGTCTTGTGCATCTACGTTACCTGCGAACGCTCCATCTGTTTGGATGCCATCTAAAAATTGTAAATCCATGTTGTGATCTTTTTTTTCGGTGTATGGTACTTCATAGTTGAACTTATCCGCAACACAATCCATGATGATATAACTGCCGTCCCCTAAAGGCACTACCGGATAGATGTGCTGGAAATACTCTTTGCCATCGTACTTTGTTATTCTGTTTATTATTCCTTTGATCCCTAATTCAGTCAGGCAAGTATCTATGAATGTTGTAAAGCAATCACAGTCGCCAACTCCATCATGTATGAGCCTTCTGGAAGATCGCACCTGCTCAAGTCCGCGCTTATCTTTTTTATAGCGGATATGAAACTTTACAAAGTGCCAGAGCTTTTCACATGCGGTGTATGTTGATAGCCCTCGTAATTCCTGGTCAACAAACTTTTCAACCTGCCAGCGCGTTTTCTGAACGATCATCGGAATGAAGTCCACCGTATCAGCAACCGTTGCACCCATCTTTATCGTTTTGTCCTTTACCTCTGCGGCAGGGAAAAGATGACGATAGGGGGCCAGGCTTAATAGTTTTACTTGTGTCGCTGCTTCCATTTTAAGAAAGGGTTAAAGTGTTATCGTCCGTTTTCTCGTATGGAACTTTCTTCCATCCCAGATCAATGGTGGTGATCGTTTTTACAAACAGCGGAACAGGTTGCTTCTGCGTGAGCGATTTATAAATGCCTGCGCCCAGGGAAAAGATTCCGGTGAAAGGAATTTTAATCATTATTGCCTCAATGTTCGCTTCTCCGAAAGATGGTATCTGAATATCCTTGTTGATAACCTGTGAGCTACCGATCACTTTGTCCTTGTAAATCACTTTCACGAATGGAAATTTGATTTTGAAAGTTCCCTGCGTCGGGTTCTTGAGTTGCACATCAATCCGTATTGTCAGACCGTCCAGTTTCAAAGAATGTATCTTGGCAGTAGCAACTGATTCCAGTTCCGCACCGGAGCGTTTCAGCCTGGACACGTAAGCAAACAGCCCAACCAGTCCCGCGCCGATTCCTGTACCTACCATTATTTTTTTCCAGTTTGCCATTTACTCTTTTGTTCTACACCTTTTGTTATTACTGTTTACTTCTTACTTTTTTTTCATGCGATTAGAGAAGTAATCGCCTGCCAGTTTGAAAGACATCCATATTGCCCCGCCTATGGCTGCCTTTACCGCGTAGTCTGCAAACCCTGAATAATCCAGGTTCGCAAACAATATCGCTCCCGTAAGAAAGGTGTGCGATCCGCCGTCACTTGTTGTTATTGTTTCGTTCGTTTTCATGTTCTGTTTTTTTCTTTGCGCTTATTTGAGAGTACAAAGTTGCAGCGTGGTTTTTTGGTACTGACCGTATATGCAGGACTGGCGCGGATTAAAGCGGATTACTCCTGATAGCTCCGGTTTCATCACGCTGCTTTTTTAAGCTCCGGTTCTGGTTCACGCCCTATTTCTACTACTTGTCCTGGGACACCATACGCCTCGATAATCATTCTTACCTGACGAGGACTGTATAACTTGGCAAGTTGTTTACCAAGCTCCGGCTGCAATGCTCCGAGCCAGCGGTTTAATACGCGCTCAGATACTTCCAGAAGGATCATTAATTCTTTTTTACTGTACGCCCTTAATTCAAAAGGCTTTTCGAGAAAAACTATTTTTGCCATTGTTCTAAATTTTAATTGTTGTTGATTATTTAATTTTTGTTTGATTAATAACTCAGGTAATGGATGTGCATGAGTGCATTCATATACATCTGCAACAGATCATACTGCTTTTGCTTTAGAAGCTCGATACGATAATTTGGAACACCAAGTACATTGCGTGTCTTGCAATAGTCTAAAACCGCGTTGGCAAGGGTAGAAATGCCTTCGTTATAGTGCGGCACGGTCTTGCGCTGCTCCTGAACCTGTTTGTACCAGCTTGCTGTTCCTGCTAAACCATTCTTGTAGTTAATATTTAGCCAGTCAATCGGCTTTGCTATATACCGGCCTGATCTGCGGCACACGTAGCGTTTAGCAAGGCATACGCGCTCTACTAACTGTTTGAATGTTGCATCGGTGTCTTTGCGGATTGAGAAGAACTCAGAGATGAGTTTTTTAAACTCATTGATTTCTGATTCTTCAAACTGCTGGTTGTTCCATAGAGAAGCGTGGCAGAACAACCATAACTGTTCAATGCGTCTTTCGTTTTTTTCTTTGTAGAACTTTCCTCCTCTGATTACTCTTAGATGCGGAGTGAACTTCTTTTTTCCTGTCTTGATTTTTCTTACTGCTGTCATTTTATTTGGATTTTATTTCGTTACTGTTTTATCGTTTTACAGTACAAAGTTGCGACACTAAAAACCGCTGATGTCCGCATCTGGCCGGATATGCAGGAATGTTTTCAGCACGTCCGGTATTGGCCGGAATCTGGCCGGATATGCCGGAAATAATTTTTCTAAAATTTATTTTTGGACAAAAAAAATCACCGAACGGTGATTAAGGATGGTGTAAAAAAAGAAAAGCCGGAGGCTATCCGGCTTTTTTTATTGTTTGTTGTTCTTTTAACTTTGATCGTAATTCATTTTCTTTTTCTTCGATCACGATATGGTCTATAATTTCATACGGTCTTCCGAATATTTCAAAAATTAATATCACTTGATCTATACTCCACAAGTGTCCGTTTTGTGGCCGTGAGCCGAGCAGATGTTTTACTTTTGCAATTTCTCTTCTCCATTGTCTTTCGCTGCGCTCAAACATTGGCGCAAGCTGCTTGTTTGTGTATGGTTTCACTACCAGTTTTGTTCTTACTTCTTTTTGCATTTTCTGTACGTCTCATAAAATTGTTTCTAACTGCATCAAATAAATCTAACTACCTAAAAGTTAATCGTTGTACCTCTGTAAAAAGTCTTCTTGTTCCAGATGTAAAAAGTCGGCCATCTTAGCCACGCTAAGTTTTTGTTTTGTTCTGTATTGCGTCATTAAATCTCGCACCAGCTTATATTGCTCTGTTGGAATATCAAGCTCCGGTGGTTCTCTCCTCCTTATATTTTGTTGGTTAAACTGCTGTAATAAATATCTCTTGTTGTTGTCGCTGATAATTTCAAGGTCATTCGCACGATACACAAGTGCCTGCATGGAGACTTTCCATTTCTTTTTTAGTTCTGCCAGCTTGGGTAAACCGAGTTCCTGCAAATCACCTGTAATGTCTTTTGCGGGCATCAGTAATTCGGCTGCAAACAAATTCGCTTCATGTGAAAGATCACGGTTAAAAGCTGGGGAGGTGTGCAGGTGCATCACTAACATGCCAATCTGGTAAGCCAGGGTAAACCGTTGGCGATCTCCGAGCATACTCTTATTTGTTACGATCACCGGGAATTTCTTTGAGGCCATCACAAACCTTCCATCAACCAGCTCAGTCCCAAAATCCGATTTAATCAAAAGGATTTTATTCTTTTCTAAAATCTCACTCACGTTATTGATCGCGCCTTTTTCGATCTTCCACAGCTTTCTTAGCTGTTTGGCGCACTCCTGCGGGGAGCCATATTTACTTACGTCCAATACTGGAAGATCAGTCTCTTTCCATTGCATAGCGGATAAGAGCTGTTCCAGGTTCAATCGGTAAATGTTGATGTTTGCTTCAATTTGGGAAAGTAGTTTAGCGGACACCACATCGCTTCTCCGATAGCTTAATGACATCGGCAGCACTTCGCCTTGCTGAAAGAAGAAGGAAACGGGATAATGAAGTGTATTGCTTAATTTGGACAATGTCTCTTCGGTCGCTGCCGGATTATCCTGTTCTAACCTCCACGCTGTGCTTTTTGAAATCTGTATGATCTCCGAAAGCTCAAGGTGCGTATAGCCTCTTGATTCGCGGGCGATGGTTATCATGTGTGGGTTTAATTTTGCTTCTGCGTACATATCAACTTCTGAGGTTTTCAACACCACAAAGTTAATAAGTTTTGTAATTTCCGGAAAAAAGTTTCACTAAAAATACCACTAAAAGTATTAAAGTGTTGATAATCAGGTGTAAAATTTAGAGCTGAAATGTCGTAATTTTGAATTTTTAAACCTATGGGCAATGAAGACGGAATATAAAACCCTTAAAAAATTGGCAGTAGATTACTTAAGCGCGAGAAAAGCATTTTTAGAGAAGTCGCGCGATATAGATTCGCTTAAAGGGAACGATAATATTATGGGAAGAATTGGAGAACTTGTCGCGCTTCAGTATTTTGAAAAGGAACACAATCTTACTTTGACCAAAGCAAAAAGCAAAGTAGAGAAGAACTATGATCTGTGTTCTTCTGATATGAAAACCCGTGTGTCCGTGAAACTCATAAGTTGCGAAAACGGTATCGGCCAAACAACAAAGGTAACTGGTGATTGGACAGATTTTGTACTTGTTCATCTAAAAGATTACAAGGTAATTGAGATAGGGCACGTTAGCCGGAAACGCTTTGAAGATGCTGTGCAGGATAAAAGAATAAGTGCTTCACCTCTTACACGTAGAACAATGTTGCAGCCGGAACATCTTTTTGGCAAATATGGTAGAATTATTAACGGTTCCAAAGTTAAAGATTACTTATAATGCTGTTTGATAGATTCCAATACTCTAATAATAAAATTCAAAGAAGAGGTTATTCGCAACATTGCATAGCGCATGATGAGAATGGCAATAGCTTCTGGATTAAATGGATATTAGGAATTGAAAGAACCGAGACAAAAACTAAAATATTAGCTGATCGTTTAAGACACCTACAAAAGGCAAGGCACAACTCTTTGCCAGATATTATAGAATACGGATATGATAAAGAGCTTAATGCTTTTGCGATTGTTTACGAGCATTTAGATCAAGTAGAAACTTTAGAAGCTAAAATTACTTCAATTAACAGCCAAGGTATAATCAGTGGTTTCATTGACTTGGCCGATTGTTTAAATGAATTACATTCAAAGTATAGAATCCATCATGGAGACATTCATCCTGCAAATATTCTTATTGATAAAAACGGTCAATTCTATTTAGTTGATTTTGGGTTAGCAGATATAACTAAAACACTCAGTCAGTCTAAAGAATTAGAAATATTCGCCCGTGGATTTGCCGCGCCTGAAAAGCTAAATAAGATTGGGTTTAAAGGATTTCCCTATCAATCGGATATATATTCGTTAGGAAAAGTTATTGAATGGTTATTTGATGAAAAACAAGAAAATATCGTAGAAGAACAAAATTTAAAACTTCAAAAATTGCTTGCTGATGCACCAGCAGATAGACCTTCTTGGCAACAGGTGATTGATTTTTTAAAACAACTTGCAACTGCTTCGGCCACTCAAAATATTCAAATTGCCTTCAGATCAGGTTTCATAAACGGAGTTGCTGAAGAACTCAATTCAGGTAATCCAATTTTTGATATAGCTCCATCAAAGGGGGCGAATTATTTAATGGATGTAATTATTAATACATATCTATTTGAGGGAGTGTTATGGATTAAAGAAGAAAATAAACTTTTATTTAGTGATACGGTTAAAAGCCTTGAAAAAGTTGATAAAAATATCCTGGAAAGAAAGTTAAGAGAAGGTAAAAAACTCCCGTTTAAGTATAAGTATATAACAGAATACACAAACAATAAAGGCGACCTATCGCCTTATTTTCAAAAGTGGTACGAACTAAAAAGGAAGCAAGTATCCCTAAGAGAGAATCGAAAGGCTGTAAGGGAAGAGTTAGGTTTTTATAAGGAATTACTGGAAAAGGAAAAAGAAGTGATTGCAAAAAATTCACTTCGTATCCAATATAATCATTACGAAGTTAAAGGAGACGAGATTTTCTTTCGGATAAAACCGCATGAAAAAAATAGTCCTGTTGGTTTTATTCTGAAACATATTGAAGATGGCAATGATGTAAATTCAGAAGGGTTTGAATACATAGTGTCTGCAAACTCAGATAGAAAGCAAAGCAAGGAGGCCATAGTATTTGCGGGGAAGCCTTATGAATACCTTAATCACGATGGTATTTTAAAAATTAAGGATTGCGAACATTTAAAAAAAGACAGTATTCCCCAATCAGGCTATTTATTTGAAAACACCAATAAAAAAGAGGAAGAAAAGAACAGGCAGTTAGAAGCCATTAGGAAGGTAGATAAGAATGAAATTCAAAATCCTGATCTAATTTACTTTCTTTTTAAACCGGAAGAATTACCATCGCTATTTAAAGAATATGGTGATCTGGAAAAAGTTTGGCAGAAAGATAAAAGCGGCAAATCGTTGGAATACTCCCACAACCAACAAAAAGCTATCCAGAATGCCATAAACAAAGAACCGTTGTCAGTTATTCAAGGTCCACCGGGAACCGGAAAAACAACGGTTATCACAGAAATTGTATTTCAAATATTATCTCTTAAACCAGAGGCCAAGATTTTAATTACATCGCAAACTAACAACGCAGTTGACCAGGTATTAGAAAATTTGCTTAAAAATGAGATTCCAATACTCAGATTAAGCGGTATAACGGCTCCAAAAGTCCAATCAATAAAGAAACACACTTTAGATCGGAAGTTAGAGGGATGGAAGCAGCAAGTGAGAGAAACAGCCGAAAAGAACTTTCAGAAATCGAAAAGAAAATTTTTAGAAGGGTTGCAGAACAAAAATCCTTTCGCGCTTAGTATCATCGAAATCCTTTTTGAAAACAATGATTGGAACAAGGTAAAATCGAAAATTGAAAGCTATACCAATAGAATTCAGAATTTGAAAGCGTTGCATTCTTTGCCAAAAGAGAAAGAACAAGCGATTGATTTAATTGGTAAAGCATTAGATGTTGAGCTTTCTGCTTTTCTCAATCTCTGGAGTTTACATCGAGACTGGATAGTAACTATTAATTCCCTCAATGAAAAAAGCGCAATAAATCAAAAATTGATAGATAGTATTAGGGTAATTGGTGCAACTTGTAATCATATCGCCTCGAAAAAATACTCAAAGTACAATTTTGAATTTGACTACGTGATTATGGATGAATCGGGAAAAGCCACGACAGCCGAGGCGCTTGTTCCCATTATTTTGGGTAAAAATTTAATTTTTGTTGGCGATCATAGGCAGCTAAAACCAATGCTTACTTCCACCAGGGAAGTTGAAAAGTGGTTGCGTGAGAAATTTAAGAACGAGGCTGATGAATTGGAAAACTGGGAAGATTATTTTAATAGACCAAGTTTGTTTGAACGTGTTATTACAAATATTGAATTTGATTATAAAGCTCAGTTAACGGAATGTAGGCGTTCCTCTTTTGAACAGGTGACTTTAACTTCTAAATGTTTTTATGAGCCAGAAGGAGATGAACCAATTGAGCCTGTTAAAAGAGATCCATTGGCGGAACATAATTTGCCTTTAGATATTGAAACTTCGATACTCTTTTTTGACATCGGAAGTCATTATAAGAGCGAAACTGATGGCGAAAAAAATAAGTCTTCACTCAATAAAATAAGTGCAGCCCTTATTCCAGAGATACTCGAACAATTAAATAAGTACGAAAAGGTTAAAGATTATTCTTTCGGCGTTATTACAGGTTATACAGCTCAATTCAGAGAGATAAAAAAACAGTTAGACCGAAAAATTCAAAGAACAGGTTTGAAGAATATTCGTACTTGGAATAAACAAGAAGAAAAGTTCACGGTATCTGTCGTTGACAGATTTCAAGGTTTAGAACGAGATATAGTTATCGTTGATCTTGTAAAAAGTGGCGCTGGTCTCGATTTAGGCTTTCTCGAAGTTCCAAATCGAATTAACGTCGCTCTCTCAAGACAAAAAAAATTACTAATTATTGTTGGGGATTATTATGGTCTTATAAACGCTCACACCAAGCGTTCTAAAGGCAAAAAAGCGGCATTGCAGCACTATTTAGAATCTATTAAGCCAGATTGGATAGTAAAGGCAGAACAAGTTAAAGAAGTATTTAAATGAAAGAGCAAGAAGTGTATGAAAAATTAGCAAAACAATCGCCAACTGGATATAAGTTGAACGAACTAATTGCTTTTTCATATCCGGTACGACGGGTACGGCTTGATGTTCTTATCAATAAACAACCGGACGGATCATTGGTAAAAGTGTATAGCGTGATTTTAAGGGCAATTCAAGCCGGCTTTAATATGCAGAAGGATTTGTTCGCGTTCTTAGGTCTTGGTGAAACAGATGAATTTATTTTGCGTGAATTGTTTTCCTTACGTGAAAAAGGATATTTAGATATTGTTTCTGACAAGTGGTTTGTTACGCCCGATGGAAAAGAATTTTTAGATAATAATAATATTTTGAGAGTTGAAGAGGAAGAAGAATATGACTTTTTAATTGATGCAATCTCAGGTGAAATCATGTCGGCTAAAGAATATCAAACAGAAAGAAGTAGATTGCCAAAATTTGTTGATAGTGAAATAAGAATAGCCAGTAGAAACCCTGAACTTTTAGAAAATAAATTTCAGGCTCTTGCCGATGTTTATAAGCGTGACAATGAAAATAAAGCATACCTCATTAGTTATTCACCAGACGAAATTAAAAGAGATTTTGATGAGTTTTGTAATTATTGGCTCATTGAGTACATCCCTACTGGCAAAAGTAATCAAGAAGCCAAATTAGAAGTCAGAAGTTTTCAGTCTCTTAAACCAAATAAAGAGCTTACTCTGAAATTTAATGCTGAATACCGGCATTTCATTTATTCATTAAGTAATTCAGAAAGAATAGAATTTGAGGGGCTTACTGAGCTTATTAAAGAGAGAGAGCCAATAAATGTGCTTACAAAAATTGAAACATTTTCTCCTGAATTAGCGACCTTGAGTATTTGGGAGACAAAGCAAAAATTTATTGAAGCACTGAAAAACGTCAAGGAAAAAGTACTTATTGAAAGTCCCTGGATAAAAAGAGCAACCCAAGAATATATTCCTTTATTTAAGGAAATTTTGAAAGCCAAAAAAAGATTGATTGTGCTTTATGGAATAAGTGAAAAAGACGACCATGATATTTCAACTGTAAAAATGATGGAGGAATTAGAAAAGGAGCATAGCGATCATTTTAGGCTAATCCATTTGCCAACACATTTTAAGAAACTTAATTCTAAACTTACCGGAACACACAGAAAACTTGTCATCAAGGATGATGAGTATTATATCGCGGGAAGTTTCAACTTCCTTTCTTTCGGGAAAAACGAAAAACAGCAGGTGGCCAACGAAGAATCAATGATGATTTCAAAGGAGGTTCAAAAAAAATGGGATCGTATAAGCAAAGAGTACAATATTGACCTCTAATTTAAAAAGCTATACGGTATTCCATCCAGAAGTTAGGCTCCAAAAACACGCTTATTTAAGTCACACGAGCATTTTCACAACCAATCCATATATCCTCCGCGGTGGCTGCGTAATGGTTCCGTAACTCAAGTCAGGTTTCGTAATTGTTCCGTAATTACTCCCCAACTCCTCCGCAATTCCTCCCGAATAGATCTCCGCGTCATTTAATTACTACAAGCTTGTAATTGTCTTGACTACAAGGTTTCCAAAGTAAGCCTGACACAACCACTTTATTCAGTCGTTATCCCCGCATGTTCGGCATATACGGCCTGAGCCAAAAACCATAGTAAGAACTTTGGTCAGTTAAAGGTCGAACTCTATCCGGTTAATAACTTTAACATATTGATAATCAACTATATAAGAATTTATATCTACCTTTGTGATGGAAGAAAACAGCAACGAAACGGAAGAAAAAAAATGGTCAGAAATCAATCCGAAAAAGGAGCCATTGACAATTCAAAGATTAAAGGAGCTGATGAAGCGAGAAGATATGAGCGATGAAGAAGCGCAAGAGATATTGTTTGCGATTGACGCATTCGCCAATATCATTATCGAGTTCCAAAATGAAAGAGATCAGCAGCAAAAAGAGAATAACGAATATAATCTAAGTCAAGCAGCATGAATACGCAAACACAAGCAGTCCTGGATAACAAATTCGGGAAAAAAAGTAAAACCTTTATTAAAAAGGTGGATTCTAAAATGGTTATCAAGTACACGCGGGTTTCGGGAAAGAAACAATTTGATACCAATGAATCTATTGACAACCAAAATAAATCCATTGAAGATTTTGCGAAACGCTATAACCTACAAATAGTAGCGGGGTTCGGAGCAACTTATGAAAGTGCAAAAACGGACGAGAGGAAAGAATTTCAGCGAATGATCGAGTTCTGCAAAAGAAGCAAAGGAAAGGTTAGTACAATTCTTGTTTATAAGATGACAAGATTTAGCAGAACAGGAGGTAAAGCAATTTCTATTGCAGATGAATTGAGGAACAAATACGGTATTCATATCATTGCCGTAACTGAGCCTGTTGATACAAGCAATAGCAGCGGAGTTCTGATGCAAGACATTCAATTGATATTTGCGAAGTGGGATAATGTGCAGCGTCAGCAGATCACACAAGATGGTTTGAAAAGGAAATACAGCCAGGGTGAATGGTGTATTCCCGCACCAATAGGGTATGATTCCATCAAGATAAATGGAGTAAAGAAGATCGTTCTCAACGACTATGGTAAAAAGCTTCGTAAAGCTTGGGAATGGAAGCTGCAAGGTTACAGAAACGAGGACATAATCAAGATGCTGGCGAAAATCGGAATCATAACGTACAAGCAACGCATTTACAAAATTTTTAAAAACCCTTTTTATTGTGGCTTGATCGCTCACGGTATTTTAGATGGAAAAGTCGTGGAAGGCAAACATGAGCCAATGGTTAGCAAGGAAGCATTCTTTAAGATCAATGATATTCGGTTAAGTTCTACCAAGTACGGTGTTCCGCACAAGAGAGAAAACGAAGGTGTTCCTTTAAAGGTCTTTCTTAAATGCGGAGACTGCAATGATCCGCTAACCGGATATATCGTGAAGAAAAAGAATCTATACTATTACAAGTGCCGCAAGGTTGGGTGCAAGTGCAACAAAAGCGCAAAGGATATGCACACGCTTTTCTTGGAGGAATTGGCGAAGTACCAGGTAAGGGAAGATTTGATGAACAGCATAGTTTACAAAATGGTTCATGCTTATGATGACGCGAATAAGGACAACAATGAGATACAGGAACGCATTGAAAAGCGCATTTCTGAAATAGATGCGGGTATGCTTAATCTTCAGGAAAAATACTATGTAAAAGAGGAAATGACACGCGAAGTGTTCGACAGATTAACCAGCAAATTGGTTGCTGAAAGAGACGAGATAACCAAAGAATTGGGCAAAACCGGCCAAACCATTTCGAACCTCGAAGAAAAGCTGAAAGAGGTTGTTGCTTTCTGCTTGAAACTCCCGTCAATATGGGCTTCTGCGAGCCTTAACGTGCGTGAGAAAATACAGAAATTAATCTTTCCGTCAGGTTTAGTGTATGACAAGAAAATACAGGCATTTCGAACCACTCACGTAAATTTCGTAATTGGTGAAATCGCTTTGAAATCAATGGATTTGGGGGAAGTTAAAAAGGGACTTCCCCCTTTTTTATGTGGGAAGTCCCTTTTTGCGGAGAGAGAGGGATTCGAACCCCCGGACCTGTTACAGTCAACAGTTTTCAAGACTGCCGCAATCGACCGCTCTGCCATCTCTCCGGGGTCAAAAGTAGCATTTTTTTTAGTCCGCAAATAAAAATGCAAAAAAATATATCCGCGGCGCTGCTTTCGTTGTAGTCAAAGGCCTTGGTCTTCCGGCCTTTATCCGTTTTCTCAACAGCGATTGAGTTATCGCAGGATTTTTCCTTCGGAGCAAAGTCCTAAAAAAAACAGTTCCCGCTGAAATAGATCCTCTGCAATAGCGGAGTATAGTGGGGACTTTGACGGTTTTTACGAATGGCGGGACCTCTAAAAAAATATTCCGGCGGGTAATGGCATCGACTTTTCACAACATCATTGAATCAAGCTAAGACAACATGAAACATCTCTGTACTACTGTCTTCCTTTCTTTTACAGCAGCCACGGCCTTTTCCCAGGCTGCATTTCTGTGGGCCAACCGGATGGGAGGCGCCGAAAGCGATGCAGGCTGGGCCATCACATCCGATAACAGCGGAAATATTTACTCAACCGGATTTTTCAACGGCACAGTCGACTTTGATCCCGGACCGGGTATCTTAAATCTGACCTCAAACGGACAGGAGGATATTTTTATCTGCAAAAATGATCCGGCCGGAAACTTCTTGTGGGCTAAGAGTATTGGAGGAATCAACGGTGACAGAGGATTCGCAATTGCAACAGATCCATCAGGCAATGTATATGTCACCGGCGCATTTGTCGGTACCGCCGACTTTGATCCCGGAACCGGAACCTTCAACCTGACCTCAGGATCCACCTATGGCGATATGTATATCGTCAAGCTGGATCCATCGGGAAATCTTTCCTGGGCAAAGCAGTTTGGCG
This sequence comes from Bacteroidia bacterium, assembly GCA_045805205.1. Taxonomy (GTDB): domain Bacteria; phylum Bacteroidota; class Bacteroidia; order 2-12-FULL-35-15; family 2-12-FULL-35-15; genus 2-12-FULL-35-15. The sequence goes on along the minus strand of JBJMLR010000007.1, from coordinate 345,323 downwards.
GCAGCGGCGGGATCGCCGGCTACTCGATCGCAGTTGGCAGCTCCGGAGAAGTATACGGTACCGGCTCTTTCACTGACACGGTCGATTTTGATCCGGGTGCCGCAGTCTTCAACATGATCAGCACCGGAAGCTACGATATCTTTGTCTGTAAGATCGATGCCGCCGGAAATTTTATCTGGGCAAAGCAAATGGGTGGTACTACCGGCACAGAAGATAACGTGAGCAATGCAATCGCACTCGACGCAGCAGGAAATGTATATACTACGGGCGCGTATGAAGACGTAACAGACTTTGATCCGGGACCGGGGTTTTATCCGCTGGATACCACCGGATTCTTTGTCAGCAAGCTGGATGCAGCCGGAAATTTTATCTGGGCAAAAAATATTGTTTCACAAAATGTACTGGGTAATGCAATGACGGTGGATGCAAACAACGATCTGATCATTGCCGGAAGCTTCAGCTATAGCGCCGACTTCGATACCGGTCCCGGAAGCTTTGTCCAGGATGCCGGAGCCACGAAGGATGCATTTATCTTGAAAATGAGTGCTGCCGGAAACTTCATCTGGATGAAAGAGCTCGGATCACCGACAGGCGGAGATTATGCTTACTCAGTAAGGACAGATGCTCTCGGGAATATATATTCTGCCGGAAGCTTTCAGGATGTTGCAGACATGGACCCGGGAGCAGCAACGTTCGATCTCACTACTAATGGCATGGATGATATCTTCATCAGCAAGCTGGATGCTTCCGGAAATTTCATCTGCGCTTCAGCAGTCGGCGGCACCGACGTTGACTACGCATACGGCCTGACACTGGATCAGTCCAGCAATATATACATCACCGGGGCATTTATGAATGCGGCCGATTTTGATCCGGGTCCGGGAACGGCGATGCATACGTCAGCCGGACTGGAAGATATTTTTTTAAGCGCCATAAGCGATTGTACATTTACAACCAATATCGACGAGAGCAAAGCAGGAGAGCTGAGCTTATTTCCAAATCCTGCAGCGGAAAATGTGTTCATCGGGGGGCTTCAGCCTGAATCTGTTTTGGAGCTTTATTCATCAACCGGGGAAAAGCTGCATGCTGTCATAAACAGGAATGTCATCGACACCAGCACGCTCTGCAAAGGTATTTACCTGGTAAAGATCACTGACGGCAAACAGACGCGCTGCCTCAAATTTATCAGGTCGTAGGAAAGCCGTTTTATTCCATATTCTTTCTTATTTTTATCTCGAATAAAAAGAATATGAATAAGGGCTCAACTACCAATCCATTGAATATTGTCGTGATCGTGGCGGCATTGGGTTATTTTGTCGATATCTACGATCTCATTCTTTTCGGCATTGTCCGGATTCCCAGCCTCAAAGGCATTGGCGTAGCCGACGACCAGATCAAGGACGTCGGGCTTTATCTGAATAACATGCAAATGGCGGGGATGATGATGGGAGGAATCGTTTGGGGGATGCTGGGCGATAAAAGAGGCCGGTTGTCCGTTCTGTTCCTTACGATCCTGCTCTATTCCCTTGGCAATATTGCAAATGGCTTTGTAACCACCGTCGATCAGTATGCAGTATTGAGATTGATAGCGGGATTCGGTCTCGCCGGTGAGCTTGGTGTTGGAATTACGCTGGTTTCGGAAGTTATGACCAAAGAAACGAGAGCCTGGGGAACGACGATCGTTGCCGGCTTTGGTGTACTTGGTGCCGTATTGGCCTATTTCGTTTCCGAGCTTGGATGGAGAGAAGCCTATTGGACGGGCGGCGGACTGGGACTGTTACTTCTTGCGTTACGGGTATACATTCATGAGTCGGGAATGTTTGACAAGATCAAGACCTCGACCGTAAAACGGGGAAATTTTTTGAGCCTGTTTACCAGCGGAAAGAAATTACTGAAATACCTCTGCTGTATTTTTGTCGGTGTACCCGTATGGTACGCAATCGGCATTCTCATCATTTTTTCCAAGGAGTTTGGTGAGGCACTTGGCGTTACCAGTCCGGTTGATCCCGGAAAAGTGATCATGTATCATTATATCGGCGCAGCCATGGGAAGTATCCTGATCGGATACGTCAGTCAAAAGCTTCAGTCAAGGAAGAAAGCGCTCATTCTGTTCATTGGAGCAATGGGGCTTCTCTGCGGATGCTATTTTGAAGCACATTCCGTTTCGGTCGGGATGTTCTACCTGCTGATCTTTATTTTGGGTATCGCAATGGGCTACTGGGCACTTTTTGTCACTGTTGCTTCTGAACAATTCGGCACCAATATACGTTCTACAGTTACCACAACCGTTCCGAACTTCGTACGCGGTACTACAGTGGCAATGACGCTCGCCTGGAGAAATATGTCCGCAGGAATGGGCATTATACAATCAGCATTTATTGTGGGTGTGATCGTGATCCCCCTGGCAATTGCCGCTGTGATCATCCTGGAAGAAAGTCATGGCAAAGATCTTGACTATGTAGAAATAGACTAATGAGAAAAACCGTCGTTATAGGAGCTTCAGAAAATCCCGAGCGTTATGCTTACCGGGCTACGATGGCCCTGCAGCGGAAGGACCATGAGGTTGTACCGGTGGGATTGAGAGAAGGAATGATCAACGGCATAAAGATTCTCGCAGGTAAGCCGGAGATCAAAGATGTCGAAACGGTAACGCTTTATGTAGGTCCGCAGAATCAGCCTGCCTGGTATGATTATATCATCTCGCTGAAGCCTCAGCGCGTAATTTTTAACCCGGGAACCGAGAATCCTGAGTTCGAGAATATGCTGCGGAAAAATAATATCGAAGCCGTGGAAGCCTGCACACTCGTGATGCTTTCGATCGGCAATTACTAAAAAAAGAGCCCCATCCTTTCGGATGAAGCTCTTTATCACAAATGGCGGTTTTCACACGCCACCGCAGGTAACAAGCCCGCGACAAACTATACTCTATTTTGCTTTTGCATCGTTAACCGGTGCCGCCTTCATATCCCCCTTCTGAACGATCTGCTTTTTCACCAGCTTTCGCTTTGCCGGCGCAGCTTGTGTTGTCGCTGTTCCGGCTTTGGGTGTTGCAGAAACACGCTCACCTTTTTCTTCATGCACAGTAGTTGTTGCCTTTACGGGCTCCTGTGCGTTTTTTGCTTTCGCCCTGTCTTGTGCGAATGAAGCAGCCGAGAAGAAAAGGATCCCGGCGATCAATGAACTTAAGTGCTTTTTCATGTGATTTTTAAAATTAAATTGTCCGTCCTGATAACGCAACCATAATGCCAAAAATTTCTCCTGCATTGTTAAATCATGTTAAATAAGCTCGTTCAACGAGTCGATAATGATCCCGCAGGCCATCTCTATTTGCTCTTTTGTAATGATGAGCGGAGGAGCGATCCGCATCGAACCGGAATTGAACAGGAACCAATCAGTGATCAGGCCTTTGCCGATGCACTTGTCGATGATCTTTTTGTTCTGCTCATAGCTTTCAAACTCAAGGGCCAGCAAAAGGCCGCGTCCATGGATCGAAAGGATCTTAGGATGCACCAGGAGCTTACGAAAATGTTCTTCTTTTTCCTGTACTCCGGCAACCAGCTTTTCTTCCAGCAGCACCTCCAGTGATGCGAGAGCGGCGGCACAGCATACCGGGTGACCACCGAATGTGGTGATATGGCCAAGGATCGGATTATTAGTAAGCGAATTCATGATCTCTTTTGAGGAGATGAACGCTCCAACCGGCATTCCTCCTCCCATTCCCTTCGCCAGGCATAAGATATCGGGAACGAAGCCATAATGTTCAAAAGCAAACATTTTCCCGGTCCGGCCGAATCCGCATTGAATTTCATCTGCCACCAGCAATGCTCCTTTTAATTTGCAACGCTCCTTCAGCTTCTTCAAAAAATCATTCTGAGGAAGAATAGCTCCAGCCTCTCCCTGGATCGTTTCTACAAACACGCAGGCAGTTCTCTCCGTGATCTGTTGCAATGCTGAAATATCGTTGAACGGAATCTGGCGGGTGTCGGGCAACAGCGGACGAAATGAACTTTTGAACTCTTCACTCCCCATAATACTGAGGCTCCCCTGCGTGCTGCCGTGGTATGCATTCGTAAAAGAAATGATCTCCGTCCGGCCCGTATAGCGCTTTGCAAGCTTCATTGCCCCTTCGATCGCTTCACTGCCTGAGTTCACAAAGTAAACGGAGTTCAGGTTTCCGGGAAGTGTTGCTGTAAGCGCCTGCGCGAGCTTAACCTGTGGCGACTGGATATATTCACCGTAAACCATCAGGTGAAGATACTTGTCGAGTTGAGCCTGAATCGCTGCAAGCACTTTCGGATGACGATGCCCGATATTGCTTACAGAAATTCCCGAGATCAGGTCGAGGTATTTTTTCCCGTCGGCGCCAAATAAAAAAACACCTTCTGCCTTTTCAATTTCAAGGGCCAAAGGTGTTTCGCTTGTTTGTGCTATGTGCTGAAGAAATAACTGGCGCTGCGTTGGCATATTGCGAAAATACGCAGTTTGCTTTACTTCGCCAATATGATCTTTGTCTTTTTAGTTCCGCAGCTCACGAAGTATACTCCATTTTCAAATGCTGAAAGGTCAAGTGTTATTTCGTTTTGTTCTATGGCCTGCTCGTAAACCAGCTGTCCTATTGAACTATAAACAGAGATCTTCTTTCCTTCGGCATTCATGATCTTAACCTGTCCGGTAGCCGGATTTGGAAATGCAAGCAGGCCCGTGGCTTCTGTAAACTCAGCAACACCGGTAGAAAGCATTGTTCCCATTTTCATTCCGTTCCCGAAGCTGGTCACCCACATTTCAGATGTATTGTATGGATTAAAAAATACCCGCTCCGGCTGCTGGAAAGGATAATTGGAAACCATCGAAAAGGTTGGCGTTCCGGAGTTGATGTTGCCGCTCATCCAAAGCCCCTGACCTTCAGTGGTAAGAAAAACCTGGTTTGCATCATTCGGATTAAAAGTAACCGAGGTCACCCGGTCAAGCGTAGTACCAGTCAATTTTGTCCAGCTCGTTCCGCGATTTGTTGTTTTGTATAGTCCGCCCAATCCATTCGGCGGTCCTCCCCAGCCGCTGAATACGCATACGTACCAGGTATTCTGGGTCGCATCATTCGGATCCACTACAATATCCTTTGTCCAGTAATACATTCCTGCATCTGAAACATCCGTCCAGCTTCCGCCAACCGGGTCATAGACAAAGGTTCCGGAGCTGGGCTGAAAAGCCGTTGTACGACGACCTGAATAGGTGCAGACGACCTTTCCGTCATTCAGCACGACAATACTCGCAGGATGCTTTTCGGTCCGCGGAGGATTCGGCAGCAATGTCCAGGTTGACCCCGCAAGCAAATTCAGGTTCGTAGTGCGATAGATCCCTCCCACTCCTGCGCCTCCGTTGTAGTGGATTACACTTGCATACGCTACGTTGGAATTCGTCGGATCCAGCGCGATCCAGAAAACAGGATGATTGAAAACATGAAGATTGATCCAGGTCAATCCTCCATTAGTTGAGTAGATGATCTTGCCGTTCCCGTCCGCCGCATCAAGCTGCGCATCAGCGAGGCGCGTACTCTGATACATATCGTGAATATTGGAAGTACCGGCAAACAAAGTACCGGTTGTCGGATGCTGAACTACCCGATAAGTTGAATTCGCGCTGTTACCCGTATAATTGAACGACCATGAGTTACCTGCATCTGTGCTTCGGATCCCGCGGATATCGGAAAAGCAGGACCACATATTATTTGCATCCAGCCAATGCACCTGCCAGCAGGTTGTATTTTCGATACCGGCACTGGAATAGCTCGCGCCCACAGGTGTAAGCGTGTTCACCGGATGCTGCCCGGCAGGATTAAGATAAGCCTGCTGCCAGGTAGTTCCGCCGTTGGACGTTTTGTGGACAAATCCAAAATCACCGAAGATGACGTCATTCACATTGTTGGGAGCGACTGCCAGACCGAAAGGACATTCTCCATAGCTCCAGCCGCGGTCGCCTCCTTGTCCGCTCCAGCCGGTATTAATGTTGAGATTATTTGCAGTATTAAATACATGCGTCCAGCCGGAGCCGGCATTTGTTGTTTTCAAAACGATAGGTTCCGAAACATCATCGCTTCCCGCGAGATAAAGGGTAGTGATATCAGAGGTCGCCATTTTTACGAACATCGGAAAATCCGTTCCCGCAGTAATTCCCGTCATTTTGGGTGTCCATGAACCTGCACCGTAATCAACGGAATAGACGCCTTTCGGAAAACCATAATAGTCAGAACCGACCACGCCGACATAAATATCAGCAACATCGGCAGTGATACAAAAGAAACGGGTGGTCGATCCGGATCTTGCTCCGGCAAATGACCAGATGCGTTCAGATGCAGGCAATCCTGCGACTGGAACAACCGACCAGCTGGCGCCGGACGTGGTTGATACGATAACACCGTCGTTCGTTCCGATGTAAATATTGGCACCGTCGAAGAAAACGCCGCCTACTACGTTTCCCGAGCCGGTTGCGGCAGTGTGAATATTGGTGAAGGTGGTACCGCCATTGCTTGAAAAATAAATATCTCCGTAATAGGAAATGATCACGCGGCTGGGATTGTTATAATCTGCATCTATTGTGAATGTTTCCTCTGTGTTATCCGGATTTCCGGGAAGCGGGTTCCAGGTGATTCCATCATCCGTACTTTTCATCGGAACGATCTCGTTATTTGCATAGCTCACGCTGTATAGCAAGCCGGGTGTCGATGTGAAACACACCTTTGAATTATGTCCGCCCACAAGCTCCTGGAAATTGACCTGGTTATACGTCACGCCAAAATCCGTTGTATGGAATAATTCGCCCATGTCGCAGGAAACATAATATTCACTATTATTCGCTGGGTTGATCGACAGCGAGAACAGTGCTCCGCCTCCGCCAATTCCGCGTGAAGAGAAGGAAGCAGGCTGCGCCATCATAGAAGATGTGAACGCAATAAGAAAAATGCAAAACAGGCGGTTGATAGAGTTCGTTAGCATGGGCCTTAGTTTAGTTCAATACCAAATTAGAACAATTGCGTTAAAAAACAATCATTAATCAATGAAAATTTAAGGATTCGGAGCCGGACTCGCTTATCATACATCACTAGTAAACAAATAGTTGCACAACGCGATGTAAAATTGCACCAGGTTTCGTCTGCAATTCTGATTTTATTACCTTGCGGACATGATCTATCACATCATAAAACCGTTTATCCGGATCACTGTTCGCGTATTTTTCCGTTCGATCACCTACCGGAATAAAAACTCAATACCTGACAAAGGTCCTTTATTGATCCTGGCAAATCACCCCAGCACATTCATGGATCCGATCGTTATTGCGGTGATCGTTAAGCGACCTGTTTATTTTCTTGCAAAAGCAGCCATCTTTAAAACCGGTTTTGCAAAATGGATCCTTCCGAAATTTCACATCATACCGATCTACAGGAAAGCCGATGATCCGACTTTAATGGCCAACAATGAGGCGACATTCAAAAAGTGCTATGAACACCTCGAAAAAAACGGCGTGATCCTGATGTTCCCGGAAGGACTGAGCATCACGGAAAGAAAGCTGCGTCCGATCAAAACCGGCGCCGCGCGTATTGCCCTGGGTGCGGAAGCGCGGAATGATTTCAGACTCGGTGTAAAGATCGTGAATATCGGGTTGAACTATGTGGATCCGCATGCGTTCAACAAAGACCTTTTCCTCAACATCGATCCGCCGATCAACGCTGCGGATTATAAAGATGATTATACCGCCAATCCACACAAAGCAGTAGAAAAGCTCACGGAGGAGATCCGGAAAAAACTGGAAAGCCTCGTAATTGCGATCGAGGATGACAATACTGATCAGCTGGTTGAAAACATCGAAACGCTTTACAAATATAAAGTGGCGGAAGATGTAGGCGCCGTTGACGATAAAGCAAGGGAATTCGTCATTACAAAAAACATCATTGAAACGGTTAACTATTTTAAGATCCTTCAGCCAAAGCGTGTAGAAACGATGGATCTCCGGATCAGGGAATACCTGAAAAATGTTGAATCGTTGGGACTTCGCGATATCGATATCGCTAAAAACAGGAAGAACAATTCCTTCTTTGGAACAAACCTGTGGGCACTGACGAAGATCATCCTCGGCTTTCCATTCTTTTTATACGGGATCATCAACAATTACATTCCCTACCGTTTGCCGGGACTACTGGTAAAGCGCGATGAGGAACGTCTTGAGAACGTCGGCGGTTATTATATGGTGGGAGGAATGTTTGCGTTCATGATCTTTTACACCGTCCAGATCATCCTTTGCTGGAAATTCACTCACGTTCAATGGCTGACGATCGTATATGCCGTATCGCTCCCTCTGAGTGCCCTTTTCGCGCTGGCTTATGCGATCATGTTCAGAGAGATCCGCGCGAAATGGATGCTGACAATGCTGTTCTTCAAGAAGAGTGTCCTGATCTCCGGGCTGATCTCCGAACGGGAGCAGCTCATTGCAGAATTCGACAAAGCGAACGAAGAATACCTCAGCCACCAGTAAAAAAAACCGGGTTGACCTTTGCTACCAAAGCCAACCCGGAATCGCTCTCTCTAAACGATCACAACACAAAAATTTATGCTGCGTTGAATAGCTAACGCAGAACTTTCAAATTTATTTTTTCAGGATCTTTCTTTTGATGAACCTTACGGTGAAATAAGCCACAGAAGCAAGAATGACCCAGAGGGGCCAGGCATAGACCAGCGCCACGAGAAAACTCAAAAAGCCATTCCATCCGTTGCCGAATGCAGTTCCTGCTCTGCCGAAGAAGCCCGGCTCATCCTGCGGAGTATATTCAAAGTCCTGGTGGAAGTTCAGGTTGATCGTGCTGTAATCTACCTGGTCGTTGAGGTATTTCAATTCTCCTTCTTTTGCTTCAATTTCTTCCCGGATCACACGCAGCTGCTCTTCCACCTCAAGAATATCGGAAACTTTTACCGCTTTCTGAAGCAGGTCGAGGTAACGTTTTTCCACTTCCTTTTTTGTTTTCAGACGAGCGGTAATATCTACAAACTGCGCGGTGACATCTTCCATGTAGCTATTTTTCGAATTCACGTGGCTCGCGACGCCGGTAAGGCTTGCAACAACCTTATCAAAATCTTTGTTCGCCACGCGGATCACCATGTTGTTGGTGATATTGTACGTACTGTTCTGCTCATTTTCTCCGCCGATATAAGCGTTGTTCGACTTTACAATGCCATCGATCGCTGCACGGGCCTTTTTATAGTCGTCGACTACAATATCAATGTTTGCAGTCTTTTTGATCTTTTCGGCGATCTTCACCACCGGATTTTTAATTTCAGTTTCCTTGTCTGCATTACCCGCAGCCGATTCATCGCTTGTAATTGCGATATTGTTGGAAGCTGAACTGATCGAAGATTTCTCCTCTTCCGGAGAAGGTGGCGGCGGCGGCGGTTCCATTTCAGACTGTGTGATCGCCTCCGATCTGTCATCGGCGCTTTTTTTATTTTCCAGGGATGCATTCCTGCAGGAAGCAAGGAAGATCAGGGAACAGAATGACAGGATTGCAATTTTTCGGATCATGGCTTTGGTTTTTCAGGGTTAGCGTGTAAAAGTTTAAAAAGTACACACAGCCGATGCAAAAAGACCGGCGATTCCATAAGAAAACTTTAGTAACTTTATAAAAAAAGCAATCTATGAGCATTTGGTTCAGACCATACACTTTGAAGGACATCGGCTGGATGCTGACCGAAAATATGTGTGAGGCCATCGGAATTGAGATCACAGAGATCGGTCCTGATTCCGTGAAAGGGAAAATGCCGGTCGATCGCCGTACCGTTCAACCCATGAAGATCCTGCACGGCGGTGCTTCAGTTGCGCTGGCGGAAACACTGGGCAGTGTTGCTTCCAATCTTATCGTGGATAACAGCAAATACGCCTGCGTCGGACTGGATATTAATGCCAATCACCTGCGCCCTGCGAGCAGCGGCCATGTTTACGGGGAGGCGAAACCCATTCATATCGGCAAAAAAACGCATGTCTGGAGCATCGAAATAAAGAATGAAGAGGGCAAATTAGTCTGTATCAGCCGCCTTACAATGGCAGTGGTCCAGATCGGAAGTTAATTATACATATAAGACAAACAAAAATGAACTGGATCGAAAAAGAGAATTCTCTGAACAAAACATTTGAATTCAAAAATTTTGTGGAAGCATTTGCTTTCATGACCAAAGTGGCATTCGAAGCTGAAAAGATGAACCACCATCCCAATTGGAGCAATGTGTATAATAAAGTGACGATCTCTTTGAACACACACGACTCCGGGGATATCGTTACCGATAAAGACAGGAAGCTCGCGGAAAAGATCGACAAGCTGGTTGGAGATGGCCGTTCGAAATTTAAGGGCTAATTTTACCCGCATGTTAAAAAGGGTTTTCTTTTTATCGTTTCTTGTTCCTCTTCATTTTTCATTTGCTCAAAAGTCAATCACTGCGGCAGTTGAAACGCTGAAAAAGGACAAAGATCTCCGTCATGCAACATGGAGCCTTTGTGTAATGAATACAAAAAAGGATTCTGCGATCGCTGAATACAATAGCAATGTGAGCGTAGTTCCGGCAAGCACGATGAAGATCGTCACAACCGCTGCGGCACTTTCAATACTTGGAAGCGACTTTCGTTTTGAGACACAGCTTCAATACGCAGGAACTTTCGACAGCACCTCGGGCATTATCAGGGGAGATGTTTTTATCCTGGGCGGCGGCGATCCATCTCTTGAATCCGAATATTTCCGGGATAAAAAAGACAGCACCACAGCCGTTGAGAAATGGGCAAAGATGCTTTATGATAAAGGTGTCCGGACGATCGAAGGAAACGTTATCGGGGACGCAGGTATTTTTGAGGACCAGATGACACCGGCTCAATGGATCTGGGCGGATATGGGAAATTACTTCGGTGCGGGCGCATGTGGATTGACTTATCACGACAATAAATTCAAGTTAAAGTTCAGATCCGGTGCTCCCGGCACTTCAACCTCCATCCATTTGATCGAGCCAAACATCGATGGCCTGGAGATGGTCAACCATGTAACTGCCGGCGGAAGCGATGACAATGCATTTATTTTCGGATCGCAATATTCTTTTTACCGGACAGCATCCGGGACGATCCCTGCAAACAAGACGGATTACGAGGTGGAAGGTTCTATTCCCGATCCTGCCTTATTTTGCACACAGGAATTCATGCGGGCCCTTAAGAAAGCAGGAATTACGGTTTCAGGCACAGCTACAACCGTAAGAGCAATGAATGAATTTAACGAATTGAATGAGTCCCTCAAAGGCAAAGAAAAGAAACCGGCTTTGCTGAAGGACCGGAAAACCATCGGCAGCTATTATTCACCTACACTGGACAAGATCGTTTACTGGACAAACTTAAAAAGTCTTAATCTTTATGCAGAGCATTTGCTGAAATACATTGCTTACAAAAAGACCGGGTTCGGTTCGGAGAATGCCGGGACGGAAATTGTAACGAATTTCTGGAAAGCAAAAGGTGTGGATGTAAGCGGATTTTTTATGAACGACGGCTGCGGACTTTCAAGAGCAAACGTGATCACAACTCTTACCGAAACCCAGGTGCTCCGCGAAATGACGAAAGACAAGAACTACGCTGCTTTTTATAACTCGCTTCCCATCGCAGGGAGAACAGGCTCACTCGGCAGCTTGTGCGACGGTACCTGTGCGGAAAACAATCTGCGGGCAAAAAGCGGCTACATCACGCGCGCAAGAGGTTACGCAGGCTATGTAAAGAACAGGAAAGGGGAGCTGTTATGCTTTTCGGTCCTTGCTAATAATTATGAGTGCTCTCCTGCTGAAATGAAGCTGAAGCTGGAGAAGATCCTGATCGCGATAGCAGAATCCGAATAAGCTCAAATTTCAAAATCCTTTACAACATTCCTTTTTGCCAGAGCGAGCAAAGATCCATTGTAATTGCAACCGAATAATGGATCGCGACACCAAGCCAGATGCTCCTGCTTTTGAGACTTAAGGTGCCAAGAACTATCCCCGCGATAATAGCAGCAATGGTTTCCGGCAAAGGCTTTCCGAAATGGATCATGCAATAGGGTATCGTCATTACAAAAACGGAATAATATCCAAAGCGCTGCTTTGTTCCATGCAGCATAAATCCGCGGAAGAAAAACTCCAATGCAAAGAACTGGATGAAATAAGTAACCTCCCAGATGAGAAGATTAGGATAAAAAGGCTCGCCATAGCCAAGATCATAAAACGGATATCTTGCCTGGAAACTTTGTGTCCTGGAAAAAAACAGCACCAAAGGGATCATGATACAAAGCATTACGAGGTAGACCTTGTAATCGCGGAAAGCATTGCTGAAGCTCAGTCCATATGCTGAAAGCGGCTCACGGAAGACAAACTTTATCAGCAGCAGCGGCGGCACCAGGTAAAAGAAGATCACGATGGATACCCAGTACAGAAGCCTGTACAGCTCCGCATTCGGATTGATGCTGATGAGATCTTCAAAGGACGATGCCCAACCCGTGAGCCCGGCATTCTTAAGGAAATTCAGCATGAAAGCCTGATCGCCAAGATACTTGATCATGGTGACACAGAATGCGACGGTAATGCAGATGAGTATTACTTTGCGGTCCGGCTTCGAACTTTTTACAACTTCGTTTTCGGCGGAACGAAATGCGCTGGAAAAAATATCAGTAATCACTGTTGAGAGAATCTGTCCAGCCCTTGTATAGATCCCGGAGCGGGCTCATGTACGTTTGTCCGGTATAACCGATCTTTGTTGCTTTATCGATCAATGTTTCCCTGCTTACAAAATTAAGGAACTCTCTTGTACGAAGATCGAACAGGATATACTCCACTTCTCCCCTGCCCTCTTTAAGCAATTTGTCATCGCCGGTATTGTCCACTTTCGCGATCACAAAATTTTCGTCGAAGTTCATATCCGTAATGTGTGACAGGTAGACGGAGTCATTCACGTCACTAATGATCTCTCCCTGGTAGTCAGATCCATCATAACGGATCGATAAGGGGAATACGAAAGGAAGAATATATTGCCCCTCCTCATTCTTCTCTGCTTTTTTGTTTGCATAATAATCAACAGGGATCTTGTCCGCCAAGGCCGGATTGGTGTATTTCTTAAGCGTATCAAGAAAATTCTGGCGTTCCTGTTTTGCATATTCGCTGTCGTCCAGATCCTGGCCATCATTGTAATGGCTGTTTTGCTGTTCGATCCACTCAACACCGTGTTTTACTTTCTCGCTTACTCTTTTCACGAACTGAAAGATCGACAGCACGAGAACGATCACAGCGATTACGAAACCTACTGCCCATGCTGCCGCATTCTGGCCTTTCCCGGTAGCGAGGGAGATGATCGCGAAAATAACACAGATCAGTGTTCCCAGTCCTCCGAGTATAATTCCGATTACGAAAAGTGAGATGCTCATTATTTCAGGATTTTCACCAAAAATACATCATTATTTCCATTCGTTACACTCTTGGTATTGCCCACCATAAAATACGCCTGTGCCGTTTCGAACATTCCGTATGCCGCGTCATCATCGGATCCGCCGATGTCCTTTTCCCATTCCTTATTACCGTTTCCATCTGTCTTTACGAGATACATCTGTTCGAAATGGTCTCCAAAGCTGGACGAGCGGCCCGCAAGCACATAACCTCCGTCGCTGCTTTGCTCCCCGCATTCAGCGCCATCGTGCGCTGTTCCTCCGTAATCCTTTTGCCATATCACTGCACCGGATGCATCGATCTTCAACGCATAAAAGTTGTGCTCAGGATGTCCAAAGCTAGCCGTGTGACCACAGATCATAAAGTTCCCGTCAGTGGTACGCTCGATGCTGGATGCCTGTTCGTATTCGGTGCCGCCGTATAACGAAGAAGCAAGTGAATCGCCGGCTGAGTTCAACCGGAGAAGATACATGTCCCGGTTCACCGCACCAAAATCATCAGTGAAACAAAACAACATGATATCTCCTGTGTCGCCATTGCAAAGACTTGTTCCGCCATCATCCAGGTTTCCCCCGTAAGTTTTCGACCAGATCAGATTTCCGGAAGTATTCAGCTTTAAAAGATAAATATCGCGCAAACCCGCACCAAAGCTTGAGGTTAATCCGTTTACAAGATAGTTTCCATCCGGAGCGATAATAACGGCAGATCCGGACTCATTTCCTGGACCGCCATAGAACTTTTGCCAAAGCAAAGCACCGGCGGTATCGAGCTTCACGAGATAAATGTCACTTCCTCCTGAACCAAAGCTGGATGTGGTGCCAACGATCAGGAGATTTCCATCTGCGGTTTTGATGATCGCATTGGATTCGTCGTCAAGGCTTCCACCGAAGGTCCTCGTCCAGATAACCTTCCCGTTTGCATCGGTTTTCACAACGTAAATATCCTTTTGTCCGGCTCCGGAACTTTGCGTTGAGCCGGTTATATAAAGGTCGCCATTGGAATATTCAAGGCCGTCACGTCCGAAATCGTCGGCAGCACCACCGTAATGCTGCTGGAACTCGCTGGGCCGGATATCAGGGATGGGAGGGTCTTTTTTACAGGAAAACAAGGAAAGTGAGAGCGCAAGAAAAAGGAGAGAGCGTGTCATGTCGTTAAAAATTACGATCACAAAACGGGAAAAGTCAATAAATATTTGATTTCCAGAGGAAGCGGGATAAAAAGGGTTATTTTTTAAAGAAATCTTTGCTGGATTAGAAAAATCCTCTATTTTTGCAGTCCTATTCTGAAAAGCATAGGCAATTTTATTGAGGAGTGGTAGTTCAGCTGGTTAGAATGCCTGCCTGTCACGCAGGAGGTCGCGGGTTCGAGTCCCGTCCATTCCGCTCTCTAAAATATGCAAGCCCTGTAAATCAATGATTTACGGGGCTTTTTGCTTCTCCTGGGGACCGCCTGGGGGACCAGAATAATATGAACCTCATATGAAGCATCTATGCAATAACTATGATGGTGTTCCGTCCATTTCGCAGATAAATGCAAAAAGGCTCACCGAGAGGTAAGCCTTTTCTGTTTTCCGGAATGCGCGTTAATGTTCCTCAATCCAGCAACCGGTGCTTAACCGCATACATCACGATCCCGATCGAATTCCTCGCACCCAGCTTTTTCAGGATATTCAGACGATGGCCATCCACCGTGCGTGCGCTGATGCAAAGCTTGTCCGCTATTTCTTTATTCGTAAGCTCATTGCAGATCAGCCGGACCACCTCGATCTCTCTTTCGGTAAGCCTTACCTTGCCAATGCGGGGAATGATCTTCTTTGTCCGCACCAGGTTACTGATCATCACCTTGGAAATATTCTCCTTGAAATAATATCCGGTGTCCTTCACGGCATAGATCGCATCGATGACCTGGTCAATGCTGTCATCCTTTAACAGAACACCATGTGCACCTTTATCGATCAGGTCGAAAATGATCTCCTCTTCATTGTGCATGGTCAGGATCAGAATCTTCACCGATGGGTACTTCAAGGCAAGATATTCAGTTACCTCGATCCCATCCATCTCCGGCATTTCTACATCAAGCAAAATAATATCCGGTGTATTCCGGCGAAGTGCTTCTTTCAATTCGATTCCATTAGATGCTTCAATAGAAACAGAGAGATCCTTATAATCGTTGATCAGCGAGATCAACCCCTTCCGGAACAAATGATGATCGTCAACAATAGCCAGCTTAGTTATTTTCATGTCTTGGAATTCTGATAATAATTTTGGGACCGCTTTCGGCGTTGCCCTTGTACTCAATTTCTGCATCGATCAATTCCAGCCTCTTTTGAATACTTTTCAATCCGACGCCCTTTCCAAGGTCACGCAGTTTTTCCATTGCAGGCATATCCAGGCCGTTCCCGTTGTGCGATACATTCGTTATCACGCTTTTTTCGTCCGAAATAATTTCAATTCCGATCTTCGTCGCCTCAGCATGGCGGATGACATTATTCAATACTTCCTGCATGATCCTGTAGGCTTCCAGCTCCATCAACTGCGGTAAGCGGAACTCCGACCCTTTCACATCAACATTGATTTCGATGGCACCTGCAATGCCGAGCTTTTTCCCGAGCTCTACCATTCCTCTCTCGTAACCGAGCTTCATTAAGGTGGGTGACATTAACTCCTGTGATATTTCGCGGGTGGAACGAATTACATTTTCAAGCATAAAACCGCTGGCCTCAAGCAACTGCTGATTCTGATCTCCGTTTTCCGGATGCTTCATCATTTTTGTCAGGTTCATCTTGATGATGCTAAGCGTTGTTCCGATCTCATCATGGAGGTCTTTCGAGATCCGCTGCCTGTCGAATTCAAGGATCTGGATCACTGAGCCGAAAAATGTACGCTGATAATTTTGTGCTTCTTCACGCTGCTTTTTTGCCCGGAAAAAGATCCAGCATAGCAAGACAAAAAGAAATATAACCAATGCGAGGAGAGCGATGAAGGGAGGAGTAAACATGTGCGTCAATCTATTTCAAACAAAATCAAACCCGGTTTCACATTGTACGTGAGAGCACGCACAGAGTTAATGCAATAAACGAAGTATTTTGCAAAAGGATGCCAAATCACTAAAAAACAGGTAAAAATACCTAGCCGGAATAATTGATAATCAGCAATTTAGAATTGACGCCAGCGAGCTCAAAATAAGCTCAGCTGCTTCCCTGTTTCGGGAGGATTTGATTTTCCGAAAACGGTTCTTCCGCCATATTTCCATGAATCGTTTCTTTCTTTTTGGATAACATCCGAAAATGCATCTTCCCGGGGCTGGAATCCTTTTTCGAGATGCTGTGCAACCATTGTAAGGCTTTTGATCGCCTTTTGTTTATCTGCCTCACCGATCTTCGCCTTTTCAACCGAATGCTGAAGAATATTTATCGTTTCATCATAAACCGTGATCGGAACGGGGAAAGGATGGCCGTCCTTACCGCCGTGGGCAAAGGAAAAACGTGCCGGGTCTTCGAAGCGTGAAGGTGTGCCATGAATAACCTCGCTGACGAGCGCAAGTGACTGGATCGTCCGCGGTCCAACACCTTCCAGCAGCAATAACGATTCAAAATCATGCAGCTCCGTTTCATGCGCAAGCGCAAGGATGCTTCCCAGTCTTTTCAGGTTTACATCGCTGGCCCTGACTTCATGATGCTTCGGTAAAACGATCTTACGGATCTCAGGAAGCACCAGGTGAAGATCTTCCTTCACCAGCCCGATGATCGAGCTTCTGGCTTCGCCGGCTTTTACATCTGCAAGATTCAGGATCACTCCTTTGTTTTCGCCGTATACGGATGTGTGCGGGGACTCCACAAAAGAGCTCATTTTTTGCGAGTGCCAGTGATACCTTCTTGCCATTCCGCTGGCATCATTCATTCCCTGCTGGACCACAGCCCATTCTCCTTTATCGGTAACAACAAAGGAGTGCAGGTAGATCTGGAAACCGTCCTGGATCGCTGTGTTATCAACTTTCGCGGAGAGCCGGCTCGAACGTATCAGGTCGTTTCCGTTCAAACCTACGCGGTCCGACAAACGCTTCAGCTCATCCGGTGTATTCCGCGAATATTTTCCTTTTCCGCCGCAGACGTATATCCCGAGATCTCTGAAGCGCGGATTTAATGCACCCTTCAGCGCTCCCATTACAGAAGTGGTTATTCCCGAGGAGTGCCAATCCATACCCAGCACTGCTCCGAACGCCTGGAACCACAAGGGATCGCTGAGCCTCGACAGGAAAACGCTTTTCCCATACTCGTATACGATCGATTCGGTGATCGCTCCTCCGAGCTTCCTCATTCTTTCATATAACCAGGGCGGCACATGTCCATAGTGCAGTGGCAGGTCGGCGTATCTAGTCGTATTGAAATGAAGCTTCGGCATATTACAAAATTACAACGCAAATCAACCCTTACTTTGAATTGCTACGTTTCTTGGCAGCATTTCCATCCAAAACTTTTTTCCAATACTTCTGGATCGCTCCTTCACCCAAAGGATCTGTTTCGGGAATTGCCACATTCCTGATATTCTTATCTGTCCCGGGCCGCTCTCCTATCTTACCATAATTCATATCGTACTCTTTGCCATCCGGATATGCACCGACACATTTGAACGTGCTCTTTGGCGTGATGTTCTTATGTGCCACGCCGGCCGGGATCACCAATACATCGCCTTTTTCAAGCGTCAGCTCCACTCCCCTGGTTCCTCCCAGCAATACCGTGGTTTTACCTCTGTATACGCCCAGCACTTCATGAGTAGTGCTATGATAGTGATGGAAATCATAAACACCATCCTTCCAGGCATTCTTCCATCCGTTTTTCGCAAACAGCTTCATAATAAAATTTCCCGGAAAGAACTTCGGAAGCGCCAATGCGTTTTTATAAAGCAGAACAGGTAAACCTGCATTATTCGGAAAGCGGCCGTCATCTTTCAGAAAATATTTCTGAACTGTGTATTTTTTTTTGCTAGGCATTGTCATAATATGAGCTGAACATCAGTAAACCCAACAGCGACTGATTAAGCAGCGTTTGTATATCGATATGGCGCGAGTATGCTCCCAATCTTTTTTTGTCTTCCAGGATGCGCACAGCCACCAGCTTGTTTTTTGCTTTCGCATAAAAGGCTTCTACATATAGCCCTGCATAATAATAAAGCGAAACCTGCAATCCGTGCGAGTCAATCGATGTTATGTATTTTCCTTCCTGTTTCAGCAATGCTTCTTTCTGATCGATCGGGAGGTATCTGAAGTTGTCTGTATTTTCCATTTTCTGAGTGTATTTACCTTAAAGTAAATCAGAAAACATACCTCAACACCACTGTTTTCGGTATACAGGAGAAAGTGATCGCCGGGCAGGAAAGTAAAAAAGAATGAGTCGCTGAGAAGCCGTTAAAGATAGCCGGGCAAAAAAAAGAGCCTTGCTTCCGCAACGCTCTTTTTCCTGAAAGGTTTTTATTTTCTACAATGTTTCCTTCAGCCACTTGTAGAATTCCCGCTGCCACACCAGAGCATTCTGATCTTTCAGCACCCAGTGATTCTCATTCGGGAAATAAAGGAGCTTGCTTTTGATACCCTGCAGTTGTGCCGCCTGGAAGGCTCCCAGTCCCTGCTCGATCGGAACACGGTAATCTTGTCCGCCCTGGATGATCAGGATCGGAGTATCCCATTTTTTAACCAGGTTCACGGGGTTGAATTCGTTGAACGCCTTCTGAGCTTTTGCATTATCGGTATCCCAATAGTTCCCGCCGAGATCCCAGTTCACGAACCACATTTCTTCTGTTGTCCCGTACATCGCTCTCCAATCAAAGATCCCGTCATGCGCGATAAACGTCTTGAACCGCTTGTTGTGAATACCTGCAAGGTAATAGGTGGAATATCCCCCGTAACTTGCTCCGATACAGCCCAAACGGTTCTTGTCGCAGAACGGCTCTTTGGTGAACTCATCGATCGCAGTCAGATAATCCTGCATGTTCTGTCCGCCGTAATCTCCGCTGATCTGCTCGTTCCATTTTACTCCGTGGCCCGGCATTCCATGACGGTTAGGAGCGACGATGATATATCCGTTTGCTGCCATCAGCTGAAAATTCCAGCGGAATGAATAGAATTGCGACAATGCCGACTGAGGGCCACCCTGGCAATAAAGAATGGTCGGGTATTTCTTTTTCGCATCAAAATCCGGAGGATAGATAACCCATTCCAGCATTTTTTCTCCACTGGTTGTGGTCACATAACGTTTTTCCACCTTGCTCAATTTGATCTTTGCGTATTTGTCGTCATTTGCATGCGACAGCTGACGCATCATTCCTCCCATCAGATCCACGGCATATACTTCAGCAGCGTGGTTCCAGTCGGTCCTTGTTACAACCATCTTTGTCCCTGACTGCCCCACCATCGTCTGAACATCCCATTGCCCTTTGGTGATCTGCCTGATCACCGGAAGCGCTTTACCGGCCGGAATTGTTACAGAGAACAACTGCACTGTTCCTTCCATCGGCGCAAGGAAATAGATCATCTTGCCATCGGCGCTCCAGCGGAAATCGTTGACCGTTCCGTCCCAATCCTTTGTCAGGTTGATCTTTCCCGATGGATCGTTTACGATGATATCATTCTTGTCCGACTCGTAGCCATCTCGTTTCATGCTCAGCCAGGCCAGTTTATTAGACGAAGAAAACTGTGGATTGACATCATATCCCATCATTCCTTCCGATAAGTTGGTCGTTTGGCGAGTGATCAGATCATAGGAATAAACATCCGTGTTCGTGCTGACCGCGTATTCCTTTCCGTATTTCTTTTTGGTGATATACACCACCTGTTTTCCATCAGGGCTCCAGATAAAATCTTCATCTCCGCCCGAAGGCTTCTGCGGGCAATCATACGGTTCACCCATCATAATGTCGATGCTGTCGGCCTTTTTACCTCCGCTTACAGGAGCAATAAAAACATGGCTGAAGGCGCCGTCTTCCCAGGTGTCCCAGTGACGATAGTTCAGATCATCATAGATCATCACGTCCGACTTCGGAAGATCGCTGTATATGTCTTTACCGAAGATCTTTTTCAGAGGAACATCCATTGCTGAGATGCTCCATTTTCCATCCGGGGAAAGGCGATTGTTTGGAACGAGATCGCCGCCGTTTGCATTTTCAACTGCGTTTCCTGCAGCTACCGGCTGAACATAGATCTTGGTTGTTTTGGAATTATCTGCCAGGTTGTAGGTCCGGATACTGTACACAACGGATTTCCCGTCTTTTGTAAGTCCCAGGGCATTTACCTTACCAAGCTGCAGCAGCATTTCAGGCGTCATGGTTTGTGCACCGGCAACTCCGCACACAACTGCCATGGATAGAGAGAGCATTGTATTCTTCATAAGCGTTTTTGGGGGGATAATATTTAACAAATGGATTTTCTTTTGTGGAGGGCAAATATAATGTTTTTTGGCAAAAAACAGATTGATCAGGAGCAATGGCGGACTTTTTACGGCATCAGTTTCCCGATTTGCCCTTCGTTTCCGATAAAGAAGACCGCTTTCCCCTTCTTTGCTTTCTGGCAGGCGTGAAAAGAGTCGCTGCTGATCTTTTTCCAGGTCTCACCAAAGTCACCGGATAAATCGACCCCGTTCAGACCACAACAGATGTATGTGCCTTCGCCAAGATAGGCTGCACAGCTCCGGTAGCCCGATGGTCCTTGCTTCGGTACATTCCAGTTTCTGCCATCCCTGGAATAAATGCAATTACCCCTGGTCGAATCCTTCGCGCTGAAGTCGCCTCCTACGACTACTTCGGTCATCCAATTCAATGCAGCAATGGAATTCGCGCCGGTTGAATTTTTACCCTGGAGAAGAAGCGGCAAAGGTTCGGCCGATATTACCACGCTGTCTAAAAGCGGATCTGTCATTTCATCTAATTCTCCCCGATGAATGTACCGGACATGCTCCGAACTTTTGGGATAGAGCGTACACTTTAAACGCTCAGCATGCGACCCTCCGGTAACGATCTCGAAACTACGGGGGTTTATAGGAAAAATAATATTTGTTCCGCTGCTCGCAAAACAAGCCTCTCCCGTATCCGGTTTGTAATAGTTTTCAAGCTTTCTCCATGAATTTCCTCCATCGGTCGTATGAGCAAGAAAAAAAGATCCCCCGATCGGATCGCCTACAACAACTCCATTCTTGCTGTCGTAAAATGCAATAGCATCCAGAAACATGTTTTTCTCATGGTTTTCATAAACCTTTTTCCAGGTTTTTCCTCCGTCGACGGTTTTAAGAATATATGCCGGCGACGCAATCGCCATGATGATCGCTTCTTTTTTGCTGAACGCTTCTATATCCCTGAAATCACAATTTTCATAACCGGCTACTGTCATCCATTCCCAGGTTTTTCCGCCATCTGCTGACTTGCCTACGGTACCTTTCGCTCCGCTAACCCAGATTATCCGGTCGCTGACAACCGATAATCCCCGGAAGCTCTGCTTTGGACCGGCCACAAGAAGCTTAACATGCTGGGAATAAAGTCCCGAACAGCAGCAGAAAATTATCAGAAAACAGCCATTTCGAAAGAGTCTCATTAAACCTTCCCGGACTTCCTGGTCTAAAACCGGGTTTCCAAAGATAATCCTTAACTTTATAATATGCTGAAACTAAAAGAAGTATCTATCCTGTTTCTTAGCACAGCTGCATTGATGTCGTCCTGCAGCTCTCCACGTTCAGTATTAAATTCCGGGAAAGTACTACCTAAAGGACAAGTGAGGTTTGGAAAGAATACGACGATCAATATTGCTTCCGCTCCGATCGAACGGTCCGTCAAAGGTTCATACAACTTCGCGCAGACTCTTTCGGGCAAGGATACGATTCTGTATACTCAGCAGGTCGAAGATCTCAATGCAGCGTTTATGGCCTATTGTCTCGATCCTATCGGTTATAATACGGAAACCTTTTTCAGATACGGGATCGGAAAGCGGATGGACTTTGGATTTCGAAATACCGGTGGTGCAAATGCAGCTGATTTCATGTACCAGTTCCTTGGCTCAAATAAAACCTGCAACGAAAGCAACGAAGGCGGAATGTACGGAAGCATCGGTGTTCAGTACTCGTGGCAGAATTTCCGGTTTGTGAACGTGCACAAATTCGAACAGATCCAAAAGCTTTTCGGCTTTGAGTTATCGAGAAAGGATATTTCGATCCCTGTGATCTTCAGTAAGTCTTTCGGGCCGGAAGAACGCGTAGGATGCTTGTCGTTTGGCGTTGTTTATACGCACAGCTTCATTCATTACAAGATCAACCCGAAACACATCTACGAACAAAAAGCATTTGAGAATGTTCCCGCGGAACTAATGGAACCTGTTTCCGGCAACGCACATTTTGGTGCTTATGGAACGTTCATCAATCTTAAGATCGGAAAAAAATTCGTCTTCTTTAATGTTTCACTTGCTGCTTATTATCAGAATTACGGCAAGTTCGATATGCTCGGCGGAAACAGCGTCTCACTTAAAGGGGTCAGCATTGTTCCATCATACGGTCTCCAATTCAACATACTTCCCAAAAAGAAAAAGATCGCAGGCGATTTTTAACAACTGAATTGAAAGCAAAAGCTCCGCAAAATTTGCGGAGCTTTTTGTTTTGATCAATGTCTCACCACGATCAGTGTTTCCGATTTGGGACCGGAGGCGTTCGTTGCGGTAATAACAATGCTATTAGAACCCGGATTCAGGTTTGCAGTAAAGCTGATCGATTTTGTCCTCAGTGTATACGTGAATGGCATTACCACTCCGTTCACTTTCACAGTGATGTCAGTTTGAACAGCATCATTCACCGTAGCGGTTAATGTTACCGCAGGATCGCCGGTGGTGTAAGGACTCGCTACGCCATATACAATGGTAGGCAAGGTTCCCGTTGTACCTGTTGAAACACTGGTCCCGCCTCCCACAGGATTTCCATGAACATTTGGATTTCCTTTGTTGACATTCGTCGTAGCAGTATCGGGATGCAGCACATTCATCGAGTTTTTATACTTGATAAATACCGATTTGCTATCTGAACCGGAAGGATTCACGGCAGAGATCGCAATGGTGTTATTTCCGAGGACAAGCGCCGCAGTAAGCTTAACAACTTTCGTAGCGAGGTTGTAAGTAAATGCCGTTGTCGGAATTCCATTAACTGTTACCGTGATATTCCCCGCACCGATAACGTTCGTTACGGTTGCTTCCACATTGTAAGTTGCAACGGAGGATCCTGCACCCGGAGCTACCGGATTAGTGAACGTTACTACCGGCGCAGGCACAACAGCCGGTGGCGTGTAAAGCACGGTGATCGATTTGGAATCGCTTCCTGACGTATTTGTCGCAGTGATCGTAATAATATTTCCGCCGGAGATCAGCGACGCATTATACGTCAGCTGATTTGTAGCGGTGCTATAGGAAAATCCGGCGGTCACTGTTCCGTTCAGCGACACAGCAATTTGTGATGAGGAGCTTACATTCAACACCTTTGCAGAGATCACAGCTGAAGCGGATGAAGTATTGAAAGGATTCACTGTCGGCGAGGTGATCGTAACGACCGGAGCCGGAATTACCACCGGGGCTGTATAGATAATTGTCCGGCTTTTCGAATCCGAACCCGAAGCATTGGAAGCGGCAATAGTGATCGTGTTCGCGCCGGAGATCAGGCTCGCAGTCAGATTCAACGCTTTAGTAGCTGTATTGTATGAATACGCGGATGTCGGCGTTCCGTTAATGCTAACCGCGATCTCTGACATACCGGTCACATTCAGAACAGAAGCATTCACCGAAGCTGTATTAGAAGTTGTATTATATGGATCAGCTGCCGGCGAAGTGATCGTCACTACAGGCGCCGGTATTGCTGCCGGCTGATCATAAATGACCGTTTCCGTTTTGGAATCGCTGCCACCTGCATTTGTTGCGGCGATCACTACCACGTTTGCACCTACCACAAGGCCCGCATTAACGTTGATCTGGTGTGTTGCAGCGTTAAATGTAAATGCAGACGACGGAGAACCATTTACAGTAACAGCGATCTCTCCCATTCCTGATACGTTTAAAACAGTGCCGGAAACATTTACGGATGCAGAAGCCGTTGTAAATGGATTTATGGCAGGAGAAGTTATCGTAACCACCGGTGCAAGCATCGTGACCGGCTGATTATAGATGATGGTTTGCGATTTGGAATCGCTTCCAGATGCACTGCTTGCAGAAATTGTCACCACATTCGCACCTGCGATCAGCGAAACGTTCAGGGACAGCTGCTTGGTCATCAGGTTGTAAGTAAAAGCAGTTGTCGGAATGCCGTTAACATTCACCGCGATCTGCGCAGCCGTTGAAATATTCAATACCGTAGCATGAACCACCGCTGAATTAGAAGAAGAATTATATGGATTCGATGCCGGACTGGTGATTGTTACCACCGGCGCCGGGATCGCAGCCGGCTGGTTGTAAATGATCGTCGCCGACTTTGAGTCACTTCCTGTTGAATTGGTCGCTGAAATATTTACAACGTTCGCACCGGGGATCAGGCTGACGGTCATTGCCAGTTGCTTTGTTCCCGGATTATAAGTAAATGCGCTGGTTGGCGCGCCGTTCAATGTCACAAAGATCTGTGAAACGGAAGCAACATTCAGTACGGTTGCGTTAAGCGCAGCAATATTTGTGGATGTGTTAAACGGATTTACGCTTGGCGAGGAGATGGTGACGACCGGAGCGGGAGTGTTAACAACCGGCTGGGAGTAGATCACCGTAATGGTTTTCGAATCGGCTCCCGAAACGTTGGTCGCACCGATAGTGATTGTATTCGCACCTGCTATCAGTGCGGAATTAAAGCTCAGGGCACCCGTTCCCGGGTTAAAGCTCATCATACCGGAAGGAACAAATCCACCATTCACGGATGCAGAGATCTGCCCTACCGCGGTTACATTGTTCACCACTGCATTGATCGGTAAAGGGGTCGCCACAGATGTAAAAGGGTTAACAGCAGGGTTAACAATTGTGACCACCGGAGGAGGTGTTGCCGCCGGCATGTTATAAATGACCGTGATCGATTTTGAATCGCTTCCTGCTGAATTGGTAGCAGAAATTACGAAAGTGTTTGCACCCGCCGCAACGTTGGTGCTGATGTTCAACACATGCGATGAAGGATTAAAAATGAAACCGCTGTATGCAACGCCATTGATCGTTACACCGATCTGACTTTGTGATGCAACATTCAATATCGTCGCATTCACATTCACATTATTCATTACAGTTGTATAAGGATTTGCGCCAGGATTTGTAATTGTTACAACCGGTCCGGGTGCCGGTGGCGTGATGACGGTATTATCCTCGTAGATCACTGTCGCATTCGCGGTTCCATTTCCGCTCGCGTTGGTTGCAGTGATCATAAAGCTGTTATTACCGCTAAGCAGCAGCACCGGGAAGCTGAATTGATGGGTTACCGCGTCATAATTGAAATTCGTATTATCAACTCCGTTATAATTGAAAACGATCCCGCTCCTGTTTGAAACGCCGGTAACGGTCGCTTTCACTGTGTAACTCTGCTGCGACGACGTAAACGGGCTATTGGAAGGACTTGTAAAATTTACAACCGGTTTATCATTCGAGGGAACTACGATATTTGAAGTGTTGTTATTGGTCGTCACATTATCGGGTGAACTAGAATGCACGGCTCTGCCGAAGCTAAACTTGAGCCATACCGAAGTGTAATGATATTTGTCATTGGTGGTGCTCCTGGTATTATCGTTTGCCCATTGCTGTCCGTCCAGCTGATCGCTTAGCGCCCAGGTCATTTTATGCTCCAGCCCGATAGAAAATCCCGGAGTCACCTGGTAGCCAAGACCAACACCTAAAGAAGGCATAAATCGCCATTTAGGGCTTTTACTTCCTTCAGCGGTTGTTTCATAACTGCCGTCATAAATATTATTTAGGGAAGAAGTGATATCCGAGCTTCCCATAGTTCCTGCAGAGTCAACGCCAACAAAATCATAACGCATATTATTTGCATTCAGCATATCGGTTTTAGCAACAGCTTTGGTAATTCCAGCTCCGCCGAAAATATAAGGATATACCTTATGCGCATTTCTAAGACGATTCGCTCCGATCACGAGCTCGAGGGAAAGCTCATTCAGTGTTGTTTTGTAATTCTGGTAAACAAACCCGCCGTTATTGTAGTAGTCAAGAGTCGTATCAGAAACACCGTTAAGAACCGCATTATTCATGATGCCGTAAGATCTTTTGGAATCCTGTCCGTAGGTGATCGCATTCAGGTAACGAAATCTCCAGCCCCAGTCGAGCGCATGCTTTTCGTCCTGCAGATACATCTGTCCGAATGTAAAGCCACCGCCTCCGCCAAGCTTTTTCATGCGGACATCACTTTGCTCCCATGCAGCACCTGCGTTAAAGCCGAGCTCAAAAGGATGAGTTGTTTGTCCTTTTACGCCGCTATGAAATAAAAAAGTAAGTAGAAAGAGAGCTGAAGTAGTTATTTTTTTCATAAAAAAAACTGTGTTTTTTTGCATCCATTACATTTATTGTGCCGGATTCCTATTCGCCAAAAAAGTCCCGCTGACAGGGGACTTTCAAAGCATACGATTCATTAAAATATTATTTGCTTTTGCTCGTGATCTTAAATTCCGTGCGGCGGTTTTTCGCGTGTTCCTCTTCGGAGCATTCCACACCATCGGCGCACCTGTTAATGAGTCGGCTCTCTCCATATCCTTTACCCGAGATCCTGTCTCTGGTGATCCCCCCTTTCACAATATAATCAACCGCCGATTTCGCACGCTGTTCAGAAAGCTTGAGATTAAATTCCTTGGTCGAGCGGGAATCCGTATGTGATGCCAGCTCGATCACCAGGTTCGGATCATTTTTCATCAGGTTGATGACCTTATCAAGGGTCTTTGATGCTTCCGGAAGAATTTTAAATTCACCGTAGTTATAGTATACATTTTCAACGATCGTGAGGCTGTCCTTTTTCGTTTTATCTTTCAGCTGCAATACCTTCAGCCACGGGTCATCTACATAGAGAACACCCATTTTACTTTGCTCAACAGGAAGAATTGTAAATCTGAATTTGCCATTTGTCCGGGTGAATTCTTTTACAACAACACCTTTTACATCCGTCAGCAAAACCTTATTCATCTTCTTCAATTTTGCATCCGTTTCATCGAGTGAAAAAAGAATCACCTTATCAGCGGGCAGGTTGGTAAAAACGAAATTACCGCCGGCATCCGTTTTTGTCGTTTGAAGGATGTCGCCTTTTTCATTCACAATATTGATCTCTGTGTTTGCCAGTGGCTGTTTGTTTTCACCGAGGAGAGCTCCTTTCATATCAAAGCGAAGCTCGCTGTCCTCGACCGTCATTAACTTAAGCGAGATCTTGTCAGCAGCAAGGAAAGAAAATTTGAAGTCGCCGCTACTGCCGGCAGTGGTTGTCTGGAGCTCCTTCCCGGATTTGTTTGTAATTACGATCTTGGTATTCGGAGCAAGCGGAGTGTCGCTCGCATCTACTTTCACGATGAAATTCTGATCAGGAGGAAGATCCGTAAATACAAATGCTCCAAAAGCATTAGTAGTTGCTGTTTGTACAACTTCTCCCTTATCATTCACGAGATTTACTTTCTGGTTTGCAAGCGGCTTGGACGGGTTTTCACCAAAAAGGATATTACCTGCAATGGTTACATCATCACCGGCGTCAAGCTCAGGCAATGCATTCGGATCAGCCGGCAGGTTCTGAAACACAAACCGACCTCCTTTGTCATTGATCACTGTCACCCGGATGATTTTGTCCTTCTCATCTGTGAGGTAATATTTCTCTTTGTCTTTGAAGCGGGGATCTGTTTCATCCAGCTTGACAAGGTATTTATGATCAGGATCCAGCTTATCAAAAGCGAAAAATCCCGTGTTGTCGGTTGTTGCTACATTGATCACTTTTCCTTCTTCGGTAAGAAGCATCACTTCTGCATTTTTTGCGGGATCATTCAGATTTTTGCTGAATAGGATCTTTCCGGCAACCTTGAGGAATTTATTCAAAGCGACAAAGCTGTAAATATCATCCGAACCTTTTCCTCCTGCCCTGTCACTGGAAAAATAACCGGTTCTGTTATCATCATTAAAGGTGATACCAAAATCGTCGGTAGGAGAATTTAAAGGGATCCCAAGATTTTTCACATCGCCATATTTGTCTTCGACTTTCACGGCTGAGAATACGTCAAGACCGCCCAGTCCCGAATGTCCGTCCGAGGAAAAATACAGCATGCCGTCCTTGCGCACATATGGAAACACTTCTGATCCGGCGGTGTTCACCTGGTCACCGAGGTTCTGCGGCTTTCCCCAACCTTCGCCTTCTTTCTTGCACACCCAGATATCCGTTCCTCCATAGCCCCCCGGCATATCGGAAGCAAAGAACAGCCATTGTCCGTCGGCAGAAATACTCGGATGCGCAATGGAATAGGAATCGCTATTGTATTGAAAAGGTTCCGCTTTGCTCCAGGACTTACCTTTTAAATGAGAAATATACAGCTTAGGAAGATTGACAAAATTCTTATCTTTTTTATTGAGCACATAATTCACCCGGGTCAAATACATGGTTTGCTGATCTGCGCTGAAGCAAACCGGGCCGTCGTGATAATTCGTATTGATATGCCATGAAAAGGACTTCGCTTTTTTTGAAACTTCCGGTTTGCCATCTTTGCCGGTAGTGATCGAAGATGAGTATACATTCAGATAAGGCTGCTTGTTCCAGGCATACATATCATAGTTCACCATATCCTTTGTCCGCTCTGAAACAAATACCAGTTCGTTCTTATAAACTACCGGGGAAAAGTCAGCATGAACCGAATTGACATTATCCACCAGCTTTACCTCGAACTGCTGAACCTTCGACACCCAGAGTTTTATTTCTTCACAGGAGCGTACGGAAATATCGGCTTTTTTATCGTTGGGCGCAGCGGCAGCATATTGGCGGAATTGTTCTTTTGCTTCATCCACCTTCCCGTTATTTTTCAGTACCATACCGTAATAAAAATGATCGATCGGATCTACGGCACTTTGTCCCATCAGCTTTGCGTAATAAACCTCCGCATTCTTATAGTCTTTTGTGAAACGGTATGAATTGGCAAGTTTTTCAATTGCTTCTTTATTATTCTTCTTCGCAGCTTTTTTGTACAAAGGGATCGCCCTTGAATAATCGTAATTGTCATAATACTTATTTGCACGTTTCACTTGTGCAAATGCGGTACTCACAAACAAGAAGAGAAAAATTAAACCTAGTGATCTTATTTTTTTCATAAACGGCTTTTAGACGCTGAATTTCTTTTTTAAATTATAAAAAACGGGGTGAAGCCATTTTAGACTTCGAAATATTAAAATCATATCCCAGCATGATCTCGTGAGTCTGACCACCAACTTTTCCGATCTGGTTAACGCCATAATCAAAAGAATAGCCCAGCTTGAATTTTTCGGTGATATTAAATTGTGTATAAACAACAACTCCGTAAGTACTTCTCAGCGATATCCCGAGCCATAAGCGTTGTTTCAGGAGGAAGCTGGCATTCAGATCATAGGTAGCGGGTGAGCCCTTGGCGGTTTTCACCATCAGCGATGGATTAAATATCAGTTTATCATTAAGCTCCCAGGCCTTTCCGAATGTAAAGAAGACATGCGGAGCGAGCTTCGCATCATCACCGTTCACAGACGATACACTCGTGAGTTTACCACTGTATAAATGCGTTGCACTTAATCCTGCATACATTGTGTTGGTGTAATAATACAATCCGCAATCAGCAGTCGGAACCACTTTTGAAGTTTGATTGTGCGTATTATATATATCTCCGGCATCCTTGTATACAATATCGTCCCAATTATAAGTGTAATTGAACATTCCAAAACGCAGACCGAATGAAAGCTTTCCGTTTTTCACGGGAATCCGGTATGCGTAGGACGCTAGTGCACCAACACTTTTTTTCGGTCCGATCTGATCGGCGATGACGGAAAATCCCAGGCCGACCTTTTTTGATTTCAAAGGGCCATGGGCGGAGATGGTTTGTGTTTTCGGCGCACCGTCGATCCCCGTCCATTGATTACGGACAAATGCAGTAGTGCTCAGCGCCTCCTTGCTGCCGGCGTATGCAGGATTGATGGCCATCTGGTTGAACATGTATTGGCTGTACTGGGGATCCTGCTGTGCAAGCCCCTTAACAGCCGATGTTGCGCAAAGTGCAAAAACTAAAATTCTTTTCATGCGTAGATTTTTTTTTGTCACATGGAATTTCGCCCACGTGTCTTATTCGATTAATGTGTCAGCTCTATCCAACCTTTGTAAATGCGGTTATTTGCCTCTACAACATAAAAATAAGTTGCATCGGGCAGATCCTGTCCCTGATTACTTTTTCCTTTCCATACTTTTCCATCCGTTGTATTATCGTAGTTTTCACAATTCCAAACCAGGTCTCCCCAGCGATTGAAAATGGACACTTTATTTTCCTTGATCAGGCTCACGCTGTCGATCTGCCAGTAATCATTGTTATTGTCGCCGTTCGGCGTGATACCGGTATAAAAGTTGAGCCCATCCGCACAATTTGCAGTACCATCCGCAATAGTTACCGAATCAACGAGCGTAAAGTTTCCGTCATTGATAATAAACACATAGGTTCCGGGAGCGAGGTTCGCGACACTCGCACTGCTGTCGTTCAATGATGGCCAGTAATACGTTACAGGGCCTGTTGCCGACAAAAGATTCAGCGAAGCATTTCCGTTATTTCCTCCGATGCAGGATGCATTTGAATAGATCACATTTGCATCCAGGGAGCTGTTTGCAGTGCTCGGCTGCTGGAATCCCTGGGTAAGCACTTTGATCGTTAAAGGCGTTACAGCGGGTGAATACGTCCAGATGATCGGTTCTCCAACAGTGTAATCAATCGTTCCCCAGGGCAGCGTGGTACCGCTTGTGCCGCCTGCAGAGCTTATCACCTGCCGCATCGGCGGGTTGTTTTGTACCTGAGCAAAGCTTCCCAGATAAAAAAGCAGCATACAAGACAACAAGCTGCCTTTTATATGTTTTTCAATTATCATTTCTGAATACTTTTCATCTGTTAAATCAGTTATTGCTGCGTCCGATCTCCAACCACTGGGATCCATTCCAGATCAATGTAAGCGTATCTCCGGGACCCATAATATAACTAACTGCTCCGTTTAATCTTAAGTTCCCTCCGACCTGCAGGGTTATCGTATTTGCAGGATTCGCGTTTTCCAGTATACAAACCTGTCCGATCGTAGAACCTGCACCAAGTGAACTTCCCAGTGTACAAACACCGCTGGATGACAAACGGATATATCCTTCATCACCGATGTTAAGAACACCTGCAGTAGTATATCCTCTTGTTGTAGCAGTGTGTGTGATAGCGCCGTTCACTTCTAAAGTTGTTCCCGGAGTGGTTGTTCCTATTCCCACTTTGCCTCCCATAAATAAACCGGCATATGCCTGTCCTCCGAGGTCAGCATAAATCACACCGGTCGATTTTTGAAAATGACCGCCGAATGAATTCAGACTGGAACCGGATACACCATATGCTGTCGTCGCAGATCCGCTATTGCTTACTCCTGCAACTCCTACTCCATTTCCTCCTCCCGGAGCAATTCCATATACCCCGTATCCGCCTACTCCGCTCATCGATCCATATACTCCATAACAAGTTCCTGCTCCACCCGCACTTCCGTATATACCATAAGTAGTTCCGGAACTTGCCGAAGCGCTGGCATTGATACCATAGTAAGTAGCAGCACCCGAGCCACCGGTAATTGAAGCGGTAAGTACCGTTCCTCCTGCGTTTGTGGAATTGGAAAAGTTAGCGACTGTACCTGTTGTATTACCGGTAACTTCTAATGTATGAGTAGGAGTTATTGTTCCGATACCTACATTGGTGATACCGGTACCTAATACAAAACCGTTGTCGACATCCACCGTTGCATTATTTCCTATTGCCGTTGCATTCGTACGCTGTGTTGCTGTTGCCAGGCCTGTATTATTTCCGATGAACGTATTGTTCGATGCGGTTGTGTTATTTACCCCGGCGTTATTACCGAGAAAAGTATTGGTTCCTCCGGTTGTGTTTGAAGGACCTGCATTCGTACCGACAAATGTATTACCTGTGCCGGTAGTGTTTCCCATACCCGCATGATACCCGTAAAACGTTGCGGAGCTTCCGCCGTTCGTATTCTGACCTGCATTATATCCGGTAAAAGTATTATAGAAACAACCGCTGGCATTTGTAAGAATCCCGGTATTCGGACCGAGACTTACGTTGGAACCCGCAGATTCAAAATCGATCATCCCTGCAACCTGGAAAGTGTTGTTTGGTGTGGTCGTCCCAATGCCGACTCCCGAACCGTTATCAAATATCATTGAGGTCGCCGTCAAGCCTGTTCCGCCTGCATTCCATTTCGGAATGTAATTAGTCGTTCCAGTGCCGGTAACCGTGCTGGAACCGAAGATCGATAAATTTCCGGCAGCATCTGCAACGACCGTTCCCGGACCTACCAGGCCTTCGATCCTCGCTCCTCCGCTGACATGCAGCTTAGCTGTCGGCGCGGTATTTCCAATCCCGACATTTACGCCGTTACCGAGTATCAGGCTGTTCGGTGCAGTAACACTCGCATTTGCACCTATTGCGGTTGCGTTTGTTAAACCCGCAGAACCGGCTGCATTGTAGCCCACGTACGTATTGTTGTTTCCCGTGTTAGTATATCCAGCCTGATATCCGACCGTAACGTTATTATTTCCTGATATGTTCTGCTGCCCCGAATTGAATCCTACGCTTACGTTGTTTGCTGCCGTGGTTCCCATGTTGCCCGCTTGTCCTCCGACGTAAGTATTTGAATATCCTGTTGTGTTCGCCTGACCGGCCTGGTAACCGAGAAATGTTTGTGCGTTACCGGAAGTATTAGCGGCACCTGACTGATATCCCAGAAATGTATTAAATGTTCCGGTGTTCACCGTTCCTGCCTGATCACCGACATACAATGAAGTACCGGCACCGACACCCAGGATCTTCGTTCCATTGATGCGGTAAAAACCCGATGAAGGAATGGTGACATCACCACCGACATCCAGCTTGAAAGCAGGACTCGCGGTACCGATACCCACGTTAGCACCTGCATTGTAAATATTGTTGTTGTTCATTACCCAGCTGCTGCCATTCCAGAAAGTAGTATTGCCGGTCGCCGTCCCAGGTCCTAATAAACCCGTAGCACCGGTTGCGCCTGTTGGACCGGTTGGACCTATTCCGCCTGTCGGGCCTACTCCTCCTATGCCTCCGGTTGGACCCGGCGTTCCGGATGCTCCCGTCGGCCCAGTTGGCCCGGTTGGTCCAGTTGCACCATTAGCTCCGGTTGCCCCTGTCGTACCGGCACCGGTCGGCCCGGTTGAACCGGTTGGGCCCGTAACTCCATCAACACCACTTGGGCCGGTTGCACCTGTTGCGCCGACTGTTCCTGTAGAACCGGTCGCACCCGTGGCGCCGGTAGCACCGGCTGTTCCTGCTCCAGTCGGACCGGTTGGGCCGGTAACTCCATCAACACCACTGGGACCGGTTGCACCGGTAGCTCCTGTCGTTCCTGCTCCGGTTGGACCGGTTGGACCTGTAGGACCTGGAACGGTTGAAGTAGGACCCGTTGCACCCGTCGGACCATTGGTAGAATATTGAGAATACAATGCATAAGGAACGCTCATCATCTGGCTGGCTCCCATCGACACGTAGCCGCTTCCATCATCCACTTCTACTTCCAGGAACTTTGTTCCTGCACCCCAGTTGATCGTGTTAAATGCGCCTCCTGCACCGGTCGATGCTCCTCCACCGATCACTGCCGTGAAAAGACCATAAACATTTGTGGTCACCGAATGAGTTTCCTGGTAATCGATCCCTCCGGATGCAGAGCCTGCGTGGATCGTAAAACGAACATTCAGCGGAGCGCTTATGATCGCACTACCTGAAGTATTTCGCGCTACCGCCTGGTAATTGATTCCCTGAGGAGGAGACTGGGCAAACATCGCGCAGGCAAAAAATGTAAGCGCGATGAGTAACGATATCTTTTTCATAGGAGTAAAATTAACTTCCGATAATTATTTTTCTTCGCTTCCGGAGACATTCAATAATTTGTCAATTTGTTTCTGCTGCTCTTCCATTTTCTTCTTTAGTTCTTCGATCTGCTTTTGCTGTTCTTTGATCGCGTTCACATAGGCGATCAGGATCGGATGAATATCGAAATTGAGATATCCGTCAGCACCGGTTTTCACTGCTTCAGGAAATACCTTCTGAACTTCCTGTGCACTGAACCCTGCAAATTCCTGGCTAAGAACATCGTCAGGAAACTGGCGGTCTCCCACATTTTTATAATTGTAGGTGATTGGCTGCAATGCAAGGATCTCATTCAAGCCTTTTGTATAGGCACCATGGATATTCTTTAGCCTTTCATCAGAAGTAACCGTCCAGGTAGTGCTTCCGGGCTTACCGGCAGAATTGGAAACAAGTTCCAGTAAATAAGCGGCGGAGTTAACGCCGATCCCGATATTCCCACTGGGAGCAATTGTAAAACGGTACGCGCTGCTTGTTGCATCGTAAATTCCATAATATCCGGCACCCATACTCGCACCGCTGCCGGTACTTCCTATCACATCAAAGATCCTGGTTCCGGCATTATAACGGGTAGTGGCACCTGCAGACGTTGGGGTCGCTTCGAAAATAACCGGGCTGACACTCCAGTCAGCGCCTTTCACATGCAGCACTCCGGCCGGTGAAATGAAGTTATTACCAATTCCGACGAACCCGTTGTTCCCGATATACATTTTTGTATTGCCTCCCGTGTTCAACCGGATATTTCCGGACGGACGGTTATTGAAAAAGGTCATTGCACCCGGCGTAGTTGAGGCAATGTCATTCATCTGTATCCCTGCAACAGAGCCGTCCTCGTTATCGAAAGAAATTCTTTCGGAAGACGACGATCCTGTATTCGTGTTTTGAATTGTAATACCGGTGCTCGAGTTGATGTTTTTGAAAATATGAAGGTTGTCAGACGGACCATTTGTTCCGATACCGACATTTCCCTGAACGATCAAACCATTAGCGGGCGCACCGGTAACACCGGCATAAGCAGCTCCGATCGCGACGCCTGCTGTCACATCGAGTAAGTTCACCGGCGCTGTGGTCCCGATACCGACCTTTCCATTTATGAATTGGAAATTACCGGCACCTTCGTAGTCCGTGTAAAAATAGTTTCCGAGCGAACCGGTGTATACGTCACCAATGGTAACACCCGAGTTATCCAGGCCGATTCCGGGGTTACCTCCGCCATTATATTCTAAAATCGTATGCGTTGCATCCGGAGGTCCGTTTAAACCAAAATGCCCGTTGCCATCGATGGTCATCCGGGTTGAGTTGTTTGTCCACAGCTCCATGTTATTGGTTCCATTATCGTATTTGACCGCACCTTTGTTATTGAATCCGGTTGTACCGAACAACAAGAACATTGTAGAAGTTGAGTTCCCGACAATACTCACCGCAGGCGATGCTGCTGTATTCACTACCTGCAGCGTCTGGGTGGGTGCATTTGTACCGATGCCGACACCGGTTCCGCTATCAAAAATTGCAGATGTTGCAGTTAAGCCTGTCCCTGAAGCATTCCATTTCGGAATGTAGTTCGCCGTTCCGGAGCCTGTAACGGGTGTACCGGTGACCGTTGAAAGCGTTCCACCCGGGTTAGCAACCACAATCCCGCCGGTTCCGCCTAATGTTGCAACTGAAACAACACCGTTCTCATCGATCTTCATTCTTTCAGTGATCGAACCTGCATTTTTGGTATAGAAATGCATTTGGCCCTGTAGCGTAGAACCGGGAGTATTCGTCATTTCGATCCGGCCCGTATTATAATTGTTCCCATCTGTTGCACGGGCGATAAAATCAATTTTTGCTTGTACTGAACTTGGTGATGCCCCTCCTCCGTGTAACTCCAGCGATGTCGCGTCAGAGCTGCCGGGTGAGCCTGTACCGCTCGATACGGTAAGATATTTTGTAGAGCCGCCGATAATTCCCGGTGTTGTAGTACCAATACCGACATTAACGCCATCGTGAAAAAGGTTGCTGCTCGCATTCCATGCACCCGATCCGTAATAGAGGGTTTGTCCGTTGGTTCCGGAAGGCATTATACCTGAAATCGGAATGTTTCCTGCTGAAGTTAACCTTCCCTGCGCATCCACTGTGATTTGCGGAACCGAAGTGGGAGTACCGTAAGTTCCAGCTGTAACACTTGTGTTCGCAAGTGAAATCGTTCCGGCAGTGGTGATGGGCCCTCCGACAAGCCCGATACCGGTTGCAACGCTCGTTACTGTTCCAGAGCCACTTCCGATTGCAACCCAGGATGCTCCGTTATAATAGAAGAACTGGTTCAGTGAATTATCATATACAAGCAAACCTGTTGCAGCAGCTCCAATTGCAAGCCGCTGAGCAGTGGTCATCCTCGGTACCAAAATTCCTTTGGTTGTAGATGAAACATCGAGCATTGCAGAAGCAGATGGCAAAGCTGTTCCGATGCCAATACTTCCATTCGATGCTGAAATACGCATCCGTTCCGTATTGTTTGCGCGCAAAACGAAATCCGCGGCATCAGTTGTTCCAATAAAGTTAGTTGATGGGGATGTTCCCGAATTTCCGATCGTATTCCAAACGGCGTTACCCGTTGTGATCGGTCCTCCCGAACCCGCTGTTCCATTCAACGTCAGTGTACCGGCGGCATTGAACGTAAGTGTTGAAAGCGTCCAATTCGGACCGGTCGGACCCGTAGGACCTACGCCACCTGCTGAGCCGGTCGCTCCGGTTGCTCCTGCGCTTCCAGGTGCTCCGGTCGGACCAATCGGGCCCGTTGCACCCGTAGAACCTGCACTTCCTGTTGCACCTGTTGTTCCGGTTGCACCCGCGGGACCTGTTGCGCCGGCAGTACCTGTGCTACCAGCAGTTCCCGTAGGACCCGTTGCGCCGGTAGCTCCCGCTGAACCTGCACTTCCTGTAGGGCCGGTCGGACCAGCCGAGCCTGCACTACCCGTGGAACCCGCTACTCCCGCAGGACCTGTGGCGCCGGTAGCTCCCGCTGAACCTGCACTTCCTGTCGGACCGGTCGGACCAGCCGAGCCTGTGCTGCCAGTGGAACCCGCTACTCCCGTAGCACCTGTAGGACCTGCTGGTCCCGGAGCGCCGTTCAGGTTTACCGACCACGAAGAGAATGAACCCGAGCCGCTTACCGATGTTACGTTCACTGACATTACGCCTGTTCCGGGATTGTATGAAGTAATATCGCCCACCATCTGGAAACCCGGCGAATTTGCAATAATGACCGTCTGGCCAACTGAATATGCGAGTCCGGTGGATACGGTGAAAGTGTGCGGGGTCATTGTTATCGCCATTGAAGTTGCCGAAGTAGTTGCATACTGATCACCAACAGGGCCGGTAGAGCCGGTTGCGCCGGTTGGCCCTGTTGCACCGTTAGCTCCTGTTGCTCCGGCAGTTCCTGTTGCACCCGTTGCACCGGTAGCACCAGCTATTCCTGCTCCGGTCGGACCGGTCGGGCCGGTAACTCCATCAACACCACTGGGACCGGTTGCACCGGTAGCTCCTGTTGTTCCTGCTCCGGTTGGACCGGTTGGACCTGTAGGACCTGGAACGGTTGAAGTAGGACCCGTTGCACCTGTCGGACCATTGGTAGAATATTGAGAATACAATGCATAAGGAACGCTCATCATCTGGCTGGCTCCCATCGACACATAGCCGCTGCCATCATCTACTTCCACTTCCAGGAACTTTGTTCCTGCACCCCAGTTGATCGTGTTAAATGCACCTCCCGCACCTGTTGATGCTCCTCCACCGATCACTGCCGTGAAAAGACCATAAACATTTGTGGTCACCGAATGAGTTTCCTGGTAATCGATCCCTCCGGATGCAGAGCCAGCGTGGATTGTAAAACGAACATTCAGCGGAGCGCTTATGATCGCACCACCTGAAGTATTTCGCGCTACCGCCTGGTAATTGATTCCCTGAGGAGGAGACTGGGCAAATGCACAGATGATTGAAAACGCAAATGCAAACGATGAGAATACCTTTTTCATGCTTCTATTTTTCAATATTTACTTTATCGTGTCAGCTCAACATAGCCTGAATGGGGAGTACCTTTGAAATGCAATACAAAATAATACGTTCCGGAAGGAGCGTCTTTCCCCTGCATGGTTTTACCCTCCCAGCGGTTGCTCACGTTGTCATAACCAACAGTTTCCCAGATCTTGTCTCCCCAGCGGTTAAATATCCTTACATCATTTTTCGGGTCAACTGATATTCCGTCAATATGCCAATAATCGTTATGTGAATCTCCATTCGGAGTGAAGCCATTATATGTGATCACATCACAGTTCCCGTTTTCATCTACATAAACGGTGACTGTATCTGTTGATGAACAGCCGGAGGTTGCATCTGTTCCGACAACCGTAAACAATGTTGTTGTGGAGAGCGTAGCGATAGGGCTTGGAGCAGTCGGATTATCGAGGTTGCTTCCGGGCGACCATACAAAAGAGTTTGCTCCGCTGCAATTCAGGTTCACACCGTAACCGGGACAAACCGTAATTGACGGTCCGGCATCAATAACAGGATTTGGATAAACAGTGATCACAACCGGTAAAACTTTGCTCTTACACGGACTTGTCGAATTAACATCAACCAGGTAAAAAACATACGTTCCACCTACTGTTTGAGGAGCACCTCCAAAATAATCATAGCTTGTTCCCGGTGCCTGCGTGTTTATCAGGGTCGTGAGCGTCGTGTCACTATACCAGAGGACGCTATTCGTTGATGACGGATTAGAATACGATGCAGCAACATCACCGATACAAAGATTCTGGTTCGGGAAGCTCGAAGCAGACGGAGGAGGCGGGCTTACATCGAGATAAATAGTATCAGCAGCTATGTAGTTACAAGGTGGTGGTCCTGTATACCTGACAATAACATATCCGGCAAACGTAGCTCCGGTAAGGTCAAGCGTTCCCGTCGACGGATTGATGTCAGAAGCCGTCATTCCCGCAGGCTGTGTCATGATCTGGAATGTACCGCCGCTCGCCGTTGGAAAATCGGTTACAACTGCAACTGAATCGGAAGTGCAATAGTGGAATGAGCCATAGCTGAAATAAGGACTGCCCGCAGGAAGATTGACAATGTAAATTGAATCGGTAATCGAACATGCGACCACGCCCGTATCGACAATTGTCACGTAAGTCCAGCCTGTACAAAGAGAATCCGCAAAAAAACCGCTATCGCCATTGCTCCAGCTGATGCTTGCAACGGCGCCACTGTTCACAACAACAGCAGCTGTATTTGAGCATACAGATGCTCCGGGGCATCCGAACGATACCTGTTTGATATCATAATCAACCGGACCGGGCACAAAGGTGTTTACTGCGGTTACGCAAGCGCCACCGGTATTTTCACTCGTAAGTAAATAATAGTTTCCCTCAAGCAATCCACCAAAAGTGTGGGGAGACGTAGATCCCGGAGGACCGTTATAACTTGCAACTGCAACGCCGGCACTATTATACAGCGTGTATTGATATCCGAATAAAGAAAATCCGGCATACGCTAAAATCGATCCGTCGGGTGTATGATTACATCCCGCAGCTTGTGGGATTACCGCCCACGGCTTCGGACAGCAGTCCATGTGCGCATCAAAAACATAATCCTGGTCCGCCGAGCAATCGTAAGGCGCGATCAGGGAGCCTGATTCACCATCGCCATAGTTGAGAAAGCGGATGCTCAGGTCGCGCTGACCTGCAGTACATGCTGATGCAGGTTTTGTTTTTACGGTAAAACAGAAGGTCCAGACGGTTGTGAATGTTCCGTTATCACCAAGGTTGTTGCGCGGGTCATTATCTCCTCCTACATCATAGAAGAACCCCGAAACGATTCCGCTGGTTCCTCCGATATTCAGGTTGTTGAACCATTTCCACTGACCAAGAAAGTCAGCCGAATCCGCAGCGCTATATGGAGTCAGCGTAGTTACATCCCAGCCGTTGCCAAGCTGCGGCACCACTCCGTGAAGACGGTTTCCGTACAATTCGTTGTAACCGATCACCGAATAACAAAATCCAACTGTTGTATCGGGAGGATACGCTGCTTTTACCGGTAAAGGATAGGCATTTAAAACGGAGTTTTTGGAACAGTCGGCGCAGATCGCCTTGCTGTTGATTGTAATGTTGAAATTACCATCTCCTGTCGGAGGCGTATTACTCGCGATCTGCAGATAATAGCGAACGCCAAAAGTCAGCGGGCCGAATTCCATGGTATGTGTGCCGGTACCGACAGAGCATTGTCTCGGAATAAGACCGGCGCATTCTCCTTCCAGCGCTTCGTAGATCGCAACGTAGGAGTTGTTCAGCGGAGTAGCTCCAATGCCCTGAATCTGGATCTGGACATGTGTTTCGGAAGCAACGAATGAGTACCAGACATCATGCAGCGGCGGTCCCGGATGACAGCTGAGAATGACGCCGCTTATAGAATCGGTAGTAGCGCCGATCGTTGTCCCGGACTGTGTAA
Organism: Bacteroidia bacterium; assembly: GCA_045805205.1. Classification (GTDB taxonomy): domain Bacteria; phylum Bacteroidota; class Bacteroidia; order 2-12-FULL-35-15; family 2-12-FULL-35-15; genus 2-12-FULL-35-15. The sequence continues at coordinate 304,231 of JBJMLR010000007.1, read as the reverse complement.
CCGAAGCACCTGTTGTAAAACCCGTTGCGGATCCACATGGAGCAGCAAAAGGAATAAGTCCTAAATCGGTTGGAGTACATTGGAAATCACTTCCTTGTGCTGTCGCGGAAAAAGAAGCAATCAGTAGCAAGAAAATGATTAGAAATCGGGGTAGTTTTTTTATCATTCTTACAGTTTATTCGACGGAATAAAAATAAGAATTTTTATGATAAAACCATACTAAAAAGCGGTGAAGGCCCCCTTTGTTAATATTAATTCAATATTAGTAAGGGATCTTAAGACCGATCACGAGAATATCATCCACCTGGTCGAGGGGACCGCGCCATTCTTCAATGGTTTTATTGAGGACTTCCTTCTGCGATTCGATCGGCTCGTTATGTACCTGCATCAGAAGGTCCCTGAAATGGTTCGCCATAAATTTTTTGCCGTTCGGACCGCCAAACTGATCGGCATAGCCGTCAGAGAATATATAAACCGAATCACCTTTCTGAAGCTGTACGGTATGGTTGGTGAACTTCTTTTTCTCCGCGCCCAGGAAAAGACCTATCGGAAACTTGTCCGCCTTTGTCTGGATCAATTTACCGTCACGGATCACGTAAAGCGGATTATAGGCTCCGGCATATTGCAATTCAAGATTTTTAAAATCGATCGTGCAGAAAGAAAGATCCATTCCGTCTTTGGCTTGTGCCTCCTCGTTCCCGTGATGAAGTGTTTCACTGACACCTTCATTCAATTTGTCGAGGATCAAGGCAGGTGTGGTAGTATCTGTACTGTTCACTACATGCTTGAGCACGTTGTAGCCTACAATAGACATAAATGCCCCTGGCACACCATGACCGGTACAATCAACCGCTGTAAACATGGTTTTACCATTCTTTTCATCGATCCAGTAAAAATCACCGGAAACAATGTCTTTAGGTTTATACAACACAAAAGAATTCGGCAAAAGACGCTTTACAAGACTCTCCGGAGGAAGGATCGCTTCCTGAATACGTTTTGCATATTTAATACTGTCCGTAACATGCTTGTAAAGAACCTCCAGCTCCTGATTCTGGGTTTCGATCTCTTCTTTCTGGCGAACAACCTGCTCGGTGCGTTCAATAACTTTTGCTTCGAGAACTCTCTCATTCTCGCGAAGATCTTCACGCATTTTCAGAAGCGCGGCGCCCAGCGTATCGTCCTTACTCAGCGGACGGTAATGTGAATCGAAGTTACCGGAACCGACTTGCTTTGCAAACTCAGTGGTACGGCCCATTCCATCAACGAGATCATTCAGTGCAAGCGACATCTCACCGATCTCATCCTTACGATCTTTGATCCGCTCTTTTGGAAGAACACCGCGTCCCATCATTACCAAAATTGTCTTCAGCTGCTGGATCGGACGGACGATCGTTCGCACGGTAAATAACGCGATCAGAAACGATCCTAAGGGAAGAATGATGAGCAGCCAGACTACGATCCGCTGGAGCGACTTGAATGATTCAAGCATCTCGTCGGTATTCGCAAGCGCGTTCGCATTCTGTTTGTCGATCAGCGCGCCAAGGTTTTCATTGATGACTTTAAATTTCGGGTCGAGATCCTCAAACGGAATAAGGGCAGGCAATTTGATCGCCGCATCGTTGTATGCGTCAAACGAGTTGAGGGCCGCCATAACATCGTTCTGGTAGCTGTCAAACATTTGCTCGATGAGCGCGAGAATTCCATCGATGCTTTCCTGCTCGTCTTTGTTCCAGTTCTTTGAATATTTTTTGATCTTGGCTTTTAATGCCGGATACTCGTCTTTCAGAAGCACCCGGAGCGCTTTTTTGTCGACCGCTTCATCACCGGTTTGCACGTAGAACCACTTTGTGATGAGAAATTTCGATCGGAAAAGAAGGTAATTCAATTCTTTCAGGGAAGCTACCGAAGGGTTGTAGATCTCGGTTACCTGGTCGGTTTTTTTGCGGCTGTCGTTAAGAGTGATATTGGTGAGCCAAAACGCTACAATCACGAGAACGATGATCACGCCAAAGCCTAATCCTATTTTTCTACCAATTGTAAATCTTAGCTTCATAAATTGAGTGGGTACCCTGGTGGTTTATCGGTTAATATTATTTTCCGCCTCCGATTTGTTCCAGTTTCTGTTTAAATTCATTTGATTTCTCTTTTTCATTTAAACTGAAATAGATACCCGATAAACCTAAGAGTGTTTCCTTCCTGTTCGGATCAAGAGAATAAGCTTTTTCCATGAACGGAAGCGCATTTTTGAAAAGTGTGATTGAGTTGTCCTGTACATCATTCAGAGCGACAATATCCAGGTCATAATCCGATTGGTTGATCAGTCTTACCGCCTGATTATAATAAAGGATACCCATGTTATAATTTGCCTGGATGTTGTTCGGATCCAGCTTTAAAGATCTTCCATAAGCTGCTTTTGCCGAATCGTTAAACTCGTTTTTTCCTTTGGTGTCACCGTCGTAGATCTTCGTGTAAACCGTCGCTATTGCATTGGAGAAGCTGATCTCCTTTTCTTTGAAATTCTCTTTTGACGGATCCACCAGCTTGTAATATTCCCTGAAGATATCAAAATCTTTAATGGCGATCTTGTAATCGATGGTATCAAGACTCGCTGCCGCATCGTTATACAGCGTAGTTGCAAGATATTTGACATTCTTGATGTTCTCCTGAACGTTCTCCTTGGTTGTATCGAGCCCGAGCGACTTCTTGAAAGACAAAAGTGCTTCGAGCCGTGATGGAGATTGCTTATTGGATTTTTCGCTTTGATTGTAGATGGTTTTGTAAACGAAGCCTCGGATATACCAGGCCTGGCCGTCAGCCTGCGTTTCCGGATGGACCACAGCCGCATCGATGGCCGCTTTTGCCTCTTCCAGCTTCCCTGATTGCAAGAACGTATACGCCTCATTGACTTTCGCCTGCTGCGCTTTCGAAATTACTGCCGGGAGAAGCAGAAGTCCAAAAATAATTGTTCTTTTTAAGGTTACCATCTAATTTGACATGTAAATATACGGAAAATAATTTACTTCACCTGGACCGCCATATCCAGCAGTGTTGATGCAACTTTCAGCTTATATTTTTCTATATTCGATTTATTCAGTTCGATCTTTTGCTTATTGCCGTCAATAAAGAAGTTGATCGCTGCACCTTTTGTTGCAAGACCACTCTTATCAGTCACGATCAAAGCACTTTTCCCTTTCACTTTTCCAAGAACATCGGTCAGCTGGCCGGAATTATCGGAAAGGATATATACAATATGGCATTTGGCACAGTCTGCAGGAGCCGTGACCGATTTGATCTCAAATTTCTGGGTCCCTACGGTCTTAGATGCCGCCATTTTGTTCAGCTCGTTGATCAAAGCGACGTTATTACCAAGAACGCCTACAACGAAGTTACCTTCCTTGTAGCTATCCGGCCATTCAATGTATTTCGTAAAGTTGTAGATGTAGATTGCTTTGATCTTTGCATTTGCCTCCTCTGACTGGTCAGGGCTAATTACTATCCAGGAGGACAGCAAGGTTACAGAGAGCATTATGCAAAGTAATTTTTTCATCGTTCCGCGCCTGCAAATCAAATTACAAGCCATCTTTTTTCAATAAGTTGACAAATATACACCTTTTTGTTAAAAATGAGCCTTTTCGCAAGGAATTTGGGACATAAAAAAGCCCCCCTTTTGTCTTCCATTTTGACGCAGGGGGGCAGGGGATGTTCATCGGCGACTATAAGCCTGCAAGTGCTTTATCCTTCGGGAACTTTACGCTATATGTCAGGACCACTTTGCGTGTTTCTTTCGGCTTAAGATTGAATTTCCAGTCAACAATCCCGCTGGTTTCATCGAGATGTCCGCCCGTTGCCTCTAAAAGATCTACTACAATATCTTTCGTCTGCGAAACGGGGATCTGATCCTGGAGGTTAAAATCCGAGGCTGACGAACGTGTGTTACGGATCGTGATCTCGTATGAAACAGTCTTCACCTTCTCCTCTCCTATCAGCTTCTCTTTGGTTTTATCTTTCTGTTTTACGCGGGTTACGACCATATTTTTATCTCTTCCCAGCGTCAGGTCGAGCGTATCTGTGAGATTGGAAGGATCGATGTAGGATTCTCCGACAAATGTTCCATCGAAATAAATATTTGCGTTTCCCGGTGCAAGGTTCAACTCATCCCAGTCACTGATCTTTGCAACAAGGAAAGCATCTTTGTCCATTTTCGGAGCAGCAAAGTGCATATAGCTTGCTGGAATCTCCTTTGCCTGTACTGCAACAAAGTGAGGCTTGCCGTCACACGGGACCGTGTATGCCAGCTTAATCTCATATTCAACTGTCGTTACGTTTTCTGCCGCAACGGTATAATCGGCAATGCTTTTTGATTCTGAAAGCTGCAATTCTTTTTGATCCATATTGTAAGCACCTTCACCAGCCGCCACAGCAGGTTTATTGGAATCATCACGACTTTCCCTTTTGTCTTTTTTATAATAATAACCGTAAGGGTTATAATAATTGAGCCACCACGTATTCAGCACGGGCTTCACTGAATTCTGGTTGGGATCAGCGGTCGAAAGCGTCAACCTCACATCATTCCAATCCGTTCCTGTATTTTGATAGACCTGCGCTTTGTATGTCAGCTGCATATTACCGCCTGCTGCTTTTGCACGCAGATCGTATGAAGGTGTCCAACCTGCATCCTGAAGCATATAATTGATATTCATTGTTCCGTTGGTCGCAGCATCGGCTGAAACGGTTACAATTACGCGATAGTTTGTTTCATCTTTTACGATGTCATTCGTATTGACGTTGTAATTCTGAAGCTCTGCAAGGTTGTCCTGCATGCGTTGTCTTTTCTGGTTAACATGATATTCTTCTTTTTTCAATTTCAATAATTCAGAATTGATATTATTCAGCTTTTCCCGGAGATAGGTCAGTGCATCTTTAACAAGATTCAAGGTATCCTTCCTCGTTTCCCCTTTAATGATCCGGTTATTCAAAAGCGTATTCTTCTCGATGTTCAGCGCAGCCTGTTTCGATGCGATGTCTTCCAGATCAAAGTCTATCGCAACCAGGGAATCTTGCAATAACCTGATCTGCTTCAGATTTTTGGGATTTTTTTCAGGATCGGAGAGTTTCGGCTCCGGATATTTGATGTTGTGCTGAACATCCATAATTACAAAATTTCCGAACCCGCTTGCCTGGATACTCTTTATATCTATCGTTGGCTCCAGTCCGTCAAAAACGAGCGTGGTGATACCGGGATTTACAGTCACCGCTGCGGAACGGAAGATCTGCGCACCATGTGTAAATACCGTGACCTTTTCAATCTTTGATTTTACTTCTTTATCGGAAATGGCTCCGAAGACGGAGTTTCCTATTAACAGAACAGCAAATACTGCGGTGATAATTTTTCGATTCGTTTTCATAGCTTTTTATTTTGTGGGTTATTGTTTCAATTTTTAAAAACCGGCTGAAAGATGCAGCTGCGAAAAAAATTCCATAAACGCTGTCCAAACTTCTATGAATTAAAATGAGTATTTTTGTGTGAATGCATTCCGGTAAATCAAATAGTCCTGAGGACCTCGAGTTGGTGGCGCAATACAAGCAAACCGGCGACAATTCTCTCGTTGGTGAATTGTTCCAGCGATACACCCATCTTATCTTCGGGGTATGCATGAAATATCTTAAAGATGAAGATGAGGCGCAGGATGCCAGCATGCAGATCTTCGAAAAACTGCTTACTGATCTGAAAAAACATGAGATCCAGCAGTTCAAAGGCTGGCTTCATATGGTTTGTAAAAATTATTGCCTGATGCAGCTGCGCGCGGGAGCTTCGCGGTTGAAGCGAACAAAAGAAATGCAAAAGGACCTGAAGTCGTTTATGGAATCTCCTCCGGAAATGCATCTGACTGTCGAAAATACAAAAGAGATACAGCTGACTTTTATGGAGGAATGCCTGAAAGGACTGAACAACGAACAGAAAATTTGTGTTGAGCTTTTCTTCCTCCAGGAAAAAAGTTACCAGGAAGTTACAGAGCTTACAAATTACAGCATGAATAATGTGAAGAGCTATATCCAGAATGGAAAAAGGAATTTAAAAAATTGCGTAGAAGCCAGGATCAGCGGCAAATAAAAAATGAGCGAAGAGCTGAAACATAAGATTTATTCACCCAGCGATTGTATTTCCGAAAAGACGATGTTCGATTATATCGACCATAAATTAAGTCCGAAGGAAAGACATCTCGTTGAAAAACACATGCTCGATTGTGAGCTTTGCTCGGATGCCATGGAAGGTTTGGAACTGGTGAAAGACCGGAAGCGAATCCTCACGATCCGCGATGCTGTTGATTCAAATGTCACCGGCAGAACTGACGCGAAGATCGTTCCATTCAATTTCAAAGCTGTTTTTTCAATAGCGGCAGCCGTTGCTTTGCTTGTTGTCGGAGTTTTCTTTTTTAACAAGAGCTCCAATCAAATGAAGGAAAACAATGTGGCCCAGGTAACAGAAAAAGAACCTCCTGCTCCGCCGGCGGTTGACAATACGATTGCAGACGAGAAATCACCGGAGAAGGAATCAGAAGCAGCAGGAAAACCGGACAAAAATGCCGCCGGTGGCGCTCCTGTAACCGCGGGGCCAGAAAACAAGCTTACGGTACCGGCCGACGATTACAAAGCCCTTTCAAAAACAGAGGGAACTACTGCAACCGGTGCAGGAGAAGCTGCCAAAGCGGCTGACGAAGAAACCAGCGTGGATGACCGGGCAACTGTTTCACAAAATGTAACTGCAACACCCGTCCCGACTGAATCCTCTAACCAGCCTATGGTTTTGTCAACCACAACTGCCAATGAGAGATCAAAAGATGCTTCTTTTAAAAAGTCGGAGCAGCAGAAAGCGGATCAGACTGCAAAATATTATGATGCAACAACCGCCCCGGGTGCTCCCGATCAGGATAAACCGGAATCCCGTGACAGCAAGGTTGACTTAGCAAACAAGAATGCTGAGATCGCTCAAACAGGCGAAACGAAAGGCGGGAAATACCGGAATGAATCAAAGGCAAAAGAAAAAAATGAAAAGAAGATCCCGAAGAAAAACTCTTCGGATAATCACCGGGAGCCTGCTGCGGGAACTATAGCCTATGAACCGCAGAGTGCCCGGGAAGACAAGCAAAAAGTCCTGGAAGAAAAAGAACAAACGGAGACGGTGACAAAAAACACGGGAAATTCGACCGTTGCTGACAGTCTTTCACCGGGAGAAACCGTTTATACGTTAGTTGATGAAATGCCTGAATACCCGGGAGGAAACCCGGCATTATTTGAATACCTGGTAAAGAATCTGGCATACCCGGCTACAGATGCGAACGGCGATGTGGCCGGATCCGTTATGATTGAATTTGTTGTTAAATCAAATGGTAAAGCGATCAACGCAAAAGTTGTAAAACCAAAGAACACTGAATTTGAAAAGCAGTTGATTATCGCGGTAGATAAGATGCCGTTATGGAAACCCGGGAAAAAAGACGGTAAAGCAGTTGCGGTCAAATTCGTCCTTCCTTTAAAAGTCAATCCAAAATAAGATCGCCCGGCCGGTCTGATTATCAACACCTCGCTTTTCATAACCTTTTCTCTTCTCCTTCTTCCCTGCCCGATCCGATAGTAAATTTGGATAAAGCACATACGGGAATGTGGACCTTCCTCCGCCGTCTTATTTATTTTTCTTTACTGCTGTTCATTTCAATGGCTGGCAGCTCCTGCCGTTCCCACAAAGAAACTGTATCAAAAGATCCCGAAGTAAAGGAATCGAAAAATGTCCGGAAAAAATATGCCGTCTTGCTGAACGTCGATCCCGACAAAGTAGATAACATAAAACTGTATTCATTTATTGATGACTGGTACGGCGTTCCATACAAATACGGCGGGAAGGCAAAAAGCGGCATCGACTGCTCTAATTTCACCTGCACCCTCTATGCGAATGTTTACGGGCGCTCCATTAGTGGAACATCCTCTTCGCTCTACGAACAGTGCAAAACTGTTTCGAAGAAAGATCTTGAAGAGGGAGATCTTATTTTTTTTAAGATCGACAGTGACAAGATCTCGCACATAGGAGTATATCTTCAAAATAATAAGTTCGTTCATGCGACCACAAAAAAAGGGGTTATGATCGATGATCTTGATGAAGCTTATTATCAGAAGTATTATTATAAAAGCGGGAGACTTAGGTAGCTGATTAGGTGACTAGGTGACTAGGTGACTGGGTGACTGGGTGATTGGGTGATTGGGTGATTAAGTAAGATCGATGGATGCGCTGAAACAAATAACGTTCATAAGAAAAATAACGGCTGCAGCATGTCTGTTGAGCATGATCCTGTGTTACAGGCTGTGGCTTGGCGAAAGGAATTTTCCACTTTGTCCTTCCTTCACATGGATGCATGCTCCGGCTTTTGTTCATCTTATCATTTTTGCTGCTTCCTGCATTCTTCTCGTTTGTATAATTGTCGTTCAAAGTCCGGCGAAATTCATTACGGGATTTGTAGTGCTGGGCGCTCTGATGGCACTGTTCGATGAGAACCGCTGGCAGCCCTGGTTCTATCAATACCTGGTCATGTTCTTCGTACTTGGTTCAAAATGCGAACAAAACATAGAAAAGGAAAGAGTCCTGAATCTTCTCAGGTTCACGATTGCAGCGATCTACTTTTGGAGCGGCCTGAACAAATTGAATCCCAATTTTCCGGGCGACATGTTTCCATGGCTGATGGAACCAATTACAAATCATCTTACAGCCGGAAGTATTTCGAAGCTTCAATGGCTCGCTTATCTTTTTCCCATAGCTGAAACTGCAACCGGCATTGCTTTGCTGATCCCGCAATTACGAAAGCCGGCGCTGGCTTCCGTGATCTTTATGCATGTTTTCATTCTTTTTTCACTCGGACCGCTCGGGCATAATTACAATCCCGTTGTATGGCCATGGAACATTGCAATGGTCTGCTTTTGCCTTATCCTTTTCAAGGGTGAGAAGATCAATATGGGGCAATTCAAAAATATGCTGCGGCCTTTTCGCCATAAACTTGTTTTTGGAGTTTTTGCACTCGCGCCGCTTCTCTGCTTTTTTAACGCATGGCCGTCGTATCTGTCCCATAACCTTTATTCGGGTAATACGAGCAATGGCGTTATTTATATTTCCGACAGTGTCGAGGCAATATTACCGGAGGCGATAAAACCTTACTCCATTGGTGAAATGAACCAGAACCAGATCACGATCAAATACTGGTGCATGCAGGAGCTCGGAGTACCTGCTTTCCCTGAAAAAAGAAATTTTCAGTCGGTAGCAGGCACATTCTATCAATATGCATCCGATTCTTCCGAAATATATTTTATGTTTACTCCGAAAATGAGTATCAGGGATCTATAAATTTAATCATGGGAAAGAACATCGTAATATTTTCTGACGGCACCGGCCAGAAAGGCGGGGTGAATGCAAATACCAATATATACAAGATCTTCAATATGATCGAGGATCGGACCGCGCGACAGATCGCATATTATGATCCGGGACTGGGAACAGATATGGAAGGCTTAGCGGGCTTGATCGGCGGAAAAGGATTTTCCAAGAATATCCTCGATTGCTATCGTTTCATCTTTGAGAATTACCAGGCAGGAGATCATATTTATCTCTTCGGTTTCAGCCGTGGTGCGGCAACAGTAAGGAGTCTTTCCGGGTTCCTGGATCTGTTTGGAGTGCTGCCGATCTCAAGACCGGACATCATTCCTGATGCTTTCGAGATCTATAAAATACTGGATCATGAAAAGCGAAAAGCGCAAGCAGAGGCTTTTGTAAAGAAACATCACACGATGTGGTGCAGGATAAAATTCCTCGGCGTTTTCGATACGGTTGCTGCGCTGGGGCTTCCGAATAAATTCCTGAGCGCTCTGCTGGAAAAGTTTTTCCCTCACCGGTTCCATTCATTTGAACTGTGCCGGAATGTGGATTTTGCGAGACATGCGCTTTCTATCGATGAGGAGCGGAAAACATTCAGCCCTACGCTGTGGGATAAGCTGAAGGGAGAGCACCATGCGCCCGACCGGATGAAACAAGTATGGTTTTGCGGCGTTCATACTGATGTAGGCGGCGGATATAACGAGGAAGAGCTTTCCAATATCTCATTAAAATGGATGGTTCGCGAAGCGGAAGAAAAAGGACTCTTGTTTTATAAACCTTCAGATCCTGCAAAGAACCGGTACCTGCAACTGTTCTCGTCTCCGGAAGATATCGAAGGCATGATGCACAATGAATTGCTCGGGATCAACAGAAGGATCTTCAAAAGGGCCGTGAGAAGCTGGAATGAGGCTACACATGGAGAAATTTGCCTGCATGAATCAGTCCTTTCCAGGAGGAATAATCCGGCCAACGAAAACAATCCGAAATACAGTCCATGGGCCTTGAAAATAAGCCGGACGATCGAGCCGAAACAGTCTTAATATTCCAGGTAAAAATACCTGCTGTTTTTTTTTGTGGCTTTTTTGTCATATAGTTGCTATGCAAAACGACTTTCATGGCAAAACTTACATCGAAGATCCTTACCGGAACAACCGAGCTGAAAATACGATTCACGTATTATGGTCAGCCTGCACCGGTACTTGCAGTTTATGAATATGAACTGAATTCGCCTGACTCCAATGCTCCGTTGGAATCGCACCGGGGCGATAATCAAAACAGCGAGGATGATCTTTATACGCTGCCTTCTCCATCTGAACAAAACAAAGGACGTTACGCTTTTATCCGCAGTACAATTGCCGCGATCGATGCGGACTCGTCCTTTACCGTAAAAACGGAGATCCTTCAAAATGGAAAAGTCTCCGATACGCTTGTCTCTCCGGGCACTGTAAAAGCTCATGGAGATGCTGTGCAGCGGATCGATGTAATCGAATTTGCATAGCTATGAAAAAGACGATTTTCATACTTCTCTGTATGCCGGTGCTTGGCGCTTTTGCGCAAACCGACAGCTCGCTTGCAAAATATTACAGGCTTGATTTTGCGATACCACAGCATCCCGGCTTGTCGATCCTTGATGACAATTCCGATAATATTCTCCGTCCCGGCAATACGCAGGAGTTATTTTCCGTGATCACTTCCGGCTTCTTTTCCGGCACCACTCCGATCTTACCTAAAAACCTGTCCTTTGAATTTGCGCCTTCCCAGCTCGTGGGAATTAACAAGATCACACTTTCCGATTATCGCAATAATGATCTCATGAGAATCCTTTATGATGCGAAGATCTCTGTCGGCGCCAGGACAAAGGACAACGAGAATCTGCAAAACCTGGGATTGGGGATCCGTTTCACATGGGTTGACAAAACATCCTTGTCGAAAAATAAGGAATTCATAAGTGAGGCAATCGACCTGCTAAGCCGGTCGGCGGAGCTTCATAAAAATTTCGAAAAGAAATTAATGGAAACCCATACGCTGATCCGGAACCAAAAAGTAACCAAATTAGCGTTGGGAGACAGTCTTTTCCAGGAATCGGTGGATTCGGCATTCCGGCTGGATCCGGAAATCATCGGGTTGGCAACGCAAGAACAATTCCGCATCGAGGCGTTAAGAGAAAAATATAAAGAAGTTACCTGGAACAAATTGAAATTCGAATCGGCATTTGCGCTGAAGTATTCGAGCCCGGATTCACTTGTGCACAATATCCATTATTCAAAATTTGAAATTTACAATACGCTTGCACTTCCGCTCGGAAAAGCGACAAAGTCACACTGCGGCTGGGGCCAGCTTTTAATTGGATTGAATGTCTCGAGCGGGATCGGCGACAGCATCAGAGTTATTACGGACAGCGCCTTTACGATCACCGACACGGTGAGATATAAGTATAGCAGTGCAAATCTATCGGGCAGGATCTACGCGGGCTCAAACGGCTTCAAGACATTCCTCGAAGGAAGCTGCAGATATCAGAACGGCGGTCAGGTAAAAGCCACGCTCAACGGAGGAGCTGAATTCAATGTCCGCGACGGGATCTGGGCTGCACTTCTTTTTGGCAACAGCTGGACAAGTCCACCGACAGGCGGAACAGGGCCCTGGAAAAGCGATTGGTTCTGGCGCCTCAGCCTGAAATTCCATCTGCCGGAAACAAAAAAAATATGATCTAAGCAACGAACGATATGAAACTATCCGACTTGAGCAAGTCATTAAAGGAAAATGCAGCGGCCATCATCACCGCCCTGATCATGCTGCTTCTCGTGGGCAATTACCTGAGCTTTGTTGTTCCGCAGAATGAAAAGCGGATCAATGATTACAACCGGAGCATGCTGGATGAATTCGACAAGCAGCTCAACGGTACGCTGAAAGATTATGCGAGTCAGGTCGACCTTATCGATCTCAGGAATTCGATCCGCCGGGACGCATGGTCGGTCAAGCCGGATGACCTTGCTAAAACCGGTGACCAGGTTCCTGCAAAGCTTCTTGATGACCTGAAAAATGACAGGAGCCGGATCCTCGATAATGTCCCCGACAATATTATTATCCAATCCATACACATTGATTCGGTCAGGAACGATCCGGGTACAGTACAGCTGCAGACAACGATCCGTTATAAATTCAGTTCGTACACCGATAGTGCTTTTCATATCAATGAGTCGTCGCGCGTTGTAAAAGACCTGTGTACTGTTCACGACACCGTGACCGTTACGAAATCCGAGCTGAAGAAAAGGTTATGCGGAGCTATCCAGTTTCCCTATTGGGCGATCTATGTTCCCGGCGAAAAAAAGATCTTCCTCAACAACAATATCGATGCGCAGGAACTGGACAGTATCGATGTCAGTTCAGCAAAGCTTGGTGTGCTGACCTTTAAATTTTCCGACAAGCATTTTTATAAGCAGTCGGCGGTTGTAGAAGGAACAGATTATTCGCTTGAGCTGATCGGAGCGATCCCGCAGATCCAGTTCGAATCGAAAGCAAAGCTGGTGAATGAGCGTGTAACGTCCGTTTGGATTCTGATCGTTCTGCTGCTATTTTTAAGCATTCCCCTGGTCAAGCCGCTTATTGCCAGCAAAAAGGAACGGATGTCACAATTCGATCTGTTAAGCGTAACGACCGGAATAGGAGTATTTGTTCTGATCCTGGTGAGCTTTTTCCTGAGCAATTATTGCAGCGGACGTCATGAAAAAATGATCGAATCGAACCTGATAAAAATGAACGATTCGATAAAAACCAGTTACATCGGTGAGTTCATGGAGTACAAAAAAGCGATGAATTCGCTGGCAACATATCTCACGGATAGTTCGCGATGCGTTGAAACTATTCATCGGCCGCTTCATGACATTGATTCTTTCAAACAATACCGGCCGCTGGAAACGAACATTCAGAATTTCTTCCGGTTCAATGCCGATGGAGACATCGTAAAAGATCTTTACACAAAAGGGTACAAGGTCATCCGCCGCAATTATAATTCCAGGGATTACATGAAGACACTTCGGGAGAAGCAATATGATTTCCTGATCACCGGCGTTTATTCGAAATACGATAACAAGTACAAAATGGTATACATCCGGAAACTGCCCGACAGCAGCTTCGTAGGATTTGCGTATACTCCAAAATTCAATAACGGTTTCTCACCCGATAAGAGCAGCGGTTTCATGATCTGCGACAAAGAGGGAAAAGTGATCTTTCATAGTGATGAATCAAAAATTCTAAACGAGAACGTACTTTCTAATTCCGATAAGTCATTGAAGCTCGAGCAAATTTTTCATGGAATGGAGGCTGAAAGCATTTTTGATCTGAGCTACAATGGAAAAGAATGTGTGTTCTGCGCACAGAAGATCACAAATGTGAGCAGCTATCCTTTGTACCTGATTACCTACCAGGACAAATCATTTGCGAACAGTCTGCATACCTATACGCTTGTAAACGGTTTTTTCCTTAGCCTGGCGTATGGGCTCGGGATCACTTTCCTCATGCTGGTATATTCGGTTTTCTTCCAGCTGGGCGAAATTCCGGTGATCTCCAGAGTTCATGTGTACTGGTTATTTCCTGACAACAGCCGTGAAAAGGAATACAAGCTGCTTAGAAAGATCAATTTTCTGTTCTTCGCGTTATTCCTGCTCCTGTTCATTCTTGGGAAAAAAGACATTCTGTATTATTCGTTCCTGACGGGCATTAACGTGGCATTTTTCAACTTTGTTCTATTAAACCAGCGTGCTTTTGAGCTGAAATTCTCTTCAAAAAAGGCCAGGATCTATATTACCCTGCTGCTCATCCTGATCCTTGGATCCGGGTATGCGCTTCCCTACTCTTTATACATTCACGGCTACCATGCACTCGCGCTGAGCTTATCGGTAACGGGACACTTTTTGTTTCTTTATATTTTGAAAAAGGACACGAAAAAAGAGGGCATCCCTTCAGAACAGGTAAAAAGTGTGGAAAGCAAAAGAAAAGCCTATGTGAATTTTTTCTCCAGCGTGATCTGCTATCATTACCTGCTTATTCCGACGATCATCGTAATCAGTATTTTCAGCAACGAGGTGAACCGCGTCCACAACTACAGCCATTCGTATGAACTGCAGCAATCCGGACAGGCGGGAAAACAGGACGAAACGGCTATAAAAGCGAAACCTTATGAAATGTTCTTAAGCTCAGTCCCTTTTGTGAGCCGTCCTTCAAACGAGCAGCTGCGGAATTACGATTTCGACAATTTTGTACCGATAAAAGAATCCGATGCATTTGACATTGCACTGATCGATCTCAATGATCTCAAAGCGAGCGTCTTTTTATTTGTCGGCATGATCGCGCTGATACTGCTTATCAAACGAATGGTAAATTTCTATTCAGGCCGGTTCTTTTTCTTTGAGCTTTCTGAAGCGTTCCGGGTAGGCTTTTTTCAGAACCAAAATCAATTCACTAATTACAAGATCATACTTCCTCCGTACAGTGATGAGGACCTTGAGGCGCTGGAACGCTATGAAAAATTCGGTGATCATGAAAAAGAGGCGCTCCGGCAATATGGCTGGCTTAAAGCAATCTCAGGAATGGTCATTCCGAATGAAGTAAAGATCCGCCTGATCATGAATGATAATTTTGTACGTTATCAGAAAGAATATGAAGCTGCGTGGAATGAGCTGACCGATGAGGAGAAGTTTGTGATGAACGATTTTGCGGT
Source organism: Bacteroidia bacterium (assembly GCA_045805205.1). Lineage (GTDB taxonomy): Bacteria > Bacteroidota > Bacteroidia > 2-12-FULL-35-15 > 2-12-FULL-35-15 > 2-12-FULL-35-15. Next base: position 289,106 of record JBJMLR010000007.1, on the reverse strand, counting down.
TGATCATTTCGTGAATTACAAGAACCGCAACGTATTGATCAGCCTGATGGAAAAAGGATTTATCATCGCTGATCCGCTGACAGGAAGGTTGAGGGTGATGAATTACGGCTTCCGCAATTATGTCGTACACGTCGCTGCGGATGATCCGCGGCTTTCGGGCCCTGAAGACGGAGAAGCAACGAAAGGTGTTTTTTCAAAATGGCGGCTGCCGATCATAATCGTTGCTACCAGCGCATTTGTATTAATGATGTACCTCAGCAAAGAAAGCTTCAACCATGTGCTGGTAGTGGGTGGCTCATTATTAAGCGCAGTGGGGCTGATCGCGAAGTTCCTGGACAGCTATAAGAGTTAGCAGAACATTTTCCCCGGATTGAGAATGTTCTTCGGATCGAACGTCTTTTTGATCGCACGCTGGATCTCCAGCGCTTTTTGCGAGAACACGATGTTCATGTATTCCTGCTGAACCAGACCGATACCATGCTCTCCGCTGATGGTTCCGCCGAGTTCGCTGCAGATCGTAAAGATCTCCGCAATCGCTTTTTTGATGTAATCACCGTTCCATTGCTCATCCGTAAGATCGCCTTTGATCAGGCGGATATGCAAATTACCATCGCCTGCATGTCCGTAGCAAACTGTTTTGAACTTGTACTTCGCTCCTACTTCCTTCACGCCTTTCACCAATTGCGGTAATTCGGCACGGGGAACCACCGTGTCCTGTTCCTTGCTGACAGCATTACTCTTCACGGCTTCATTGATGCTTCTGCGAAGGCGCCAGAGCTCCTGTTTCTGAGCTGCTGAATCAGCAAAGAGGATCTCAGCGGTATCATATTTCGTTAACAGCTCCGAGATCGCTTCCATTTCTTTCATCAGCACATCGCTGTCATTTCCATCCACTTCGATCAGCAAATGCGCCTGAATATCATCTTCCAGCTTTACAACATTGCTCTTCACGTACCTGCTTACCCAATCGAGTGCGTCGCGCTCCATCAGCTCCAGCGCGCTGGGGGTGAATCCTGCACGGAATACTTCGCTCACAGCGGCGCAAGCTTCATCAAGGCTCCTGAACGGTACGAGCATTAAAAGATCGTATTTCGGAAGCGGCAGCAGCTTTACGATAATCTTCGTTGCTATTCCCAATGTGCCTTCACTGCCGACCATCAGCTGGGTAAGATTGTACCCGGTTGAATTCTTAAGCGTGTTGGCGCCGGTGATGATTATCTCACCGGTCGGCAGAACCACCTCGAGGTTAAGTATATAGTCTTTTGTTGTGCCGTACTTCACACATTTCGGTCCGCCGCTGCTCTCCGCAACGTTCCCGCCGAGGAAACAGCTTCCCTTGCTGGCGGGATCGGGAGGATAAAACAATCCTTTTTCTTTCACAGCATTCTGAAATACCTCGTTGATCACTCCCGGCTCTACGGTCGCCTGCAAATTACGCACATCGATCCCGATGATTTTATTAAAGCGCTCCATCGAAAGAATGATCCCCGAATGCACCGGCAATGCTCCTCCGCTAAGACCTGTACCGGCGCCACGTGGAGTGACTGGAACCAGGAATTCATTCGCGAGCTTTAAAATAGCGGATACCTCGGCAGCAGAAGCCGGCTTTACGATCGCCTCAGGCAGGAAAACAAGCTCTTCGGTTTCGTCATGGCCGTAGTTCCTGCGATTTTCATTATCAGAAAGCACATACTTGCTTCCGACAATATCTTCCAGCTGCTTTAACACTGCCGGTGTGATCTTATTATAACTGGTCATCTTATATCAGCTTTCATTTTACCAAACTGCCGTTCATCACTTTTCATGCAATCCCGTGAATGAATTTTACTATTTTCGTTTCATTCAAAATTAAATAAATAAAGCAAACATGAAGAAGCTATTTATCATCGGTTTTTCAGCGCTCCTGGTTAATAACCTGAGTGCGCAAAAAAAGGACATCTCAGTTGAGGATATTTGGAAGACCGGAACTTTCCGTGCAAACGGCGTTTACGGGCTTGTGTCGATGAATGACGGAATGCATTATTCAACGATTGAAGACGGAAAGATCCTTCGCTATGAATATGCAAAGAGCTCAGCGCCTGAAATCATCGTTGAAGAAAAAAACCTGATGATCGATGGCAAAGCGATCAGCATTGATAACTATCAATTCAGCCCGGACGAGTCAAAGATGCTGATATCCACGGGGACAGAACAGATCTACCGCCATTCCACCCGTGAAAATAATTATGTGTATGATCGCAAAGCAAAAACGCTGACAGCTGTAAGCAGCGGCGCAAAGCAGATGTATGCAACCTTTTCACCCGACGGGAATAAAGTGGGATTTGTAAGAGAGAATAATATTTTCATCAAGGACCTTGCAACCGGAAAAGAGACGCAGGTTACCAGCGATGGTAAATGGAACAATATCATTAATGGCGCGACAGACTGGGTGCATGAAGAAGAATTCTCTTTCTCTGTAGCTTATTTCTGGAGCCCTGACAGCAGGAAGATCGCGTATTATAAGTTCGATGAAAGCAAAGTGAAAGAATTTTCATTCAACGAATTCGGGAACCAGCTTTATCCAACGGAATACAAATACAAATATCCAAAAGCGGGCGAGGACAATTCACTTGTAACGATCCATACGTATGATCTTGGAACCGGCGCCGACAAGCTTATGGATATCGGTAAAGAAACCGATCAGTACATTCCGCGTGTTAAGTGGACAATGGATCCGAATGTTCTTTCGATCGTCCGGATGAACCGGCACCAGAACAAGCTGGACCTGATGCTGAACAATGCATCGACCGGGGAATCAAAAACGGTTTATACTGAAAACAGCGATACCTATATTGATATTCATGAAGGACAGGGAGATTATGTATACTTCACGGCTGACAAAAAGAATTTCCTGATCATGAGTGAGATCGACGGGTACAACCACATCTATTTGTATGATATGAGCGGAAAGCTGGTGAAGCAGGTCACAAAAGGAAACTGGGATGTCGTGAGCTTCCAGGGAATTGACGAAAAAGCAAAAACCGTTTTTTATACCTGCTCTGAAAGCACAGCGACGGAAAAAGATGTTTATTCCATCAAGCTGGATGGAAGCGGGAAGAAAAAGATCTCCTCCGGAAAAGGAGTCAATGCTCCTGAATTCAGCACGGGAATGAAGTACTATATCAATACCTGGTCGGACGCCAATACACCGCCGGTGATCGCGATCTACGATGCGCAGGGAAAGCAGATCCGCGTGCTTGAGGATAACCAGGAGCTGGCTAAAAAAATGGCAGAATATAACATGACGAAAAAAGAGTTCTTCATGTTCAAGACGACGGAGGGAGTTGACCTGAATGCCTGGATGATCAAGCCGGTAAATTTCGATGCAAACAAAAAATACCCGGTGTTCATGTATTTTTACGGTGGCCCGGGAAGCAACCAGGTGAACAATGCTTTTGACGGAAGAAATTTTTTCTGGTTCGAGATGCTCGCGGAAAAAGGATATCTTATTATGTGTGTCGATAACCGCGGGACGATGTATCGCGGAAAAGCGTTTAAAACCTGTACCTACAAGCAGCTTGGGAAACTCGAAGTAGCTGATCAGATCGAAGCTGCAAAATACCTTGGAACATTGTCGTATGTTGACAAAAGCCGGATCGGGACATTCGGCTGGAGCTTCGGAGGATACCTGAGCTCGTTGTGTATCACCAAGGGCGCCGACTATTTCAAAATGGCGATCGCGGTAGCGCCGGTCACGAACTGGCGGTATTATGATAATATCTATACGGAGCGCTTTATGCAATTGCCAAAGGAAAATGCAAGCGGATACGACGATAATTCTCCGATCAACTATGTAGATAAATTAAAAGGAAAGTATTTGCTGATCCATGGAACGGCGGATGATAACGTACATGTTCAGAATACGATGGAGATGATCACGGCGCTTGTGAATGCAAATAAGCAGTTTGATCTTTTCATGTATCCCGATAAGAATCACAGCATTTATGGCGGTAATACCCGACTGCATTTATACAATAAAATGACGGATTTTATCCTGAATAACCTTTGATCCATCGACCATAAAAAGGTGTAGGGCAATATGAATGCATAAGAATTTGCAATTCTGTTTATTTGCTTTATATTCGCAGGGTTCAATAATTTAAACACACGTATATGTCGACAGAAAAAGGCCACCCGAAAGGATTATATGTTCTCTTTGCTACTGAATTCTGGGAGCGCTTCAGCTATTATGGAATGCGGGCGATTTTTGTATTTTTCATGACAAAAACCTTGTTACTTGATCATGCCAAGGCAAGTAACATTTATGGAAGCTATACCGGGCTTGTTTATCTAACCCCGCTGATCGGAGGATATGTCGCCGACAGATTCTGGGGAAACCGTAAATCGATCTTTGTGGGCGGTATTTTAATGGCGATCGGACAGTTCCTGATGTTCATCTCGGCAACGCTCGGACATAATGCTGATAAGGGCCTCGCGATCACGATGATGTGGACCGGTTTAGCTTTTCTGATCTTCGGCAATGGATTTTTCAAGCCAAATATTTCCACGATGGTTGGTCAGCTTTACGTCGCCGATGACAAGCGGAAGGATGCCGCTTACACGATCTTCTACATGGGGATCAATGCAGGAGCATTCATTGCACCGTTGATCTGCGGCTATCTTGGCGAAAATGTGGATTATAAATGGGGCTTTCTGACTGCGGGTATCGGAATGATCATTTCCATGATCATCTTTTATCTGACAAAAAATAAATACGTGATCGCTCCTGACGGCACTCAGCTGGGAGTTGGACCGAACAAAGCAAATGATGCGACGACCAATGATTCTGACGCAGCTTTCAGCCCGACACAATTAGTAATTCTTTTCGGCGGTATTGCCGCAGCATTTTCAATACTGTTCTTTGCATTTCACGTGGATGTCTGGGGATCGCTCATATACGGAATGACGCTTGTCGGTCCCTTTGTGATCATTACTGACAAGACGCTGACCAAGACTGAAAAGGACAGATTGTGGGTGATCATCCTGATTATGATCTTTGTGATCTTCTTCTGGATGTGTTTTGAACAGGCGGGAGCTTCGCTGAGCTTTTTCGCCGATCAGCAAACGAACAGGACCATCTTTGGCTGGACAATGCCTGCAAGTTATTTCCAGAGCTTTAACGCCGGCTTTATTATCATCCTTGCACCTATTATCAGTGCATTGTGGGTGTGGCTGTCAAAGAGAGGGATTACACCGGCTGCGCCTTATAAGCAGTCAATGGGATTGGGTTTCCTTGCACTTGGATTCCTGCTGATCGCATTCGGCTCCAAATCGATCCCGGTTGGCGGAGCGAGCATTTTTATTCTTACCGGGCTCTATTTCATTCATACAATCGGTGAATTGTTCCTCAGCCCTATCGGACTTTCTATGGTGAATAAGCTCACTCCTGCGCGTTTTACATCACTGATGATGGGAATCTGGTTCCTGGCAATCGCCACCGGTAATAAGCTGGCCGGCACAATGAGTTCCTTGTACCCGGATCCGACAGCCACAACACATCCAAGCATTTTTGGATTTGAGATCAGTGACCTGTTCTCCTATTTTATGTTGTTTGTAGTCTTCTCTGGAGTAGCGGCAGTATTGCTGTTCCTGCTTTGCAGAAAGCTGGAGAAGATGATGCATGGCGTGAAATAGGCTCTGAATTATATTGTTAAAAAAGGTCAAACATGGTATAATGTTTGACCTTTTTGGTTTTAAATGGTATCTTTACGTTGATACGCTATGCTAAAGTTCATGAAAAAGCTTCTCTTCGCTCTCGGAATTGCCACCATTATTGTAGTCGCTCAAAGTTTCATTGCTAATTTCCAGGCTCCGGCAGACGAGCTCAAAGGACCGGTTCATTGGCTGACCTTCAGCCAGGCGGTAGAGCTCCAGAAAAAAAATCCCAAACCGATCATCGTTGATATTTACACCAGCTGGTGCGGACCCTGCCGGATGATGTCGGCCAATACATTCGGGAACGCGATCATTGCGAAATACATCAATGAGAACTTTTACCCGGTAAAATTCAATGCGGAGACAAGGGATACGGTTAAGTTCAACGGATATATGTTTGCGAACAAGAACCCGGAAGGAACACCGCGCCCGGTACATGATTTCGCCATTTCCATTCTTGACGGAAAACTTACTTATCCTTCCATTGTGTTCCTGAATGAAGACATCAAGAAAGTACAAACAATGGTGGGCTATTATACTCCGGACCAGTTTGAGCCGGTTGTAAAGTTCTTTGGCAGCGCGAAGTACAAGACCGTCAGCTATGACGATTTCAGGAAGAGCTTTGTCCCTGAAATCCCGGCGCCGGAGCAACCTGCACCCTTTCCCGGTAAATAGCTTCATTATAGCGACCGCGAACCTTTTTTGATCGATCAACGTATAAATGCTAAAAAACAGTAATTTTAGCTTCGCTTATGAAAACCGTTATAGAAATGATGAACCTGAAAGAGAAAATACTTCAGATCCTTGAGCTGAAGAAATTCACTTATTCGGATCTGGCATCATATCTCAATATCTCTGAAACCGATCTCGATTACGCCCTCGAAAATAACACATTAGAAATCAGGACATTAGAATTGATTTCCAAAGAATTGCGTATTCCGCTTTACAGCTTTTTCCGCGAAAATTTCGACGGATTCGACTTCGAAAAAGAACCTTATTATAATGTCAATATCTGGAGTAAGGAAGAAGCGAAATTTACGCTCGAGCTGAAAGCGCTTCGCCAGGAGCTGGAAGCGTTAAGAGCTGAGGTACGCCAGAAAGATCTCCTGATCGATGCGCTGGAAGCCCAGATCATAAAAAAATAGACATAATTCCCTTCTATGAGAAAGGCATTGGTGAGTTTTACATTAGTACTTACTTCTGCCTTTTTTTCTTTTTCACAAACCACTTTTACGCTTGCCGATTCCAATTTCGCGGTGAAAAGCTACCTGCGGACCTACAGGATCCTTTTCAACCTGGGAAAAGCCGATCTCCGTGACGAGAGCAAATTGTATCTCGATACGGTCGCGGCGTATATGAAGAAGTACGACAACCCGGTGTTCGAAATTGCCGTTCATTCCGATTCCCGGGGCTCAGCTCAAAGCAATACCAACATCACCCAGGCTCGTGCAAGGTACATTTGTAATTACCTGACCTCAAAAGGAGTTCCCGCGGAACGTCTTATTGCAAAAGGTTATGGCGGAACCCAATTGCTCGTGAGTGAAGGAAAAATGAATGCGCTGAAGACCAGGGAAGAATATGAAAATGCGCAGCAGCTGAACCGGAGAGTAGAATTCAGGATCGTTGAGATCAACGGGAAACAGCTTGATCCCGGTCAACCGAAATTTGAAGTTGGAAATTACATCCGCTCTTACAGTATAATTTATAGCTGCTCGTCTCCTTTGCGACCAGAAAGCTTTCCGCTGCTTGACTCTGTTGTGGCCCTGATGCAAACACGACCGGGCTTAACTTTTGAAATCAGTGATCACACGGATTACAGGGGCAGCGCTGCATATAACTTAAAACTTTCAGAATCGCGCGCGCAGGCAATTGCGGATTACATTCTTGCCAAAGGAATTTCAAAGGACCGGTTGACTGCAACCGGTTATGGCGAAGAGAAGCCTCTCCGGATCATTTCGGAAGACGGAAAGCCCGTCACTCTTTCCGAAGAATACATCAATGCTGTCACAAAGGGCAAATCAAAGGAAGAATATGAAAACCTAATGCAGAAGAATCGCCGAATCGAATTCAAAATACTTTCTATCTAACACAACACACATGACCAACGAGGAAAAGATCAATCTTATCGGGCAAAAGATGCTGATCCTGTCGAATAACCTCGACAAATACCGCACAGAGCTTGTCCAGCTGCAGCAGCAGCTGGATCATTTGAAAGCACAGCAGCAAGGAGTTCCCCGGCAGCAGATTGTCCCGCCGGTGGTGAAAAAGCCGGAAGTTGTGGAGCCGGTCATTGAAAAGAAACCGGAGATCATAGAGGACATAAAAAATGAGGTCGTTGAGAAAAAGCCGGAGATAATAGAAGAGATCCCGGTGGTAAATATCCGGGAAACGATCAAACCGGTGATGCAGCAGCAATACATTCCTCCGGTACAGAAGCCCCGGAAGGAATTCAATTTTGAAGAATTCATCGGCGGAAAGCTCATTACCATTATCGGGATCGTGATCCTGGTAATCGGTTTAGGGATCGGTGTAAAATATGCGATTGAAAATGATCTGCTCGGACCATTGGCCAGGATCGTTCTTGCCTACGCTGCCGGCGGAATTCTGTTAATAATTGCATTCCGGCTAAAAGAGAAGTTCAAAGCATTCAGCGCGGTCCTCCTGAGCGGCGGAATGGCTTCACTCTATTTTACCACGTTCATCGCGTACAGCATGTACGATATGTTTCCGCAGGTGATCGCATTCGTCATCATGGCGCTCTTTACCATCTTCACCGTTTACGCAGCCATCATCTATAATCTCCAGGTGATCGGGATCATCGGGCTGGTTGGCGCTTATGCAGTGCCGATGCTATTGAGCGATGGCTCAGGGAAGATCGAGATCATGTTCGGGTATATGACGATCGTGAACATCGGGATCCTGGTATTGTCTTTCAAAAAATACTGGCAGGTCCTCAATCATGTTGCATTCGGCTTCACCTGGCTGATCTTCTTTACCTGGTTCGCTACAAAGTATGGTGAAAATCCACGGGTCGCTTTGTCCATGGGCTTTGCGCTGATCTTTTTCATCATATTTTATCTCAGCAACATGTCGTATAAGATCCTGAAGCAGGAGAAATTCGGAGTGCTGGACATCATCCGGCTGGTGTCCAACAGCTTCATCTTTTTCGGCATGGGATACGCGACATTGAATCAGACTCCGGGCTACGAACAATATCTTGGCGTGTTCACGGTAGGTAATGCTTTGATCCATTGCGTTTTTGCGTATGTCGTTTTTAAGAACAAGCTGCTCGACCGAAAGCTGTTTTATCTCCTGATCGCATTGGTGCTGAGCTTCATTACGATTGCAGTTCCGGTTCAGCTTGACGGAAACTGGGTAACGTTATTCTGGTCGGCGGAAGCCGTATTGCTGTTTTCGATCGGCCGTTACAAGGCGGTACGCTTCTATGAATGGCTGGGCTATGCGATGATCCTTCTTGGGATCTTCAGCCTGATGCAGGACTGGGGCAACAGCTATTATACGGGTATGATATTCGATAACCATCGATACGCCGAACGCACACCTTTTATGAATGTTGCGATGCTGACTTCTCTTTTCGTAATAGCAAGCATGAGCACAATGATATGGATACAGAGCAAAAAAGCGCTCACTGCTGAAGAACGAAAGGAGTTTTTCATCTATAACATCATCGACTATGCAATGGGCATCTTCCTGTTCCTGATCACGTACATGACCTTCAGCAATGAGATCGCTTTATATTACCGCACACTTTATGAGAATTCAAAGCAGACCATTCCCTCAACCGATCAGTGGACGGAAGCCGGTGCAACAGAAGATATCTATGATTACAGCCTTCTGAAGCTGAAAGACGTTGTGCTGGGTATATACAATGTTGTTTTTTACATCGTATTCAGCTTGCTCGCGATCTACAAACTCCGTTCACCCGCAGTGCGCTGGAGCTCATTCATATTCAATATGCTGATCGCGCTGATCTTCATCACGATCGGATTCTCCGAATTGCATGATCTCAACGAGGAGCTTTACAATGGCATCAGCGCAAAATATTACACCGTCAATCCGCTCACTCCTAACCTGCGGTATCTTTGCATGGCATTGTGTGTGGTACTATTGTATCTCTCCTATAAAGTACTGAGAACAGAAACATTCTCCCGCTTTACAATTGCAAAAATCTACAGCGGCAGCATCATTCACTTCTTCATACTGGTGATGCTGAGCAATGAGATCATTCACCTTCGCGGAGAAAGCGACGCCGTTTACAAGCTTGGCTTCACCGCCTTGTGGGGACTCTATTCGTTTGCATTGACAGCTTTCGGGATCTTCCGCAAGAATAAGATCATGCGTGTCGCCGCGATCAGCTTGTTCGGCATCACGCTGATCAAATTAGTAACATTCGATACATGGGATCTTTCTACAGGCTATAAAGTGATCGCATATATGCTGCTGGGCGCAATTCTGCTTGTTGTAGCGTTCCTTTATCAAAAATTCAAGAATATCATTTTCGGAGACGATATGACCAACACTCCACAATAATGAAGACATTAAAACTCATCTTCGCTGCATTGCTGGTCCAGGGATCAGTGTTTGCACAATTCAGCTCTTATTCGTTCAACCGTAAGCTGAATAAGATCGAAAAGGAAGATTATTATGCGATCCCGGTAAGTCCTGAGATCATTGCACGCTGCAACGGTGATCTTTCCGATATCCGCATTTACAATGTCGGTGCCGACACAACGGAGGTTCCCTACCTGGTGGATAAGATGGGAACAAGGATCACAGAGCCAGAAGTTCCCTTCCAGCTCATCAATGATACTTACAATCAGAAATGCTGCTCCTATGTAACCCTGAAGTTTCCAAAGCTCCAGCTGATCAACCGGATCAAGCTGGATGTAACGGAACATAATTTTGACAAGAGCCTGAAGATCGAGGGAAGCAACGACGGAAAAGAATGGTTCACCATCCGGGAACGGATGCGGATCGTGCGCTTTCAGAATGCAACGGAAGATTTTTCTTATACCACACTTGATTTCCAGGATACGGAATTTCAATATTTCAGGATCAAATTTGATGATGACAGCAGTCCGAAAGTGACTGTTTCAGGAGCTTATGCTTTTGAAAATGTATCTACAAAAGGACAGTATACATTGCTAAAAACGGCACAGTATAAACAGACTGATGTTAAAAAGGAAAAGCGCTCGGAAGTGATCGTTGATTTTCCGTACAACTATTCACTGAGCTATATGACCGTCTGGTGCGATAATAATAAGGACTATTACCGGAACATCAATATCTATAAGTCAAATGGGATCTTCCACACTCAAAAAGGAGACATCGAAAACTGGCAGCTGATCAATTCGGATGTATTGAGTACGAGCCTTGACAATACATACAATCTTTATAATTATCAGACAAAGAGATTGAAGATCGAGATCATCAATTATGATGATCAGCCTGTCACTGTAAAAGATATTAAAGTTTATGGAGAGAATCTGAGGCTCCTGTCGCAATTACCGGCAAAGGGAGACAATTATATTGTTTACGGCAAGGAGAATGGAAGTGCTCCAACGTACGACCTCGTACATTTCAGGGAAAAGATCCCGGCATCGCTTTCCCGGGTTGAGTATGGCGATGAACAGATCAAGGTGACTCCGGCGATAGCGAAAGCAGGTCCCCTGATCGAGAGCAAAAACTGGCTCTGGATGGTGATGGGAGCTGTTATTCTGATCATCGGGTATTTTGCGCTGAGCATGATCAGGAAGGAAGGAAATGATTAGGTGAGCAGATAACTAAGTGACTAAGTAACTAAGTGACTAAGTAACTAAGTGACCAGGTAACTAAGTGACTAAGTGACTAAGTGACTGGGGGATTAGGAAAAAAACCAAACAAGCGGGAATTCAGTATATTTAGTCGGCGAACAAAAAGACAATTGAAACGGATCCATTTATATACAAGTATCGGACTTATTTTTTTTCTGACGGGAGGAGCTTTATTTCCATCGGCTCTCCCCTTTCTTGCATCCGTTTATGCGTTGCTGGCGTACTTCTGTTCTATAAAGGAAGTTGCAACTTACACCTCCCGTTATCAATTTACGGTGGTAATGCTATCCGCCTTGCTGCTGGGAGTTAGTGTTGATGCCGGATTGAAGACACTCCCGCTTTTAACGCTTTCCATGTTTTGTGTCGCTGCCGGTTCGACTTTCAGGATCGCTTTTTTTCGTTTTTTCGGATACACCCAGCATTCGTGGTTTGAGCCCCTGATGTTTCTATTGTCGCTGATACTTTATTTAACAGGGAACATCCTTCATCCATCCAACTGGCCGGGCTGGGCTTTCCCACCGGTACTGATATTATTCCAGGGGATCCTGGCCTGGGGAATCATCAAGGACAAGAAACAGCTTTCTTCACATACAAAAGGAGGCTATAAGATCGCTATCGGCAAGGACGCACCGGAATTTGCATTGCCGGACCAGGATGATAATACTATTCAGCTTTCAGAATTCCGCGACAAAAGAAACCTGCTGCTGATCTTTGTCCGCGGTGACTGGTGCCCCGGCTGCCATATGATGCTAAGAACATAAGAGCGGGAACGGGCAAAATTCCAGGAAAAGAATATTCTTGTAATGGCCATTGGTCCCGATCCGGTCGGAGTAAACAGAGAAATGGTTTTGAAGCTTGGCCTTGACTTCAAAGTACTGGCAGATCAGGGACAGCGGACAGCAATGCAATACGGAGTTCAGCTATCGGAATACGACAATGATTTTGCAGAAAAATACGACGAAGGAATTCCTTTGCCAGCGTCGTTTTTAGTGGATAAAAAAGGAATTGTTCAATATGTATCACGGCCCGATAAGGTCGGTGAGTTTTTAGATCCGAGAACGATATTCCCGATCGTGGAGAAACTAAATTATTAAGCGCTTGCAATAAGATACGATAGATCACACGTACAAAATGAATTATATTATCTGGATCATATTACTCAGTACACTGGCAGTGGTAGCGGTTATTTCGCTATCGGTCAGCCTGCGCCAGAAGTATGTGGAGGCGCGGATGAAAACGCTGGAAACAGAGAAGAGCAACTACGAAAGTATAATTGAGCAGGCGAACGACGCGATGTTCGTGATCGATATTGTGGATGGCAGGGTTCACCAGTGTAACCCCAGCGCGGCGCAAATGCTTGGCTATACAAAGGCGGAGCTTGAAAGAAAAACCCTTTTCGAATTGCAGCCTTCGGAAATGATGGAGAAAAGCTCGAGCCTTGTTGCCGATGTCTGGGAAAAGAAAGGACTGATCTACCAGGACATACCGTTCGTTACCAAAGATGGCGACAGGATTCCCGTGGAGTGCAGTGCGAAAGTCGCTCCATTTGCAGGACGACCTGCAATTGTGATCTATGCGAGAGACATTACGGAGCGCTTGCGGATGGAACAGGAGATCCAGGAACAAAAAGCGGAGATCGAAGAGAAAAACAAAGATATCACTGCAAGTATCCAGTATTCGAAAAGGATCCAGCGTTCTGTATTCACAGAGGAAGAAAAGATCAAGGACTATGCGCCGGAATCGTTCATCTTTTTTAAGCCCCGGGATATCGTAAGCGGGGATTTTTATTGGTTCAACAGCAGCACTAATTTTTCAGAGCAGGACAACCCGTTGTTGGCCGTTGCTGCTGTGGATTGTACGGGTCATGGAGTTCCGGGCGCTTTTATGAGCATAATAGGACATACACTGCTTAACCAGACGGTGGATAATCGCGATATCAAGTCGCCGGGAGACGCATTGACCTTTATTAACCGGGAGATCAAAAAAACGCTGAGCCAAAAAGCATATGAAGCTGCGATCCGCGACGGAATGGACATTGCGCTATGCCTGATCGACTTTAAAAATCTTCAGCTGAAATTTGCCGGGGCAAATAACCCGGTATACCTGATCCGTGGCGGAGAAGCGATCGAGCTGAAAGCAACGAAGCAGCCGATCACAGCATCCTCCGACGGACCGGTGATCCCGTTTGAAGATGTAGAGTTCAAGCTTGAAAAAGGTGACGGGATTTATCTTTTTACAGATGGATTTGCGGATCAATTCGGCGGACCGAAAGGAAAAAAGTTCATGTACAAGCGATTCCGTGAAGCTCTTGTAGAAGTGCAGCAATATTCAATGGAAGAACAAAAGACTCAGCTGAACCTGATACTCGAGGAATGGAGAGGAGAGCTGGAGCAGGTTGATGATGTACTGGTGATCGGAATACGGGTATAAAACCATATCCCTTTTCACATTTCCTTTTTCCTTTTCCCTTTTCCCTTTTTACTTTTTACTGTTCCTCCTTCATCTCCCATCCCACCATCATTTCATTTTCTTCACCGAGGTCGGGAATTCTTCTCCATTTTATTTTCATAATGTGATTGCTGCGGCAGCAAAAGAACATTTCAGAATAAAGACCGACGCCGGAAGTTTTCTCCCTTCGTACCACAAAATCGTCAAAAGGAGCCGACAGGAGCTCCTCACTGCTGTATCCGCTTGCTTTCACGAAGGAGCTGCTGACTTTTTTCAGATACCCATCAAATCCAAAAATGCAGATGAAGTTCTTTGACATTGCAAAGAACAGCTCACTTGTCTTCATGCTTCCGGAGGCAGTGAGCATTTCCTGAACGGCATCATCGGACGACGTATCGGGAAAAAAGGGAGCGGGAATATTTTTTTCTAATTCCATAAATGCAATTACAATTTTATTCTGGTAGCGAGCATATCCCGTCGTCCCTCGACTGCGCTCGGGATGACCTCCCGTTGGTCGCGCTCAGGGCAGGCGACTCCTGCTCGCTATAATTTTATTCCAATGGCGAGCATATCGTCAACTTGTTTATTTTCACCTTTCCAGGTATTCAAAAAGTCTTCCAATACTTTTCTCTGATCATCAAGTGTAAGAGATCTCGAAGCCACCAGCAGTTTTTTCAACTTTTTTTTCATCAGCTTACGATCATCGAAGCCACCGAACTGATCAGTGATGCCATCCGTAAAAAGATACAGGCGATCACCGGATTCATAGCTTACTTTGTGCGAAACATAGATCCTCGGCTCTTCCCCCCCACCGACCGGGTTCTTTGAAGGCTTGACCTCTTCCATTATCGAGTTGCGGATGAGCCATACGGGCCGGTTGGCGCCGGCATACTCAATGGTTTTATTGGAAAGGTCAATTGAGCAGACAGCAATATCCATCCCATCACGAGTTTCATTCTCCTGTTGATTAAAAAAGCGGGTGACACCAACATTCAAATTCCTCAGTATATCGGATGGATAGGTGATACGCTTCTCGACAATGATCTTATTTAAAAGCTCAATGCCAATAACGCTCATCAATGCACCTGGCACCCCATGCCCTGTGCAGTCTGCTGCTGCAATCAAAAATTTGTGGTTCTGTTTTACGAACCAGTAAAAATCTCCGCTTACAATATCCCTTGGCTGATAATAAATAAATGAATCAGGGAATACATCCTTCAGCTTCCGTTTTTCAGGAAGCATAGCTGTCTGAATGCCTTTCGCATAGACAATGCTATCCATGATATCTTTATTTTTTTCAGCAATCCTGTTATAGGCTCTTTTTAATTCGGTGTGAAGCGCCTCAATGATCATCTTTTCTCTCTTTATTTTGCTGCTTTGCAGAATATTTTGAATAGAGGAAGGGAGGCGTTTCAGGCTGCTTTTCAGGATATAATCGCTCATGCCGGCTTTAAGGCACTCTACTGCGAACTCTTCCGATACTGATCCGGTGATCAGGATGAACGGAATAATCAGCGACCGCTTCTTCAGGATGCCAAATGCTTCGACTGAGCTAAAACCCGGCAGCGTATGATCCGACAGGATTATATCCGGAGAAAAAGCGTCAATTTCCCTTTCGAACTCATTTTTGTTCTTAACGATCAGTATTTCAAATAACATTCCCGAACGCTCCAGCTCTCTTGTTATCAACCCGGCATCGTGCGGATTATCCTCAACCAGCACTATTTTTACTATTTTCTTATCCTCCACGCTACCTTCATTTTGAGCGTTACTTACCGGGGAGACTCATTCACCAGCATCCAGTACATTCCCAGCCCGGACACCGCTTCAATAAAATGATCGAAACCAACCGGCTTTACGATGTAGCTGTTGACACCAAGCTGGTAACAGGTACGTATATCCGGATCCTCTTTAGAAGAGGTCAGCACCACCACCGGGATCGTTTTTGTACGGTCATCTGCTTTCAACCGGCGCAGAACTTCTATGCCGTCCACTTTAGGCATCTTCAGATCAAGCAGGATCACTTTCGGTTTTGTGTCAATATTTCTTTCGGAATAGGCCCCTTTGCAAAAAATAAAGTCCAGGGCTTCTTCCCCGTTTTTCAAATGCAGAAGATTATTCGCAAGATTGTTTTTTTTCAGGGCGCGAATGGTCATTTCCGCGTCGCTCGGGTTATCCTCCACCAGGATGATCTCTACTTCCATGTTTTTCATAGTCCTATTAATTTTCGGGAATGCTGAAATAAAACGTTGCTCCTTTTCCGAGTTCGGATTCTGCCCAAACCTTTCCTCCGTGTTTGGTGATCACACGCTGCACAATGGCAAGTCCCACTCCGGTACCTTCAAAGTCCTCCATGGAATGCAATCTCTGGAAAACACCAAAGAGCTTATGCGAATAGTCCATGTTAAAACCAACACCATTGTCGGAAATGGCGTAAATGATCTGACCATCCTTTGCTTCCGAAGCGATGTGTACTTTAGGCTCATCGCTTTTTGAGGAATACTTAATGGCATTCGAGATAAAGTTGACCAGCACCTGGTTGATCAGTGAGTAATCGGCTTTCAGTGTCAGCAGCTGACCAAATGAAATGCTCGCTCTATTATTCATTGCTTTGCTCACTTCTCCGATGGCACCTTCAATGAGCTCTTTCATATTGATTGCCGAGCGCACCAGCTCTTTTTTTCCTAACCGGGAAAATGCCAGCAGATCATCGATCAGAGTTCCCATCCGCCGGGCATTGTACTGGATAACACCGAGCAGGCGCTTTCCTTCATCGTCAAGTACTTTATCGTAGTCTTCCTCCATGATCCTCGCATATCCGTCGATAGCCCTGAGCGGTGAGCGGAGGTCATGCGAAACGGAGTAGGAAAATGATTCAAGCTCTTTATTTACCGCACTCAGCTGACTGGATGAATCCTTCAGCATCTGGATATGTGATTCGAGCTCTTCACTCAGTGTGTTCAGTCCGGCAACAATCGCATCAAGCTCGTCTCCTTTTTCAGAGATCGAGATCTTTTCAGAAAAATCAAGGACGATATAGCGAAGCAGTGTTTCAAGGATCTTCGAAAGCCGCTGCTGATTGTGCTCGATGAAAGCAGATTTTTCCTCCAACTCGATCATCGCAATTTTCATAAGCTCTCCGGATTTTTTTTCCGCCGAGAAGTTCTTCGTTACATCAACCACACGATGGATAATGTAGCTTACTTTGCCGTTCTCATCAATAATCGGAGAGTTAAGCGGTTCCCAGTAGCGGGTTTCAAACCCTCCGCCATTTTCCTCCGAGCGCGGGATATCATATTTCTGGACCTGCATTTTATCGGAGGCTTTATTTTGCAAAACCCTTTTCAGGGAAATTTTCAGGTTATGGGATCCGTCGGCGGCGGGGTCATCAGGGTTATCAGGAAATACTTCAAAAAGTCCTTTTCCGATCATGCTGGCCCGTTTCTGCATGGTTGCTTCCAGATATTGCTCACTCACGGCGGTAATAGTATAACGAGGCGCATCCGGTTCCAGAACGAGGAAAAGAGCAGGTGCGTTTTCAAACAGCACCCTGAAATCAATTTCACTTTCGGTTTTCAGTTTCTTGTTCATCGCCGGGATCTATTTCAGACATACTGACGGATCCATTTTTCCGCTTCTTCCAGATTTGTAAACATTTTGACAGGATATGCGGGAGGTTTCAGTCCAAAAAAAAGATTGGCAACCATTCGTCCGAGAGGCGAAGCGGTGACCATTGCCATAGCTTTTACGAGTTTATTGAGCTCTTCCGCAGCTTTGTCGCGCTCCTGCTTACCGGTTGGCTTAGCATGTGTAATATCGATGATCATGCAGACCTTGCTGTCCCCTGCAACTTTTTTGAATGCTGCAAACTCGGCCTCTTCCTCTTCTTTACTGAGCTTTACAGGATCCTTTTTCCCCACGGAATAAAGGATATCATTGCTTAACCACCACCAGCCGTTTTGCGACTCGTGGATCTCCACATTATCTGGTAAGGCGATCATTCCCCTGAGATTTTAGATTTAACTAGATCTGACTATCTTTCATTTGGGAGTATTTCATTTGGGAGTATTCTAAATCATTCATTGAAAAATGAGAAAAGCTTTTCATTCGCATGAAAAGCATTCTCATCAACACGGGCATCTTTGCGAGCCAGACGGAAGTACTACTCCTAGTCCCACCTGTCGTCCAATGCACCAAAACGGTCAATAGTTATTCAATAAGCTTAACCCAGTTTTACATTACTGATTCTTCGAACCGCTCTATTCTGTTTTTGTTGGTGAACACAGTTGCAATAATATATTCCCTGTTCTTCACCAGGATCGCGAACCATTTGCTGCTGTTGGTGATCGGAGTGATATTGCACACGGTGTATCCTTTCGAGGTAAAGAAGTTCTTTACCTGGCGGGATGTTACCGCTGTAACTAAGTTACGTGCCTCCGTTCTGATCTCTGCTATCATTTTATTTGTGTTATTTGTGTTATATCAGTTAATGTCTGAGTTATCATGCCTAATCAGTATTTACTACATCGGAACATCTACTTGTCCTGTAATTTGAGTCCCGGAAACATAGACGGTTGTCTGGTACTGGATATTATGAAATACAGTGTGACAGATCCAATCTTCATTTGCCTTTTCAGGTGTTTCCACCATGTCAATAACCTGGTAACCTCTGCTTGTAAGATACTGGTATACAGCTTGGCTGCTCACTGCTGCTTTCGCTTCACTAACGGTTTCAACACCCGCTGTTGAAAGAGTGATCGCTGAGCCGGTAAAAAGAACGATGATAAATAAACCTTTAACTAATGCTTTAAATGAACGTTTCATGATTTTTTTTGGGGTTTTTTGGGGTTGATAATTACTCTGTAAAAATTTTCGACAAAGTAACGCAGCCCCGAAACCCAAACCATGGACAAATCACCCCCTAAACGGGACTCGAAGGAATATACTGATCCTGAGCGCTTTAACCCATTTAAAGCACGACTTTAAGCCTCTTTTTGAGAGGTTTTTGGTCATTTTTTCTGACGCTACAAAATTGAGTAATGCAAAACGGAAAACCATGGACAAATTGATAGCAAAACCGGACTCGGAATAAAACGCTATTTATCAATCACTTATGCTTTAACAAAGGCAGTGATTTTTTATTTTATTATTTTGCGGCATGGCGAATACTCACATTTTCACTTTTATTCAATACCTGACGGAAATTGAAACCAGGATCGCTGAAGACCATTTGAGTAAATCACAGGGACTTTTCGCAAATGAAAACGGCACGGATTCAAAGGAACTCGCGCTTTTTAAATACCTGATCGCAAACCGTTCACGAACCGTAACCGACAAGGAGGTGACAGCGCATTTAGATGTGAAAGATCTTTCTCATCTGAAAACACATCTCTATAATAAAGTCCTTGAATCCTTAAGCCATGACAAATTCATCACCAACGCTTCTGTTTTCAATAGTTACGATACTGCAGTCATTTCTCTGAAAAAACAGTTGCTGATCATTAAGATTAGCTTGCGGAGTGTCAATGAAGGAAAAACCGAAGCCCTTAAAGATTTGCTGAACAATGTAATAGACAAGGCATTTGAGTATGAAGCTTATGATACACTCGTGGAGGCACTGACAGCTAAAAAATACTTCATAAGTATTCGTGAGGGACAAGCTGAATTTGATAAAATTAACCGCGACATCGAGTTTTATTCCGATTGTGTAAGGTCGGTGTTTTTTGCAACTGATTGCTACTACCGAATCATCATCAATAATGATTTCATTAAGTCCTTTTCTGAAAAGGAACTGGATAAGTTTATCCGCTCTTCCATCAAACAATTGGAAAAGGACTTCAAACGAACGAACTCTCAGCAGATCAACTACTATCTCCATATTCTGCTTTTTGCAGAAAGTGAACGCAGCAAAAATTTTAAGAAGGCTATCAAACAATGTAATGAACTTCTCAACTTATTGAAAATGCATAAGGTCATTTACAGGAGAGAAAGAGTGGGGACCGCGTTACTGAATCTTTCAGAGTTCATGACCCGTGCCGGTGATTATAAGCACGCGGCTGAGAATGCTAAAAAAGCAAAAGATCAATATCCAGACAATAGTTTCGAACAAAACGTCGCTATAAAACAGGAATTTCTCGCGTGCTTTTATGGAAAAGATTACCAGACAGCGAAGAAGTGCCTGGACTTGCTTCTTAACCAACCAACAGAAGACGCCGGTGAGTTCCGTAAATCGAAATATATCTTTTACAATGCCTGGATCAGTTTTGCAAAACGGGAATATAAAGAAGCGCTCGCTTTATTAAACACGTCACTTGAAATCGAGAAAGACAAAAGCCGATGGAATATTTCGGTACGCATTCTTCACATTCTTCTATTTATTGAGCTGAATAAAATTGACGAAGCTGGTAATGCACTTGAATCGCTGAGAAAATATATGGAGCGCACGGGAAAGGAAGAAGAGATCAGGGGAAGAGACGCCGTGATCGTGAAATTTCTAAGGGAGATCGAAAAAGATGGATTCCAATATGACCCTTCAAATATCACGGCAACTAAAATGTTAAATGATCTTTCTGATCGCGACAGCAACATTGCCTGGGAAACATATAGCGCTGAAATGATCCCGTTCCAGGATTGGGTAACCGGGAATAAAGTCCGTTAAAAAGCAGGACGCTCAGGATAACTTCTCGTGCGTAAAACAGTTAGAAAAAGAAAACACCCTGCAAAAGCAAGGTGTTTTCTTTTTTAAGGGTGGATGATGGGACTCGAACCCACGACCCTCAGAACCACAATCTGATGTTCTAACCAACTGAACTACAACCACCATATTTCGCTCACCTTTCGATGAACTGTTCACAGAAGCCGAAGCTTCGGTGAATAAGGGTGCAAAGATAGGATTTTTTGCATTTCTGCGAAACATCCGCCTAAATTTATTTGTTTCTTTTACAGGTCTCCCCCTCCATTATTAGTAACTTTGCTGTGATGCAAGAACCGGAACAAAATACCATTCTCCACATTGAAGGCATGGACTGCGCAAACTGCGCCGCCGGCATCACTAAAAGCCTGAAAAAAAACGGGATGGAGAATGTTTTTGTGGATTTTGCATCCGGTGAAGCCACGTTTTTTCTTTCCGATAAAAAGAAGCTCTCCCCCGCTATAAAAAGCATTCATGACCTCGGATATAAAGTTCTTGATGCCCGGCAAAAAGCAGAAAGTGAAACCGGGATGTCGGTTATTGAAAAACGCTTTTGGTTCACGGTTCCATTCACCGCAGTGCTCTTTTTCAGTCACATGCTGCTTCCCCACGATTTTTTCCTTAACCAGGCTTTTGTACAGCTGGCGCTCTGCATGCCGGTTCTCATCGTCGGGATCCTGCAATTCGGGAAAAGTGCCTGGGGCTCCGTCAGGATCGGCGTTCCGAATATGGATGTGCTTATTTTCATCGGCTCTTCTTCCGCATTTGTGTACAGCCTCGCAGGAATGTATCTCTACAGTGGCCACGAGCTGCACAACTATCTTTTCTTCGAAACGACTTCGACGATCATTACCCTGGTATTACTCGGAAACGTGCTTGAACATCGTTCCGTAAAACAGACCACCAGCGCCATCCGCGATCTTTCCGCGATGAATGCCAGCAAAGCTAAAATGATCGGATTGCAATTCGGGAAAGAAGTGATCACGGAAGTAGCATATAAAGACATTACCGCAGGAGCCTTACTGGCAGTAAACACGGGCGACCGGATCCCCGTCGACGGGGAGATCTATGAAGGTGCGGCCAGCATCGATGAAAGTATGCTCACCGGTGAAAGCATGCCTGTCGATAAGCAGTCGGGGGATAAAGTAACGGGAGGAACGGTCGTGCTGGACGGCAATTTCCGGATGAGAGCGGAAAAGGTCGGTAATGAAACAACGCTTTCAAAGATCATCGATATGGTCAAGAAGGCGCAGCAGGCGAAGCCGGAGATTCAAAAGCTCGGCGACCGGATCAGCGCAATTTTTGTTCCGGCTGTCCTCAGCATTTCGATCCTGACCTTCTGCATTTCCTTTTTTACGATCCATATTTCAATGAAAGACTCGCTGATGCACAGCATTGCGGTACTGGTGATCTCCTGTCCCTGCGCAATGGGTTTGGCTACTCCAACGGCTGTAATGGCCGGGATCGGAAGAGCGGCAAAGCGGGGGATCCTGATCAAAGGAGGGAACACGCTGGAGCTGTTTGCCAATGCGGAAACAATTGTTTTTGATAAAACCGGAACACTCACCAGCGGAAATTTCAAGCTCCGGAAGATCCATGCATTCGAAAATACAACCGAACAGGAAGTGAGATCGGTGATCGCGGAACTTGAAAAATACTCTTCTCATCCTATCGCAGTTTCCCTCGTAAAAGAGTTAAAGGATTTTACACCACAAGCAATGACCGCTGTGGAAGAGGAAAAAGGAATGGGCATTTCCGGAACTGCAAAAGATGGAAAACGATACCGGCTGGGCTCTTTCAAAGCTGTAAAGCAGCTGACAACCGATGATACGCATTCACTTTATCTTACGGAAGATAACCGGCTGATCGCTTTTATCGACATTGAAGACGAGCTGAAAATGAATGCGGCCGAGAGCATTGCTTCCTTAAAGAAAGAAGGAATCCGTCCCATTATGCTCAGCGGGGATTCAAAAGCAAAATGCGATGAAGTTGCTGCAAAAACCGGTATTACAGAAGTATACTGCGAACAAAGTCCTGAGCAGAAGCTGGAGATCATTGCAAAATACAATAGCGGAAATAAAGCCGCAATGGTTGGCGATGGAATCAATGATGCTCCTGCATTAGCGAAAGCTTCCGTTGGAATTTCCATGAGCAATGCCACACAGGTAGCGATCCAGTCGGCACAGATCATTCTCTTAAAAAGCAATGACCTCCGCTCCCTGGAAGAAGCAAGACTGATCAGCAAGCATACTCTTTTGACGATCAAGCAAAATCTCTTCTGGGCATTTTGCTATAACATCATTGCGATCCCGGTTGCAGCAGCCGGATTTTTGAATCCGATGGCGGGTGCATTAACGATGGCATTTTCGGATGTGATCGTGATTGGAAATTCGATCCGGCTGAAGACAAAAAGACTAAGGTGATTAGGTGATTAGGTGATTAGGTGACTAGGTGATTAAGTGACTAGGTGATTAAGTGACTAAGTGATTAAGTGACTAAGTGATTAAGAAAAAATTGAACATACTCTTTACTTCCAGCTGGTATCCGAACCGGGTGCTGCCCACGCTTGGAAATTTCGTTCAGAAGCATGCGGAAGCAGTGGCGCTCTATCAAAATGTAAGCGCTCTTTTCGTCTGCTCAGATGCGAATGTAAAAGGAACCTATGAGATCGTTGAAAGCACCGTTCACAATGTATATACTGTCAACGTTTACTACAAAAAAGTAAACCATTCGATTCCGCTCCTGGCGAGTTTTCAGAAAGCAAGACGGTACATGAAAGCGCATGAGCTCGGGCTGCAGCAGATCCGGAAGAAAATGCCGGAAATCGATCTCGTGCATCACAATATTCTTTATCCCGCGGGAATGTTTGCGCTGCGCCTGAAGAAAAAGTCCGGACTGCCTTATATCATCACGGAGAACTGGACCGGTTACCTGCCGTCAAAAGCAACAAAAACAAGCCTTATACAAAAGCTGCTGTCGCGCAGGATCGCAAGGAACGCGTCCTTTATCACGCCGGTATCTCTCGATCTGAAAAATGCGATGATCGCTCACGGGTTCGAAACAAACTACGAGATCATCTACAATGTTATGGACACAAAGCTTTTCCATCCGCTGAAGGAGAAGCGTCTGCGCGATAAGATCCGCTTTGTGCACATCTCCACGCTGGATGATCCTCATAAGAATATTTCCGGAATGCTCCGGGTGGCGGAAAAATTATCGCAGACAAGAACCGATTTTGAGATGTGGTTCATTGGCGACGGCGATACGGCTCCGCACATTGAAACGGCGAAGACGCTTAAGATCTATGATCGCTTTGCATTTTTCGACGGCGCAAAAAAAACAGCAGAGGTTGCGGAGATCATGCGAAATGCGGATTGCTTCCTGATGTTCAGTAATTATGAAAATCTTCCTTGTGTTATGGTAGAAGCGCTGGCCAGCGGGATCCCTGTTGTATCATCCACCGCCGGCGGCATTCCTGAGCATATCACGGAAGCGCTGGGAATGCTGGTGAAGCCACTCGATGAAGAGGGATTGCTGAATGCGGTAAACAACGCAATGGAAAACATCAGAAGCGGAAAATATGATCCTCAAAAGCTCAGCGATTATGCTGTAGCTAATTTCAGCTATGAAAAGATCGGGGAGCGTTTTTCTGATCTTTATCATCGTATCTTAGCCGGGAAGAATTGATATGGGAAAAACCGGAAAATTATTCAAAGCGCTATCGCTGATCCTGAAACAGCCCTCTTTGCTCAACAAAGTGCTGGACGATGAAGATGTAAACCGCAAAACGGTCATTTCAAAATACGGTCTCGCCAAAGGTTTATCCTCCGTCGACATTTCAGATCTGCTGCCGGGAATGGATGTTACAGTGGAACCGTATGGCGCACTGGAAGGAGGCTCCACTCCTATCGATCTTGCTTTACTGAAGGGCCTGGCTGCTTCCATCCCGGATTGTCATTATTTTGAGATCGGGACCTGGAGGGGAGAAAGTGTTGCGAATGTTGCAGCAGCAGCCACTCGGTGCTTTACGCTGAACCTCCCGGATGAAACCATCCTGAGCATGGGAGGGACAAAGGAATATGCGGGACTTCACCGTCACTTTTCAAAGCAGCTTGATAACGTGACGCACCTGCAGGGGAATTCTTTGACTTTCGATTATTCCTCTTACCGGAAAAAATTCGATCTTGTTTTCATCGACGGGGATCATCACTACGAAACCGTAAAAAATGACACTGAAAAGGCATTCGAGCTGATAAAGAACGAAAATTCCATCATCATATGGCATGATTACGGGCACGATCCGTCAGACATCCGCTGGGATGTTTTCAGGGGGATTCTTGACGGAACACCTGCTGCCAGCCGGAAGCACCTGTACCGTGTATCGAACACACTCTGCGCGATCTATACGAACCGAGCGCTCAGGTCCGGACATTCCAAACCCCACGCTGTCCCGGACAAACACTTTTCGATCACGGTGAAGACGGTAAAAGCCTGATACGGTTTATTTTTATC
Source organism: Bacteroidia bacterium (assembly GCA_045805205.1). Classification (GTDB taxonomy): domain Bacteria; phylum Bacteroidota; class Bacteroidia; order 2-12-FULL-35-15; family 2-12-FULL-35-15; genus 2-12-FULL-35-15. The sequence goes on along the minus strand of JBJMLR010000007.1, from coordinate 263,927 downwards.
AACATTTCCACGGAGAGTTATTAAAACTTAGCCGATGTTTTTGTATTGTAGTGCCCAATACATTATATTTGCTTTAACTTAAATTTAATCCTCATCACTAAAAATTTAAATGCTATGAAAAAATATTTACTAATGGGAGTGGCGTTTGGGATAGGTTCGGCCTTTGCACAAGGAAGTTCAGGTCCGGCAGCCGTAACTCCGCAAAAAGTCAACCCATCTGCAGCGCACTTAGCGAAAACGGCTCAAAAAAAGTCGGAAACTTTCGGTGGTTACAACGATTCATTTGAATCGATCGTTTACCAGCAAAGCGCAGCAAACCATTACAAGGCGCATCCGGCTAACCGTGCTGTAACATCAGCAGTTATCGGAACCACAGAGTATCAGAACCAAACCAATGCTTCTGTCTGTAACCGTATCATTGCGAATTCTGACGGTACGATCAGCGCAACCTGGACCTATGCCGGGCTCCCAAGCTGGGCTGACCGGGGAACAGGCTATAACTATTTCGACGGAAGTGCATGGGGCACCGCTCCTGCAGTCCGTGTTGAAAACACCAGAACAGGCTTTACCAACATTGGTGTAACCGGATCCGGTAAAGAGGTCACTTGTGCACACGAAGCACCGACTTCAGGTACAGGTCTCGGAACACACTTAGCTACCCGTCCGACAAAAGGAACAGGAACCTGGACAGATGCAACGATTGGTGCCAACGATACCTGGCCACGTCTTGTGATCAGCGGAACTACCATGAATACGCTTCAGATCATCGCTCAGACATCAGGCGCTGCTACAACACCTGTTCCTTATATGGGACAGGACGGAGCGATCTCTTATTCCCGTTCACAGGATGGCGGAGCTACCTGGGACAGGCTGAGAACTGTTATCCCCGGCCTCGATTCATCTTTCTATTCAGGATTTGCAGGTGACTGCTACGCGATCGCATCAAAAGGCAATACGATTGCAATTGTTGCAGGCGGACTGGATGTTGACGTTGTAATGGTGAAATCTACCGACAACGGTGACAACTGGACAAGAACCGTTATTCACCAGTTCCCTATTCCTTTCTATGATGGAACGACGATGATCACTGACACGAACGGCGATGCAGTTGCTGATACGATCGAGTCTTGTGACGGAGCTGTAAATGTAGTTCTCGACAACTCAGGAAATGCGCATGTATTCTACGGAAGAATGAGAGTATTCTGTGATGCACCGGGAACAGGTACCGGACAAGGGCTTTCTTATTTCCCTTATACAGATGGTCTGATGTACTGGAATGAATCAATGGGAGCTGCTGCTCCGGTGATGATCGCCGCAGTTAAGGATCTGAACGGAGACGGACAGATGAACATTTATACTGACCCATCCGGTGCTACGCTGGGTATGGGAAGCTTCTTCCGCTCGCTTAGCTCGTTCCCGAGCGCCGGTATCGACGCTTCAGGCAAGATCTATGTAACTTACAGCTCACTGTTCGAAGGAATCAATGATGCAGGTGAAGGGTATGACACCGGAAACGGTGTGCTGATCCCTCCCAGCACTCCTGGTAAGAGCTTCCGTCACCAGTACCTGATGAAGTCATGCGACGGCGGAATGACCTGGGGTATGTCAATCGACCTGACAGACCCGGATGGTTCTTCAGCTTATGATTATATCGAAGGAGTATACGGTGCAATGGCTCCGTCCGTTGGAACGGATGTTCATATTATTGTGCAGGAAGACAACGCTCCGGGGCATGGTGTTTCAACTACAACAACTCCGGATCCGCAGGCAGGTGCAGCAAACATCAAATATTTCAAAGTTCCGGTTAGCGATCTGATCTGTACTTCCGGTATCGATGAGCATTCTGATATGTCGCAAATTGAACTGTATCCAAACCCTGCTTCAGAAACCGTTAACATGGTGGTGAACCTTGATAAAGCTTCTAAAGCTTCCATCAAAGTTTACAACATGATCGGAGAAGTAGTTACCGAGCAGAACAGCAGCATGAACAGCGGAAAAAACAACATCAAACTGGACATCTCCGGCTACAATACAGGCGTTTACTTTGTAACTGCCCTGATCGACGGCAAGAGCTACAGCCAGAAGCTGATCGTGAAATAATTATTTTGCTTAAAAAATACAAGAGCCCTTCGTGAACTTCACGGGGGGCTTTTTTATATCTTTGAAAATCAATTTTCAGCTCATGAAAACAAGGAATATTCTTGCAGTTGTTGTCGGTGTGGTCGTAAGCTTCGTGATCATTATCCTTGGAGAAGGGATCACCCATGCAATAAATCCGCTGCCGGCAGGATTGGATATGACGGACGCGGATGCATTCAGGGAGTATGTTTCCAATGCTCCGGTAAAGCTTCACCTCGAAATCCTTTTAGTATATGCGATCGGGAGCTTTCTGGGTGCTTTGATCACATCATCCATTGCTACGGAGAAAAAAATGCCGCGGGCGATGACCCTCGGCGGGATCATTATGGGTATCGGAACATACAGTCTCGTTTCAGTTGGTCACCCGATCTGGGTGGTGATCATTTCTTTTTTTGTATTCCTGCCCTGCGCCTACCTGGGTGGTATGATCGCGCTGCGAAATGCAAAGAAGAAAAATATCCGGAAATAAAAAAAGGCTGCCCTGCATACAGAACAGCCTTTCATTTTTTCGGAAAAAAGATTATTCTTCCTCTGCTTCCATTTCTTCCATTGCTTCCACGTTGATCGTGGATTCAGCAACTTCGGTCAATGTCTGATCTGCATTTTTTTCTTCTTCCAGGGTTTCTTCCAGCAGTGACACAACGTCTTCCATTCCCAGTGTCTGCGCAAATGTTCTCAGCGTTCCGTAGCTTGCGATCTCGTAGTGCTCCACTTTTTGTCCGGCAGAAATGATCCCGGCATCACGCATCGGACCTTTATCAGAATTCTTCATGATCTCTTCTGCTTCTTTCACCAATCCGGCCATGGCTTCACATTTCTTAGCAACTGCTCTTTTACCCAGGATCTCAAAGATCTGCTCAACGCGCTCTACCTGACCCTCGGTTTCCTCCAGGTGGTTTTCCAGTGCACCGGTAAGTTCTTCCGATGTTGCATTTTTGATCATCTTGGGGATTGCTTTGGTGAGCGCTTTTTCCGCCCAGTAGATGTCCTTTAACTCGTCTTCAAATAATTTCATGAGCTTTGTTTCTTCGATCGCATAGCCCGATGTTTTGTTATTGCTCATTCCTTTTCCATTGTTGTTGTTTGTTTTTTTGTTTTGCGTTTTCATATGCCGGATTTTTTTTTTGGTTTGTTCGTACATGCTGAAAAAAGCATTCCAATAATGAAATGGAAAGTGATTCCACAAAATGAGGAAATGTACTTTTTCACCGCCGGGCAATCCGGGGAGGTATGCTTTTTACGGAGAAAGATGCATGAGAAAATTACTTTTTACATTGACAGCGATATCCGGTATGACGCTTATTTCCTGCAGAGAGGAAGGAGCGAGCGGCAACAAGGGCGATATGCCCGTAAACAATACCTGGAAAAATGACGATCCGACCAACGGCGGAACAACCGGCTATATTAACCCGAAGACCGACAGCACAAGGGATAACCAGCGTTTTCACGATTATAAGTAATGGACCGCAAGGTCAACCGATTCATTAAAAAGCTTCAGCAACGCAAGCTGACCGTCGCTTTTGCTGAAAGCATGACCTGCGGAATGGCCGCGAGCAAGCTGGCTTCCTGTATCGGCACTTCAGACGTGCTTACCGGAAGTATCGTTTGTTATTCCGAGACGGTAAAATGCGAGCTGTTCGGTATTTCAAAAAAAACGGTTAAGAAGTACAGCTGTGAATCCCAGCAGGTAACCGATGCGCTTGCAAAAAAGCTCAAAATGCTCATCCGGGCCAACATTTATGCTGCAATAACCGGGCTTGCCGCGGAAGGAGGAAGTGAAACACCGGATAAGCCGGTCGGAACCGTGTTTTTCTGTGTTATCTTTCGCAGAAAAATGCTCCGCAAAAGGGTTTTATTTCGCGGCACACCAAAGGAAGTACGGGAAAAAGCCTGTTTTGAGCTCTACAAACTGGTGGAACAAGTTATTGAATAAGCTTATCGCCAAGCTCCTTAAAGTTAATCCCGTCAAAATTACCCGAGCTCATCATCAGCAAATTCTTGTTCCTGAGATCTGTTCTTATTAATTCATCCTGTAATACTTTTGAATCGGTGATCACGCGAATATTGTTTCCGCCAAAGGCTCTTTTCACCTGCTCTTCTGTGATCGGCTTTAGCTTTTTATGCTCGATCGTATGATGGTTAAAATAGACAATAGCTGTGTCCGCTAGAGCCATCGAGCCATTGTATTCTGCAAGAAATGCCTCGTTCAGGCTGCTGAAGGTGTGAAGCTCCATGCAGGCGATCAGCTCGCGGTCAGGGAATTGCTTTTTGACCGCCTGCGTAGTCGCTTTTAATTTGGATGGAGAATGCGCAAAATCCTTGTACATCGCGGTCACATCATTATTTTTGACCAGCTCCAGCCGCTTTGCAGCTCCCTTAAAGGTTTGAATTGCCGCATAAAATTGCTCATCGGATAATCCCAGTTCCCTGCAAACCAAACGCGCCCCGTTTATATTCATCAGGTTATGATCGCCGAATACCAGCAAAGGAACATTTCCGTGAATAATAGTTGTCCCGTTTTCAATGCGGTTCGGAGGAATGCCATAAGGGAGTTTTTTAATATCGCTCCTGGCTGCTTCGCAAACTTTTTTCACTTCCGGGTCGAGCTCACAGTATACAAGACTTCCGTTCCGGGAGATCTGATCGCAAAAGATGGAAAACTGCTCCACATAATTCTCAAATGTCGGAAAGACGTTGATATGATCCCAGGCTATTCCGCTCAGGATAGCGATATCCGGCTTATACAAGTGGAATTTCGGACGACGATCGATGGGTGAAGAAAGGTATTCATCTCCTTCGATCACTGCGATCTTTGCTTCTTTTGTGAGCTTCACCATCGCTTCAAATCCTTCCAGCTGTGCACCCACCATATAATCACAGTCTATTTTATGAAAGTTCAGCACATGCAGGATCATCGCTGTAATGGTTGTCTTTCCGTGGCTTCCGCCGATCACGACCCGTTTCTTGTCTTTCGTTTGCTCATAAATATATTCCGGGTAAGAATAGATCTTCAGTCCCAGCTCTTTTGCTTTTATGAGCTCCGGATTATCGATCCGGGCATGCATCCCGAGGATCACTGCATCAAGACCAGAATGAATGTTCTTTTCATCCCAACCTTCCATGGCCGGCAGGAGATCGAATTTCTCGAGGCGGCTCTTCGACGGTTCAAAAATTTCGTCGTCGGAACCGGTGACGTGAAAACCTTTCTTGTGCATTGCAATGGCCATATTGTGCATTGCGCTTCCGCCGATAGCGATAAAATGGACGTTCATTTTTTGGGTGATTAGGTGACTGGTTATTAAGTGATAAAAGTGATAAAGTAAAATTAGGACGGAAGCTTCGCAGAGCGCAATGGAAGGCTAATAAGTTGTGAACAGGAAATAGTTAAAACAGCTATTTTTTCAGACGGGGATCCAGCGCATCGCGAAGCCCTTCTCCCAGCAGGTTATACACCGTAACTGTGATAAAAATTGCAAGGCCGGGAAAGATCACCAGCCACCATGCGCTGAATTGCTCGCGGCCCGCACTAAGCAAAGAGCCCCAGGTAACGGTGGACGGCGGAACACCGATACCGAGAAAAGAAAGCGATGATTCGATCAGGATAGCAGAAGCGACACCGAATGCGATGGCAACCAGCGCCGGCGCAAGCCCGTTCGGAAGCGCATGGCGGAAAATGATCCGGAATTCTTTAAATCCCAGTGACCGTGCCGCATGAATGTATTCGAGGTTGGAGATCCTCAGGAACTCCGCCCGCGTTAGCCTTGCTATTCCCGTCCAGGTAGTGAGCCCGATGATCACCATCAGGTTGATCATCGATTTTTCTTTGGTGATCGCTGAAATGGAAATGATCAGAATGAGAAGCGGCATCGAGATCAGGATTTCTATCGCCCGCGAAACAATGGAATCGACGGGAATGAAAACCTGGCGGCTGAGGAAAGAAACCTTTCCGGCGAACTTACCCAGCTTGTAAAAAATAAAAACAATACTGATAAAGATCGCCGCACTGTAAAATAATTCACGGAGCATCGCAACACTCGATGTTCCGAATCCGTCTGCTATTTCGTAGGACCGGACCGAAAAAGCATAGTAGTACGCCAGGATCAATCCCAGCACAATGGTCCAGAATGATCCCCGTGTGGTTTTCAACCGCTTGTCGCCAAAATATCCTGCGATCGCTCCAAGGAAAATTCCAATGAGGGAAGCAATTGCCATTGAAATGATCCCGATCGTAAGTGAAATGCGGGTACCGGTGATCAGTCCCGAAAGAACGTCCTCACCGTGTTTATTTGTCCCCAGCCAATGCTTGAACCGCCAGGGCATCGGCTTTTCATTTCCATCTTTATCGATAAGCACTTGCTTACCGGAGGGCGAAACAAAATCAGCATTATCAAAATCGGATTTGTTGGCGGCATATGGAACCGGCGCAAATACGATCGATTCAACATCCATCCGTTTCCAGTCAGCAATGTCGTATTGGATCACTTCTGTAGTTCCATTTTCATCCCTGATGTCGCAGCGGTTGGAAAATGAAAAAGCGGGGAACATTGTGACACCCTTATACCTGCAATACCAGGGCTGATCCGTAGCTATGATCGGAGAAAACAAAGCAATCACCGCCAATACGACGAGGATACGATAGGACCAATACGCCGGTTTATTTTTCCTGAATTGTCCCCAGGCATATTTTCTGAAATTGAAAACATGCTCCTTCCCGATTGCCATCTCCGGCGCTATTTGCTGCTCTTCTATCATTTATAAGAAATACGGGGGTCTACAATTGCGTAAAGGATATCCGAAATGAGGTAGCCAAGCAAAGTCAGAAAGCCGGTGATCGTCAGCACCGCGATGATCATCGGATAATCATTGTTATAGATCGCGTAAATGGATTCGGAACCCATTCCCGGGATGGTGAATATACTTTCGATGATGACGGAACCGCCGATCGCTGCGGGAAATATGTTGGCGAAGACGGTAATAATCGGCAGCAGTGCATTTCTGAATGCATGCTTCCAGATCACTTTGTTTTCAGGTAATCCTTTTGCTCTTGCGGTGCGGATGTAATCCTGCCCGATGGCCTCAATCACAGATACACGCATTGTCCGGGAAAGGAAAGCGAACGAGCTGTACGTATAGCAAATTGCCGGGAGGATTATGTAAGGCAGCGAGATCCTGATCTTCTCCAGGAGGCCCGCCCCTTCCGGATAACCAAGCGCCGGCTTCACTCCGCTGGTCGGAAACCACGCCAGCACATCCGTATTTCCGAAGGTCATCATCAGCAAGGTGGCCAGCCAGAATGAAGGCATTGAATATAAAATGAAGAGCATAACGGAGGAACTCCGGTCGAACCGGGAGCCGCGCTTTGCAGCAGCTTTCACACCGACCGGGATACTGACAAGATAAGCAAGCACAACCGATAGCATTGAAAAGAAAAGTGACCAGCCGATCCGGTCCCAGATCACATCGGAGATCGGCTGCCAGGTAGTATAGGAAACGCCGAAGTCGCCATGCAGCAATAAGCCCCGGGAAGTCTTGCCTCCATCACCAAAAAGCCAGCGATGATATTGATTCCGGATGCCGTAGAATGCGATACAGGGAATGTAATTCTTCCATTTGCTTTCGTTCGTTTTTATCGCTGCATAATTTTCCCTGCAGGTTTCCAGCAAGCTTTTGAATGTCGTCGAAGGAAAATAGGTTAGCCCTTGCCGGATCGCATTGAATTTCGCATCAATGACAGCAGGATCGTAGGAAGATTGTAATGCGAGTGATTCGAACTTCAGCTGATTTGTGGTTTCCAGCAATACATCGGGACTCAGGTTCCTGATCGAATTCGAATCCGGCTTGAATCCGAGCAATGAATCATGGAGCAGCTTAACGGAGTGATAATATTTTTCGATCTCGGGCCAGTTTCCATGCTGTGAGATCAGGCGGTCGAGCGCTTCCTTTTCATCCTTATCATAGATCTTATAGAGTGTATCGGGGCGGGCCAGCGAGGTGAGCGAAAAGTAGAATACCGGAAGATCAAGGCCCAGCTTCTCTTTCCACAATTTTTTCTCATCTTCCTTATTGCCCGACGCAGAGCCGTTTTCGCTGCCCTGCGGTTTTACTTTCCTTTCAACGGGATCGCCGGGAGCGTTGATGCTGATGACAAAACCCAACAGGGTAATGACGATCAGCGTCGGCACAAAAATGAGTATTCGTTTGAGGATATACCGAAGCATTTGGGTAACCAGGTAACTGGGTGACTAGGTGACCAGGTGATTAAGTAACCGGGTGACCAGGTGACTAAGTTAACTATTTTCCTTAATTCGGAGTGGCTGACATTTTTGGTGCAGAGCCGGCATTGGAAAGGAGCTTCAGGTTGCTCAGCCAGACGCCGGGGCGCTCGAAATACATTTCCTGGTTACCAAAACGCTTGTGGATTACATTTCGTCTCAAACCGGCAAACATGAATATATACGGTTGTTCATCGTAAACGATCTCCTGGAAGCGTTTCAGCATTTTGATCCTTTTTTCATCATCCAACGTGTATTTGATCGAATCGATCAGTGCATCCGTTTCCGCATTTCCGAATCCGGTAAAATTCGAACCTTTGGATGTCCATGCAGACGTGTGCCAGATCTGTGTATAATCTTCCGGGAAAACGTTACCGGCCCAGGAGGCGATCACCATATCGAAATTGTGTGTGCTTGCCTGCTCAAACAATACCGATGGATCAAGAGGATCCGGATCAGCCACAACTCCCGCTTTGTACATCTGCTCGGAAACCATCTTCGCCATGTCTTTCCACTCAACCGAGGTTGTAAAATAACCGAGGTTGAATTCCATTTTTACTTTTTCTCCATCGATCATCTTGTCGCGGATATTATCGCCATCAGTATCTTTCCATCCTGCCTCATCCAGCAATTTTTTAGCGGCTTCAATATCGAAGGGGATCAGCTTCAGATCGGAATTATATTCTGGTTTCAGCGGTGAAACGGGTCCGACAGTGCGTTTGTTCCGGTTCTTATTCGTGATCCTGTTCAGCTCATCGAGCGGAGTAAGGAGCGCCATTGCGCGGCGAACTTTCTTATCGACAAATAACTTCTTATGCTTTACACCATCCGGCTTCATGTTCATGGCGATATAGCCATAGTTATAGGTATCAGTGAAACGGGAATTGTAATTTTTTGTAAACCCCGCATCAGCCTGGAGATCTGACAGCGTTTTATTGGATAAAGAAGTGGAAGCATCGATCGATTGTGCTTTAAACTCAAGCATTACGGAGTTCGGATCCTTGTTAAGCTTAAAAATGATCTTGTCCGGATAAGATGCATAATAAGTTTCCGTCATTCCATCCGTCCAGTGCTTTTTCTTTTTTACAAGCGTGATGCTCTGGCCGGCATCCCACTTTTCCATCCGGTAAGGACCTGCTCCAACTGTATATTGCGGATCGCGGCTGTATTTCGGGCTATTGAACTCGGTCGACCAGTCGCTGAGATCCTTATGTGCATCGGCCTTGAACGTCTTATCGTTAAAATTGGCGAATGTATAATTTGCCAATACATTTTTCGGATCGAAAAATTTACGCTGCATGATCGGGTATTCTGAAAGAAAGCTGATATTCTGAATATACTTCTCTTTCATGATGATGGTGAAAGCGTCCGGATTGGTTTTATCCGGAACTATATCGATAAGATTGTCGAGGTATGTTTTAGCGCTTGGGTTATTCGTCAGCGGATTTTTGTTGGCTTTGAATGTGAATAGGATGTCATCAACGCTGAGCGGACTGCCGTCATCAAATGTGATCCTTTTATTAAGCTCATAGGTATATTCTTTGCCGTTTTCCGAAATTTTCGGCATCGATTTTACAGCGATCGGGCGAAGGGTAAGCGTTTGAAAATCTGTTCCGATCAGGTAGACCTGTGTATATCCCATGATCTCCTGGCGGTATACGAGAATGCCGTTTGTCGGGTGCATTTCATCGGGCTCACCGACAACATTATATACGAGGACATTTTCTTTTGACCAATCGGGAAGAAACTCTTTGGCGTCTTCGATCTTAATGTATTTGGTATCGTTGGCAGCAACATTTTTGCTATCGGCGGATGCTTTCGTTTCGGTGTTGGTCGATGTTTCAGTACCGCATGCAGTAAGCAGGGCAAAAACAGAGGAATAGAGCAGTGATTTAGTAACTGGTCCGGTGGTCATATATCAGGTTTTTACGGGATTGAACTTGATAAGACAAATATAATGTGCTGAGATGAGAAATCCCAGCAAAATCCGCCCCAAATAGGAAAAACGCAGGACAAAGACTGGGACAAGCGATAATTTTGTTTTGCATTCGAAAATCTTTTTTTACATTTGCAATCCTTTGAAAAAAGGTTGGGTGAGATGCCTGAGAGGCCGAAAGGAACAGTTTGCTAAACTGTCGTACTGGGCAACCGGTACCGAGGGTTCGAATCCCTCTCTCACCGCCATAGAAGCAGGAAAGCCCTTTCGTAATTGCCGAAAGGGCTTTTCTGCTTCGCGGCGGACCTGAAGTGAAATTGCACGGATCTTTACTTCAGGAATTGGAATCGATATTCCGTTTAGTTGAAAAAACAAAATTCAGTTAATTTTTGTTTGTAGAACAAAAAAAATACTACATTTGCATCCGCTTAAAGTTCTTTATATAAGCATTGTTCGGGGCGTAGCGTAGTTGGTTATCGCGCCTGGTTTGGGACCAGGAGGTCGCAAGTTCGAGTCTTGCCGCCCCGACATCATTAAAAAAGCGATTTACGAATTCAGTTTTGTAGATCGTTTTTCATTTAAAGCAGTCTGACTCCATAGCTCAGCTGGATAGAGCACAAGTTTTCTAAACTTGCGGCCCTTGGTTCGAATCCAAGTGGGGTCACCATAAAAAAGCCTTTCAAATGAGTTGAAAGGCTTTTTTTATTTGTTTTTATTTCAGGCGATCAGAGGCTTTTTTTCAGCGCCACCATCTTCAGTGCAGTTACCGCTGCTTCATCTCCCTTGTTCCCGTGCTTGCCTCCTGCCCTGTCCTGAGCCTGCTGCAGGTTATTTGGTGTGAGCACACCAAAAATAACCGGCTTGTTGTATTTGAGATTCAGGCTCGTGACGCCATTTGCAACGGCATCACAAATGAAGTCGAAATGACGTGTTTCGCCCTGGATCACACAGCCCAATGCGATCACCGCATCGATGCTTTTATCTTCACAAAGGAACTGGGAACCCAGCGTCAATTCGAAGCTCCCGGGCACTTTTATAATGAGGATATCATCTTTTTTTACGCCATTTGCCACAAGCGTCCGGATGGCGCCATCAAATAAAGCTCCGGTAATGGATGTATTCCATTCCGCTACTACGATCCCGATCCTCATTCCCATTCCATCCGGGATATCGGATCCTTCAAACTCAGAAAGATTTTTATTCGCAGAGCTCATTTTTGGTGATTAGGTGATTAGGTGACTGGGTGACTGGGTGACTGGGTGACTAAGTTGAGTCAAATTAAAAAGGTGATCAAAACGACCACCTTTCAATATCTTTAAATTTCGATGCCTAGGGATTTCCGAGGCTTTTTGCACGTGAAATGTATTTATCCATGTCTTTGCCTTCCATGGTCTCCGGATATTCATTTTTGATCCGCTCATAGATCTTAATGGCATCTGCGTAGCTTCCTTTGTCTTCGTAGGCCAATCCGGCTTTCTTAAGGCAGATCGGAGAATCAAACTGGTTCGGGCTTTGTTCAGCGGCTTTCAGATAATAAGTAATCGCTTCGTCCACATTTCCCATCTCGAGCTTTGCATCGCCGATGCAGGCAGTTGCAAGAGGAGCAACGATCTGGTCAGTACCATCGAAAGCTTCCAGGTGCTCGATCGCTTCAGGATACATTCCCTTTTTCAGGTAACATACACCCAAATAATATTCAGCAAGATTTCCCGAAGGAGTGATCCCATAATTATCAACGATCTCTGTAAAACCGGTAACACCTTTCCCAGGATCACCGTTCATTGCGATATCAATTGAGTCCTTTCCGAAATAATCCTCAGCGGCAAACATCTCTGTGCGCGCTTTGGTCTCTTCACCGGCAACATACCAGTATTTGTAAGCAAAATATCCACCCACGAGGGCTACCAAAACACCAAAAACCGTCAAGAGGGTTTTCTTATTTTGTTCGATATAGAGTTCCGTCCTGCTAAACGCCTGTTCAACGTCAACAATTGGTTCGTCTTTGATTTCCTTTGCCATAATCCTTAGCGTATTCTTATTAAAATGGACTGCAAAAATAAGTTTTTTTTGCAATATTGGTAATTAATTCTGAACAAACTGGCTTTTACATAATTTTTGGCTAATTTTACGGTCGGCTGAACGCTTCCATCCTACTGTCAATAAAGGGATCTAAGATTATCAGCAGCGCAAGACCGAGCATGTTCCTGAAGAAACTATCCGTTATTAATTTTAAGAACTACCCGGAGGCCGGACTGGCCTTCAGCAGCCATATTAACTGCCTTACAGGTAATAATGGCGAGGGAAAGACGAACATCCTCGATGCAATCCATTATTTATCCTTTTGTAAAAGCTTTTTTAACCCCATCGATAGCCAGAATATCCTTCATGACGCGCCGTTTTTCCTTGTACAGGGAACCTTTGAACGGGATGGCGGTGAAGAGGAGATCTATTGCGGACTAAAGCGCAACCAGAAAAAGCAGTTCAAACGCAATAAAAAGGAGTATTCCAGGCTGGCGGACCACATCGGGCTATATCCATTGGTGATGATCTCCCCGGCCGATTCGGAGCTTATTACCGAAGGCAGCGAAAGCCGCAGGAAATTTATCGACAGCGTTATTGCCCAGTTTGACCGCGATTATCTTGAAAACCTGATCAGCTATAACAAAGTCCTTTCCCAGCGGAATGCTCTTCTGAAGCAGTTTGCACGTTCCGGTAAATTCGATCCCGGATCACTGGAGATCTGGGACCTGCAGCTGACAGAATATGGCCGAAAGGTGTTCGAAAGCCGCAAAATGTTCGTTCATTCCTTTATTCCCATCTTCCAGCGATATTATGAGCTGATCAGCGGCGGACGGGAACGGGTCGGACTGGAATATACCTCTCATCTCAGTGGCGGTGATTACGAAGCTGTGCTGGCAAGAACCCTTGAACGTGACCGGATCATGGAATATACAACAACGGGCATTCATAAAGACGACCTGGATTTTACGATCAATGGGCATGCACTGAAAAAATATGCTTCACAGGGGCAGCAGAAGTCGTTCCTGATCGCACTGAAACTGGCGCAGTTCGAATTTATAAAACAGATCAAGAAGTTGACTCCGATCCTGCTGCTGGATGATATTTATGATAAGCTGGATGACAATCGTGTGAAACATCTGATGGACATTGTAAGCACTGAACATTTCGGACAGCTCTTCATTACGGATACACATCCAACCCGCTTGGCAAAACTGTTTGAAAGCAAAGGAGAGAGTTGCCGTGTGTTTCACATTGCAAACGGAAACGTTATTGATTCACAACTCAAACACCAGAACATCCAAACACCTTAACACGCTAACACATAAACACCTTAACACCCTAACACTCAATTGAGCCGTCACAACGAACATACACTGAAAGAAGTCATCGGTCAGATGCTGAAAGCTTACAAGCTGGATGAAAAACTTGCTGAACGAAAGCTTATTTCTTCCTGGGAAACTGTTATGGGGCCTATGATCGCGAAACATACTACTGATCTGTCCATCAAGTATCAGCAGCTTTTCGTTACTTTGGATTCCGCAGCGCTTCGTAATGAGCTTGCAATGGCAAAAGGAAAAATGGTCAAGATGCTGAATGATGAAGCCGGGTCGGAAGTGATAAAGGAAGTTATTTTGAGGTGATGCCAGGTGACCAGGTGATTAAGAAAAATACAAATTTGAACTCTATTGATATGAAATTAAAAGTTACACTTGCTGCATTCTTCCTTTCCATGGGTGGATTTGCCCAGACCGATTCTGCAATGATCAAAAAGATCTACAATGAAGCACTGAGCAACGGGAAAAGCTACTACAACCTGGGGGAGCTTTGCAATAAAGTCGGCGGACGGCTAAGCGGATCTCCGGAAGCACAAAAAGCGGTCGATTGGGCGTTCAAGGCAATGAAGGATGCGGGGGCTGACACGGTATGGCTGCAGGAATGCATGGTTCCGCATTGGGTCCGCGGTGAGAAGGAAGTTGGAAAAGTCATATCGACCGGCGGGAAAGGTGTAAAAGTGGTTCCTGTTGCTGCGCTCGGCGGCTCGGTCGGAACACCTGCAGAAGGAATCACGGCGCAAGTTGTGGAAGTGATCGGTCTGGATGGACTGAAGAACATGACAAAAGAAATGGTCGCCGGAAAGATTGTCTTCTTTAACGAACCAATGGATCCTACCCAGATCAAAACGTTCAATGCCTATAGCAAAGCGGTTCAGCAGCGCTGGGGCGGAGCTTCAGAAGCAGTAAAGCTTGGCGCAGTAGCCGTGATCGTACGTTCCTGCACCACATTGAACGACGACAACCCTCATACCGGAGTAATGGGCTACAAAGACAGCCTGAATAAGATCCCTGCCTGCGCGATCAGCACCAATGCAGCGAACTGGCTGAGCACTTATCTCAAAACAGATAAAGAACTGAAATTTTTCCTGAAGATGAATTGCAAAACTCTTCCTGACGAAAAATCATACAACGTCGTTGGCGAGATTTATGGTTCAGAAAAGAAAAATGAATACATCGTTGTAGGCGGTCACCTCGATTCCTGGGATACCGGAAAAGGAGCGCAGGATGACGGTGCAGGTGTTGTTCAGTCGATCGAAGTACTGAGGATCTACAAAGCGCTTGGCATAAAGCCGAAATGCAGCATCCGGGCCATTGCATTTATGAACGAAGAGAACGGAGGACGCGGAGGAAAAAAATATGCGGAGATCGCGAAGCTGAAAAATGAAAAGCACATTGCCGCATTTGAAAGCGATGCCGGCGGATTTACACCGCGTGGCTTCAGCAGCGATGCGAAACCGGAAGTAAAAGCAAAGCTGAAGAGCTGGAGACCGCTGTTCGAGCCTTATGGCATTTATGATTTCAGCGGAGATGGCGGAGGGTCGGATATTGGCCCGTTACAAGACCAGGGCGTTCCGCTGATCGGCTTATCGCCGGATTCACAGCGTTATTTCGATTATCACCATACTCAAATCGATACGTTCGATGCAGTGAATAAGCGTGAGCTTGAACTTGGCGACGCTGCCATGGCGGCAATGATCTGGATGATCAGCCAGTATGGGTTGTAATTGAGATGTGATGACAACCTTCGCTAAGGCTTCGGCTGTTGAAAAGGATAGAGGTGATAGAGGGACGACAACCTTCGTCAAGGCTTCGGCTGTTGAAAGAAAAGCTAGTAAGAAGCCGTTCTTATTGGCCGTGTAGGATAGCTGATCACCTTTCCGTCATTCGTTGCATTCCCCGAGCTTACCTGGTAAGCAAAATATCCTCCGGTCTCCGACGAACTCCATAACGGTCCCGGAGGTTCATGACCGCCCCAGAAATATACGCTTGTCAGCGCGATCAGCTCATCTCTTGAAGGAAGATACCAGTCATCAAAACCATTTACTATATAGGATGCACATACCTTCGCCGCAGTTCCCGCAGCCGTATCATGTGCGAGCATGATCTCCGTATTTTGCTGACCTGTGAAAACAGCAGTACCCGTAGCCCCGATGGAATCCACTCCCAGCGACCACGGAACTGAGAATTGATCAACAGGTGAAACGATCAGGCACCGTCTGCTGGCTTTATCAATATAAAATACAATACCGCCTTCATAGTACTTTCCGATCTCAGGTTCATAAAGACAGCTGTTATCGCTGCGTTTGGCGTGTGAATCGTAGTTCATTGCGTCTTTGTCCACACAGCCTTTTTTACAGGAGCACAAAGCAAAAACAATACAAGAAAATGTAATATAAAAGAGAAATTGTGCCCGCATGTTTTCAGGTTTTGATAAAGACGGAATATCAACACTTCGTTGTCTTTGTCTCGTCAACCCAGCTTCGCCAGCTTCATGCTCACATCCCAAAGCTGCTTGATATCCGCTTCATTGGTGGCATTAGCACCTGCTTTCGCTTCTTTCTTTTTTATGAAATATTTACCGTTGACCTTTTCCACATCCGGAGAAGTTGCAAGAAATATACTCGTCTCCGCACATTTTTCCGGCGATGTGCTCATCAGGCGGAATATGAATTTCACAAAACCGGAAACATCATTCAGGATATTGCTCTTCGCCAAACCCGGATGCAATGAATTTACCGTTACACCGGTTCCCTGCAGCTTCTTCGCCAGCTCTTGCGTGAACATGATCATGCCAAGCTTGGTTGGACCGACGGCTTTCATGAAAGAATAATTTTTCTCAGTTTGCAGATCATCAAAATTGATTTTCACGCCATTGTGCATGGATGCAACGTTCACGATCCGCGATGGAGCACTTGCTTTCAATGTATCGAGAAGCAAATGTGTTAAAAGAAAGTGAGAAAGATAATTTGTAGCGAACGTCTTCTCCAGCCCGTCCTCAGTCACCTCACGGTTCTTTAGGAATACCCCTGCGTTATTGATGAGCACATCCAGTCGGTTGTGTTTCTTTTTGAATTCCTCAACGGCATTTCTCACCGAATGCTGGGATGCCAGATCCATCTGAAGCATTTCGACATTGTTATTGCCGCTGGCTTTTTTTATCTCCGCAACCGCGGCTTCCCCTCTTTTTTTGTCCCGGCAACCGATAACTACCGTTGCACCTGTTTTCGCGATCCCGACCGCAGTGGCCTTCCCGATCCCGGAATTGCCTCCTGTTATTAAAACTGTTTTGCTCATGATGTTTTTTACGGGAGTTGGGTTATTAGCTGGTTTTTAATTTTTGATGATTTTTCCGTCGCTTATCCTTTTATCTGAGATCCACAGCTCATAAAAATAAAGTCCCTGGGGAAGTCCGCCGGTGTTGATGCTTTCATCACCCCTGATCGTTTTTTGAAGGACCTGACGTGATAGAACGTCAAAAAGAACAACAGTGACCGGTTCATTGCCGGCACCACTGATACTGAATTGATCGCCAACGGGATTAGGAAATACTGTTAGAACCGGTCTATCCGATTCTGAAATCGAATTATGCAGACAGCTTAGCAAGCCATTGTAGGTGAGGTTATAATTATTAGGAAGGCCGCAATTATTACCCGTTCCGCTCGGCACAACAAGAGCATGTTCATTTACCCCGCAGGCAGATCCGGGAATATTCGGGTATTCAATGGCGCCCAGTAACGAATCGGCACATTGCGCAAAATAGATCTTGTTGTCAGGAGCCAGCTGAAAGCTAAACGTGCACCAAATGATCCCCGAAACGGCAGTTTGGGAAGCAAGAATAAGCGGATCGCTTCCGGCAGTGAGATCATACTGGTAGATCGGGGAATAATCATTTTGTCCGATATAAAACCGGGTATTATCAGGAGAAAATTCCAGTCCGTAAGGATGAGGAATATTCGCTGCCGTACCTCCTGAAACAATTCCGGTCATATTATCAAAATGAAACAGCTCTATTTTACCGGTTCCTGCAGCCGTTTCCCTGATCGTAGAGAGAAGCCAGCATCCGTTGTTGGAAATTTTTATGGCACCTGTAAACGAAAATGAACCAAGAGTAGTGGACGAAATGGTGATGCCCGCGCTGGAAATAACAGGTGTTGTAGATAATCCGGAAGAAGTGATCAGGTATGATTTGAAGTGATTGGAATTAAATGAATGCTCCACGATCCAGAATCCGCTTCCGTCATTGGTCCTCGTCGCGGTAAGCTTTTCAGTAACGTCCGTATCGAGAAGAACATTTTTTGCGGTAATATCTCCGTTTCCGCCGTTGAGCGTCATGTCTACGATCGAATACACCAGGTCTTTCGAGTACCCGCTTGCTGTGCCTGAAAGTCCGATCGTGAAAACATAATACAGATCACTGTTACCCGGATAAGGAACAATAAGACTGCCTTGCTGAACATCGCCCCAGCTAAAAAGACCGCTGCCATTGGGCATGAGATTATTGTTTTTATCCCAGACCGAGAGGCCGTTTGTGTAAAAGAGCAAATTTCCCGCAGCATCACTGATGGTTGCGCTATTCTCATCGGTTTGAATCTGGGAGCCGGTCAGAAGCGCAGGAGTGCCTGAATTAAATGTAATTCCCTTGTAATATCCGAAATACCAATTGTTATACCTGCCGTTCTGTCCGCGGCAAGCCATAGCAATCGTTAAACACAGAAGCAATATTTTGAGACTTCTCATCTTCAAAAACAGGTTATCCGCCATCGCTCCCGGTTTCGTCAGGGAAACGGGGATCTTAATGATGGTTATAATACCTCACTGCAAAGTAAATTCCAACGCCTAAAGCAATCACGCCAAGTACAGCCAGTACGATCTTCATTGTGCTGTATGGACGTTCGCCCTGTACTTCGCCGGTGCGTCCATTGATCATAAAGCGATAAACTTTCTCGCTGTATTTGTATGCGCTCAGCCAGACAGGCAGCAGAATATGCTTAAAAGTAATGTCATTGTATTGCGTGCTCACCGAAGTGATCCGCTGATGATCGCCACCGATATTCCTGCAGATAGAAGTCCGGATCCCTTCATTCATGATCAATTTTGATTTTTCAAAACCTGTCTTCACGTCCACCTGGTAGCTTTCTGTACGGAAGCCGCTCAGGAATTTATCGCTGTAGTCGGTAAGATTCTCCATATCCCAGGGCTCCAGCGCATTTGTATACTTTTCCGGAAGCGAGTTGCTGGCCAGCACCAGCACATCATCAAATGTATTGTAAACGGTACCGCTCGTGTAGCTCCAGCGGATCTTGGTAACCGTCCTGGTTCTTGAAACTGTTTTCCCGTTCTCTACGGTCGTATATGTTTCGGTGGTCTGGTAATTATCCCCGCGCTGTCCGGTGTATGCAGAAACGGTATTGGAATCATAGGTCCAATAAGGAATATACATTCCATTGAGCTTATCTGCATTATCAACATATTGTTTGAGATCATTCGGTGCAAACCACAGACTGCTCACCCATTTTTTGAATTCCTGGAATGCAGCTTTCTGATCGATCTTGAATGGAAGAAGGTATTTCGGCTTGACGATACTATTAGTAGTACCGCCGGTAACAACCAATGGTGTAGCGCAAAATGGACAAGCATCCGAAGTGATGTTCGGCTTCAGGG
The DNA here is from genome assembly GCA_045805205.1 of Bacteroidia bacterium. Classification (GTDB taxonomy): domain Bacteria; phylum Bacteroidota; class Bacteroidia; order 2-12-FULL-35-15; family 2-12-FULL-35-15; genus 2-12-FULL-35-15. The sequence continues at coordinate 244,563 of JBJMLR010000007.1, read as the reverse complement.
TGCTGGATGCACCACAGTTGCCGCATTTTACGGTAACGATCTCCTGCTTTTCCACTCCTGCGCTATTTTCATTCAGAAAGCGTTCGAAATCGATCTCTTCAACAACTGTTTCTGTTACCGCTTCCTTGATCTCATTAGCGGCGCCGCAATATTCACACTTCAGGTTGGTTGTACCCGGTGCATATTTCAAGAGTGCCCCGCATTCCCTGCAGTCCAGCTGGTTGCTGACCTCCTGTATTTTTTCTTCTACCATTTGTTCATTAGTTAATCAGTTAAATAGTTCATTGGTAAGATGCCGTGATCACATATGCAGGTCCAACAATGAACAAATGAACCCGTGAACGAATGACTACATCGGAGGAGGCAACGGCGGCGGAACTGCGCTGAAGTGCTTCGCAATTTCCGGAACCTGTTCAGCAACAGCCCATGCAGCCATACCGTTTTTCCAGATCATGGATTCCTTTTTAAGACTTCCCTGCTGTGCCATCTGGGCCATAACCTGTTCGGTGAATGGACCGGTTTGTGCTCCGTTGACAGCCACAAAATACTGTGTTGACGGCGGCGGTGGCGGCGGTGTATTATTATTATTATTGTTGCCGACGTTCTGGTTATTATTGAACATATTGCCCATCTGGTTGGCCATTCCGAAACCCATTCCCATTCCCATTCCGCCTCCCATGATGCTGTTACCATTTTCCGCAGCCTTTTCCATTGAATTTGCAGCCTGGTATTGTGCATATGCGCCGAGATTGCCGATGATGCCCATGCTGCTTCGCTTGTCGAGCGCTGCTTCGACTTCCGGCGGAAGAGAAATATTCTCGATCAGCAGCTTGGTCACTTCAATTCCCATTTCATGAAACTCAGGATTGATCTTCTCTCCGACGAATTTTGAAAGCTCATCATAATTAGAAGCCATGTCCAGCACCGGGATCTTACTTTCGGCAACAGCATCGGTAAAGCGTGTGATCACAAGATTACGAAGCTGCTCCGTGATCTCTTCCGTAGTAAAATGTGCGTCGGTACCGGCGATCTCCTTGAGGAATTTCTTAGCATCTACCACACGGATCGCATAGTTTCCAAAGGCGCGGATCCGGATCGGGCCGAATTCCGCATCACGAAGCATGATGGGATTTTTTGTTCCCCACTTCTGATTGGTGAATTGTTTCGTATTAACAAAATAGACCTCTGCTTTGAACGGACTGTTAAAACCGAATTTCCAGCCTTTCAGCGTGGTCATGAGCGGCATGTTCTGTGTTTCCAGGGTATACATTCCCGGCTTGTACTCGTCCGCCATTTGTCCCTCATTTACGAATACCGCTACCTGCGATTCCCGGACAGTGAGCTTTGCCCCCATTTTGATCTCATTCTGGTAGCGCGGGAAACGCCACACGATCGTATCATTCGAGCTATCGGTCCACTCGATGATATCTACAAATTCTCCTTTTAATTTATCAAATAATCCCATCTTATTTAGTAGTTAGTTGTTAGTTATTAGTTCCTGGCTTTTATTCTTCATTTCATAACAAAATGAATTACTATCAAACTTAATGAAAAACGCTCATACTATCAAATTACTTTATCCCTCGTTCCGCCTGATTGTCCGGCAACACAATCTATAAACAGATCGCTGTCTTGCTAATCTTCCGCTAGCACGATCAGCTTATCCTGTGCGGTAAATTTCTGCGTTTTTGACTTTGCGGGATTAACGGCCACACCATATGCTTTTCCGCTGTCGTGGGATAAAGAAGCGAGCCTGTACCCGATAGCGGTCTGGCCTCTGCGCTTTGCGCTTTCGATCACCGTATAGAAATTCACTTCCTGGCCCGGAAGAATGTAATCGGAGATCGGCTTAAGATAGATCTCGCTTCCATCCGCATCAAAAAGATCCTCGAAAACGCGCATCAGATATTTATTCTCGGAAACCTGCGACATCAGCAAGCTGATCAATTTGTCGCTTACGATAAAATCATCCGCTTTGGTTACTTCCGCAAGATCACGGTTCCTGAGATCCAGCATCTCACTTACGATCTTAAGGTCTTTTCCTGTTTCTTCAATAATGCGACGCAAATGCAGCAGAGAGATGAGCGTTTGCGCGTCGGCATCCTGGAGCTCCATTTCTTCCTTGTAGCAAAGCAGCTGAACACTGTCATAGGAAGTGACATTAAGCTCGTCGATCACTTTGCGGGCGGTTGTGTCCGCACACATAAACTCGAGCCTGATATTCTTCAGCGATGCAGCCGCTTCTTTCACTTCCTCCGCATGATCGAAAGAGGAAACGACCTTCATTTCAGATCCCGGGCCGACATAGTTATCCATCTCGCGGATAATAATTACTGCGCGTTTATTCCAGCCGAGAAGCAGGATCTTTTCAGAAAGTATTTTAGATGAGTCCTGGTTGACAATCGCCTTTTCATTGATCTGCGGAGCTTTATTTTTTGATACTACCAGGGTATCGTCATCTTCCGTGATCGCGATCACTTTATCTCCTTTCACCAGCTTGTAGTCCATTTCCGGATTCACTTTCACCGCGCCGTCAGCATACTGTACTCCTATCACTGCAGAATCTTCGTATGCAGTAATTGCTTCTGCATAGGTCTTTCCGACCAGTTCACGCTCTTCGTTAAAATAGATCTCTGCACCGTCAAAGTCCATAAGCTCCGTATAAACAATGGATAAACCGCTCTGGCGGGAAGTTTGCACCATAATACGGGCGATGACGTCATCGGTAAGCACAAGCTCTACTTCATCTTTTCCGACCATTTTCGCAACTTCAAGGTTTTTCTCATCCTTGATCTCAGCGACAATGTGATATGGCTCTTCCCTTCTGTCGGGATTATTTGTGATTGCCAGTATTGTTTTGATGGTTTGCGGATCTGCATTTCCTTCTTCCGGTGCAAGGATGATAATTGACCTGGCCGCCTGCGGATTTGCGATCGCAAGATCTGCCATATCATTCGGGCTGCCGCTCCGGCAAATGATCTTCGTATTCTTTGTATTACCCAGCTTGTCGCGGACCTCATCTTCCATTTCCACCTTGTCCTTATCGGCAAGGATCACGATCCGCGGGCTCTTTTGATTTTCATTTGCGATCACCAGCTCTGAAATGATCGTGAACACTTTTGAGGACCAGCCGAGGATCAACGTATGGTTCTGCTCGATCACAAAGCTTCTTCCTTTCCTGAGCTGCTCCAGCTTATCGTTGATCCCATTGGAGAGCACCCCGATGAGCGCGGAGAAGATAAAAATACCGCCGATCGTTACTATTAATCCTACGATCCGGTAGGTCCAGCCATTGTCTCCTCCTACTGTTCCTGCATCCATTGTACGCATGAGGCTGCGCCATGCACCTTCGATGAAGCTCAGCGGCTCTTCCCCTTCGCCGGTTATCTTAAAAAGAAAAAGGGTCAGGCCGGAGACCAGCACCACTACCAGGGAAGTGATCCCAAGCCACATAATGAGCGCAGGTGTTCCCTTGCTCATCGTGTTATCAAATTTGTACCGGAGCCGCTCTGAAAAGGAAATTTTGCGCATAAGATTATAGGATGTGAAATTGATGTTCTATTCCAAATATATAGAGATTTTGGCTATACTTACAAAAAATAAAAAGTAAAAATGGAAGCGGGAAATGTGATCGTGATCGGAGGTGGTGCTGCGGGTTTTTTCAGCGCGGTGAATATCGCTGAAATGTACCCGGAGTGTAAGGTTACCCTGCTGGAAAAAAGCGGGAAGCTCCTTTCAAAAGTAAGGGTTTCAGGTGGAGGAAGATGCAACGTCACTCATGCTTGTTTTGATAACAGGCAGCTGGTTAAAAATTACCCGCGCGGTGAAAAGGAGCTGCTGAACGTATTCAGCCGTTTCAGTACAACCGACACCATTGAATGGTTTGAAAAGCGCGGTGTGAAACTGAAGACCGAAGAAGACGGAAGAATGTTCCCCGTCACCGATAGCTCTGAAACCATAGTCAGGTGCCTGCTCCAGGAAGCGGAAAAGAATAATGTAAAGATCCTGCAGAATGTTTCTATAGAAAAGATCATAAAAGATAACCATGAATTTACATTGAGAGCGGCGGGAGGTGGAACATTTACCTGCGACCGGCTGGTGATCGCTACGGGTGGAAATCCAAAAGAAGATGCCTATCGGTGGCTGAGCGAGCTCGGACATACGGTCATTAAGCCGGTGCCTTCACTCTTTACATTCAACATTGCCGATAAAACATTGACTGCACTAATGGGCGTTTCAGTACCTGAAGCGAAAGTGAAGATTGCCGGAACAGGGCTGGAAACACAGGGACCGCTGCTGATCACGCATTGGGGACTGAGCGGTCCGGCGGTGCTCAAAACCTCTGCCTGGGGAGCAAAGCAGCTGAACGACAAGAATTACGAATTTACTGTCCTGGTCAGCTGGCTGCCGAAATTCAATGAAGAAAAGCTGAAGATCGAATTCGAAAACGAACGCATGGAAAACGGAGCGAAAATGGTGATCCCGAATTGCCCGTTTGAGCTCCCAAAGCGATTGTGGGAATACCTGTGCCTGAAAGCCGGGATCTCGTCTGCTGCACGCTGGGCGGATCTGTCGAAAAAAAATGCAAACGTTCTGATCGCAAGCCTGGTAAATGATGAATATAAAGTAAGCGGAAAAACAACTTTCAAAGAAGAATTTGTGACCTGCGGAGGGATCGATTTGAAAGAGATCGACATGGCAAGAATGGAAAGCAAGCTGGTTCCGGGACTATTTTTTTCAGGTGAAGTGATCAATGTGGATGGAATTACCGGCGGCTTTAACTTCCAGAATGCCTGGAGCACCGCATGGATCGCGTCTCTCGGCATTTTTAGTAAAAATCGCAAATAAAATATATGTATATACATATAATGTATTTGTATTTATTGTGTATCTTTGTATCGTCGTTCATTATTTGTAATATTTGTAACGATTTGTTATTTGTAATATGGACATCGGAAAAGAAATAAAGCAGTTAAAATTTAAGAGTGAGCACCATAAAATGCTTCTTAATATTATTTTCACAAGCGGCTGGCTATCCTCAAAACATGCCGGAACCCTTAAGCCTTATGGAATTTCTGCACAACAGTTCAACCTGCTTCGCATCCTGCGCGGTCAGCATCCGAAACCTGCATCGGTAAATCTCCTGATCGACCGGATGCTGGATAAGAACTCGAATGCATCCAGGCTCGTTGAAAAGCTCCGTCTTAAGAAATTAGTAGAGCGTACGGTTTGCCCGGAAGACAGAAGGGCAGTAAATGTCATTATCACACAAAAAGGACTTGACCTTTTGGCAGAGCTTGATAAACATGAATCTGCTTTCCTGAAAGAGCTGAAAACCCTTTCAGAAAAGGAAGCTGAGCAACTTAATTACCTTCTTGATAAGCTGCGGGGATAGCGCGCAAAAAATTTTGGATTAATATATGTATATACATTAATTGTAGTGACTTTTAAATCAGTGAACAATAAATTATAAACCTAAAACTAAAAAAAACATGGAAACAGCAATCAACAACGAAGTAAAGATGTGGGCAGTAGACCCGACACACTCCAGTGTACATTTCGCAGTGAAACACATGGTGATCTCGAAAACCAAAGGCGCATTCGGAAACTACAGCATCAAAGCAGAAACCAAAGGCAGCGATTTTGAGAACTCAAAGATCGAGCTGGAGATCGAAGTGAACTCCATCGATACAAAAATGGCAGATCGCGATAACCACCTTCGTTCAGCAGACTTTTTCAATGCCGAACAATTTCCGGTGATCCGCTTTGTATCAACGGAAATGAAAAAGATCAGCGATGAAGAATATCTTCTGTCGGGAAATATCACAATAAAAGATATCACCAAACCGATTACATTTAATGTCAGCTACGGCGGACAAACACTCGACCCATGGGGTAATCTGAGAACAGGCTTTACGCTGGAAGGTAAGATCGATCGTTTTGATTTCGGTCTGACCTGGAACACATTGCTTGAGACTGGCGGCGCAATGGTCGGCAAAGAAGTAAAATTAGAAGCGGAGATCGAAATGGTCGGCTCAAAATAAGTATCTTTAAATTCAACAAAATGGAAACATCAGCACACTTCACTCCTGCCCTGTTCGTGAGCCATGGCTCACCGATGAATGCAATTGCGCAGAATGAATATACACGTGACCTTGAAAAACTGGGACACGATCTTCGCAGCGTGAATGCTGTGCTGGTGATCTCCGCACACTGGGAAACCAACGGCATTCATGTAACTGCTTCGGAAAACCTTTCCACATATCACGATTTTGGGGGATTTCCTGAACAACTATTTGCCGTTCAGTATCCTGTAAAAGGGGCACTTTCACTAATTCCCGAACTGGAGAAATTGATTGGTGAACCGGTGATCCGGGATGCTAAACGGGGACTTGATCACGGTGCCTGGAGCATGCTTGTCCACCTTTTCCCGGAAGGAGGAATTCCTGTTCTGCAGATGAGTCTCGATCGCACAAAGAGCTTCCGTGAGCATTATGAACTTGCTAAAAGGCTTATCCCGCTTAGGATGCAGAATGTACTGATCCTTCTGAGCGGCAACCTGACGCATAATATTTCAAATGCAGACTTCAGAAATGCCGATGCAAAGCCCTTCGACTGGGCATTAAAATTTGATAATATAGTAAGAGAAGCATTTGTGAACAATGATGCCGAAACGCTTGTTAACATAGAACAGGTCAGTGACGTATACAAGATGAATCATCCGACAAAGGACCATTATCTTCCACTGCTTTATCTTGCAGGTGTAAGGGTAAAAAGCGACAGAGCATCGTTTCCACACATGAGCTGGCAGCATGCAACGCTAAGTATGCGTCACATTTTGTTAAATTAAAAAAATACGGCAATGAACAGTTATATGATCAACATACGGTTACCCGAGGAACTCAGCACTGAGTTCATCATGTTGATACCGAAACAGCGTGCCCATATCAATGAGCTGATGGACAGAGGAAAGGTCCTTCAGTACTCTTTGTCCATGGACAGGTCGCATTTATGGGTAATAATCGCGGCAAAAAGTGAACGGAAGGCAATGGATATCCTTGCCACATTTCCGCTGATCAATTTTATGCGGCCGGAGATCCACGAATTAGCTTTCCACAACAGCATTTCAAACGAATTACCTAAACTGATAATGAACTGATATATGAAAAAGATCTTTCACCCTGCATCGGAACGCGGCCACGCTGATCACGGCTGGCTCAACGCTCATCACTCCTTCAGCTTCGCAAGCTATCACGATCCTTCAAAAGTACATTTCGGATTGCTCCGCGTGCTGAACGATGATATCGTCGCTCCGGGAACGGGCTTTGGAATGCATCCGCATGACAATATGGAAATTGTTACGATCCCGCTGAAAGGTACGCTGGAACATCGCGACAGCATGGGAAACATCGGTGTGATCCGGCCCAATGAGATCCAGGCCATGAGCGCAGGCTCCGGTTTGATGCACAGTGAATACAATCATTCAAAAACGGAAGAGATCAATCTTCTGCAGCTTTGGGTATTTCCGAAAGAAAGAAATATCAAACCGCGTTACGATCAGAAGATCTTCAGCGAGGATGACAAGGCCGGAAAATTCAAGACGATTGTCGCTCCCGAGCGGTCGGATGACGTTATGTGGATCAACCAGGATGCTTATTTTTCGATCGGTAAATTCAAGGCTGGCGCAAAAACAGAATATACCATCAAGCACAAAGGTAACGGGGCCTACGTTTTCCTGATCGAGGGAAATGCGATCGTTGCAGAGCAGGAATTAAATAAACGCGATGCAGTAGGTGTCTGGGAAGCTGATAAATTCTCTGTTGAAACAAAAGCGGATTCAGAGATCCTCGTTGTAGAAGTGCCGATGAATTAAACAGTGCAGATCGGTTACATCCTGATCCCTATCACCAGGATGTCATCGATCTGCTCCAGTGCTCCCTGCCACGACTCGATCCGCTTATCAAGGATAGCGCGCTGCGTGGAAACAGGCTGGTCTGAATTTTCAACCAGGAGCGACTGAAGCTGCTTGTACTTGAACTTCTTTCCTTTTTCGCCTCCGAACTGATCGGCATATCCATCTGTAAAAATATACAGCATATCTCCTTTTTCAAATCTGAATTCCCTGTGCGTAAACTGCTTCAGCTCCTCTCCGAGGAACACGCCCACCGGATGTTTGTCGGCCCTGATCTCCGTAAGCACTTTATTCCTCAAGATCCACAGCGGATTGAAAGCGCCGGCAAATTCAACCATTTGCTTCTGACGATCTATACTCAGCAGCGCAATATCCATCCCGTCCTTCACCGCGGAGGTATCCTCGCTCTGGTGAAGCATATTCGAAATATTCTTATTGACATTGTTCAGGATCAGGCTGGGCCTCGAAAGTCCATAATTGAAAACTGCCTGTTGTAAAAGATTATTTCCGACAATGCTCATGAATGCTCCGGGAACGCCATGACCGGTACAATCCGCAGCGGCAACCAGCACAGAGTTTCCCCACTCCTCGATCCAGTAAAAATCACCGCTCACAATGTCTTTAGGCTTGTACAAGATAAAGCTGTCCGGAAGCAACCGCCTTACCTGGCTGTCGGGCGGCAGAATCGCCAGCTGCAAATGTTTTGCGTACCGGATACTATCGGTGATCTCTTTGTTCTTCAGGCCCAGCTCCGTATTTTTTATTTCGATGAGCTCCTTCTGCTGAGAAAGTATTTTATTCGCCCGCTGCTTTACCTTGTTCCTGTTATACAGAAGAAGCGCAACAGCAAGAATGAAAATACAGCCTCCCACGAGTGCTGCCACCTGGGTTTTGTGCACTTCCTTATCCTTCTGAAGCAGCTCGATCTCCTGTTCTTTCTTTTTTGTATCGAATTTTGCCAGCATTTCGTTGATCTGGGAGGAGTTCTCCGTGTTGAAAATGGAGTCCTTTATCTCATGAAACAGCGTCTGATATTTTATCGCATTTCCGAAATCTTTGGTCTCAAAATACGTATTGTATAATCCTTCATAGCTGGTTTTCATATCGTCGAGATCGTTGATCTCCTTCGCGCCTGACAAACCATCATTGTACCATTGGATAGCATTTTTATAATCCTTTTTCATCTGGTATACCTGTCCGATATTATTTACCGACATCGGGATAAGATTCCGGTTATTCAGCTGGCGCTGGATCCCGAGTGCTCTCATAAAATAAACCAGGGCGTTGTCGTAAAATTTCTGCTCGGCATAAATACTGCCGATGTTATTCAGCATCAGCCCGACCCTCGTTTTGTTGCCAAGGCTTTCTGCCATTCTCAGGGAGCGGTTGTAAAAATCCATGGCCTTTGCATACTCTCCAAGGTATTGATAGCACTGCCCGATATTTCCATAGGACATTGCAATGTCGTCCTTTCCGGTGATGCCTTTTGCTTCATTCTCCTCCCGCAGACCCAATGCTTTGAAATGATACTCAAGCGCCTTTTTGTATTCATGCTGCTCGCTGTATACACTTCCGATGTTGTTAAGGCAATTGGCGATCCCTTCGTTATCTTTCATCTCCTCATTGATCTTAAGCATCTCAAGAAAGTTCCGGATCGCATTTTCATAATCGGCGATGTAGTAATAGATGTTTCCTTTTTCTCCTGCAATACGGGCGAGGTAATGCTTGTCAGGAATCCGCTGCGCGACTGCATACGCTTCATCAAGATATTTAAGTCCTTTATCCGGATCATCATTGCTATAATAGTCCGCCAGGTGAATGAGCGCGTCCGCTTTTACCGTATCCTGTGCTGCCGTCCTCAGACTTTCGAGGCTGTCAACATTGGACCGGGCAAATGCAAAACTCCCGCACATACAGAAAAAAAGTGCCAGTGTTCCGATGATATGCCGGAGTCTTAACTTCATCCGATCCTCACCCCGATTATCAAGATATCATCGACCTGCTCCAGCCGCCCTTTCCACTCTTCTATTGTCGCATCCAGTATTTTTTTCTGCTCGGACATTTTCTTTTGGGAAATATCCAGAAGCAATTGCTGAAGCTGCTTGTATTTGAATTTTTTGCCTTTCGGACCGCCAAACTGGTCGGCAAATCCATCGGTAAAAACATAGATGAGATCGCCTTTCTCGAGTTCGATCTCCCGGTGGGTAAACTCCTGCAGGTTTTCACCGACGAATAATCCGATCGGGTATTTGTCCGCTTTGTATTCGATCAGCTCCCGATTCCTGATCAGCCAGAGCGAATTATATGCTCCCGAATATTCCAGCCTGCTGTGATCTGCATTGATCGCACAAAGCGCGATATCCATTCCATCCTTCACTACAGAATCTTCTTCCGATTGACGCAGCGTCTTAGTGATGTTCCTGTTAACCGAGTTCAGGATCTTATTCGGCTGTGTAATTCCCTGTTCATTCACTGCCTGGTTAAGCAGGTTGTATCCGACAATACTCATGAATGCGCCGGGCACTCCGTGACCGGTACAATCCACTGCCGCAAATAAAATCTTTTCTCCCGCTTTCTCGAACCAATAAAAATCACCGCTGACAATGTCTTTTGGCTTATAGAAAACGAACGAGTCGGGCAGCAGCGAATGGATCATCTGATCGCCCGGCAGAATTGCCTGCTGCAGCCGTTTCGCATACTTGATACTATCTGTTACTTCCTTGTTCTTTACCGCCAGGATATCCCGGTTCTGCTCAAGTGCAATGTGCGCTTCCTGTAACTCTTCATTTGCCCGCTGTTTGAGGCGATAACGATTATAGATCATGAACGCCAGCAAAAGCAGCAGAATTCCGCCCACTGCGAGCGCATTTACAAAGATCTTTTTCTTTCCCAGCTCACTGTCACGAAGCAGCAGTTCGCTATTGCGCAGCTGATTTTCCTTTCTCAGCAGTTCGATCTGCTGCTCTTTCTGTTCGCTCTCATATTTTGACTGCATCTGTGCCATGCGGTCGGCATTCTCATCGCTGAAGAGCGTATCCCTCAGATCGGAGAACCTGCTGAAATAATCATAAGCCGTTTTATACTGGCCTTTTTTATAGTACAATGTTGCCAGTGAGCGCAACGTTCCCTTCTCGAACGACAATGCGTGGATCTGTTCCGCAATTTTACCGGACTGAAGAAAATACTTCAATGCACTTTCGTCATCTCCCATCCGCATGCTCAGCTCTCCAAGGTTTCCCGTTGCGATCACGATTCCCTCTTTGTCGCCGGCTTCCGACCAGGATTTATACGCATCATAAAATTTGATCAGCGCTTTCTGGAATTCGCCTTTATCCATATACACTAGCCCGATCCCGTTCAGTGAAGCACCGAACTGTGCTTTTGCCCCAATCCTTTTTCTGATCTCATAGGAGAGCTCGAGATGCTTCAGCGCCAGGTCGTAGTTTTTGATCCCCTCATAGGCCAGTCCCAGCCGGTGATGTGAATAAGCCAGACCGGCGGAGTCTCTAATTTCCGTTTGAAGCGTGATTGCATTTTCGCAAAATGTGATCGCTTTATCCGATTGGTCCTGCCGGTCGTAGATCACCGCGAGGCGAAAAAGGCATTCCGCCTCCTGCTCTTTGTCGCCCGTTTTCTTTGCAAGGTCAATTCCCTTGACAAGAAAATCAATTGCTTTATCGATGCTTCCCCGGGAAGCATATGTTTTAGCAATGTGCATGTAGTCATCGATCAGGTTTTTGGAATAATGACGTGCCGCATCGATTGTGAGCGCTTTTGTATAGCAGCTGTATGCACTGTCCGTATTACCATTTGAGACATTCAGAGTTCCGAAAATAGTATAGGAACGGCTAAGCTCGGAGAGAACATTCGCCTTCGCTGCCAGCTTCATCGCTATACCTGCATGGCTGCGCACGGAATCATCATTCGTATGCATGTATTCATACGCAATGGAATTATGAATCGACGCTTTTGCTGAATCCGTTGCTGCGCTTTTCAGCGAACGGATCAGACTGGCCAGCTCAGTGCTTTTTTCAGCGAGACCATAAAACGGGATCATCGCGACGATGAACAAAACTATCCGGGAGCAGTTTTTCATCATACGATCATACTTTAAAACCCAATACAAGAACATCATCGACCTGCTCAAGATCTCCTTTCCATTCGTTGAAGATCTCCTGCAGCTTTAGCTCCTGCTCGGGCATCGGGAGATCACTGATGCGGATCAATGTATTTTTGAATGATTTCGACATGTACTTTTTCTTTTCAGGTCCTCCGAACTGATCGGCAAAACCATCGGAAAAAATATACACCTTGTCGCCCCGCTCAAGCTGGATCGTGTGTGCAATATATTCCTGGTGATCTTCTACATATCCGCCGATAGAAGCTTTGGTCGGTTTGTACTCGATAATCTCTTTATTCCTGAGGATCCATAACGGCCGGTTTGCGCCGGCAAAATTAAGTACGCGTGTTCTGCTGTCGAGCGAACACAAAGCAATGTCCAATCCGTCTTTGGAAGAAACAGAATCTTTCTTTTGCTTGAGTGCATGCTTGATACTGATGTTCAGCAGCGACAAGATCTGCGGAAGCTTATCCACTTTTTTGTCGATAAAGCTGTTCAGCTTATCGATCCCGATCATACTCATAAAAGCTCCGGGAACTCCATGGCCGGTGCAATCTGCAGCGGCAAAAAAAACAGTTTCACCGATCTCGCTGAACCAGTAAAAATCCCCGCTTACCACATCTTTCGGCAGATACAAACCAAAACCGCCTTCCGGAAAATGCTTGGCAAGCAGGCTGACATCCGGAAGCATCGCTTGCTGGATGCGCTTTGCGTAATTAATGCTGTCCTGGATCTCCTGCTTCTTTTCTGCGAGCTCGCGGTTGGTCTTTTTGATCTGCTTATATGCCTTGTAAATAAAAAAGGACATTAAGAGCACAACGATGAGAATGCCGGCGACAGAAAAAATAATGATATTGCTTTTTTTAAGTTCTTCCGATTGCGACTTTACTTTCAAGGCCTGGATCTCGTCCTTTTGCTTCAGGAGATCGATCTCTTTTTCTGCATGCTCATTCTCCAGGCGCTTTTCCATCTCCTGCACCTGGCGCATTCCCTCTTCATCCGCAATGGAATCCTTTAAAGCCAGGTAACGGTTTTTAAAATAATACGCCTTTTCATAATTTTTCATATTCGCATACAGCTTCGCCAATCCATCATAAGAATCCGCCTTGAAGCCATTGCTCTTGTATTTCTCAGCCACAGCCATCCCTTTCAGGTAATATGCCAGTGATTTCGCATATTCTTTTCTGTCGTTATACAGCTCTCCTATATTCGTATAGATACCGCTTTCCATGGAAGTATCTTTAATCAGCTTGAAGTTGTACAATGCAGTATCGTAATACCGGAGCGCAGCTTCATCGTCGCCAAGGGAATGACTGATTATTCCGAGTCCGTTATTGACGGAGGCGATCCCTCTTTTAAAATGTGACTTATTGAACTCTGCCAGCGCTTTCTTGTAATATTCCTTGGCTTCGTTATAGCGATTCAGGTCTTTATATGCGATCCCGATGTTGTTATAGGAGATCGCCAGGCGCCGGTCGTTGTGCATCAGCTCTGCCAGCTTCGCGACCTTTAAAAAATATTTAAGTGAGATCTCATTTTTCTTCTGGTTGGAATAAATGATCCCCATTTTATTGTATATGTTCGACAGCTCAGGATAGAACTTATTATTCTCACCTGCCACCGCACCTTTGAGGTAATGCTTCAGGGCTTCGGAATAGTTTACCTGCTCGAAATAATAGTCGCCTAACAGCAAATGAGCATTGCAGATCCCTTTATCGTAATGACAGCGTTCGGCCAGCTCAAGCGCCTCCCGTCCATAGCCGAGGCCCTTTACATAATTGAAATCAGCATACGCCTTGAAAATATCGTTGAGGAGATTTACTTTGACCGTATCTACCGTGGTCTTTGCCAGTTCCCGGTTCAGACTGTCGGCTTTTGCCTGCTGGGCACCGGCGTCAAAAACAGGGAGCAGGAAAGCAACAAACAGGAGATAACTTCTGAGCGTTCTCATAAGGAGCAAATTCTTCTGCAATATATTAAAAATTCCCGGCCTGTAAAATAGGCAGACCAGATCAGTCCGGCGAGCCAAATAGTCATTGAAAACAGGCTTTTACCGTCAAATCGTCGCACCGGAAACAGCGCATTTCCTATGGAACAAATTTTGACCTTTTTTAGAGCGAAAATATGTTAAGAAGAGACTATTTACAGAAACAACTGGAAGAACTTGCCCGGGTTTTAGGAAAAATGCTGGATGAGATCCTGAAACTCCGCACTGAGGGTAAAACCGACGAAGCATATGCATTAGCCAAAGAAAGTTTAATTGAAAAATTCGAACTCGACATGGAAAATATACTTGCCTTATCGCTTGCCGATTTCAAAAATCTGGTCATTGAATCGAACCGGTCCAATCCTGTTCAGCTGAGTTACCTGGCGGATCTGCTGTACACATCTGCCACTTTATCGAAAGAAAAAGGCGAGCGGGGACAGGCACTGGAATTGTTCAAAAGATCATTGATGATCTACGAATACCTGGACAAAAGCCAGAGAACCTACTCGGCGGAACGGCATGAAAAAATAAACAATATCAAAAAGGAATTATAAAACTATGAATCTGAACAACTATACAATTAAATCACAGGAAGCGGTGCAGCAGGCTGTACAGCTGGCTACCATCAATGGACAGCAAGCCATTGAAACAGGACACCTCCTGAAAGGCCTGCTGGAAACAGATGAACATGTAACTCCGTTTATTCTCAAAAAGCTCAACGTTAATACCCAGCTTTTGAGCAAGTCGCTGGATGCGATCATCGACACCTACCCGAAGGTTTCTGGCGGACAACCCTATCTTTCCAGCAATGCCAACCAGGTGATCGCAAAAGCTTCGTCGTACCTGAAGGAATTCGGGGATGAATTTGTTTCCATCGAGCATTTGCTCTTAGCGATCCTTTCCGTGAAGGATAATACTTCCCAGCTGCTGAAAGATAACGGCGTAACGGAGAAAGATCTTAAATCAGCGATCACTGAGCTTCGCAAAGGCTCAAAAGTGACCAGCCAGACCGCTGAAGAAACCTATAATGCACTCGGAAAATATGCGATCAATCTCAACGAGCAGGCGAAGAACGGAAAGCTGGATCCGGTGATCGGAAGAGATGAAGAGATCCGGAGAGTGCTGCAGATCCTTTCACGGAGAACTAAGAATAACCCGATCCTCGTTGGAGAGCCCGGAGTGGGAAAGACAGCCATTGCCGAAGGGCTTGCGCATCGGATCATCAATGGCGATATTCCTGAGAACCTGAAAACAAAGCAGATCTTTTCACTTGATATGGGTGCTTTGATCGCCGGAGCGAAATTCAAGGGTGAATTTGAAGAGCGTTTAAAATCCGTTGTTAAAGAAGTTATTTCAGCAAATGGTGAGATCATCCTGTTTATCGATGAGATCCATACGCTGGTTGGCGCCGGCGGCGGCGAAGGTGCCATGGATGCTGCGAACATTCTGAAGCCGGCATTAGCAAGAGGCGAGCTGAGAGCGATAGGTGCGACAACGCTGAATGAGTTTCAGAAATATTTTGAAAAAGACAAAGCGCTGGAAAGACGATTCCAGAAGGTACTCGTAGATGAGCCGAGCGCTGAGGATGCGATCTCCATTCTTCGCGGGATCAAAGAAAAATATGAGACCCATCACAAAGTGAGGATCAAGGACGAAGCGATCATTGCAGCGGTAGAGCTGTCACAGCGCTATATCAACGACCGTTTTCTTCCCGACAAGGCGATCGACCTTGTAGATGAAGCTGCTTCAAAATTGCGGATGCAGATCAACTCCATGCCGATCGAGCTGGATGAAGTAGAACGAAAGATCCGGCAACTGGAGATCGAGCGTGAGGCGATAAAAAGAGAAAACGATAAAAAGAAGCTTTCCGACCTTAACAAGGAAATCGCGGAACTTTCTGATAAACGTTCCGGGCTGAGAGCAAAGTGGCAAGGCGAAAAAGAGGTTGTGGAAGGGATCCAGAAAGTAAAAGAGCAGATCGAGAATTATAAATTCGAAGCGGAACAGGCGGAGCGTAACGGCGACTATGGAAAAGTTGCAGAGATCCGCTATGGAAAGATCAAAGATGCGGAACAGCACCTGAAAGCTTTTGAGAAAAAGCTGGCGGAAATGCAGCAGAGCGGTTCACAGATGATCAAAGAGGAAGTTGACTCGGAAGACATTGCCAGCGTAATTGCACACTGGACCGGGATCCCCGTTTCAAGAATGCTGCAGAGCGAGCGGGAAAAGCTGCTTCACCTGGAGGAAGAACTGCACAAGCGTGTGGTCGGACAGGATGAAGCGATCGAAGCGATCAGTGATGCAGTGAGAAGAAGCCGTGCAGGTTTGCAGGACAGCAAGCGCCCGATCGGATCATTTATTTTCCTGGGTACTACGGGAGTTGGTAAAACCGAGCTTGCGAAAGCCCTGGCAGAGTTCCTGTTCAATAACGAGAACAGCATGACGCGCATCGACATGAGCGAATACCAGGAACGGCACGCCGTGAGCCGCCTTGTTGGAGCGCCCCCGGGATATGTGGGTTATGATGAAGGCGGACAGCTGACCGAAGCGGTGAGAAGAAAGCCTTACAGTGTGATCCTTTTGGATGAGATCGAAAAAGCCCATCCGGATGTATTCAATATCCTGCTCCAGGTGCTGGACGACGGGCGCCTCACAGATAACAAGGGCCGCGTGGTGAACTTCAAGAATACGATCATCATCATGACCTCGAACATGGGCTCACACCTCATTCAGGAAAATTTTGAGAATATGAACGATGGAAACAAAGATGAGATCATCGCAAAAACAAAGGTCCAGGTTTTTGACCTGCTGAAGAAAAGCATCCGTCCCGAATTCCTGAACAGGATCGATGAAACCATTATGTTCACACCCCTCACGAGAGAAAATGTGTCACAGATCGTTGGATTACAGTTCAAAGGGATTTCAAAGATGCTGGAAGAAAGCGGCATCCATCTCTCTGCGACTCCCGAGGCGCTGGACTGGCTGTCGCAGCTTGGATTTGATCCCCAGTTCGGTGCGAGACCGGTGAAGCGTGTGATGCAGAAACGTGTGCTGAATGAACTTTCAAAGCAGATCCTCGCCGGAAAGGTGCATAAGGACAGCAGTATCGTACTCGATGTATTCAACAACGAATTTGTATTCCGGAACCCCGTGGAAAGCGACAAACCGAAAAAGGAAAAGGTGAAGTAAGGAGGGATAAGGAGGGAAAAGTGAAAAGGGGAAACGTGAAATGTGGATCGTGTTAAAAGATGTTAAGCCGGCAACATTGGCAAATATGTTGTGTTATATCCGTAAACAATACCAGCACAAATGAAAACGAAAAAAGAGATCGTAGACAACCGGCCTAAATTCAAGTTGCAGATCGACAACAGAACAACGATTACCGTTCGCTCTGCAGGCGCACTGAAGGCATGGAAAGAACGCTACCCGGAAGCAAAGCTGATCGAGTAAGCAAATTAACATCCCCATTCAATATATACCGGAGCAAAAGGCTTTTATCTGACGATGAAAGCCTTTTGTTTTGCCCACACAAATCTTTAACAGCCGTTTCGCACCGTTTATCTAAAAAGTCCGCCGGCGCTTGCTGAAACAAGTATCTTTGTTCCGAAATTTTTCCCAGAGCATGAAAAAAGTACTTTTTGCGATCCTCTTTCTGAGCTCGCTGTTTACCGGTCAGCTTTCTTTTGCAAAAGAGAAAGATGGCGGAGATGAAAAACCGGAAATGATCGACAACTCAGTTGTCATCGACCGGATCGCGAACGGCGACATTGAAGTTAGTCTTCCTCCCGTGATTTTCACTTTTTCCGAAGTTGACGTCAAGCTCAAATTCGTAAATCCCAACCATACAAGGCTCCTGGTAAATAAAGGTAAAGTCAGCTTCATCGTTAACGGCGAGGATAAGCTGCTGACATTTGAGAACGGAGAAGCCAGCTTCAAACATAAATTCGATAAGGACAGAACTCTGAAGATCTTTGCAGAGGATTTCAGCTATACGAACACCGTAACGGCTTATCCGCTCTGGGCGATACTTGTACCGATCGGTTTTATCCTTTTCTGGATGATCAAACGGATGATCAAAAAATGATATGAGTGGTGGACATAAGAAAGCCGCAGGTGAGAACCCGCGGCTTTTTTATTAATAATAGCTGGCAGAAATCTTTATTTTACAAGTTCCGCGATGATCTTATCCACGCTTACGCCTTCCGCCTCCGCTTTATAATTCCTGACGATCCGGTGACGCAGGATCGCCGCTGATACTGCTTTTACATCTTCCATATCGGGCGAATATTTTCCTTTCAGCAAAGAATGGCACTTCGCACCGATCACGAGAAATTGTGAGGCTCTTGGTCCTGCTCCCCAAGACAGGTACTTATTCGAGATCTCTGCGGCATGTTCAGTTCCCGGACGGGTTTTTGCCGCAAGCTTAACTGCATACTCAAGCACGTTGTCGGTAACAGGGATCCGCCGCACCAATTCCTGGAAATACAGGATCTCTTCGGCATTCAATACTTTTTTCAGCTGTACCTTGCTATTTGAGGTCGTGTTTTTCACAACCAGGAACTCGTCCTGCAGCTTCGGATAATCCAGCCATACATTGAACATAAAACGATCCAGCTGTGCCTCAGGAAGCGGATAGGTTCCCTCCTGCTCTATCGGGTTTTGCGTTGCAAGAACAAAGAACGGGTTCCCGAGCTCATAGCGTTTTCCGCCGGTGGTAATGCTTCTTTCCTGCATCGCTTCCAGCAAGGCGGCTTGTGTTTTGGGAGGCGTACGGTTGATCTCATCGGCAAGGACAATGTTCGCGAACAGCGGTCCTTTGATGAACTTGAAATTCCGGTCGTCGCCCAGGATCTCCGAGCCGATGATATCCGATGGCATCAGGTCCGGCGTGAACTGGATCCGGTTGTATGTCAAGCCCAGCACATCGGCAATGGTATTTACCAGCAGCGTTTTTGCGAGACCGGGCACCCCGATCAGGAGGCAATGTCCTTTGCTGAAGATCGAAATGAGCACATCTTTCACCACTTCATCCTGCCCGATGATCACTTTGCTGATCTCGGAATTCAGCTCTTTGTATTTCAGAACAAAGGCATCTACTGCTTCTACGTCGGTTTTATACATACTCGTTTCGGTGTGCTTGAGTGCTTGAGTGTTTGAGTGTTATGGTGTGGGTGTTATGGTGTTTGGGTGTTTGAGTGTTATCGTGTTCCACACGATCGGAACTCTCGCACTTAAACACACCGTCATTTCACCCATTTATTATTAAAAGTACAATTTTTATAATCATCGGCAATGTGAACATACATATCCGCCGACTTCTTTCGGATCCATTGCTGGATCGCTTTCTGCTGCTTTTTCTGAAGGGCTGCATTCTGGATCACCTGGTAATCATCCACGAGATTTGCTTTGTGCGGTTTGGTATGCGACTTCAGGAACAAAATGCGGTAAGCCTCTTTACCGTCAGCCATCCTTGCCGGCATTGGCTTCGTGAATTCCCTTATTTTCAACTTGTCTACTTCAAATGCAACATTCTGGTCATACTGTCCCAATTCATCCATCTGAAACCGGGTAGAGCCGCTGAACGGGTTGATGATCAGTCCGCCATTGTTCTTCGTTTCATCATCATCTGAGTGACGTGCAGCTACATCCGAAAAAGTTGCCGTATCCGCCATCAGGATCGAGTAAACGGAATCAAGCGACTGCTTTGCGTTGAACATATCTGTTGCATCTACTTCGGGAGCGATCAGCAAGCTTCTTGCATCTACTTCTTCTCCCCTGCGCTCGATCAGCTGGATGAAGAAATATCCGTACACGGTTTCAAACACCTCGCTAACCTCATTCGGCTTGAGCTTAAAGGCCCAGGCATCCCATTCCGGTACGAATTGTCCGCGCTGGATATGCTCATATAAGCCGCCCTTGGATGCTGAACCCGGATCCATTGAATACAACGCTGCCATCGAAGCAAAGGTTGATTTGCCGGAAATCACACGCTGACGGATCTCTTCGATCTTCGCTTTTGCAGCTCTTTTCTGCTCCGCAGAGATGATCGGTTTTTTCACGATCTGTCCAACCTCTACTTCCGAATTGATGAAAGGAATAGAATCCGGATCGATGCTATTGAAATATTCTTTTACTTCATTCGGCGTAACGGACATGTCGCCGGTAACCTTGCTCTGCATCTGCTGCTCCAGGAGCAGCTCTCTTACATCGTCTTTGTAGTCTGCCTTATAATCTTCAGAAGATTTTCCGTAAAATGCGGCAAAGCGGTCCTCACTGTTATTGAACTTCTGCAGGTAGAATTTCATCCTGCGGTCGAGCTCCTGCTCCACCTGTCCCTCATTTACCGTCAGGGAATCCTTTTGAGCCTGTGCCAGCAGCAGCTTCTGATACAGGATCTCCTCCATGATCTTGCAGCGTGTATGCTCATCCACCGGTTCCTGATTTGCCATCATTTGCTGATATTCCGCTTCCAGGTCGGACTGGAGTATATAATTATTCCCGACCACGGCAACAATGCGGTCGATCACTTTATCGGTCCCTCTCCGGGTAACGACGGCTGCATCCGAAGCTTTTTCCTGTGCGCCTGCGGTTCCAAACAAGCACAAAAGGCATAAGCCGGCCAGCAGTAATTTATTTTTGTGGTTTACCATTCGAATAGATCTCTATTTTTTTATTATTTGCTGCGTCATTGTAAACATCCTCTTTCATTTTTGTGATCAGCTGCAGCTTTCGCTTGTTCAAAATGATATTCTTGATGTTCTCTTTTTCAAATGCCAGGGGAGAAAGACTGTTCTTTGTCTTGAAGCCCTTGATATTCACAAAATAATCGCTGAGCGAGTCGCTGACCTCCACGAAGCGGTTGTTCTGCAAAAATAATTCTTTATTATAGGCCTGGATCGGAATTTCTTTCAACAAATCATCAAACAATAACCATGACGAGTCATCAAGATAAAAGTTGTCTGCAAACTGGTGACAATAACTTGCCAGCTGTTCCCGGTCTTTCATGTTATCCGACCGGTACCACTTTTTTAACTTATCGATCCCGGGGGCCTTTTTATTTACTTTGACGTATATCACCTTAATAATGTTATCCTTTAACTCAAAATCTCCCTGGTTATTATTATAATATTGTTCGATGTCGGCATCCGAAACGATCGTATCCAGCTTCTGCTTCACTAATTCCTTCTCGTAAGAGTAGGTGATCAGCGAATTCCGGTAATCCTTCAGCTGCTTTTCCACATTTTTCTGATCTTCAGCAAGGTTATTCTCTGCTTTCTGGATCACCAGCGATTCCCGGACCCAGTTATCGATGTATTTCATGGTGAGTTCCGCACTATCCTTTGAAGGAGTTCCGGACGGAACGAGATCCGCAAGATCATCCAGGTAAAGAAATTCCTTATCTGCACGGGCGACCACAACACGCCCCTTGTCCGCATCGGTGGCCGGACCGCAGGAGAACAGGAAGCACACTAGTATCAATGGTAAGCCGTATTTTATCACCTCTTTAAAAACTAAAAAAGTTTATGGCAGCCGGAGCGCCATAAACTTAGGGGACCATTTTCTGGCCGGAATTATTTAATAGCAGACAGTACGTCCTTGTCAACCGTCACTTTATATTTTGCTTTCAATGCAGCGATCCATTCTTTCTCAAGGAAATTCTGGTAGTCTGCCGTTACCATTCCTTTTGAATCCATATAGGATTTTGGCTCAGGCTTCAGCAGCTTGTTCGTCACAACGATCACGATCTTTTTATCTTTTTCTGAATTCATATCAGGAGAGATCCCCGGATTCCAGTTTTTATCTACAAATTCATTCTCCCCTTTTGTGAAGATCTTCGACTCGACCTGGAGGTTCAGCTGGGAATCCTTATTTACAGCGGCAAGGATCTCTTTTTCGGTCTTTTTCTTTTTCATCAGATCGCGTACCTGCTTGGCCACTTTGTCGTTTGCACAGCTGTACACCGAAGCATCCGCACGCTCATCCCACATGTAATTGGTCTTGTTCTTTTCATAGAATGCTTTTGATCCGACGGTATCTTTTACAGCCTTGCTCCATACTTTCTGGTCGGTCAATTCAAACAGAAGGATACCGTCGCGGTATTCCTGCATGAGCGCCTTGAACTCCGGATATTTCATATCCAGCCGCGATTCCTCATAGGCAACAGCGCTTTCTTCCACAAACTGTTTGTACAATTGATTGAGCACTACTTTCACATCTGTTTTAGGGCGCTTGCTCTGGTGAGAAGAAATGAAATTCGCAAAGTCCTTCTGTGTGTAGATCTTGTCGTTGAAGTTGAACATCGGTTTATTGAGTGCAGCCGCTTTGTCCACATCCCAGCGTCCTTCGAAGAAAGTTGAATCCATCACCTTTGCAAAGTCGTCGACCAGCTTTGGATTTTCTTTGAAGTTATATTCTTTTTTCACTTTCGCGATCAGGGATGTACGGCCCGCTTGTGAACGTGAATCCTTTGTCACTTTTGCCTTCAGCTCATTCTTCATATCGTCAAAAGGAGCGAGTCCGCGCTTATCATTTAATTTGATGATGTGCCATCCGTATTTTGTTCTCATCGGCTGGCTGTAATCTCCTTTTTCTTTCAGGGCAAACGCTGTTTTCTCAAATTCAGCAGGCATCTTGCCGGTTCCGAACCAAGGCAGCTCGCCCCCTTTTTTTGCAGAGGATTTGTCATCAGAAAATTCATTTGCAAGATCCTCGAATTTAGATCCTGCTTTCAGCTTGTTATAGATCTCGGTGATCTTGGTAAAGGCGTTCAGTGAGTCTTCCTTGCTCATATTCGGCGGTGTTTTCACCATGATATGCGATACCAGCACTTCGCCCTGGGCTTTTCTTCTTTCAATCACCTTGATCAGGTGATATCCGTAGCGGGTGCGAACCGGCATGGAAACTTCTCCAACCTTGGTATTATAAGCGGCAGTTTCGAAAGGATAAACCATTTGAAGAGAAGTGAAAAAGCCAAGATCTCCGCCATTCTCACGCGCAGAAGGATCATCCGAAACTCCCTTTTCAGCTGCAACCTTCATAAAATCCTCCCCTTTCATGATTCGGGCACGGATCTTCATGATCTTGTTAAATGCTTCCAATGTATCTTTCGGTAATGCGCCTTCAGGGACTTTCACAAGAATATGAGCTGCATGGATGTCTTCCTGCATGCGGTCATATGTTTCTTTCAATAACTTTTCGTTTACATCCTTATCGGTAAGGTAAGGCTGCGCGAGCTGCTTACGATAGCCGGCAAGCTCTTCTTTGAAGGCTTTTGCGGTATCAAGTCCCATCTCTTCCGCTTCTTTCACCTTCAGCTTGAAGTTGATGAAAAGATCCACATAATCATTCAGGGCTTTCGGATCCGCAGGTCCATCCTTCCGGTTCTTATCATATACATTCCTGAATTCCGAAACGGTAACTTTTGAATTTCCGATGGTCATCAGAACCGGGTCATTTTTTACAGGCTCGGTTGGTGGGTTCGTCTTTTTTGTCTGGGCAAAAACAGTATTCACTGCAAGGAGTGCAACCGGCAGTACCAATGATCTTGAAAGGATACGCATATTCATAAATTGAATTTTTTATTTTGGGTAACAAATGTAGCTATTTAAACGATGTGTCAAAATAAAAGAAAGCTGATTATTCAGACTTCGGCTTGTTAAAATTTGTTAAGCTAAAATGCTGTATTCTAACCTCTTTTAGGAAGATTTGACTAATTGCTTTGTGAATAGTATATTTGGACAGATAAAACCTGAATTATGCAAAAAGCTACCCTTGTTCTGTCGTTTGGACTGCTCCTCTCCATCGGGGAAGTAAAAGCCCAGGGGACGTGGTCTTCTATTTTCAGCGGAACGACCACTAACCTGCTGGGTGTTTCTGCTCCAACCGCTACTGATACTTATGTTTGCGGTGCAACCGGAACGATCCGGAAAAGCAGTGACACCGGGATCAGCTGGATCCCGCTTTCAAGCGGAACCGGTCAGAACCTATATTCGATCGAGTTCATGGATGCGCTTACCGGCTACGTGGTGGGCGACAATGGAACGGCAATGAAGACCACTGACGGCGGATCAACCTGGAACGCGATGACGATCGGTACCACCGTGAACCTCCGGTCCATTCATTTTATCGATCCGCTTACCGGATTTATTACCGGGAGCGGAGGTCTGATCCTTAAAACAACTGATGGTGGCACTACATGGAACCCCTGCACGGTCCCTACCGGCGCAATTATTAACGGCGTCGCTTTTACAAGTCCGACCAACGGCTATGCGGCAGGTGCGGCAGGTGTTGCTTTGAAAACGATCAGCTCCGGCGCAACCTGGGGAGCATTAACAAGCGGTGTAGGTACCGGGCTCAACAGCGTTTATTTTACTTCCGGAACAAACGGAGTGATGTGCGGCGACAATGGCATTATCATCCGTACGGTCGCATCAGGAACATCCTGGTCGACCATAGCCACCGGCACCACCGATGCGCTTTCCGGGATGGATTTTTATGATGCGAATAACGGATTCATAGTCGGAGGAAGCGTTCCTCTCGACGCAGGAACGATCTTCACTACGACAGATGGAGGCGCCACCTGGTCCAATTCGGTTCCGGGCTGCTCACGGCTTCTGAAAGTCGACATGTATAACTCAACGCTGGGATATGCGGTTGGACTTGACGGGACCATTCTTCAATATGTTGTTCCTGCAACACCGGATGCTTCTTTTGCTTCAAGCACTCCCGGATGTGCCGGTCAATCGGAAAGCTTTTACAGTGTAATGGCAACTGTTCCGGGTGTAACCCATTCCTGGAGCTTCGGGGCAGGAGCAATTCCTGCAACTTCTGCCAGCGCAAATCCAACCGGCGTGGTTTATTCAACGTTCGGTGCAAAGATCGTCACGCACATTGCTACCACGGGTGCAGGTGCAGATACATCAACGATGGTGATCACGATCAATCCTTCGCCAAGCGCGGTATTTACATACACTACACCCAGCTGCGCAATGGAAACTGTCAACTTCAATAATTTCGGAACAACAGGTGCGGGCATTACTTATTCCTGGGATTTCGGAGCCGGCGCAAGTCCGCTGCTCTCCACCTCAGAAAACCCGGGAGGCGTGATTTACACTTTTGGCGGGCCGAAAACAATTACATTCAATGTGACCAACCAGTATGGCTGTGTTACTTCATCCATGCAAACCATTTCGATCGATTCGCTGCCGCTTGCGAATGCCGGAATGGATACGACCATCTGCTTCAATACATCGGCGCAGATCGGTGCGCCGGCAGTTCCGGGAATGACCTACAGCTGGTCACCTTCCTCGACGCTGAGCAGCGGCACAGCGGCGAATCCGACCGCAAGCCCTGTAGCACCGCTCACGGAGTATATCGTAACGGTGACCAATACGACAACCGGCTGCTCTTCAAAAGATACGATGAAAATAACAATGCTCCCGGTACTCATGGCAAATGCCGGTGCTGATGCAAGCATTTGTATCAATGACAGCGCGCAGATCGGAACCGGTTTGATACTTGGACAAACATACACCTGGGTTCCTTCAACAGGCTTGAGTGATTCCACCGCGGCCAATCCATTTGCAAAACCATCCGGTACGATGACGTATACTTTAACGGTAACGGCAAACGGCTGCGGTTCGGTGAGTGACGAAGTAACCGTGAATGTTCATAATCTTCCTTCGGTAAGCGCCGGAATGCCCGATACGATCACCACCGGGGGTTCTGCGCAGCTGAATGCGACCGGCGGAATTTTATATGTGTGGGCACCGTCAGCAACACTTGACAACCCGGGTATTTACAACCCGATCGCCAGTCCGGCCACCACCACAACCTATACCTGCAATATTACAGATCTGTTCGGCTGCAGCAGGAACGCAGCTGTGACGGTGTACGTTGTTGAACCGGGATTCTGGCTACCGACTGCATTTTCACCTGACGGCAATGGCAGCAGCGATATTTTTATTGTCCGCGGTGAAGGCATCCAGGGTTTTGAATTCAACATTTTTAACCGCTGGGGCGAACGGATCTTTCATACCCAGGATCTTCTGACGGGTTGGGACGGTACCCGCCAGAGTACCGGCGATAAACTACCGGAAGGAGCTTATGTGTATGAGGTAAGAGGAAAGCTCAGCGACGGAACAGTGATCGATTCAAAAGGAATCGTCAACCTGATCCGATAATTCAAGAACCTTCTCCGCCAGCCGGTGGCCTCGGCGGATAAAACAAGAACTATGAAAAATACACTACATAAGATCATTCTGCCGGCCTTCGCAATAGCGATCGCTGCTACAGGCTATGCACAGGATGAACGTTTTTCGCAATCCTACGCTGATCCTTTGCAGATCAACCCGGCGATCATGGGAGCCAACCATGATATTAAATTCGGCATGAACTACCGCAGCCAATGGGCATTTATTGATAAGGGCTACAAAACCTATTCGGTAACCGCAATGTGCCCGATGATGCTGAAAGATCAAAAAGGAAAATTTGATGCGGGAGTGAATGTGATGAACGACAAAGCCGGCGCATTTACTACTACCAATCTTGCACTTGCACTGGATTACAGCAAGGAAATTTCTCCGAACAACAACCTCTGTCTTTCCCTGATGGGCGGCTATATCCAGAAGTCGATAGACATTGCCAGCCAGACTTTTGACGCGCAATACGTCAATGGAAAATTCGATGCAACGAACCCAGCGAATGAAGCGCTCAGCAACAAGGTAAGTCACCAGGATATCGGATTCGGATTTACCTGGTTCTACAATCCGAACCGGACGGAAGGCAAGATCAATGCTTATCTTGGAATTGCGGGATATCACTTAAATGAGCCGCATCAGTCGCTGCTCGGTGCTGAAGGAACATTGCCGATGCGCTTTTCTTACCAGGCGGGCATCCGGATCTTCGGCCAGAATAAATTCGATCTCTCTCCTTCGGTAAGGGTGAATAACCAGAATGGAAACGTGGAACCGGCGGCAGGACTTTATGCTGAATACAGCTTTAATCCAACCCTGAAATTCGTGATCGGCGGATGGTACCGCGTTCATGATGCAAATGCGATCGTAGTCGGATTCACTCACACCAACTTTACACTCGGCTACAGTTACGATATGCTGAACAATGGATTGAATGATGCTCGGGGAAATGTGAAAGCACATGAGCTGAGCTTATCGATCAAGATCAACCGCGGGCCGAAAGCCAATTCCGCTTCGACTGATGAAGTGGAGAAAGAGATCCTCAAAGATGCTAAACAGTATTCGGATCCGTTTATGGCTTTTTAGGTAACTGGGTGATTGGGTAACCAGGTGACTAGGTGATTAGGTAAAAAAGAAAAGAGTTCTCCATCGGGAACTCTTTTTTTATTCGTGTTTATGGTAAATCGTAAGCTGTTTATCTAAGCTCAACAATCATCTGTATTAAATTTTAATTCAGGATTCCGTCTTTTCATTTTTCACCTTTTCACCTAAATACATTTCGAAGTCCAATCACACTTTCTTAAGACTCCGCTACTTAGTCACCTCATCACCTGGTTACCTAATCACCTGCTATAATTCGGAGCTTCTCTCGTAATCGAAACGCCATGCGGGTGGCTTTCGCGAATACCGGAATTGGTGATCCGGATGAATTTTGCTTTCTGAAGGTCGCCGATGGTTTTAGCACCGCAGTATCCCATTCCGGCACGCAGACCTCCGACAAACTGGTAGATCACTTCCGACAGGCTTCCTTTCACCGGCACTCTTCCTGAGATCCCTTCCGGTACGAGCTTTTTGATATCGTCTTCTGCATCCTGGAAATAACGGTCCTTTGAGCCTTTCTGCATGGCTTCAATAGAGCCCATTCCGCGGTACGACTTGAACTTTCTTCCTTCGAATATGATCGTCTCGCCCGGTGATTCTTCAACACCTGCGAACATCGACCCCATCATTACTGAGCTTGCGCCGGCTGCCAATGCTTTTACTATATCTCCTGTAAAACGGATCCCTCCGTCAGCGATCACCGGAACACCTTTACTCTTTAAAGCCTTGGCAACGTCAAGAACGGCCGTTAGCTGGGGAACTCCCACACCGGCAATGATCCGGGTGGTACAGATCGATCCGGGTCCGATCCCGACCTTCACCGCATCTGCCCCTGCAGCAGCCAAAGCTAGTGCGGCTTCAGGAGTTGCCACATTTCCTACAACAACTTCCAGCGTCGGGAATGATTTCTTGATCTTTTTAAGTGCGTCAACAACGCCTTTTGAATGCCCGTGAGCCGTATCGAGCACAACTGCATCAACACCCGATCTCACCAGCGCATCCACGCGTTCCACAACATCGGCGGTTACGCCCACTGCTGCTGCAACACGCAAACGGCCAAGACTGTCTTTATTTGCATTCGGATGAACTTTTACTTTTATAATATCGCGATAGGTGATCAATCCGACAAGCTTGCCGTTTTTGTCTACCACCGGAAGCTTTTCAATTTTGTGATGCTGGAGGATCTGCTCCGCTTTTTTCAGGTCCGTCCCCACTTTCGCCACGATCATTTTTTCGCTGGTCATCACCTCTTTTACCGGGCGCTTGCTGTTCTTTTCAAAACGAAGGTCGCGGTTGGTCACGATGCCGATCAGGTCGCGCTTTTCATTGATCACCGGAATTCCACCGATCTTATTTTCTTTCATCAGATGGAGCGCATCTTTTACTGTCGCTGTTTCCAGGAGCGTCACCGGGTCCATGATCATTCCGCTTTCGGAACGCTTCACCTTCCGCACTTGTTCTGCCTGCTCCTCGATGCTCATGTTCTTGTGCAGCACACCAATTCCGCCCTCCTGGGCAATTGCGATCGCCAGGGCATACTCTGTTACGGTATCCATTGCGGCGGATACAACAGGGGTGTTCAACTTTATTTTTTTGGTGAAAAAAGAAGCGGTGCTCACTTCACGCGGAAGTACCTCAGAATAAGCAGGTACAAGCAGTACATCATCGTAGGTTAAGCCTTCTCCTACAAACTTGGCTGAATCTAATGCCATAATAAAGAATATCTATGGTTAAAATTCCCGCAAATATACAACTTTACTAAATACGAATCTGTACGAATGTTACAAATCTGTGTTTTCTGTGCTGTGTATGGATGGGACGCGGCTTTACGGATTTTTATGATTCATGCGGATCTGTTTATGATACGGATAACGAATCTAACGAATTTGCGAATCTGTGTTTATGATGTGTCTGTTGGAGGCGGATTTGTTAATAGTATATATAACGAATCTGTATTGCATTAAGATCAGCCTGTCAGACTATTTCACAACGGTAAAAAGCTGCTTTCCGGATAAACCTTTTTCATCGGTGATCACCAGGATGTAAGATCCGGCGGCGACTGAAGAAACATCCAAAGCGGTTTTATTCTGTCCGGCCGAGGCGCTCATCATCGCCGCAACATGCTTTCTTCCCATCATGTCCCTCACCTCCACGCGGATCTCCTGTGCGTCCGCACTGGTAAAAACGAGGTTCAGATTATCCTTCGCCGGGTTCGGGTATACATTCCCGATCGCCAGGTCGCTGATCGCGGGATGTTCAGCAATGCCGACTGCCACACATACATTCGAACATGCGCAATAAGTAGTAGTAGATGCGATCGTTCCTCCGGGTCCGTCTATCCCGGTCCCCGGGTGGCCGCTGTCACAAATATCCACGTGCTGAGCCGAGCTTCCTATCGTCCCGTTGTTCAGCGTCATCCCGGCAACGGAAAAGCCGCCACAGCTGCCGGTAGCCGGTCCGTTGATGATCGCCGGACCTGAATTGTACCAGTCTCTTCCTACCCCGATCATACAACCGGTTTCAAAAGTAGCGCCTGTCGAGTTCAGAAAGTCCCGGAGGATCGCCATGTATCCATAATTAAAGAAGCCGCTGTTATAGGCATTATAAAGATCGTAGTTGAGCGTCAGGCTGCCGCCGAGGTTATTGTTAAACTGTCCTATCGAATCGCCCATATAATCTTCCGTGATCGTCCCGTCATTGGTTCCGCTGGAGTTATTTGTAAAAGCAAGACGAACACCCGTAAGCGTTGCGCCGCTTCTGTTCGAAAACACAGAGTAAATATCCTGAACAAGAAGGCTATCAATATCCGCGCTGGCAAAATTGTCAAACGTTCCCTGCGTATCTACGAGAATATTACCGCTGTTAATGATTCCCTGATTATTGAGGGTTCCGCCATTTACCCACACATCACCGGTGATGGTCCCGCTGTTACAAAGGATTCCGCCGGTCTGAACAACGATCCCGCCGGAAAGACTTCCCGAAGAAGTAACGCAAAAGGTCTGACCGGAAGCGATCACATGAGGTGAAGCATCTGCGCCGGAGACCGTCATTGTACAGCCGCTTGTACATTGTGCATAAGAATCAGCCGCAAAGCCGGTCAACGTGAAAAACAGGAAGAGGAAGTAGTTTCTTTTCATATTGTTTTTGTTTTGTTTTCTAATTGCGATTTGAATTATCTCAGCAACGTCACCGTTCCTTTGAACTCAAGATATTCTCCCTTGGATGTTTTAAAGCGAAGCACATACACGTAAACGCCGAACTGGGCCTTATTTCCTTTGTAAGTACCGTCCCAGCCTTTGTCTACGTCGGTTGAAGTAAAGATCTTTTCACCCCAGCGGTTGAATATGTCAAATTCATATTCTTTCAAGTCAACATACGTCGTAACCGGAATAAAAACATTGTTCAAACCGGAAGGCTTGAATGCATTGGGAATAAATACCATCGGATCCTGGTAAGCTTCGGCGATGTTTGAAAGACTATGATCGCTGAAGCCATAAGGATTGCCCATTCCTTCAATAGCTTCCACGTAATAATTGAAAACGCCCTGTCCCTGCAGGATCATTGAAATGTCGTCGGTGTATGTATTTATTCCTGTCCCGGTGAACGGCACATTTGCGATCGGTGTAGGATCCATCACTCCGTCTACTCCGCGGTAAATATTATAGGAAGTTACATTTCCCAGCCAGTCCTCATAATCGTTCCAGGTCAGGTTGTTCACCAGGTCCGTGCTGTTGCTGATCGCAGTGAGCAGTATAGTCCGGCCTATGTTGGTTTCCAGTCCGTCATAACCGCAGCTGTCGACATTGATCACTTTATAGTAATAGCTGAACTTATCGGTTTTTGCGGTGAGATCACTGAAGAACACCGGCGATGAAGCGCTGGACGGAACTGTTCCTACCTGGATGTAATTCGCAGAGATGGTATCATACGAACGCATGATCTTGTACTGCAACGTGGAAGCAGCAACATCGATATGACAGGTCACATCCACCCGGTCCGGATCGAGCACACTAACCTTTCTCAGGTAGGAAAACAACGGCGGAACCGGAACAGCGGAATAGAAGCTGATGCGATTGGAAGATGCGGTCCTGGAGCCGGATGCATCAAATGCTTCTACTTTGAAATAATAGGTTGTGCTTGCTGCGAGGCCGGCGGAATTATAGGTCAGCACCGTCGGCCCGACCGTTCCGATCAATGTATAGGGCCCGGAGAAGCCGATCGTTGAGCGATAGATCCTGTATCCCGCAAGTCCTGATCCGATCGCAGGATAAGCGGTCCAGCTGAGGTTCACGCTGCGGGAGCAGATATCAGGCGATGAGGTCAGGTAAATGGAATATTTTGAAGGCCCTTGCGGACTGATGTTCCCGCAGGTATCAAAAGCGGCGATGCAATATTGCTCGGAGCCGAGATCCGCATTAGAACCGGAATAATTGTAGGATGTATTTGTGATCCCATAAAGCGTATCGATCGGGATCCAGATGGAGCCATTGTTCTGGAAGATAATATACGCTGCAACATCAGGAGCCGTGTTCTGGCTCCAGTTCAGGATCGCATTGTTGCTGTCGTCCACGCTCAGCGTATCGATGACAGGCGTAGCAGGAACGATCAGGTTTTGAAACAAATCTCCATCGACCGATGAAACAGAAGTACAGCCTGTATTATCAGCAATTTCCACGCGATAGTTGATCGTGTCGTTGCAAACGAAGATCGTATCGATATAGCTCAGACCGGTAGTAGTACCTGTGAGCGTCCACACTCCCGGCGGATATTCCTGGTAGATGTTATAGATCCCCGAGGAGCTTGAAATGTTAGGACTTGCAATGGCATTCCAGTTCAGGATGGCGGTTCCTGTTCCCGGCGTCACGTTCAGATGAATGGATCTTACGGTGTCGGATGGTGAAGAATAAACATGTCCGAAGCAGCCGGAGCGTGTTTGCATGTAATAATAAACAGAGGCCGCATTTGCATTGGCTCCTATGTGCGTGTAGCTGGTCGTACCGTAAACCGGAATACTGTCGAGCAGCGTGAATGGCCCGCCTGCAGTGTTTGAAGTATAAATAAAATAGCTATTGAACGTTCCGCCGGTGTCGGCCGGTGTGGACCAGCTGAGAACGACATCTCCATTCGGTAAAACAGAAACACAGCGGGGCTGGGGACTCTGGACGATGGGAAGCGCCAGGACGGTAATAGAAACAGTCGAGATCTTTTCAGCAGGTGCAGGACAAAAATCGTCTTTTGATTTGAAGACAAAAGTGTAGGTGTTCGAATGCGTACTGCAGGCTCCAGTGGTAGCAATGTGATCGCAGGTGGTTTGCCAGTTGAAGGTTGTGGCTGCGGCGGCGGAACCGGAGACAGGTGAAGCGGGCGTGAGCGTTGCGCAGGGCGGATGCAGACAGCCGGTTACGGAACTGGTATATCCGGCGCCGAACTGTGTTCCTGTAGCGCTGATGGTAACCGTTTGCGGCGTAACGCCATCTGCCAGGAGATCCGCATCGGTTGCATTGAGTGTAAAATTAACCGCGGTTCCTGCAAGCACCGTATCCTGGTAGGAAGTGATAGCGACCGAAGGAGGAGCATTCGCTCCGCAAGGAAGTAAAACGATCTGGATCTCACGATACACCTCAGCAACCAGCTGTCCGCATTTCCAGGCTTCCACTTTCACTTCCGTTACAAAGTTCCCTTGCGTATAGGAAGTGAAAGAGATCTCACCGGTGGAAGGATTGATCGTCGCCGGAATATTCGAGGCATTCTGCGCGGTTCCGGGTAAGGGACTGGTATAGCTGTATCCAGCCGCAAAAGTAAGCGGCGCCGGGTTCACAGGCGGGTTGAAAGGGCCTGCTCCCGGATTATACTGATCCAATGGCTGCGCCCAGGAATAAGAAAGTGAGTCCAGGTCAGGATCGGAAGCATTGTGGTTGTAGCTGAACGGATACCCCATGCAGATCACAGTGCTCGGTTTTTCCAGGAAACGCGGCGAAGAGTCAAAGCATGGACTTTCATTCATTCCGCTGTATGCATGCATTACGGCTCTTAAGGTGAAACCGGTTGCAGTAGGACTCTGAATATTTGTCACAGATCCGTTATGACAGCATTCATAGTAAGCAAAAACCCAGCCTGCACCGGGAGGAGTACCGGGTAAGGCGGTCGGTGCCGATTGAAATACCGATTCCTGGACGGCGCCGAGAACGGGTGTAGGGCTCAAAGGCCATGCAGGATCCGATTCTGCCGCAGCACAGGAAATACCCGGTCCGGCTGCATTACAGGCCGGCGAAATATCGGTCTGCGAAACCAGGTTCATCGAAATGGAAGAAATGGTGGGATGATTAAAAACGGAAAGCGAAACGACCGGCGGAGGCGGGATCCCGTTACAATCGCGGTAAAGCTTCAGCGTAAAAACGTATTGGCCGCCGCCGACACAATCCCAGGTTATTTCGCCGCCCATCAAATGAGATGCATTTGACTTCTGGGAAAACAACACGATGCATACAATCAGAAGGATTGATCTTTTGAACATCCGGATCGGTAATAGCTGCAAACCGCATTTACGGTTCACGAATTCAGTAACAACAAAAATGAATGCCTAAATTTACTCAATTGTGAACGCTGCACCAATTATTTTTTTCCGACCACCAGCTCTATCATGCTGTCCTTGTCGAAATAAGTGTTAGCGAGGTCACGCAACTGAGATGCTGAAATGCTCTTAATGGTTGCAATATACCGATCGAAATAATCATAGGAAAGACCATATTCCATAATGCCTTTGAAACGGTCGGCCATCGCAAACGGGCCATCCACCGAACGAAGGAATGTACCGAGAAGGTAATTCCTAACCAGCTCAAGCTCTTCAGCGGGGATCAGCTCTTTACGCAAACGCTCCATTTCGAAGTATATTTCAGCGACCGCATTTTTACAAACGTCCACTCCTACTTCCGTTGAAATGAAGAAATAGCCTGAGTTCTGGAGGGAAGCAAGACCGGAGCCAATGCCGTAGGTATAGCCTTTGTCCTCGCGGATATTCGACATCAGGCGGGAACCGAAATAACCGCCGAATACCGTATTCAGCACCTGCAGAGGCTGAAAATCGGCGTTGGTCTTATTGAACATCACCTTCCCGATCCGGATCGCCGATTGCAATGCGTCTTCTTTGTAGATCAGCTGCTCACGCTGAAAAGTGGTCATTGGCCGCACCGCTTCTTTTGGCTGCAAATCACTCCCTTTCCAATCATCTCCACCGAAGTACTCTTCGAGAAGCGGGAACACATCGTCGTCTATCTTTCCCGCGAGAATGATCTTGCAGTCATTGGAACGATAATATTTACTATAGAAATTATCCAGGTGAGCCCTGCTAATTAATTCAAAATCAGATTCTTTTACATTTATTCCATACGGATGCTTTTCGCCGAAGATCAGCTCGGTAAAATGTTTCCGTGCCAGCGTGGCTACCTTCTGGTTATTGACATAAAATTTCTGTTTTTTATTTGTCAGAAGTGTATCCAGCTCTTGCTGTGGAAATGCAGAACGCTTGATCACCTCTTCCACTACCGGCAGGGTTGCTTTCAGATGTTTGTTCAGCGTGTACAATACTACCGAAGCGCTGTCCTGCGAAACCCCTGTCTCCAGGAATGCGCCGTAATAATCAACCTCGGCGGCGATCTGCGCACCGGTCATTTTCAGTGTGCCTTCCTCCAGCATCGAGTTAACCGTTGCTGCCTGGAGCGGAAGGTCCTGCTGATACATTCCCGCGGAAAACAGGAATTCTATTTTGATCAGCTCCTGGCTTCCCGCATTAATGGAATAAACGGGGATATTATTTTTAAGTTTCCGTTCGGTTGCCCGGATCATATTGATCTTGTCCACCGTTTTGAAAGAAGGGACGGATGTTCTGTCGATCGTAAGGTTCAGCTCTTTCATTATTTTTTTGCTTTATAATAAAGTGTGGAGCAATTTTCGGGGCGGAACAGGGCTTTTGCCTGCGCCTGGATCTCCTCCACCGTCACTCTCTGGTATTTATTCACTTCTTCATTCACCATATTGGCATCGCCGAGCAGCTCAGAAACAGCGAGGTTCGTGGCTTTATTCAGCACTTCCACTTCGCCGAACACATGTGAAGCTTCCATTTTGTTTTTTACTTTCTGAAGCTCGTCCGCATTCACCAGCTCTTTCTGCAAGCGCTCCAGCTCAATGATGACGGCCTTTTCAGCTTCTTCGAGACTCACTCCTTTTGACAGCTTGCCGGAAACGACAAAAAGCCCTTTATCAAAGTCGCCCATCACATAAGCATGAACATCGCTGAACATCTTCTTTTCCTTGATCAGCGAATTGTGAAAACGGGAAGAATTTCCGCGCGAAAGAATATCCGAGATCAGGTCGATCGCGTAATATTCTTTGTCATAACGCGAACACATGTGCCAGGTTTTGTAGAGCGCATCCGCAGGTACATCCCGCTCCACGGTTAGCTTACGCTCTTCTGTCTGCGCAGGCTCTGCCGGCAGGTTTCTTTTGTTTTCAGGGCCTTTCGGAATGGGTCCGAACCATTTTTCAGAAAGCTGTTTTACTTCTTCTTTGTCCACATTTCCTGCAACGACCATAATGGCATTGTTCGGGCAATAGAACCGTTTGAAGAAGCTTTTTACATCTCCGATCTGTGCATTCTCGATGTGTGAGATCTCTTTGCCGATCGTATCCCAACGGTAAGGATGTACTTTGTAGGCCATCGGACGCAGGAGCAGCCATACATCGCCGTAGGGCTGGTTCAGATAACGCTGCTTGAACTCTTCGATCACTACGGCCCGCTGTACTTCCAGGCTTTTTTCGGAGAATGCAAGGCTCAGCATGCGGTCGCTTTCCAGCCAGAATGCAGTTTCCAGGTTCTCCGCCGGAAGCGTAAGGTAATAGTTGGTGATATCGTTGGTTGTAAAGGCATTGTTTTCGCCGCCTACACGCTGCAGCGGTTCATCGTAGTTGGGAATATTCACGGAACCGCCGAACATCAGGTGCTCAAAGAGGTGAGCGAAGCCGGTCTGTTCAGGACTTTCGTCTCTTGCGCCGACGTTGTAAAGGATATTTACGCAGGCAATGGGAGTGGAAACGTCCTTGTGGACAATTACCTTCAATCCATTCTCCAGCTGGAATTTATCGTATGTGATCATAATTCGTTTTTAAATTTTAGAAACCTTTTAAAAGTTCTTCTTTCGCCGTTTTATATTCCTCCAGCATTTCAGCAATGATCGCTGTCGCGGGTTTGATTTCCCTGATCTGTGCCGAAACCTGTCCGATCTCCAGCTCCCCGTTTTCCAGATCACCTTCGAACATACCTTTTTTTGAACGTCCATGTCCTAGCAGCTTGCTGAGCTCTTCTGCATCCGCACCACGGTTCTCCGCTTGTTCAACCTCTTCCGAGAACTTATTACGAAGCAGCCGAACAGGCGTTAAGGACTTGAGCATCAACTTAGTATCTCCTTCACCGGAAGTGATCACCGCATTCTTGAATTCATCGCTTGCGGAGGATTCCACTGAGGCTACAAATCTGCTGCCTACCTGAACACCTTCGGCACCCAGTGCCATTGCAGCCAGCATGGACCGGCCGCTGCCAATTCCTCCGGCTGCGATCACGGGGATCTTAACGGCTGCGCAGATCATCGGAATAAGACACAATGTGGTTGTTTCTTCCCGGCCGTTATGTCCGCCTGCCTCAAAACCTTCTGCAACGATGGCATCAACGCCAGCTTCCTCCGCTTTTTTTGCAAATTTCCGGTTCGCGATCACATGCACCACAACGATCCCTTTTTCTTTCAGAATGCCGGTCCAGGTTTTCGGATTTCCCGCAGAGGTAAAGACAATTTTTACACCTTCTTCAATAATGATGGCCATGTGTTTGTCAATGTCCGGGTAGAGCATCGGCACATTGACTGCAAAAGGATTGCCGGTAGCCTGCTTGCATTTGCGGATATGCTCCCGGAGCACTTCAGGGTACATGCTGCCGCTGCCGATCACACCTAATCCCCCTGCGTTGCTGACTGCGGAAGCAAGTTCCCAGCCGCTGCACCAGATCATGCCCGCCTGAACGATCGGGTATTGAATTTTGAAGAGCCGGGTGATCCTGTTGTTACCCATATGTGTTTAATGAGGTATATAAGCCTTTTTTGTAGACGTTACGAAGGTAAAAAAATATTAATTGCTTTTTTTTTAGTTTTTTTTATATATTTGCACTATGCGTAAGATACTCATTGTACTATCGTTAACACTGATCCCGTTTATTGGCTCGAGTCAATATCTGTGGGACTTTGGCGGACATGCCGGCGCATCAAACTACCTCGGCGAAATGGGTGGTAAAGCGGAAACCCGCAAGGATTTCATTGCTGACATCAAGCTGTCGAAAACGCAGCCCACTTTCGGTGCTTTTGCCCGCTACAAACTCAACCCGATCGTTTCATTGAAGCTCGGGCTGAACTGGAACCGGATCTGCGGTGCGGATTACCTGTCCACCAATCCCGGACGTGCCGGAAGAAATTTATCTTTCAGAAATGACATTTATGAGCTGGAGTTTACCGGCCAGTTCTTCTTCGTAGATGTTCCCGACCTGGGTCATACGTATCGCTACCGGAATGATTTCCGTATGTATGCGTTCGCCGGTGTGGCCGGATTCTATCACGATCCGAAAACCTATTACAACGATAAATGGACCTCGCTGCGTCCTTTGCAGACAGAAGGCAAAGCATATTCACCGGTCGGAGTTGCGATCCCGGTTGGATTGGGACTATACTTCACGATCGACAAGAAGCACAGGATCGGATGGGAATTTGACTGGAGAACAACGTTCACCGATTATCTTGATGACGTAAGTACCGTTTATGCCGATCCTAAAGATCTTTCGAGCCCGGAAGCAGTTGCACTGGCAAACCGGAGGGGAGAGCTTGGTAACGAAGCCGGGATCCCTGACCCGAGAAACTACGCTGTAGGCGCTAAACGCGGGGATCCTTCACACAATGATTCGTACATGACAACTTATATTTATTACAGCTATATCATGAGAGGAAGAAGCTCCTTCTACCGCTCCAAGTATGGCAGCATCTTCAAGCACAAGAAGTACAAGAAACGTAAGATCCGTGCGAAATTCTAATCAGGAGCCCCGAGGTAAAACCCCGGGGCTTTTTTAATGTCATTTCATGAAGAAGATCGGTCTTATCGGTGGGATCAGCTGGGTTTCAACAATTGATTACTACCGCTATATTAATACCATGGTAAATGAAACTTTAGGCGGATTGCAGTATCCTGAGCTGATCATTTATTCCTTCAACTATGCGGAGATCAAAAAGAACAACGATGCCAACGACTGGGACCGCACGCTGGAGATGCTCACCGGGGCCGCAAGGAAGCTGGAAGCAGCTGGAGCAGAAGCGCTGATCCTCTGCGCAAACACCATGCATCTGATCGCCGATGAACTGCAGGAGCAGATCGGGATACCGATCCTTCACATTGCAGAGGCTACCGCAGAGGAGATCAGCAGGAACGGAATAAAGAAAGTTGCGCTCCTTGGAACGAAATTCACAATGGAAAAAGAGTTCTTTCATAAAAAGCTGCTTGCAAAAGGAATTGAAGCGATTGTTCCTTCAGCGCAGGACCGGGAGTTCATTCATCAAACTATTTTCGACGAGCTCGGCAAGGGAGAATTGAAAGCCGGAACAAAAGCACGATACCAGGAGATCATCCGCAAAATGGAAGAAATGGGTGCCGGAGGTGTGGTCTTAGGCTGTACTGAAATTCCGCTGCTGATCAAGCCGGAGGATGTGAGCATTCCTGTATTCGATACTACCCTGCTCCATTCCAGGGCAGCTGCTCATTTTATTACCGGCGAGCGGTAAACATCGTCCATGAATCCGTAATCAAGATTTTCAGCGTTAAGCGCAGTGAATACAAATACAAATGTATCGAAGGATTTGATCTTCTTTCGGGTATTTGAATGATCCAGCTCTCCGAGAACTTTATTGCCTTTCAGAATATTTTCTTCACGGTTATAATACCAGAACTCCGAAGCGGGATCAAAGCACTTTGCCACATAACCCGGCCAGGTCCATGCATAGGTAAAGCTGTCGCCGATCAGTAGCAGCTTTTTCTTTTTTGCATTTGATTCAGATGTTACATCCGCCAGGTAAAAAGGCCCTTCTGAAACCGGTATCAGCAGGTTGGATGCAGACTCCATGTCGATATCCGAATCCCATGCTTTGTCCGCTTTCCGGTATTGGACCTCGTTTTTTATTTTGACCGGTGTGCGCTCCGACAAATACTGGCAGAGGGAATCAAAACAGCGGGCAGCGTATGCCTGCGACCAATGGACTCCACCTTTGGTAAATACAGGAAATTCAAATTTATTTTTTTCACGCCAGGCAAGCTCATTGAAGTCGATGAAGTTCACTCCTCTTCTTCTGAATTCCTTTTTCAAGGTCCAGTAAAATCCGGAGATCTCGTCCGGATGTTTTAGTTCAGGTGAAAGCTTTTCGCTGTATATAAAGTTCTTATCGGGAGCAATTATCCACACGATGTTTTTACCCGCCGCTTTAAGCGAATCCTGGAAAATAAGATATCTCGTAATGTATTCATCCAGCATCGCTTTATCGAATGTTCCGGCAGTGATACAACCCGGGCAATACCGGAACAAATAATTATCGAGCCCGGCGTGAACATCGTACGCATGCAGCTTATCAAATGCTGAATATTCCAGCTGGTGATGAACCCTCGTAAAGCCCGGAACCAGTCCCATTTTCCTTCCCACATAAAGATCAACGGAGTCCTGGAATGATCCGTTCAGATAACTTTTTGCTGAGAGCTCCACTTTTCCGGGCAGACGGTAGTAACCCGAAAGCGGCAGGTCCTTGATAATTCCCAAAGGGAAAAAGAGCCAGTGAAGGGCGAAGCATGCAAAAAGCACCCAGAACAATATGCTGCTTTTTTTCTTCATCAGAAGCGGAAATAGATAAATGGATTAAAATTTTCTCCGCATAAATAAGCGGCGCTCAATACAAACAGCAGCAGACTTGCGGTATACAATAAACCTAAACGCAGTGACGAACCGCTGAAAAAATTTTCTTCGTTCTGAACAAGAGAATAAAAACGCTTAAACAGACCGCTGAATGAGAAGAGCAGTGCAGCGCACAAAACAAAAATAAAACGGGTGTCGTGAAGCGGAGCCGACGGAGTGAAAACAAACATTTTTTTCCAGACCACGAGTGTTTCACTTATATGATCGTTCCTGAAAAGTACCCAGCCCAGGTTAGCAACAAAAAATGTATAGACCAATCCTAAAAAGTTGTCCAGGTACTTTTTCAAAAAGAGCCTTTCGATCACCAGGAAAAAACCATGGTAAACGCCCCAAAGGATAAAGTGCCAGCCGGCACCATGCCAGAGACCGGAGATCACAAATACCAGCCAAAGGTTCAGATAGGTTCTTCGTTCACTCTCTTTATTGCCTCCCAACGGAATGTACAGATAGTTCTTCATCCAGTTTCCGAGCGAGATGTGCCATCTTCTCCAGAATTCGGTGATCGACCGCGAGATGTAAGGAAAATTAAAATTCTCCGGAATGCGGAACCCCATCATGGAGCAAAGACCGATGGCCATATCGCAGTAACCGGAAAAATCGAAATACAATTGCATGGTATAACCAATCGACATCATCCATGCGGTGAGCGTACCGATCTCCCCCGGCTGGAGATGATACAGGGCATCAACCGACCCGCCGATAACGTTAGCGATCAGCACCTTTTTCGATAAGCCGAAAATAAAACGCATCAAACCGGCTAGCCTTGCCTCGGGACGGATGATCCTTTCCGTTTCGATCTGTGACGCGATCTTATTATACGGCACGATCGGCCCTGCGATCAGCTTCGGGAACATCAGGATATACGTGAGGTAGTCGGCAAAATTCCGGAGCGATTTATAATTGCCGCGATATACGTCGATCACATACGTAAGGGACTCGAACGTAAAAAATGAGATCCCGATCGGCAATGCAATTTTTTCCATGCCGATGGGTGCACGGCCGGTCCAATGCAAAAAATGATCAATGGTCGTTGTGGCAAAATGAAGGTATTTAAATCCGAACAGCAGCCCGAGATTCAGCACAAGAGAAAAACACAAAAACGTTTTCTTTCTGCCGGTTGAATGGCTCCGTTCGATCTGCCTGACAAAAATAAAATCAAGCGCTGTGGTGCAAAGGATCACAAAAACAAAAGCAGGGCCGCCCCAGGAATAAAAAACGAGACTGCCTAAAAGAATGACATAGTTCCTCAGCTTATGCGGCGAAAGATAATACAGAATAAAAAAGACCGGAAGAAAATAAAACAGGAAAATGATGCTGCTAAAGACCATCTGGATTATTTAAAGAACTGTCCGATCTTCGACAGCGGTTTTCTGATGAACGTAAACATCCCGGGAGTTAATCCATTCAGCTCCCAGGCTCTTTTGTCTTCCCGGTTTGCCCGGATGCGATTCATGATCGATTGATTGCTCTTCCCTCCCACTCTCATTTTAACCAACACTTCAGGAAGATAGGCAGCGGTACAATTATGCCGGTATAAAAAACGCAGCATCAGCTCATAATCCGCAGCACTTTTCAGGCTCGTATTGAATGCACCATATTGCATATAGCATTTCCTTCTGGCAAAAAAAGAAGGATGCGGCGGCATCCATCCTCTCCGGAAATTTTCCTTGTTAAATTCACCGGAGGTCCAGTTCCGTTTCACAATGGAAAGATCCTGCCGGTCCACATACTGAAGATCGCCATAAACGGTATCTGTTCCTTCTTTTTCAAAGGCGCTGACCACTTTTGAGATGACGCCGGGAGAAGTATAAAGATCATCTGCATGAAGGATTGCAATGATCTCACCGGTAGCGGAAAGAATTCCTTTGTTGATCGCATCGTAAAGACCATTGTCTTTTTCGGAGATCAGCACCGCAATCTTACCGCGGTATTTGTTTAAAATATCAATTGTTCCGTCGGTAGATGATCCGTCGACAACAATGTATTCCAGGTCACCATAATCCTGGGAGATCACCGATTCAACGGTTTCCCTGATGGTGTCCTTGCTGTTAAAGCAAACGGTTATGACAGAAACCTTCAGCATTGTGCATATCAGCGGGAGACGACGTAATTTCCAAGCACGAGCAGATCCATCTTTGTCCTGAGAAAGCAATCCAGCGCATTTGCCGGCGAATTCACGATCGGTTCGTTCTCATTGAACGAAGTGTTCAGGAGAATGGGTACGCCGGTTTTTTTTCCGAATGCTTCGATCAGCGCATGGTAGCGGGGCTCGAATTCCTTATCGACGCTTTGAAGCCTTCCAGTTCCATCCACATGTGTTACTGCCGGAATTTTGTCGCGCATCTCCTCGCGGATGACGTATACCTTTTCCATGAAGGGAACATTGTCGGCATCGTAAAAATAGTCGGCGACCGCTTCTTTCAGAATGGAAGGAGCAAAGGGACGAAATGATTCCCTTCTTTTGATCTTGAGGTTCAGGATCTCTTTTGCATCGGCTCTCCGCGGATCAGCGATGATCGAGCGATGGCCCAAAGCACGCGGCCCGAATTCCGCTCGTCCCTGGAACCAGCCGACAACACCGGCATTGATGATGCAGTCGGTCACCTTATCCAGGAGCTCCGCATCGTCATACCTTTTGTAATTCACTTTTTGAGAAACAAGATAGCGTTCGATCTCCTGGTCGGAATAATGACTTCCCAGGGCGCCGGAGAAGGTAGGAGCAGCGCGCTTCTGCTTCAGCACATGATTGTAAAGAAATAACGCCGATCCGATGGATGTCCCGGCATCATGTCCGGCCGGAGGAATGTATACATTTTTGAACGGCGTATTTTTCAGGATCTTCCCATTGGCAACGGAATTCTGAGCAACACCGCCGGCTACACATAAATTATCGAGACCGGTTTTACGGTGCAGGTGATTCAGAACATGAAAAATAAGCTCCTCGCAAATCCGCTGCACGGATGCGGCAAGATCCCGGTGATATTGCGTCAGCTCATCCTCGCGCTTCCTGGCCGGGCCAAATTTCTCCACCATGTAATCGCTGAAAATACTTTCGATATCCGGCTCTCCGCCTTCCCAGCTCATTTTCACTCCGTCTTTATGATGCTTGAAATATTTCAGGTTCAACTTGAAAAGTCCGTCATCGGTAAATTGGATCACATCTTTCAGCTTGTCAACATACAACGGCTTTCCATATGGAGCAAGCCCCATCACTTTGTATTCATCACCGTATTTCGGGAAGCCAAGGAACTGGGTGAATGAAGTATAAAAGATCCCGGCTGAATGCGGAAAATGAACGGCATCCAGCACCGTTACCTGGTTTCCGTTCCCGGTTGCGGTCATCGTAGACGTAAAATCTCCGAAGCCATCGATCGACAACAGCGCTGCTTTTTCAAAAGGAGATGCAAAAAAGGAACTGCCGAGATGCGAGCGGTGATGTTCGATATTGTGGATCTGTGCTTTGATCTCCGCTTCAGCAACCTGGAGCTCTTCAGCAAGCATTGCTTTAACGGATTTCACTTTCCGCGAGTTGGTATATCTGTCAAAGATCGCAGAGATCGATACTTTATTCTTAAGCGTATGCCGGATCTTCTTCACAACGTTTGCAGAAGGATCGCGCGAGATAGTGATGTGATCGATGTCTTTGATGGAAATGCCCGCGTCTGCAAGGCAATACTTGATCGCTTCAGACGGAAACCCCGCCCAATGCTTGATCCGGCGGATACGCTCCTCCTCGAGTGCAACGATCACCTCGCCGTTTCTCAGGATACAGGCCGAAGAATCACCATGAAAAGCATTTAGTCCGAGTATGTACATAACGTATGCATTTTACAGCTGCTCAGCATTGGCAGCGGTTCCTGCAAAGTTAGACAAGATAAGGAAAGTAGCAAGAAAATACTAGCGGAACAGGTCGGTATTATCCCTTAAGAGAGACGGATCATCCGAGTACTCTTTTGCGTATTTCGCGGCTGCGGCAGACATTGTATCGTACTCCTGCTGTCCCATGCTGCAGGC
This sequence comes from Bacteroidia bacterium, assembly GCA_045805205.1. Classification (GTDB taxonomy): domain Bacteria; phylum Bacteroidota; class Bacteroidia; order 2-12-FULL-35-15; family 2-12-FULL-35-15; genus 2-12-FULL-35-15. The sequence goes on along the minus strand of JBJMLR010000007.1, from coordinate 200,199 downwards.
GATTCCGATCACACGTGCAAAATCATCCGAATCAACGTCTATTGTGCAGTCCCACCCGATCCCTTTTTCCGCAAGCTGCCGCCATGGCGTGAGATCGCTGATGATCACCGGACAACCCGCGGCAAGCGACTGAAGGATGATGTGTCCGAAGTTCTCCCCGGTGGTCGGCATAAACAGCATGTGCGCTTTTTCCAGGAGGGCCGGTACCTTATCGCTCTCGATGCTCCCTTTGTAAGAAGCGGTAATATTTGCTGGCAGCATTCGGATCGCTTCGGAGCATTCTTTCCAATAGGCCTTATCATAAACAGGTCCGTAAAAATCAAATGATATTTTGCCTTTTACCCGGGCTAATATCAAAAGCGCCTGCAGCAGGTTTTTTTCAGGTGCAATCCGCGCAACATTTACCAGTCTTAGCTCACCCGGCTGCTTATCTCTTGCTGCCGGTGTTTCCTTTGTGTTTTTCCGGGGGAGGTTCCCTGCGACTTTCACATTAGCCTTGTTTCCGAAAACAGCCCGGATATCTTTTTCCTCGGCAGTGGTGGTTGCATGAAAAAGAACATGGCGGAACAGCCCGGACATTTTTGCAGCAAAGAGGAAGATCCGCTTCTTTGTACTTTTTACACCCAGCGAGCCTGCCGAAAGCATTCCTCTTGCCGCCACGATCACTTTTACTGCTTTTTTCCTGCGCAGGTACCTCAGCGGGACCAATGTGAAATAGCGGGAATACATCCCGTTCAGGTAAACAACATCCGCTCCTGCCTCATCGATGAGCTTACGGATCGCTGCTGTGTTCAATTGTTCTTTGCTGAAATAATATACGCTGGTGCCATCCGGAAGAAGGTTCCAGTCGTTTTGTTTGATGCTTTTGTAAGGAATTTCATCGGCATAATCCGTATCGCGGGTCACGATCAAAAATTCATATTCATTATTGAGGTTGGACACGAGGTTAGCAACGGAACGGATGGGACCTCCTGCCTTGAAGCCCGGTAAATACCAGTCGATGAATATGAGGATCTTCTTTTTCTTCATCAGGAGATGCCGTGTTCGGACAGCCAGTTTTCCAATACCACGAGGTACCAGACACGCGACCAGCTTACTCTCGGGTCATCACGGAGAAAATCGTTCCAGAGCTTCATAATCTCCTTTTTGTCAAAGGTTCCTCGTGCCGACAGGTCAGAGAGCTTTTGCGCGCAAAATTCTTTCAGCTCACTTTTGATCCATAACTTCCAGGGAAGCGTGAAGCCCATTTTAGGACGATTGATGATCTCCGGCGGAAGCAGGTCACCAAGCGAATCGGTTAGCAGCTTTTTAGGAGACGTGAGCGATTTGTATTTGTCTTCCACCCCGAGAACGTACTCCACAAGCGTATAATCGATCAGCGGAACCCTCACTTCCAGCGCATGCGCCATGCTCATCTGATCAGCATCCCGCAGGAGAACATTTTGCATATAGGTCGACATTTCAGCAATGGAAACATCCGAGAGCAGGTGCCCTTTTCCTAAACTGCCTTTCGCTTCGATGATCGCACGCACCTTGCCAGGCGGCAGGGATTCTTTGCCGGTGATCCTGCACAGGCGGTCATCCATCAGCACCTGCCGGGAAAGGGAATAAAAAGAAGTAAAGTCTACGCGGTCCTGCTTCATCAAAGCAGCGATCTTATCGCTTGAAACTCCCGGACGGATCATCTGCAGAGCTGATCCTCCGATACCCCTGACAAATCCGGGAAACATATTCAGCCATTTCTTTTTTTCAAGACGCATTGCATGTGAAAAAACGCTGTAGCCGGCAAAGATCTCATCACCACCGAGTCCCGACAGCGCCATGGTGATTCCCGCATTCCGGGTCGCTTTCGAGACCACATAGGTATTTACGCCATCTCCGCTCGGATGGTCCATCGCTTTAAGCGCATCGGGCCACTCTTTGATAAAATCCTGCGGTGTCAGGCGGATCTCATGATGGTCTGTATTGAATTTCTTTGCGATGATCCGTGCATATTTTGCTTCGCTGAATTCTCCTTCGTCAAATACTACGGAGAATGTTCTCACTTTTTCAGTCGAGACCTTGCTCATCAAACCGACGACGGCACTGGAATCGATCCCTCCCGAAAGGAAAGCGCCGAAAGGCACATCAGCGATCAACCGGCGTTCAACGGCTTTGGTAAGCAGCTGTGAAATATCACTGCAAACCTCCTTATATGATTTTCCGAGCGGAACCTTCGACACATTTTTTTCCAGGTCCCAATACCGGTGCACCATCACTTTATCTTTCGATGAAAGGATGTAATGTCCCGGCAATAGCATTTTTACACCTTTTACAATGGTATCCGGCGCATGAACGGTTTGATACCTGAGATAATCGATCAGCCCGTTCTCATCGATCTTTCGCGGGATCAAGCCGGAAGCAAGAAGCGAGCGGACCTCAGAGGAAAAGATCAGTAAGCCTTCCGAATAGAAATAATACAGCGGCTTGACACCGAGCCGGTCCCTTGCGATGAATAATTCCTTCTTTTCATTGTCCCAGATCGCGAAAGCGAACATCCCGTTGAAACGGTCCAGGCATTTGGCACCCCATCGCGCATAAGCAGCAATGATCACCTCCGTATCGGTCTGCGTCTGAAAAAAGTAGGCTTGTTCTCCTGAGCCGCTGATCACACGCTGCAGCTCAAACTTCAGCTCCTTAAAATTATACAGCTCTCCGTTGTATACAATGCTATAGCGGCCATCATAGGACGACATCGGCTGATGTCCGGCGGAAGAAAGATCAATAATGGAAAGTCTCTGGTGCCCCAGCGCGATATTTTCAGCTGCAAAGATCCCTGTGTCGTCGGGCCCGCGGTGTTTCATAGCACGGTTCATCGCGGTCACTTTTTCTGACGCAATGGTCCCTTGTAAACCCGATATACCGTTAATTCCGCACATACGAATTTCAGGAAATACCGATCGATCTCCTGAATTTTTCAGATTTGATCATCCGGTCAATACCTTCCTCAAGGGTCACCAGATCCCGGCCGAGAATGGTTTTCATTTTTGAATTATCCGGCTGCCGGCGGGTCATGTCTCCGTCTTTCAACGGAGATACGTGCCGGATCTTCGATTGAGAAGCTGTCACCTTAATGATCAGCTGTGCCAATTCCAGTACCGAACACAATTTGTCGTTCCCGATATTGATCACATCATTTACTACCTGGTCGTTGTAAAAACAATTGAGACACGTATCAACGGTGTCATCCACATAAGTGAACGTCCGGGTTTGTGATCCATCGCCGTAAATAGTTATGTCCTGGTTCTTCAGCGCAGCAGCAAGGAATCTCGCTACTACAAAGTCGACACTTTGGTTCGGACCATAGGTATTGAAAAAACGGAAGATCGTATAGTTGAGGTTGTATTCCTGGTGATAGCTTTTGCAGAAGGATTCTCCCACGTTCTTCACTACAGCGTACGGCACACGGGAATTCAGAGGAGTTGTGTGCTCATGCTGCGGCAGCACAACCGGTTCGCCGTACACTTCGGATGAAGAAGAAAAAAACACCCTTTTTACGGATGTGTTTTTCGAAATGTCCAATACATTCTTGATCCCATCGATGTCCTTCAATACTTTCACAGGGTTCTCCTGTGTTCTCAGAACGCCTACAACGGCAGCAAAATGGAACACATAATCGAATTTATGTGCCATCATGATGGTGGCGATCTCATGAAAATGGTTCACGTCCGCTTTAATGAATTCCCAGCGATCCTGGTGCGTATCGGGCAATTTCGACAAATAGCCGGTTGACAGATCGTCCACAATGACCACATAATGATCCGGAACAAGGATCAGCTTTTCGATCAACGCGCTTCCGACGTTTCCTGCTCCTCCTGTGACTAAAATTTTTTTCATTGTATCAATTTTAACAGCTGCGCGCTCCAGGTGACCGGAGTGATCTGCTTTGCTTTCATAACACTTTTACCTGCCATTTCGTTCAATACTGAAGGATCAGCGTTCATGATCTCCTTCATGGCAACTTTCAAAGCAGGTTTGCTTTTAGAGTCGTAAATATACCCATTAATCCCATTCTGCACAAAAGCAGAAGCCGCCCCTACCCGGTCGGAACAGATGACAGGGAACCCCGCAGCAGCGAACTCATGCAAAGCAACTCCCCATGGCTCAAAAAAGCTGGGCAGCACAAAAACGCCGGTCTCGGAAATGTAGTGCGGCATATCAGCGGGCTGGACAAAACCGAAATGCCGGATCCGCGGATGAAGCTGTGGCTCGATTTCTCCGGTACCGAGGCACCAGAGCTCCCAGTCATTCGGCTGCTCCTCCTGCAATTCAATAAAGGCGTTCCAGAGATTCCGGATACCTTTGAACTCGACATACCTTCCTACAAAAATGAAACGCTTAGGAAAGCTTGTCTTTTTTAAAGATTCATTCTGCAGGTATTGCCGGTAAAAAAAGTCAAAATCGCAGCTGTAAAAGCCGGTCAGGATGTGATCCTTTTTGAATCCGAGCTTCAATGCATATTTTTTCTGCGGCTCGCCCGGCACCCAGCAATGGGTAAATGTATTCAGAATCCTGAACGGGCTCAGCAGAACCGCCAGCCGCTGCTTAAAAGTGTTTTGCCACTGGTTATCCAGCCCTACGATCACGGGAATACGGTTCCGGTAACTCTTACAGATCTTAAGATATCCTTTGTCGAGCCAGCCACTGCAATAAATAACAGAAGGCTCTATTTTCACGATCAGCTTTTCCAGCTCAGCAGCCGAATCAAATGAGCTTCGGCTGTAATGATGAACGGACGGAGAAATGTTGAATTGAAAAGGTGCTTCTTTGTTGACCTTCCAGTGAACGATATGAACTTCGACCGAAGGATCTTTGGTCAGCTCATCCACACAGGCAAGGAAGTAGGATGCTAATTCAGAATACAGAAAAACTATTTTTTTCTTTTCCATTTCTTTCTGAGAAACAAGAACACAATCGTTCCGATCAGCGAGACCAGGGCACCGATCCAGAAATCTGCTTTCAGCAGCATTTTTTTTATCAGGTATGGAAGCAGACGGAAATTAAATTTTTCAGGTGCTGATCCGGTACCTTTCCAATAATCAACTCCGTAACTTTCGACCGGATCAAGCTGTTTTCCGGTCAGTGAAAGTCCATGAAATGAAACGACCCCGTTCCTGACATCTGCAATTAATACCGCATCACTTTCCTGGTCGCGGATAGCAGTTTGCATGTACGTAATTCCGGTGGCGTCCTTATCGTAGAAGAATGAAGACGGTCCTCCACCCAGTGATCCGGAGATCCAGTAAATATGAGCTTTTGATGCGTCCTGAGCAAGCAAGGGCCTGACAACGCTTTCAAAATTGTTACTCCCGATCAATGTCCGTGTGCTGTTTTTGAAGAGCTCGCGATATCTGTCATTCGCTTCCGCCCAGACCGGCCGGTGAGAAAAAATAAATATATTTTTTTTTGACTCTGCTGTTGCTTTTTCCAGTGCAGCTTTAAAAAAATTCAATTGCTCGCCATCGATGCTTCCATCATCGGTCTCTGTATCGAGAATGATAAAACGTTCGCTTCCTTTCGCGAAAGAATAATAAGAAGCGCCATAATATTTTGCATACAGGTTTCCGTTCGATACGTCGTGGTTGCCGACTGCATTGAACAGCGGCATCTTCAGCTTCCGGAACAATGACCGGTCATAATGATCGATATACGTTTCATTCACATCCACGAAAAGATCACCAAGACTCATCAGGAAAGCAGCCGGAACTGAATTCAACGTATCGATATTTGCCAGCAGCGTGCCCGCCGGGTAAGTAGAAGTGTTTGCCGACGAACCGTGAAAATGCCCGCTGACGATGAAGGTGTAATCCGATGCACTATCGTTAATTTTTAAACCATTAAAAGGAGAAACGGTTTGCGCCTGCATGGCAAGGGATAATGCCAGGCAAAGAAATAAATTGAATAGGATGCCTTTATTTTTTTTCATTTTGTTTCAAAAGCGATTCGATATTTTCCGTTGTCTCTGTTGCTTCGGTTCCGTTAATGATCAGAACAGACTTCTTCTCCAGCAAGTATTCCTTCTTTACCTCCTTCGTTGTCAGCATAGAAACTTTTAAAACAGGATGATCTGCAGAAGGCTTATTTTTAAAAGCGATCAGCCCGGTTCCTGCAGAAGTGATTGGCACATCCGAAAGTTCCGCCTTTGAGCCATCTTCCGAAGAAATGCCGGTCAGCACATTTTTTAAAATGATCTTTTTTCCGGTTACTTCCGACCGGTCCTTGATATTGATCGCGGCGCCCAGGCTGCCATTCACAGAAACGGAACTCAGCTCAACATCGCTGGCGAAAAGATCCAGCGCATTTTCACCGCAGGATTCGAACGCGCAATTGCTGATCTTTCCGCGAGAAAAATCAACATCAACGGCATCACCGGATGTTTCATGAAAGAGGCATTCTGCAATTGTAAATTCAGAACGGATCATGCTGAGTACATTCTCCGATTTGAAATTATAAAAACTACAGTCGCTAAGTGCTGCTTCTGATTCATAAAATGTCAGGAAGCCTTTTTCAATCGTATTCTTTTTATTCGTATCCGGGCTCTGGAAGACCACATTTTTCAAAATGCATTTTTTTGCACTTAGCACCCGGATCCCGGCACCGGCACCCAGGCTTTTAACAATAACCGGCTCGTCTTCACTTCCGGAAAGACAAAGCGATGAATATGAAATGATCCTGGCATTGTTCAGCGTTATGCTTGTTCCGCCCTGGGCAAGCACCGTATAACCGGCCGGTATGACAAGATCCTTATCGATCAGTACAGCTTTCGGCGGAAAAAGAATAGTTTTTGAACTATCATCGATCGTGAGGAAAGAAAATTCGCTCACGGTGCTTTTATTTTCCCGGAGCATTTCCTTTATATACTCCTGATCGGTATGCTGAAACGGAAAAACTTTTGCTTTTTTGATCTCAGCAGATCCGAGAATAGAGTAGCCAATTTCTGCGGAATCGGCAGCGGTATTATTCCACCTGAATCCAGCGGGCATCGTGAAATCAATATTCATATATTTCAAGAATTCATCCGGCTGCTTCGCCGGAAGGATGTATGAAACAGGATCGCTTTGTGTTCCATTCACATTCAGCCAGAGCACTTCCACGGGAAGCGCATCGATCGGTGCGGCCTGTATGGATATTTTGTCACCAGAGATTTCTCCGAGATAAGCATGCAGCGCTTTCGGGGGCGAGAGGATCTTTTTGATGATCCGCTGGCGGCGGTAATAACCGTCTTTGTCAAATTTTTTATATGGGAACTCTTTGTACAGGATAGCAAGCTTTGAATCAAGCTCTTTCTGAGCACCTGCAAAAAATTCATCGAGGTATTGCGGATCGGAAACACGTTCCAGCGCTGCTGCATATTCCCGGTAAAATACGGGATCGCTGAAGATCATCACATGCCAGTCGGGATATCCGGCTGAGGAATCAGGCAGCATAAATTTGTACTGACCGGCAATGTCTCTTGAGTCAAGATTGGTAAAGCTTTCATAGGCTACCGGCTCGAATTTCGAGGTCACCGGATTAAAATAATATTTTATATCGCTCCAGTCGATGCTGTGAGCGCCGCCGACAAGGTCGATGATCGCATGAAACTTTGCCATTCGCGGAACATCAAATGCCTCATGAACTTTTATTTTTCCGTTTCTCAGTCCTTCGATCAAAGCAAGCGCTTTCAGATAATATCCTTTCTGGATGCTATCCTTCAATACTTTTGATTCCCGGTATGCTTCAGGATTGGCTGAATAATACGATGCAAATTCATCATAGGAATTGGAACGTGTCATCTGGTTATATCGTGCAACCCAATAGAGGTCGGGATTAAAGCGAAGGATCGGTCCTTTTACCCGGTTGTTATGATCGATCAGCTCCTCATCGAAATTCTCCTCCACCGCATAAACTCCCCAGTCCCTGCCATTCACCGTAACATTGATGAACTCATACCGCAGGGCGATAATATCTTCTTTTTTCATCAGCTCGTGGTAGATCCATTCATATACATATCCCCGGGTACCAGGATGCTGGAACGAAAACAGCTTCATTCCCATGAACGCATCTTTTTTATCCTTTACGCGGATACGAAATGACCACTTGTCGTTTTGCAGGTGATCGGTCATGTGTCCTTTCAGGCGAAGCTTCACCTTCATTTTTTTTCCCTTGTAGGTCAGCTCTGCCGGCACATAATCTCCATCCATGTCATTAATGATCAGTCCTCTTTCGAGCGCGGCATTCCTGTTCTTCTCCAGCTTTTTCAGGTCCTTTTCTTTGATCTCGATTGCAACTTCTTCTACGGACGCATTCCTGCCTTTCCAGTAATTCGAAACGACAGTTGAAGTAAAATCCCACAGTCCGTCGTATCCTTTTTCTTTCACTTTCCCCGATGCAAAACGAGCCGCGAGCAGCACAAGGATCACAAAAGCGATTCCGGCCATCCTTCTGATAGCTCTCCTCCTGTTGTTCCGGGGCTTTTGTTTTTTATCCGAAAGTTCCACGATCAGAATTGAAAATAAATGAACTGGCTGATTGGCCTTAAGAAAGTAAATACGAGAATGATCATAAATGTATATGCACAAATATTCAGCAGCACAGATAATGCGGTCAGCTGTTTTACTTTTTCAGAAAGATACCGTTTGTACAGGAACGACAAGGATGCAAACAGGACGAGGAGCGCGCAGATGAGGTAAATATTTTCTTTCATCCCAAGGTATTTATACTGATGGAAAGAGAAAAACTTGGAGTACATCGCCCAAACAGTGTGCATATTTGACGCCCTGAACGGGATCCATCCGAGCATCGCGATTGGTAAAACGATCATCCAGTTCAGCAGGCGCGTAAATCCTCTTCGCAGCTCTTCTCTTTTCCTGAATTTGTCAACGATCCGTTCAATAAAAACAAATCCGGCATGGTAAACTCCCCAGAAGATAAATGTCCAATTGGCGCCGTGCCATAAACCCATGATTGCCCAGGTGATGAACAAAGCAACGTGCTTATTCCTTCTTGGCGGCCCTTCATCACTCAGTGCACTTCCGATCCCGGTGGAGCCGTCGCCCCTCACTTTGGCTTTCATCAAAGGAAGATAAAGATAGTCGCGGATCCAGCTGGACAATGAAATATGCCAGCGTTTCCAGAAATCCTTGAAAGAAGCAGCCGCATAAGGATAATTGAAGTTTTCCGGGAATTCGATCCCCATCATTTTAGCGCTGCCGATCGCGATGTGAGAATAAGCGCTGAAGTCAAAATAGATCTGGAAACCGAACATGAATGCCAGTGTCGTCACATCGATCGCACTAAGCTCAGCAGTCGGGATCGAAAAGCCAAGATCAACAAAAGGTGAAATATTATCTGCTAGCACCACTTTCAGGAATAGCCCCTGGATGATCCGCTTTATTCCTTCGACAAGGTATTCATGACGGAAAGTCTTTTTCGTATTGAGCTGCGGTAAGATCTCTGAAGCCCGGAGGACCGGTCCTGCGATCAGGTGAGGAAAATAGACCAGAAAAGTCGCATAATTCAGAAAGTTGCGTTCCGCCTTGATATGACCGCGATAAACATCCACCGTATAGCTGATGGTTTCGAATGTATAAAAGCTGATCCCGAGCGGCAGGATAATATCGAGGTGCGGAACAGCGATCCTGCAGCCAAAAAAATCGAGCGCCCAAATGACATTCCCTGCAAAAAAAGTAAGGTACTTAAAATAGAACAGGATCCCGAGATTTACGCATAAGCTGAAGATCAGGTAATTCTTTCTTGTTTTATTATGTGTTTCTTCAATGCGAATGGAGCACCAATAGTCGATCACTGCAGCGAGGATCAGCAGCGGTATGAATTCAAATCTCCAGAAACCATAGAACACCAGACTGCCCAGGAAAAGCATCATCCTGCCTGCATTACGGGGAAGAACCCAGTATAGCAATACTGCCAGCGCGAGAAAGAGAATATAGGTAACCGAGTTGAAGATCATTTTATCTGTTCGTCAGCAGCTTTTTTATTTCCGGCTGCAATGCTGCTGCAACCAGCTTATGTCCGGGATACTGGAAATGCATGAAGTCGATATCATATCTTCCGCCTCCGAGGGTCCTGTTCCCTTTTAATCCCCAATATTGATTCGGAACCGCATTTTCAAGGTTCATGAATTTCACTCCATATTGCTGGCAAAGCGCTTCCATTTCCTTTTTGAACGCTTCATATTCAGAGCTGATATATGGAATTTCGTAATCATTGCGGATCGGCGGAATATAAAGCAGAACAGGGATGCTGCTGTTTTTACAATCATCCAGGATCGCTTTCAGTGCCATCCTGTTTCTTTCGTAGGTGTTCCGGATAACCGGCCGCTTTGTGCTCGCATTGATCCCGAACACGGTATTTCTTAGCTTATTGAGATCATTGAATACAACGCCTCTTACATTTGCACGAAGGTGCCATGGTGTAAAGTGATTATCGAGAATATCATTGATCCGGTTCTCGGTCTTTTCCTGGAAGGTTTGTTTCAGCGCAGGAAAGTCCGAGGCCTGCTGGTTCATTTTGTCCAGCTGGACGTTTACTTTTTCCGCTACTTCATTCTTATCCGCTATCCGGAAGTCGCCGAGATCATGATAGAACGTTTCCTGAATGCCTTCTTCCCGTGTATCATCAAGGAATACAGGAAGCACCAGTACATCTATTTTCAGCCGGCTCTTCCAGCCTTTGTATAAAAGATAATAATCTTCCAGTGTAGCGTTGGGAATGCTGCTGCACAATACATCGGTGGACGAAGGTCGTAAGGAATCCGACAAAAGAGCGGTAAATGTCATGTCTCCTTTTTTCAACTGGTTGATCGAATGCGATTGGGAGTTTCCGAGCATCAGCACCACCTTTTCGGGATTTCGCTCTTTCAGCCCTTTCAGAAGCTCAGCCTGTTTACGAAAGCCGAGTGTCTGAATAGGAGCTCCGTTAATCTCAGCAAAAAAAGTTTTGGTGGTAGCTCCGAGTGCAAGGTTTTCAAAATTCTGCTTCTCACGGAAAAAAGCAACGATGATCACAAACGCAAGGACGAATGACGCAACCAACTCGAATATGCCGCTATACTTTCTCATGGAGCAACAAGCTGAATTGATTGCGTTTCAGTATCCGGATCGGCTTCATAGCCGGGTTCCAGTCCCAGCAGGATCGTAACGACCAGCAGAAGAATGATCATGTGAGGATTCAGCGACCCGATGAATAATCCTTCAAACGTAGCGGAGAAAAGGACAGCATACATTACCGGAAATGCGATCTTGTTGATTTTCGCTGCGCGGATAAATATAATGAAGTAGCATCTGAAATACACAACCAGACCGACCAGGCCGAAATTAAGCCAGAGCGAGAAGAATGAGCTGTGCACGCCGCCCTGGTGTCCAAGCTTTCCGAGCATGTGCGAATTTTTTCGCATGATGTATTCATCAAAGCCAAATCCTTTCCCGATAAATACATTTTCCTGGATCTTGGTCCATGCAAACTGCCATGCAACTGATCTTCCGCTCAGCTCGTCGCTGGAGTTCAATCGGAAATACGATCCCAGGCCCAATTGCATCAGGATATACGGAATGTCATCAAGCAAGGCGATGCTCACAAAGATGAACAAAGTGGAGAGAATAAAACCCACTACCAATGAGCGTTTAAAGAAGTAAGTGAACAATACCAGCAAAACGATACTGATGACCGAATTCCTTGAACCTGACAAAATAATGCTCGTGGCGATGAGTCCATAGATCAGGATCTTCTCCTGCCGGGAAAACAGGTCCGTATAGATATTGTTGATCGTAAAAAAAAGCGTAAAGGCCAGAAAACAAAACAACCCCAGCCCGTTCGGGTTACCGAAAACACCTTTAAAGCGCCCGAATGTCACATTGTACGCGGCATCATGATCCAGGACAGCGATCACCATATCGAGGATAAGGATGGTGGTAACAAAAAGAATCACGCTCCTGAGGATCTTTGTACCCTGCTCGCGGTAAAGCTTTGTAAGGAAGCAGGGGATCACCAGGAACATCGAAAAATAGGAGAATGTCTTCTGTGCGGCAACGCCTACTGTTTCCGAAAATGCGATGCATACCACAGAAAGAATAAAAAAAGGAATAAAGATCTTATAGAATTGATTGTACGGTGTGAATTGTTTCCGGTCGAACAGCACAAAGAACACCAGCAGCGAAATGTAAACTGTTTTTATATCTTTTGCAAAATCCAACCGGGGCTCAAGACTATCGGAAAGGATCAGGATCAGGAAAAAGCCGATCAGCAGTTCCTCGTACATTTCTTTCTGCTTCATCAGGACAATTGCAAGAGGGAAAACCGCATACGCTAATGGTCCTCCATACATTCCGACAAGTATCAGGAAGATAAATGTCAGGTACATCGCTTTATGTTCCTGGTAGTACGCCTTCAAAACATGGAAATTTAGCCCAAATATAGCGTTTATATTGCTTTGTCAAAAGGATGAACGGGGCAGACAGCAATGAAAACAAGCTGATTTTGCGACCGGGAATTATGCCGCTGACCTTAAGGGTTCACAAAACGGGAAAGGAACTTTTCCAGCTGCTTTTCCTGGATAGCCGGGCGGTTCCGGGCAAACGTTCTCAGCTCCTCCACGTTGAGCTCCCATTTATCAACCGTTCCGATGCTTCGCCAGCGGTCAATATGCCGGCTCATTTCAGGTTCAAAAGAGTCATGAAAAGCGTTGATCTTCGCCACTACTCTTTCGGGCTTAAATGTATTGTCAAGGTGATACTCAAATCGCTTTTTGAAGCCGGAGCGAAACTCCGGATTCTTTAGCAGGTTGCTGAAAATAAGCCCGATAGTCCCTGTCGTCCGGGCCGTTTCCAGGAGATCCGCATTAATTGCGCCCGGTCCGGCAAAGCCAAAACCATAGTCCGTGTCGTACAATACCCATCTCCAGCGGCCGTCGCCGGCATAAACAGAATCACCGGCAGGTATGGATGTCCGGTATTTCCAGAATTTTTCCTGCCAGTCCGTATTACAGAAGTAGACACTCGCAATGATAAAATCCATAAAATTCCGGAGATCGATTCTCTTCGCTACGTAATCATACGCAGCAGGATCCGAAAGATCATGCGCACGAACGTAAGCAAGCAGCTCCTGGAATTCCTCCGGATCTTTTTTGTGACCGAACAGCAGCTTGCCGCCCGACTCCAGGATCACAATGCTATCCGTAGAAAGATGATGCTTGTATTCAAAATAATGCTCATCGATCCGCTCACGAATGTTATGAATGCCCCAATACTCGCCGTTGATGAATACCACCGATGTGCGGTTCCGCTGAATGTCAAGATCCGATGCAACCATCAGCTCCTGCATGAATGCATCCCTGAACATCGTTTTATCCCAGTCGTTACCGGAGTTCCGAAGGATCAATGAACCGAACTTATGATAGTCCGCATCAGCAAAAACAGGATAATCCAATGCTTCTGTTCCGTATTTTTTGTCGAAGCAGATCCTCAGCGATTTCTGTCCGAAGCCTCTTGTTTTATTACCATTGATCCGTACGCCCGCATCCGCTTCAAACCCTTCTTTACCGCCGGGTTCAAAGAATTCAAGATGAACGGGCCGCTCCGCATTGCTTCCTTTTTTCATGTAATTTGACGGATAGGACCACCAGGGAAGATCCAGCGGAATGTTCTTTTTTATGTAATCGGATTTGTCTTCATAATTTTTCCCCAATACATAGATCCCGTTTTTATACCCGAACAGGTCCGCTTCATTTACAGTGAGACAAACAACCGGGAGACCAGTAGGAAGTGCGTTTTCCGAATTAAAAAAAGTACGTACGAGCTCCCTGCTTTTTCGTCCGCCTGCCACTGCGATCGCTCTCAGTGTCGTTCCTTTCAATACATTTCCGAGTGGCGGTTTCCAGCGCGGAGAAGTCGGAATATAAGCAAGACGGGGCTGACCGGAGGTATTCTCATCGATTGAAATGGAACCTTCATATTTTTCCGATCCCAATCCGGGTTCACTGCCATCGGTTGTATAATAAATTGTTGAAGAGGGAAGAGCTGAAGAGAGTCTTACGGTAACACTTCCCGGGTAAAAGCCGCCCCGATGGTCACACAACGGGCTTTCGAGGAGATCATCTTTATGAAGCAGTGGAAATTCCTTAGGAGCTCCGGAATATTTCAGGGCAAAATAAAAGGACAAAAGACCTGCAATCAAAAAAAATGATCCGCCAAGCCATGTAGCCGGAGAAATTCCTTTTGAAGAGCTTTTATTGACATCCATTCATTATAGAATTAAACGATCCCGCAATCATACACGGCCTGGATCCCGCGCTGGTACTTGGAATTTTTTGACAGCGGGAACGGAAATTCGGAAGCGACCTCATTCGCTTCTTCTTCACTGCTATGGTCATATTTGAGCTCCATCACTACGCTTTCCTTGTCGACAAGCTTGTTCAGAAAAAGGTTCCTTCCATAACCGATCCGGTAAAAGCTCAGATTGATATCGATGGTTACCCGAAACTTCTTATCGGCCGACATAAAATAGTTCCTGGAATAGCTGTTCAGTAATACCGGATACACGGACATTAGTTGTCTTTTTACTTCTTCCGGGGCAAAGATCAGCGCATTCCTGATCGATTCCCTGCTCAGATTGTTTCCGACTTCGAATGGAAGCAAAGGGTAGGAATTCTTTTTACCGAGCAGCTTTTTCTTGATCTTATATTCTAAGATCGGAGCTGTATTCACTCCGAACAGCTCACCATACCAGCGGATCCGCATTTTTTCCCGGTCGGGAGCGCCATCGAGGTTATCATAGTAGTTGTCGAGACCGAGGCTGTCAAAATAAATATTGTTGACCGTTCGTCTTGAAAAGACCTCTGAAAAAGCGGCAGGATGAAGCTTGAGAATATTCTCAATATCTTTATGCGAATGTCCCGTGATCAGAAACTTCCGCTCATAGCGGTATTCTTCCTGTTCTCTTTTTTCCACTGGATTCATCTTTGCAAATGAAGATCAATTATCCCGGGTATTATCCATGAACGTGATGGAAACGGATGAGTGGATCGACTTCACTTGTGCTTTCGCCGCTTCCAGCTTCTCGAATGTATCAAATTCAACAAAAAACGAATATTCCGAAGCATCCGGTGTTTCGTCAGCCCGCTTCAGCTTGATCACCGGGCAGTGCTGCTTCAGGATCTTCACCAGCTCTTCCAGCTTAACGGCCGCGGGCTGATCGGTTGAAATGACAAGGTAAAGATTTTGAGAAGCGGTTTCACGATGATAGCGGTTGACGATCCAGATGACCGCAAGAAAACCGGCAAACGCAACAACCGTGAGCACTGTTAAGCCGGCACCGCATCCCAACCCGATCGAAATACAGAGAAACAGGTAGATCAGCTCTTCCGGTTCTTTGATCGCTGAGCGGAAGCGGACAATGGAAAGTGCGCCGACCAATCCCAGAGAAAGCGCCAATGATGATTTTACAACCGAAATGATGAACATGGTTGTGATCGCCAGCACTACAAAGTTCCTGGCAAACGCTTTCCGATTGGAAAGTGCATTGCCATAGCGGACATAAAATTTTGAAAGTATGAAAGCAAGAACCGCGCAGACGAAAAAGCTGAAAAGGAAACCGGGAATTGCTTTCGGGGAAAATCCGGAAAGGTTATCTGTGAAAAAAGCTTTTAGTTCATTCATCTGGGTGAGCTTTTGTTTTTAGTGTTGTGTTTTATTTTTCGTAAAAATCCCTGATCGTGGAAATTATTTTCTGTACATCGGTTTCGGACAGCTCATAATAAAATGGCAGGCGAAGCAAGGTATCGGAATATTTATCAGAAAAAGGTAAGTCGCGCTGATCATGACGCGATGCATAATACGGACTGTTGTGCAGGCTCAGGTAATGGAACACCGCATGAATATCATTTTTTTTGAGCGCGCTCACAAGTTCCGTCCGCTCTTCCAGCGAACCGCAGAGAATGTAGAACATGTGCGCATTATTTGTTGCATAATCCGGTATTACCGGCAGACGGATCTTTCCTTTTTTCTCAAGATCCTTCAAACCGTCGTGGTACATGTTCCAGATCTGTTTTCTCTTCTTCTGTATGTCTTCCAGCTTTTCCAGCTGCGCGAATAAAAATGCGGCAATGATATCGGAAGGTAAAAAAGAAGATCCGATATCCACCCATCCGTATTTGTCGACCTCTCCGCGAAAGAATGCAGACCGGTTAGTGCCTTTTTCACGGATGATCTCCGCACGATGAACAAAGCGGGGATCATTGATCACCAGCATTCCTCCTTCACCGGAAATGATATTCTTCGTTTCATGAAAGGAAAATGCAGAAAGATGACCGACGGATCCAAGCGGCTTATCCTTGTAAAAAGAATCGATGGCTTGTGCGGCATCCTCCACCACAAAAAGATTATGCTTCTCCGCAATTTCCATGATCTTCTCCATGTCGCAGGAGATCCCCGCGTAGTGAACAGGAAGGATCACCTTTGTGCGGGGCGTGATCAATGCTTCGATCTTATCCGCATCCATGTTAGGACTGTTGTCATAGCTGTCGGCAAAAACGATCTTTGCGCCTCTGAGGACAAACGCATTCACGGTGGACACGAAGGTATAAGACGGAGCAATGACCTCGTCGCCTTCTTTTATGTCGAGCAGGATCGCAGCCATTTCAAGCGCATCCGTACAGGACGTAGTGAGCAGCGCTTTGCGAAAGCCGTATTTTTCTTCGAAGAATTTATGGCACTTTTTTGTGTAAACACCATCCCCGGAGATCTTCAGATTTGAAACAGCATCCCTGATATAATCCGTTTCTTTTCCCGTTAAATAGGGTTTATTGAATGTTATCATCTTATCGTATGAATTTGGCCGGATTTCCGACATACAGTCCCGGCTGCGAAAGGTCCTTTATCACCACTGTCCCTCCGCCCGTCTGCACATGATCCGCAATCATTATATTATCAATTAAAGTTGTATTTATCCCGATATTGCAGCACTCCCCTATCTTCACGTAACCTGCAACAGTTACTCCCGGCGATAAAAAACTGTGTAAGCCGACCTCTGAATCATGTGCAATAACGCAACCTGTGTTCAGCAAAACGTTATCTTTTAATACGACATTCCTGTCGAGCACACAACCTGGAAGTATAAAAACACCGGAACCGATCTTACAAGAAGGATCCACGTACACGGACGGATGGATCACATTGGCCATCGGAATTTTTCCTGCAAACGATGCGAATATTTCTTTTCTCGAATTAAAGTGCTTGTAGCCGATCCCGATCATCAGCTCTTCAATTTCACCTGCGGCAAATGCGGTCATTACTGCATCGATCCCGCCTGCCACTTTTATCCCGTTCACTTTTGAATCTTTTTCTTTGAAATCATCAAAGAAAGCAGTCGCCTGGTAACCGGCTGCTGCTGCGTGATGCGCAATGAGCTGCCCGAGATCTCCTGAACCGATGATTCCTAACTTTTTCATATCAGCCCAGGTTTGTCAATTCCTTAACCGAATACAAAGGTCTCTTCTTTGATTCCCTGTAAGTCCGTCCGATGTAGATCGCTGCAATACCGATAAAAAACAGCTGCAGCCCGGCACCGAGAATGATCGCCCCCATCAGCGACGGCCATCCCAGCTGGAAATCGATGATGAACAGCTTTGCGATCACAATACCCAAAAGGTAAAGCAGTCCGCCGAGGAACAAAATAAACCCCAGTCGTACCGCGAGCTTCAGCGGGATCTCCGAAAAATCGAAGATCGCATCGAAAGCAAGCTTCATCTTGCGGCGGAAATTGAATTTACTCCTCCCGGCAAAACGCTCTCTTTGCGAGATCATCAGCGTGGTCCTTTTCATCCCGATGTGCATGAAGATCCCTTCGATGAAACGATTCTGTTCAGGATATTCCAAAAATTTATCAGCGAACTTCCGGTTAAAGATCCGCATCACGGCAAGTCCTTTCGGCAATTTCAAGCCCGTGAACCGTTCCAGTACACTCCAGAAGATCTTAGAGAATAGCTTATTCAGAAGTCCGTCTACTTTCTCTTTTCTTACGCCGAAAACAAGGTCGTAGCCTTTTTCGATCTCTTCCACAAAACGTGGAATTTCAACCGGCGGATCCTGGAGATCGGGATCCATATACAGGAGGTAGTCTCCCGAAGCATGCGTAATCCCGGCTGTTACCGCCGCCTGCTTTCCGTGATTGTATGATAGTTCGACCAGCTTGATCCATTGACGGGAAACGGCTGCTTCCTTGATCAGATCAACCGTCCGGTCGGTGCTCCCATCGTCCACAAAAACGATCTCATAGTCCATCCCAAGCCGCACCAAAACCTCTTCCGTTTCTTTAATGAACTGAAGGATGCAATCTTCTTCAAAATAAACGGGTACGACCAGCGAAAGCTTTTTTTTCATACACTTGGAGCGCTATTTTGCAAATATACTATTAACTCATCTAATGAAGTAATCCTGTCGCGGTACAGCGGATACACGTCATCGCGATCGATCAGGAGCTTTTTCATCCCGGCTTTTTCGGCGGGCTCCATGTCCAGCCGGATCGAGTCACCGATAAACAGGATCTCATCCGCTTTCACGCCGCTCGCTTCCACCGCGAGCCTGAAAAAATCGGGGTGTGGTTTCGCAATACCGTGATCCTCTGAGATGATGATCTTTTTGAATGCATCTCCGAACATCCCTCCGATCGTGTTCTTAAGACTGCTATTAAAGTTCGAAAGAACACCGGCCGGAACCGGAAGCGATCCTATGATCTTCGTGTCGGAAAAAGGTTCCCAGGAAAGATACGTACACGATGCAAAGATATCTTCAAGCAGCTGATTTCCGGGCGAGATCCCAAGAGAATAGAGGAGTTCAGCATTAAAACCGAGGTAAAAATCTTTCGAGGTCCGGTCGGGAAAACGAATGGATTCGCTGAGCAGCTTATGATTCCTGCGAAGCATATTTTCCGGAACGTCAAAGCCATGCTTTTTCAGCTGCTCCTGAAGCTTCGGCCAGAGCGCCGGCTTATGGATCAGTGTATTTGCCGCATCAAAGAAAATATATTTAACGCCGCTCATGCTAAAAAGTATAGTGCTTAAATGAATTATCCTTTAATGTATCATAGTCGGTCTGCCCCGGATAAATAATATCCAGCAAAGCCCTCACAGCCACACCAGCTGTTATTTTCGGAGCATCGGGCTGCTCATTGTATAAAAATTCCTGCAGCGTATACTGCACATCCTTAAAACCAAAATTCGACCGGATCGAGTTGGTTCCGGAGATCCTGCAATTGATCTCGAACGGAACAATTTCCCCGGAAGCTGTAGCGATCGATTGAAGATTTGCGGAGCCGATGATCGGTGAATGTGCGATCATCTTTTCAAGGATCGGCAGCACTGCTTGGTCGTATTGCGTTGAAACTTTACACAAGCTCGTTGCGCCATTTTCCAGGGAGCGAACTAATGTGATCGCACCGTGGAGCTTTCCCGCACGGGTAACATAAAAAGCCGTGGTAATTTCTTCGCCTTTATGCAGCTCCTGGACCATGTATTCTTCGTCCGTGAACTTCGAAAGATCGGAAGGACTGATATGAATACCACGGGAACCGCGTCCTTTTTTGGGTTTTACAATGTATTGTGAAAATTCTCCTTTGTATGAAGATGGCTCAAAAGAACGTGCGAATGGAATATTATGCTTCTGATGATGAAGCCATGATTCATATTTGTCCAGGTAGATGCCTGCCGCTTCTTCTTTTGAAACGGCAACTTCACAGCCGATCTCTGCAATGTGGCGCGCAAGATAAAAAACTTCATAGTCGGTAGACGGGATCACAAGGTCGATCTGTTCTTTTTCAACGATCTCGCGGATGGAAGAAATATATTTCTCATCATATGCGTAAGGAACTACATAAAAAGAATCGCAGAGATAGTTGCCGGAAGAGAACGCAGTAATATTTGTTCCTGTCACTTTTATATCATAAGGAAGTGACCTGATATTACGGATGATCCCTTGCCCTACGTTTCCACCGATGCCGGTTACTAAGACTTTTTTTGACGCCATTTGACGAGTTCTTCTATACCTTCTGTAATTTTTACACCCGGTTCAAAATCCAATAATTCATAGGAAAGCGATGCATCGTAAGTGAATGAAGGAGAATGATCGCTGCCCGTCATCCTGATCTCCGTTCCCGGAAGCACTGATCGCACGAAGGACGCACATTCCCCGTTACTAAAGGATTTTTTGCCTACTGCAAGGTAAGTATTATTTGAATCGCTTCGGGCGCTCCGGATAAATATTTCAGCTGCATCCGACACCTGAATATAATTCTGTAACCGGCTGCCATCGCCGTAAAGCGTAATACACCCTTTCGCAAGAGCATCGTCGATAATGCGGGGAAGGAAAGTGGAAGTATTCATCCCGGTTCCATACATGGACGAGATCCGCACGATCGCGAATTGCGGATGCTTTCTTATTATTCGTTCTCCGGCCAGCTTGCTCATTCCGTAAGCTGTCGCCGACTCTGTCGCAGAAGCCTCGCTGACCGCCTCGTTTTGAGCTCCATACACAGAAACTGTTGAGGCAAAAATGATCTTCGCAGAAGGAAATTGCGAACAGATCATTTCCGGGAGCTTCACATTTACCTGCTCCAGCTTCTCTTTCGTTTCCAGGTCATCTGCATTGGATATGTATGCACTGATCAGAAAAATATAATCATATTCATCACGAAGCTTGTCAATTTCAGTGATCCGGAGAGCGCTCACTCCGGGCAGGAGCTTATCGGATCGTTCATGATAAATTCCGGTCACATCATTGTCATCTTTCAAAGCAAGAATGATCTCCCTTGCAAGAAAGCTGTTTGCGCCTATCACGAGGCACTTCCTGTTTCTGAATGGAGATCCGGCAGACTTCATCTGAAATCGAACATTGGAGATTTAAGCAGGTACAGGCAGCCGGTAAGGAAGTGCAGCACAAGAACTCCGGCGATCCATTTGTCTTTCATTGTAACTGCTCCTGTGCTCTGCAAATGCTTCCCGAATGCCAATGCAGTCGCTAAAAAAAGCATAAAATTGCAGATGATGACCTGCCACGCGAAATTGCCATCGTATTCCCGCACCCCCGATTCGCTCAGCAAAATAAATATGACCGTTCCCGTAAGGAACAGCATCCAGCTGTATTTGAGGAGCCGCTCCTTTTTCAAAAGTCCGGGGTAAAATACAAGGAACAGCAGCGGAAAAAAAACGGAGCAAATAAAAGCAAGCGGAATATTCATTCCCCAGTGTGCCCATACGTTAAAAGGAGCGATCCTTGCGTTGACATCCGTGGAGCCGGAATATTTTCCAATTACCGTTTGCAGGTACAATCCTGCGATTGCAAGCAGACTGATAGCGCCGGAAGCAAACGTTCTTTTTGACCAGCCGGAGCTCAGCAATGCAAACAGCGGAAAGACCGGAACAAAGCACAGTAAAAAGCTCGGTTTGATAACGAGGTTCAGGCAAACCAGCACAAGGATCTCAATAAGTAATTTTTTTCCCGGGTTCAGCACATATTGGTAAGAACGGTAAAAGAGAAGCAAAGCGAAAGGCATCAGGAAGATCGTCGTCGAATTGTGCCAGGTATTTACAGGAAGATAGCCGAGGAACATCGTCGCCGAAGGCTTGTAGATGAGGTTTTCACAGATCATCAGGAGCAAAGGCATCAGAAGCACAAAATCAGGCACCCGCTTTCCCGGTGCATCAATGGAAAGCTCCTCACTGAAAATATTTCTTACGACCCTGTACTTGAAGAGCACACAAACGGAAAGAATGATCACGGAGAAAATATTCACAGCCTTGATGCTCTTGAAAAGCAGCTCAGGCAAAAGAAGGATCAGAAAATAAAGAAAGTGGACCGGCAGTGTTTTTTCCCCCAGATGCACTTCATGCACAAATTCATTGTGGATCGGAATGTCAGGATACTGCTTCCAGATGCAGATCGAAAAAATGGAAACACTGATGAACAGCAGGATCGCGTTCGGGATGGTAAACCAGCCTTGCTTCATAAAAATACGACGGATCAGCTCACTGGTTCTTTTCATATCGTAAAGATAACAGGTACATCACGAAGAGAATACAGATCGGGTAGGCTGAAAGGAAATAGCGGTTCTCCATGATGGAAAGCGGGAAAAATGTCAGCGTTAAAATGATCGCTGCCGGGAATGTCAGCAAAAGCAACCACTCAAACGTAAATTTTCGCTTCAGCAGCATAAGAAGAACAGCTCCACAGGCGCCTGAAATAATAAGGAAATACAAAGCGGTGTAAAAGAATTTTATTCCCTTTTCAAAGATACTCATCTCCGCATAACGCGGAAGCGGCATTGCAAGTCCGGGATTGGAGAACACGAGTCGCCTCGCCCGTTTCAATGGATTCAGCAGATACACCGACATAAAATTTTTTGTAACATATCCTTCCCGGAAACGATCCGCGGTTTTCTCCGCAAGCAGGTTCAGTGAATCCTGTTCGGAAGCGGTCCGCTCTTTTGAGATGCTCTCGTTGAAAAGCATTTTCAGGTAAACCAATGAATCCTTTGTAAAATTGCCCCGGAAAACACCGGGCTGAAATACATACTCATCGGCATCTTTGCCTTCCGCTTCTCTGAACCACCATCCTTCGGAATGATCATAAAATTCTCCCGGCTCGCCTCCCCAGGCAATGATCAGCCGGCGGACCGCAAGAGCCGATGACCGGTAGGAACCACGGTTTCCGTATGATTCGTCAAGAGAAGTCTCGAGCGGAACGAACTTTTTTAAGCTGATAAAATTCCGGGTGACCCAGGCGGATTCAAAAATGCAAAAAGGAAGCAGGAAAAGAAATACATACCAGAACGCTTTTTTGAAATTATTTTTCTTCCACAAATAAATGAACAGCAGAAGAGGTACCAGAACGATCAGGATGCCCAGGAACAAACGCAGAAATACTGCCCAGCCAAGGAAGATCCCGGCGAACACAAGAAAACGTTTTTTCTCGGTGTCCAGGAAACGAAAAACAAAATACAGGCAAAGGGTGATGGCCGAGACCGAAAAACTTTCTGCAAGCGTAAAAATATCGTACAGTGCGGTATACATACTGACGGCCGAAATAAAGAACGTAAGATAAAAATAGCGTGCATGCCTGAATTGCCGCAACGCCATTAGAGAAAGGAGGTAGACACATACCGCTGACAGCAGGAATTGAAAAATGATCAGGATCGCGACAGCAGTTGGTTCGCTAAAAGCCATGCGGAGAATAAAATACGGCGTACTATAGCCGGGGATCCGTCCCGCAAACGGTTTAATGCCATCCAGGGAAAAAGAGCCCGACTTGAAATACTCTTCCACGGGCCCAAAGAACATGTAGTAGTCATTTTGTTTCACGGCGATCCCGCCGACGATCCTTTCCGGTGTGAGCTGGTGGGATTCGTGAATAAAAAAAGATAGAATACATCCCCTGATCAGGATAGCGAGGCTGATCCATAACAAAAAATTCCGGGGATCTTTATATCTGGCGCCGATCTTCATTTTGCCGCTGCCAGCTTTAAGAATTCCTGAACATGTGCTTCCGCTACTTTTTCCCAGGTGAACTGCTTTTCAATTTTACGGCGGGAAGCTTCCGACATTTTTTCCTTTTGAGATGCATCCAATGCGTAAAATTTTTTCAGCGCATCTTTCAAAACATCCACATCGTTCCGCCGGATCAGGTAGCCATTCGAGACATCTACCTGGACAGAGGTTGCTCCCACATCCGAAACGATCACGGGCATTCCATAGCTCATCGCTTCCAGCACAACGGTGGGCATCCCTTCGAACAGCGTCGGAAGGACAAAAAGGTCATTGGAGCGGTACAGTTCAAACAGCTGCTCATCCGAAATGAATCCAAGATAATTCAGGTTCGGGTATTGAGATGAAGTTGAATAGTGCTCAAACAGGGGACCTTTTCCGCCGAGGTTAAAGATCATTTTATCACCGTAACCTTCTTCATTCAGCTGCTTGATCGCTTCGATCAGGATATGGATCCCTTTATTTCCTGCAAACCTTCCTACGAACAGGCAACGGATCTGCTGATTGAACACTTTAGGATTCACAGGAGGCAGCACTACCGCATTCGGAAGCTCTATGATCTTTTTAGTGTTTTTTATATTCTTTTCAAGGATGTTTGTCAGCTTTCCTCCGAGCGAAACTACTCTTGCTGCATTTGAAAAGATATAATTGAAGATCATCCGGAAAGGAATGCCGGCCGCTTTATCCTTTCCGCTGATCGCCTGGTATGGCTCCAGGCCGTGGGGATTGACAATGAGACGCGGAGCAACTTTTTTTATTCCAGACCATACGCTCAGACCCTGTGAATAGACAATATGTTCCGGGTATTGCAGCAGCAGGGCATTTACTCTTTTGGAATACCGGTAGCATTCCAGGAGGTAATTTTTTTTTTTGTCGATCGGTTGAATTCTCAGCTCGGTGATGCCGAGAGCACTTTCAAATACATTTTCGGGATGGGGATGGATCACTGTGAGCTCCACCTTTCCGCTTTTCGCCAAGTACTCTGCCAGGAACCTCGAATGACGCTGCATTCCTCCTACGTCATGAGGGAAGATCCCATCCGTGCAAAATATGACTTTCACTTTCAACTGAATCGCTTAGATCATTGTTTTGATTCCTTCATCGATGCTGATCTTCGGTTCCCAGCCGGTAAAAGCTTTGAGCCTGGAAATATCCGCAAGAAGGTGCATCCGCTCCACTTTACGCAAACGGGATGCTTCCACTTCGATCGTTATCTTTTCTCCGAGCTGCCGCTCAAATGCCTCCACGATCTCAGAAACAGAATACTCGATGCCCCGACCGAGATTGAATGTTTCCATTCCTTCATTGAATTTGTCAAGCAGCAAACGGATCGCATTTGCCATATCATGTGTATGAATAAAATCACGCTTCGGAGTAAGATTCCCAAGCTTGATCGTTCTCTTCCCGGCAAGCAATTGCTGCTGGATCTCCGGGATCAGGTGAGGATTCGTTTCATTGGGTCCGAACGCATTAAAGAACCGGCATACGATCACCGGCTTCCCGGTCTGAAGATGAAATTCCCTGCAGAGATGCTCGCCCGTGAGCTTAGACAGCCCATATACATCCAGCGGATCCAATACATGCGTTTCCTTTACGGCAACATCCGAGATCGGGTAAACGGCAGCAGTGGATGCAAACAACACCGATTCCAGGCCCGGTACTTTTGCAGCCGCATTCAAAACATTGATCGTACCCTGAATATTGATATTGGAGGATTCAAAAGGATGCTGGTTGCAATATGGAATAAAGTGGATCGCGGCAAGATGAATGATCTTGTGCGGGCAGATGCCGGTGATGATTTCATTCATCCGGTCCTTGTCGAGGATATCCGTCTTAAAAAAATGATCATCCGGAACCGAAATGAAGCTGCGGTTACCGAACGAAAGATTATCGATCACGAAGATCTCATGGCCGTGCTTCTGGAGCTCCGAAATGATCGCAGAACCTATAAATCCTGCTCCCCCGGTAACTACTATTTTTTTCATAATGATACTATTTACTTTCCTGTTCATGCGACAGGACACTTATGATCTTTTTAAATTCTGCGAGATAATTCGTTTTTTCAAACACCCGCGAGAGCTCCCTGTTCTTATTTTTACGTGATTCGGAAACCTGATTAAAAGTATACTTTTTATTCGGTTCCCCGATCACGGTGCCACAGTTATTCACCGCTACAAATGTAGTAAAGTCCCCAATTCCTTCGGAGATC
Source organism: Bacteroidia bacterium (assembly GCA_045805205.1). Lineage (GTDB taxonomy): Bacteria > Bacteroidota > Bacteroidia > 2-12-FULL-35-15 > 2-12-FULL-35-15 > 2-12-FULL-35-15. The sequence continues at coordinate 174,427 of JBJMLR010000007.1, read as the reverse complement.
AATACGTCCAGCCCGGCGGAAAGATACTCTGCAAATTTCGTAGGTGAAGCTACTTCATTCGTTACAGAACGTTCGCGGATCATTAAGCCGTAATCACATGCAGAAAGCACCGGCATCACGTCTTCGGGCTTCAGCCATTTTTTGTGGACTCTGTCGGGAAAACCAGTCGTAACCTTAAGGCCGGACAGATCCATCGTTGAAAGCACAAGCAATACGCTGTGCGGATTGTCCCGCATTACCGGGAACATCACGTCATCAATGAGATGAATGGATTGCCAATCGGCCGAAGACCCCGAGTACACAAAAACGGTTTTATTTTCGCCCAGCTCAGTTCGTACTCTTTTTTTCACGATCTCTTTTTCTCCCGGAGCGGTATTATTTTCCGCCGCCGAAAGTGTGCAGGGGATGATCACATGCTCATCCGATCCGTAGCCGAATTCTCTTCTCCAGTAATCAACCAGCTTACCCGAAACGGCCAGACGGTAATCAGATTCACGGACCGCTCTTTTTTCCAGCGCATCAAAGTCTTCATTCAGTCCGGTGATCTTATGAAGATATTCGCTGAATTCGGCCTTGTAAGCCCCTCTCCCATCGAATACTACTTTTTGCACTTTGCGTTTTGCTTTCAGATCCAATGCGAGATTGGCTGCAAAGATCCCCCTGCACCATAAGCTTTCAGGGCCTTTGAAAGTGAATAGAAGCGAAAGCAGCAGCCGGTTCATTCTCCAGTTTTTGCTTTTCGGAAACATCGGGAGCACGAGCGCCTGTGGAAAATGTTTTTTGATCTTCTTACGGTTAGATGAAAATCCCCGCAGCGAGATAAATGCGATCAGACCCAGATCGACATTCAGCTCTTTCCTCACAAAATTACATACATCTGTTACCTGGCTGAAATAAACACCGGACGGCTGATCGTTGTAGGTGAGGTATTTCATCACGGAAGGGAATTTATGATCTCCAATATCCGAAACGTCGATCTGCCATCCCACAGAGGCGGGTTCACTCCTTTTTTATAGCGGCCGCTCTTAATATCAGCGATATTTTTCCCGATCACCGCGCGATCAAAAGGTACCAGCGTATTTGTTCCGATGGAACAAGTAACAGGGCGTTCCGTATTGGGTCTTAAGGTAAGACAGGGAACTCCCAGGTGAGTAGATTCTTCCTGGATCCCGCCGCTGTCGGTAAGGATGTAATGACAGCTGGCGGCGAGCTTCTGAAATGCAAAGTAGTCAAGCGGCGGAGTCGTTACGAGGTTTTTATTCCTTTCAAAATGACTGATCAGACCCTGGGCAGTGATATTTTTCAATGTGCGCGGATGAACAGGGAACACCAGTTTTTCTGAGCTCGTTACATCCTCGATGAGGCCGATCAGCTCAAGCAATCCGGCCCTGTCATCAACGGTAGCCGGCCGGTGCATGGTCATCAGCACATAATTTCCTTTGACTATTTTCAGCTTTTCGAGAATGTCCGATGCCATGATCTTCTCCTTGTATGCCACCAGCGTATCGATCATCGTATTACCGACAAAGAAGATCTTCTCAGCCGGCACCTTCTCATTCAAAAGATTATCAATGCCTGATTGTTCTGTGACGAAAAAAAGATCGGTGATCGCATCCGTTAGTACACGGTTGTCTTCTTCGGGCATCGATTTATCAAAGCTTCGTAAACCGCTTTCCAGGTGAGCGATCCGGATGTTCAGCTTTTTCGCTGTCAGCGCTGCGGCAAATGTAGAGTTCACATCTCCTACCACCATTACCAGGTCTGGCTTAAAAGTAGCAGCGATCAGCTCTTCCAGCCTGGTCATGATCTGCGACATCTGCTGGTTTGCAGATCCCTGGGAAATATTAAGAAAGTAATCCGGCTGAAGGGCAAACTGCTCAAAAAATACATCCGCCATTTGAGCATCGAAATGCTGACCGGTATGAACAATCCGGATCTCTATCCCGGGAAAATGGGCAGCCTCCTTTTTGAATTGAGTTACCTTAATGAAATTGGGACGTGTGCCGACAACAATTAAGATTTTCTTTTTCATAATTTCTTAAATGAATAAGCTCTCGAGCTGATCCGTTATTTTTTCGAATGAAAGGTCTTTAATGTGCGGATAAGGTACGCTTTTTTTTACATCGGATAACAGGGAGACAAGCGCCGGCTCTATCTCCTCCTCGTGGCTGATCGCTATTCCCAGGTTATTCTCCCGGATAAATTCACTCACTTTTCCTTCAGGCCCGATGTAAATAATGAAGCGGTTGAGGTAAATGATCTCATAAAACTTTGTGCTGATATAGTCTTTGTACTTTTCTGTAAAAATGATCAGTACATAATCGGAACCGGCGAGGGTTGCAAACATTCTTTTCGGAGGAAGCGGACCGTGCATCTCAACCTTTTCTGAAACGCCGTGTTTCCCGGCAATTTCGACGATATTATTTCTGCTCCAGGTATAAAAGCGGAGTGAAAGCTTGTCATATACAACGGGTGCCGACATTTTTATTTTCTGCAGCGCAAGCATAAAAGCCTCAATATAATGACCGGTGTGCTCATACACAGTACCCACAAATGTGATCCTGACCTTTCCCGGATCCGGTGAAACGGCTACTGCCTCAGCAAATTCATCGGTGTCGAATGCATGGGGAAGCACTGTTGTTTTTACTTTGGATGGACGATAGTGCTTTTCAAGATAATCCAGGATCTTTTCAGAAGGTGCTGTGATGACATCCGTATTTTTAAAGACATGTTTCTCCAGGCTGACTTCGTATTCTTTCCGCTTCTCCGAAAGATTTTCAAAGCCATAGCTCTTCCCTTCTGTCCAGGGATCACGAAGGTCGCTGATAAGATGAATACCGGGAAACAGCTCTTTTAATTTGCAGGAAAAATAAAGTACACGGAAGGGAGCGCCCGTAGCGATCACATTCCGGATGTTATTCTCCCGGATGATTTTTCCGGCTGCCTTCAGCATTGCACCTTCCCAAAGCACGGATCGGTCGTAGATACTTCCTCCTGCAATAACAGGCAGCAATCGTTTCCAGAAATGATACCGGATCTTTGCAGAAACTCCATGACTGGAGGCCGCTGTGAGCGCGGCAGGATATCTTGGAGGAAGTGTACAGATCCTGATGTTTTTATTTCCATGCACGTCTTCATACCAAAGCGACGTGTCCCCGGAAGTACTCTTTGCCGTAATCACGTGAACAACATAACCTCTGGCAGCAAGGTATTTTGCAAATTTTGCCCAGCGCCTTCCTCCTATTCCCGGAGCCGGAGGAAACGTATATGCAATTAATAAAATATGACTCTGTTCATTCGTATTCATGAATGTCCTCAGCTTCTCTGTTTAAGACTGCAAATCGTTTAATCATTATCCGGGAGACCACAAGGCACCGAAAGGAAAATCCATGCAATGCTGTTACATCTCTTTGAATATGTCCAGTCCCCCGTTTACTTTTAAGTTCACACCGTTCATGTACTCTGTATCGATGAGCATCCTGGTCACATTTGCAAGTTCACGGATCATTCCGAGACGCCCGGCTGGTATAGATTTCACAATGCCTTCCCGTACCTCTTCAGGAATCCGGTAAGTAAGTCCTCCGTCAAAATAGCCCAGTTGCAGACTGTTGCAGGTGATCCCTTTCGCGGCATTTTCAAGTGCAACTGTTTTTACAATGCTATCGATGAATCCTTTGCAGCCGGAGTATACACCGGTGCCGACCACGGGTGAATGAGCAAGAATGGAAGAGACCAGGACGATCCTTCCGTAACCCCTTTCCCGCATTTGCCCAAGACAGCAACTGAGAATATTAATGGTTCCCCGGATATTCGTATTGATCTGCACATCAATGTTCGACTGGTTCTCTGAATTATATTTATGCATGAAGCCGTCGATATTTGTGCCGCTGAAATTCAGCACAATGTCTACTGTTTGCTCCTCAAAGAAAGCCCTGACCTGGGAGTAATCCGTTACATCCACATCCTTTGAGCCAAGCGCGGTAACTTTAAAGCTGCCTGCCAGTTCCTCTGCCAGCTTACTTCCGAGCCCTCCCGTACCTCCAAATATTGCAATGTGTTTCATTATCTTTCCGCTGTGTTTTATTTGTCTTCAAATGTACTATCTTTTAAGGAAAAAGCAGACCGGTGCATGAATCAATGAAGATAGCGATCCTTTTTCAGATCGTTAAGAAGGACCTTGTTGAATAGTATCACGCCCGCCTGATTCAGGTGATGCGAATCGTAGAAATGCTTTCTCGTGTCCAGCGATCCGTCAAAAGAATAATCCAGGTATTGCAGGCGATATTTGGTGCACAGCGCTTTCAGCGTTCGCGAGATCCCGACATGATCCTCCTGATCTCGTTCTTTCGGGGAAGGATGGCTCACCAGCACTACCGGCATTTTGATCCGCTGCAGGTAAGCCAGCAATTGATCGAGATAACACAACTGGCGTTCATTGATCCTGAACTTTGTTTTGTAAGCTTCTGCCGGCAGCGCCGTAGTCAGGCTATCCCATTTTTCACTGAAACCATTTCCTGCGTAGAGTGAATCCACATACAGCGGAGGCTGTGATTTGCTCATCATCCGCACTGTCAGCATATTGATCATGCGCGGATCCTTGTAGCTGAGTCCCATTCGGAAAGCGGCCCTGTCGGAGGAAATATTTTGTAACAGGTCGGAACCCGATTCAAAGCCATCACCCGACAATGCTCCGTCATAAATATCAAGGATCAGCAGATCGCAGCTCCCTGCGTCGATGTATTCCGTTGCGATATAGTAAGAGTTCAGCAGGGATTGACCGCTGGTACCGAGGTTAAACATTGTATAACCCGAAGCAGCGAAGATCCTCGGATCATAACCTCTGTATGCATGTGAAGAGCCGAGAACAAGAACATTATAATGTGCTTTTTTATCAAAATCAATAAACTTCCGGTAGCTGTTCCCCCCTTTCCAGCTCAATCCTTCCACCACTTTATATACCAATGGAACACGCCCGCTCCGCACATTCACAAGAACGAACATCACTCCCAGGTAGATGAGGGCCGTTACAATAAAAAGCAGAACGCCGTTCCTTATGATCTTTTTAAGCTCCATCAGAACTGAAAATAAATAAAATCTGTTTTACCAAAATATCCGAAGAGCAATATCACCACCAGGAGCAATGAATATACACCGAGATTCAGCAGTCGCGAGCCCGGCTGTTTTCGTTCCTTCACGAGGGCATCAAAAAAAGGATCGATGAACAGGAACAGCAGGAGCAGAAACAACGTGACCAGCAGCATTGCCGGCTTCACTGCGTCCAGGAGCTTCAGGTGATTTCCGGCAGAGACAAAAAAATTACCCAGCTTTTTTATGATTAGCATGGCTTCAGTCATGTTCTTCGCACGGAAGAAGATCCATGCAAAAACCACGAGATGAAAGGTCAGCAGGATTCTGCCGCAGCGAACGACCTTTGCACTGAAGTCATTTTCCTTTCGTTCCTTCCTTCCAAGCAGGATGGAAACAACCAGGTAAAATCCATGCAATGCTCCCCAAACGATGAACGTCCAGTTGGCACCGTGCCAAAAGCCGCTCACGATGAACACGATGAACAGGTTATAATACCAGCGCCACTTCACAACACGGTTGCCTCCCAAAGGAATGTACAGATAGTCCCTGAACCATGTCGACAGGGAAATGTGCCAGCGCTCCCAGAATTCCCTGATCGACCGGGAAACATAAGGCGTCCTGAAATTCTCCATCAGGTCATAGCCCATCACTTTCGCAGCTCCGATAGCGATATCCGAATATCCTGAAAAATCACAATAGATCTGGAATGCGAAAAAATAGGTGGCGATCAGCACGGAGCCGCCATCGAACTTCCCCGGTGAATCGTACACGCTGTTCACCACTACCGCCAGCCGGTCCGCGATCACGATCTTCTTAAAAAAACCCCAGAGCATCTGCTTCAGCCCGGCGGCTATCCGTGTGTAATCCAAATCATTCTTCTTCCTGAGCTGGGGAAGAATGTTCTGCGGACGCTCGATCGGGCCGGCCACCAGCTGCGGATAAAACATCACATACAGCGCATAGATCCCGAAATGCCGTTCCGCGCGGAAATTCCCCCTGTACACTTCGATCGTGTAGCTCATTGCCTGGAACGTATGGAAAGAAAGGCCGATCGGCAATATGATGGACAGCAATGGCAGGGAAGCTCCCGACATGGAATTGATATTATCCATGAAAAAATTGTAATATTTAAATACGGCCAGCACACCGATATTTGCAACAAGGCTCATCACAAGGAATAGCTTTCTTTTCGCGCCGCGAGGAGCGCCTTCGATCAGGATGCCGGCAAAATAATCAATGACAATGGTCCCTCCCAGGATCAGGATATAGTATGGAATGAAAGCCATGTAGAAATAACAGCTGGCCGCCAGCAGCAGGAGCCACCGGTACTTGTATGGAATAATGAAATAGAGGCTTGTGACAAGAATGAAAAAAACCGCGAAAGCAAAAGAATTAAACAACATGGTTCGGTTCTGTCTTTTTATCCGGTTATTTTTTCAAATAAAGCAAAATAATTTTTCTTCGCATTGAATTTTTCATCCCAGTGCTCCTTTACTTTTCTGCGGTAGGCAGGAGCATTCTTTTCGCTTCCGGCAAACTGCGTGATCAGCGCTGCGGTTTCCTGTGGCGTTGTATGATGATCAATGAGCAGTCCTGTTCTTTCGTTGACCACATTCACCACACCTCCTGCAGCCACCGCCAGCGCAGGGATTCCAAAGCTCTGCGCTTCAATGATCGCCAGGCCCAGGCCTTCCGTATCGCTCATGTGCATGAACAAATTTATACTTTGTTCTTTGTATAGCCCGATCACTTCTGAGTTCGGCCTGCTCCCCCTTAATTCACAGTGGATATTGGCTGGCAGCTTTTCCGCCATTGCTTTGATCTCGCTCATCAGCACGCCATCCCCGAAATGGAACCATTTCACCGGGAAGGAAACATGCTGCAGCGCACGAACGATCTTATCGATCCTTTTTAAAGGGATCATGTTCGAGCAGGAAACGATCGTAAAGATCCCTTTCTCATCAAAAGGATTCAGGCCCTGGTCGTAAATGCCGTAGTAGCTCAGGTAAAGCTTTTCCGGAAAGATCTTTTTTTCTGCCAGGTAATTGAAGCCGACTTCCGAAAGCACGATCACCTTTTTAGCCTGGCTGAAGTTAAAATACCGGAACGGCATGTAGCCTTTTTTCGTCCGGTCATCGAAAAGATCGAAGCCATTCACCCGGAATACAAAGTCAGGAATGCTTTTCCGGCGCTTTAGCAGCGACAACAGCAAGGCGCCGTCATTCATCCAGAAAGAGTAAAAATAATTTTGTCCTGGCGTAACAGCCTGCTTAATGAATACTTCCGAAAGGAGCTTCGATTGTAAAACAGAGTTGGCATAGTCCCTCAGATCCGCAAGCAGGGCTTTTTTCTTTTTTGTGTGAAAAAACTCGCCGCTCAATATTGATAATACGATCGGGATATTTTTAAGGTAGTATGATTTTGATACCCTGCGGCTGGATGTTGCCAAAACTGTATTTACAGAAACATTTGCCGGAAGTACCCGCTGTTCACCGGGCAGATTCAAAGGATACAAGATGATCCGATCGAAATTTCTGCTTAACTCTAAAACCTCTGCCTCGAAGAACTGCTCAGCTTTACCAAATGGAAAAGAAGAAGTAATAATGTGTAAATTCTTTTCAGGCATACATGCTGATCTTACTTATTACCTGCAGAAGCGGTTTCTTCATTTTCGTTAGACAAGTTAATTTTCTTTTCGATCGTCGAGATGCGCTTTTCAAGAAACATCTTTTCTTTTTCAAGCTGCTCGATCTTTTCCTTCAGCAAAGCAACTTCTTCGCTCTTTTTGTTCAGCTCATCCGTTTTTTTGGCAAGGCTCTGGATCGCCGCAAGGCTCACACCATCGACGTCGATCGTTGTGATGGTCGTATCACTTTCACCCAGTTTGAACAAAGAATAGAAATCCTGCGCCATCGGACCCATGTGGCGGATCGATTCATCCTGTGATTTGTAGTTCCAGCTGGTAACGCTCATGCTGCAAAGCCTGGCGAGAACGTCATCCTGATCAACAGCTTTGAAGTTGCGCTTTTTATTCCGGTCGGAAACGCTTGCCCAGCTCCCTCCGCCCGCCGGCAAGGATACTCCGCTGGTAAGTGCAGTATTGGAATAAAAGATCACACCACCACTCGCTCTTGCCATAAATTGATTGTCCATTGAATTGTAAGTGACCGCTGCCGATGAACCATCTGCAAACACAAAGCTTCCGCGGTGCCCGTTGGTATTCCCATGGAAGCCCATCGCAACAGAATAGTCGCCCGAAGCAATACCATATCCGCCCATCGCAAGCGAATATTTTCCGGTTGCCCGGACCGTATAGCCGATCGCCACTGATCCGGAATCAGAGGAGATCACATCTCTTCCGATTCCCACGGCATATGCTCCCCCTGTTCCGGCAGCACTTCCCACCGCAATGGAGGAAATTCCCGACGCGATGCTTCCGTCTCCCGCTGCGAATGAATAAGCTCCGCTCGCTGTGCATCCGTTTCCAAAAGCAGTGGAATAAGCACCGGATGCTTTCGTGTTATATCCTCCGCCAAGTGAATAGTTCCCGGTATTAGCGTCATCCCAGTTTGTCGTGGCAACACCGCCCGCTCTGAAAGCTCCTCTTTTCGGATACCACATCATCCGTGTTCCGGTTCCCGTAGTCCCGATGGTTCCTGAGCCAAATGTTCCTTCCGCAAGCAATCCATCCGTACCGACAATATGCACGGATGCAACAGGCGCTGTGATTCCGATCCCTACTTTGCCGGCAGAAGTCAGTCTCATTTTCTCTGTATTGTTTGTCTTGATTACAAGATCCGTATTATCGGTAGTACCTATAAAATTGGAAACCGGGTTCGTTCCTGAGTTACCCGTTATGTTCCACGCATTGATTGAATTCAGCGCATACGTCGCTGTGTCTGAATAAGTAGATGACTGCGCATTCACCGCCGATGAGGCATTCTGGGCAAACACCGCTGAATCCGCATTATAGGAGAACTGGACCGTATCTACTACCGACAGCACATTCAGCGCATAACTTGCTGTATCTGCAGTAGCCGCATGTCCGGAGCTATACGCATACATGGCAGTATCTGAATTATTATCCGGTGCCGGAAGCCACAATGATCCGTTCCATTTCAAAACATCACCGGTCACCACCCCGATCGTATCCACATCCGCCAGCTGGTGAAGCCTGAATGACTGTGCAACAACGGCAGCTGAACCCGACTGCATTGCATAAGGAACCGACCAGAATTGCATGGTGTCGATATCGGTATAACTGCTTCCGCCCGCAGGATCCATCTCTATCCTGACAAAATGATTTCCTGCTCCCCAGTTGATGTTAGCGAAAGAAGATACAGATCCCGAACCGGTAGATGTGCCTTGTCCGATGATAAAATAAAATAATCCAAGCTGATTGGTCGTGACATTGTGGATCTCCTGCCATTCGAGTGTGCCGGTTACCGTCGGTGAATAGATTCCCAGGCGGATGCTCACCGGCTGCGATGTAAGGATCACGCCTGATGCATCGCGGGCAATTCCCTGGTAGGTGATCCCCTGCGGCACAGTCTGCGCACGTGACACAAAGGACACAGTGAGCAGCAAAAGCAGGAGCCGGCTGTTGCTATAAAGTTTTTCCATTTCCATTATTTTTCAATATTCTTTTTATTGTCGAGTGCAGCTTCGATCGCATCGAGCCGCTCCTTCATATTCTTTTCGTCTTTTTCAATTGCTGCAGTCTTTGCCTCCAGTGTATCCAGGTGCCGCAGCGGCTCAAGATGATTCAAACGGAGATTCAATGCCTGGATCCCGGCGATCACAACACCATCCATATCGATCCCGGTGATCGTTATATTGTTTTCTCCCACTCCGAACAAACGATAGAAGTCCTGGGCCATTGGCCCGATATGCCTGATATTCCTGCTCTGTGAACGATAGCTCCAGTTCCTGATCTTTAGCCCGGTGATCTTCGAGAGGATCTCCTCCGGATCCGTTTCTTTGAAATTTTCTTTTTTGTTCCTGTCTGAAACACTTGCCCAGCTTCCACTACCCGGGAACAAAGTCACTCCCATTGTGCACAAGGAATCCGTGTAGAAGATCGTTCCTCCCGCAGCCCGTACCATGAACTGGTAATTTGCGGTCGCATTCGTTACCGCGGCGGATGAGGCATCGGCATACAGAAACCCTGACTGTTTCACATTTGCCGAACCGTGATAGCCGATCACCGTTGAGTAATAACCATTCGAATTGGAGTAGCTTCCCAATGCCAGCGAAACATTACCCGTAGCTTTGTTGAATGTTCCGATGGAGACCGCTGTTGTCAACGTTGAAAGGTTTCCCCTGCCCATGGAGATCGTACGCTGGGCATTTGCGGTACAGCTGTCTCCAAGCGCTATCCCGGTTCCATTGGGGTATGCACCCCTTGCACTTGCTTCCGACTTTCTGCCGATCGCTACAGTATAATCTCCGGCAAGGCATTTATATCCGCTCGTCATGGAATATTTTCCAACCCGGTTGTCATATCCCGAAGAAAAAGAATAAATATCAATACTATCACCCCATGCCGGGGTCGCAACAGCACCGATCCTGAATGCAGCCTTTGAAGGCAGCCATGCCAGCCGCGTACCCGCACCCACATTCGATGACATTCCACTTCCAAACGTTCCTGCATCCACAAAGCCGTCATTTCCGGAAATACTGAGATCCGCAATATTAACCGTATTGCGCGTAAGCACATTTCCATTTACATCGATCTTTAGTGAACGAATGCCGTTGGTCCTGAACTCCACAGCCTGCGGATCTACAGAACCTGCAAACCCGGCTGTACTTCCCAGTGCGTTCCCGTTCCTTTTCCAGGTGTTGGTTGCGAAAGCATAAGTTGCAGTATCCGACCAGGTAGAACTTACTGCACTTACCGCATTTTGTGCACTGCCCGCAGCCACAGTATTTGCAGTTTCATATGCAAACAGCACCGTATCGATCGGCGCGGAGCTTAAAACATTGTACGCAGTGTCAGTTGTGATAGAATGACCGGAAAAATAAGCATAGGAGACCGTATCTGAGTGATTATCGATCGAGGGGACCCAGTGGTTCCCATTCCATTTCAGTAATTTTCCGCTGGAAATACCGCTCAGATCCACATCATTAAAATCAATGAGGCCAATGCCCGGACTGCCATAAGTCGTCCCGGAATAAAATGCATAAGGAACTGAGAATAGCTGTGCTGTTCCCATATCTGTATAGCTGCTTCCGCCGGTCACGTCTATTGAAACCTTCAGGTAATAAGTCCCGGAAGACCAGTCCACATTACTGAATGCGGTGTAGAGTCCGGCACCGGTGGATGTTCCGGTTCCGATCACGAGATGAATATTTCCACGACTGTCTGATGTGACCGATTGCGTTTCCTGCCACTGCAGCGGTCCCGAAGAACTTCCTGAGTAGAATGAAAAGCGAAAACTCAACGGTTGTGAAATGAGCAGGTTCCCGGAATTATCGCGCACCGCCGCTTGGTAGTTGAAGCCTTGCGGAACACCTTGCGCTTCCACTACCCGCACGGATCCAAAAAGTCCGATGAAAAAAAAGAGGAGATATAGAAAATTCTTTTTCATCCGAGCTTAATTATTTTGATCGTGGCATTGATCTGCGCAGAATGAATTCTTACAAAATAAATTCCGCCGGCACTTTCAGCTAAGCGGAGTGAGTAACGCAGCCGGCCGGAGATAGTTACGGACTCAAGTGAAGCAGAGCACAACCGACCCGTCACATCATACACTTCAATTGAAGGCTGGTCAGCAGCAGAAGGAAGATCAACAAAAAACTGATCGGTAAAAGGATTCGGATACACCAGCGCCTGTCCTGTCCCGATATTTCCGGCAACAGTGATGACGCCCGGTTCAGGCTGAATATACCCTTGCGTCAGCATTCCGGCGGAAGAGCTGAATGTCGTTATCATCAACTCACCGATATTGGATTGAAGCTGGTTGGTGGTATTATATCCGTATGATCCCGAAGAAGAAAAATCTGTAGGCCGCTCCACATACTGAGCGTACCCCAGTGAGCAGCAAAAGAAGAAAGCACATGGAAGCAGGAGACTTAATTTCATGTTCGCTTATACTGTCCTGTAAATATACTAAAAATATTCTTACTGCCCTTTGCGGAACACGAATTTACTGACGGTGAACTTTGACATGTACACGATTTGCGCCCAGGTGAGACCTCCCGACAATCGCGCATAAACAGGGATGCTTCCGAATGAGCTGTCCGGAAGAAAATAGAACAACCGGTTCCATCGCTTCTCAATTTCTTTTTTCAGCGCCTCATGCGGAAAGCTCTGAGTACGCCGGTTTGCTTCAACCAGCTTGTCAAGCCAGGCCCTGTATTTTTTCACGATTTCCCTGGAAGGTTTCAGGTGCTCTCCACCAAAACCAATATGAAATAATAATTCCTCATCGGTCGGCTGGATGCCAATAGAGCCGAGGATCCAGGAAAATATTTTTTTCTTCCGGTCGATCACCGACTCCCGGTTCACCACCGTTACATTGTGATCAGCGACACGGTATTTGTAAAGTACTTCAGAAGTGTTGGCAAAATCTGTCAGGTCCTTCATCCGGAACCAGAGATCATAATCTTCCATGTGCGGATGAACATCCCGGAAATAAAGCTGATTTTCTTTTAAAACCGAGGTTCTGATGATAGAAGGAGCATGACCGATGGATGATCCGAACAAGAGATGCGCTTTAATCTCGTCGTTGGAAAGCGGTGATGTCCAGATCGCAGACTCGGAGCCGAAACGCTCAAGAGCCGAGCTAAACACACCCACGTGCTGATGCAGCTCCATGTAATTCACAAGGATCTCAAACCGCTCGGGAACAGAAATATCATCCGAATCCATGCGGATGATGTAACGCGTGTCGATCAGTTCCAGCCCCCTGTTCAGCGTCGCAACCAGCCCGATGTTTTTTTCATTTCTTACATAACGGATCCTCGGATCAGCATACGATAAAACAATCTCTTCGCTGTTGTCAGTTGATCCGTCATTAATGATCAGGAAAATATAATCCCGGAAAGTCTGTCCGAGAATACTGTCAATAGCCTCATGCAGATACTTTTCCACATTGTGTACCGGCATCAGCACCGTAGCAAGCGGCTTTATATGTTGTTCTTGAGAACTCACAGAAAATAAAGATAATGGAATTTTTGCCAGCAGGCCATTAACGGCCGCCGGATCCCCACTCCGGTGTCAGGTAGATCGAGCCGCCGGTCCTGAGCAGCTTTCGCTTGACCAGCGGTGATCCTTCCATTATGTGGAATTCTGCGCAATACTTCAGGTGGTCATGTGTTTCCTGGCTGTCGGAGCTGGCGATCCAAAAACCAAGCTTATAGGTCTCAGGATAAAAGTTAAGATTGCTGAACTTAATATTAAAAGTAGTTTCTCCTTCCACCTGGTCGATGATGAAACCCGAATCTATATTTTCAATGTTAGCAAGCACGATCTCATCATAACGATAAAGATGGATCGCAATGCTCACATTTTTCACCGGCTTGATGGCTTTCACCGTCAACCGCAGCTCCATGTCATCCCCGATCACATAATTATTGCTCAGAGAGCCTTTGTTATACATTTCCAGTTTCGTGAACCGGAGCAGCCCCGTTCCTCTTCGATCGGTATTCAGGGAAAGATCATAAGCCGGACCGGTGGTGCTGATCGAGTTGCTCAGGTAGTTCCTGATCGACTCGGTAATGCTTCCGTTCTGAACAACGCTGCCATTCTGCAGCAGGATCCCGCGTGTGCAAAGCTGGCTGAGCGCCTGCATATTATGACTGACAAAAAGAATGGTCCGCCCCTGCTTGCTGACTTCATTCATTTTTCCCATGCATTTGTTCTGGAAAGCAATGTCACCTACCGCCAGTACTTCATCCACGACAAGGATCTCCGGTTCCAGGTGCGCCGCTACGGCGAAAGCCAGGCGTACATACATTCCGGATGAATATCTCTTTACAGGTGTATCGATGAATTTTTCCACACCGGAAAAATCAACGATCTCATCAAACTTTCTGCTGATCTCCGCCTTTTTCATACCGAGGATCGCTCCGTTGAGAAAGATATTTTCTCTCCCGGTAAGTTCCGGGTGAAAGCCTGTTCCTACTTCAAGCAAGCTCGCAATTCGTCCGCGGACCTTGAATTCACCGGCAGTCGGTGTGGTTACACGCGAAAGCACTTTCAGCAAGGTTGATTTTCCCGCACCGTTTTTCCCGATGATCCCGAGCACTTCTCCTTCCTGAACTTCAAAAGAAACATCGGTCAGCGCCTTGTGAATACCTTCGCTGCTACCATTTTTATTATTCAGCAGATCGATCTTTGCATTCGGATCCTCTTTTCCGCTGAGCTTAGCCCACCAGCTGTTCAGATCGCGGGAAAACGTACCGGTGCCCACCTCACCGAGGCGGTATTCTTTTGAGAGATGATCGACCTTGATAACTGTTTTCACTTTGTTAAACGGTATCCATGAATGATTTTTCAACCTTGTTAAAAAGCACCGAGCCGGCCGCTACCACCGCTACCATGAACACAACGCTGTACAAAAGATATCCCCAGTGAAATTCCCCGACACCGGTGAAACCATAGCGGAACGTTTCGATCACAGAGCTCAGCGGATTCGCGATCAGCAGCAATTTCTTTTTTCCCATCACCGCCGATAATGGATAGATCACCGGTGTGGCGAACATCAGCAGCTGCACTCCGAACGTAATGAGAAAACGAAGGTCGCGGTATTTGGTTGTTAAAGATGAAATGATCATCCCCGCTCCCAGCCCGATCCCGGCCATTACCAAAACAAGCAGCGGCAGCAGCAGCAGGTAGATGTTGGGATGCAAGGGAGTCCCGGCAAAATTATAATAGAGTAAAACCGTCACAAATACGGCGAGCTGGATCAGGAACGCGATCAGGCTGCTGATCACGATCGACAAAGGAACTGTTAGTCTCGGAAAATATACCTTACCGAAGATCTGTGCATTGGCAATGAACGTATTCGAGGTTTTATTCAGCGTTTCCGCAAAATAATTCCACATCGTGATGCTGGAAAGATAGAAGAGGAATTTCGGAAGTCCCGGGGTATCGATGTTTGCGATTGTTCCGAAAACGAACGAGTACATGATCGCGGTGAGAACCGGTTGAATAATATACCACAAAGGACCGAGAATGGTCTGCTTGTAGTACGACACAAAATCTCTCCTGACAAAGAGGATCACCAGATCACGGTAATGCCACAGCTCCCGTAAGTTCAGCTGCAGCAATTTATTCTGCGGTCTTACGACAAGTGTCCAGTCTTCCTCTCGTTTGTTCATCGCTGTTTGCCGCACACCGGCTTATTTTTTCTTGGAATTTCCATAACCGTAACCGCCGTAGCCGTAGCCATAGCTATATCCGTAGCCATAACCATAGCCGTAGCCATAGCTGTTATAATATCCGCGGCGGGTGCGTTTGACACCATTCAGGATGAGCCCGAAATTCTTCAGCTTATTTGCTTCAACAATTTCTTCTGCGATCTTCACGATCTGTTTCTTGGCATATTTTGCATTGAGTACAAAAAGAGATACATCCACGTGCTTCATGATGACCAATGCATCGGTGATCAACCCGACAGGCGGAGTATCCACGATCACATAATCGTAATGGGTACGCCCATACTCCATGATCTCACTCAGCTGCGGGCTCAATATGATCTCCGATGCATTCGGAGGAGTCGGACCTGAAAGCACAACCGACAGGTTTTCAATTTCCGTAGTTAGAATGGCTTCTTCTATTGTATTCCTGCCGATCAGCACTGTACTTACTCCCATCTCGGACGACATATTCAGCGCCTTCTGCACTTTCGGCTTATGAAGATCCAATTCCAGGATCAGCACTTTTTTTCCGGCTTTGGCAAGGATCGTAGCAAGGTTCACCGAACAGAATGTTTTTCCTTCACCCGGATTGTACGAAGTGATCAGGATCACTTTTGAGCGCGCATTGCTTGCCATGTATTCCAGGTTGGTCCGGATGGCCCGGAAGCTCTCCGTGACCGCCGATTTCGGATCTTTGTCCACAATGATATAGTTAAACTTCGCATCGTCCGAAAGCAATACTTCTCCCAGAACGGGCAGGCTGGTCAGGCGCTTCAGCTCGAGGATATTTTCGATCGTTGAGAACAGCACCGTGCGGATGAATACGACAATAAGGCTGAGGAGCAATCCGACCGTCATAAAATAATAAAGGATCTTTCTTTTGTTTGGCTTAATGATCCCGATCGAGTGCGCCGATTCAATAATATCCGTTTGCGGAAGGATCCCCGCACGCGCAATGATCGTGTTCGCCCGCTGCTCCAGCAGGTAGACATACATTTTTTCATTCACATCCACCTTGCGCTGGATCGTCAGAAGATCCCGCTGCGTTTTTGGGATCCCTTTAATGATCGCAGTATAATCGGCGATCTGCTTATCGATATCTTTGATCTTATTCTGGATGCCCTCTTTCGAATTCTTGATGTACGTGAGGATATTTTTTTTGAGAAGTACCACCGTCTGATCCAATTCGGAGATATTCTTATTTTCTTCTGTAGAATTGAATAGCCTGGAATTCCGGTTCATCTGCAATGTATACAGCTCGTTGATCGCGGTCTTCAGATAGTCATCATCTTTTCCGATATAAAAAGAAGGCGGCAAAAGTTTCTCATCTTTTTGCTCTCCGATCGCAATAATATATTTTTCCAGCGCCTCGAGGGATCCGATCCAAAGCTCCAGCTCCCTTTTCTGCGCGTCGTATTCCACCAGCTTGTCGAAATACTGGTCCTCCTGTTTTGGAAGATCCAGTACTTCCTTGTTCGCTTTGTAATTTTCAAGATCGTCCTCGATCGATGTAAGCACTTCCGTTACACCCGCCAGCTGCTTGTCGATATTATTCAGCGTATTCTCATTCACCGTGTACTGCGCAGATGCCGTATAATCGATATATACTTTAGAGAGTGTATCCAGGAAAGTGATCGCACGGGCAGCGATCTCATCCTCTACCGAAAGCTCAAGAATGGAAGTATTTTCAACTTCCTCCACACTTAATGCACCTTTATAATGACCCACCATGCTACCCATATTATGCACCTTGATCATGTAGTCATTCTCGCTGATGTTCTGGATCGTTTTGTCGTTGATGTTATCGTTCTTTTTTACGTTCAGCACAAAATCATTGTCGTAGATATCCTTATCGAACGGGAATTCCTTCACTACTTCTTTATCTCCCTTCTGATACGTGATCCGGAATCGCTGCTTGTCGAGGATCTTGAACCTGATCTCTTTTTCGTACAGCTTTCCGTCCAGCAGCTTCGCCGAAAAATCAAACGGCATCGCATCATACACTTCGGTCGTTTTGAGGCGGCCGACGATATAATAGGAAACATCAAGCTTCAGTTTCTCAAGCGCCTTTTCAATAAGATCATTAGAGGTCAATACCCGGATCTGGTTGGCGTTGTCCTGGTAAATGGGATAATAACCAAGACCGTTATAAAGCTTTGTCTGGTAATCATAGGTCTGATCCGATTTCAGGAGTACCTGTGATTTGGCAGCATAAATATCAGGAAGCTTGTAGGTATAAAAATAGGCAATTACAGCAGAAACGATGACAGCCAGAATAAGGATGTACCAGTTCTTGGAAAAGACTTTCAGGAACGACCTGATATCGTCCATTTCTATGATGTTGGACCCTTTTTTGTCTGCCATATTTTACCGGATGGGATTTTTGCAAATATAGAAATTATATGCGGACGACATGTTTTAAAACGTTTTTTGCGGGCTTTTTGTAGTGATTTCTCCTACACGGAAAACATTATCACAGCTATATCTTAAATGAGGCTAACGAATTAATTTTGTAGGCAGAAATGGACAATGTTTCCTTGGCAGATAAAAAATAAATTCATATTTTTACGTATTAAACAATAAACCCTATGAAGCTATTCAAAAAAACACTCGCGGCCACTGCTTTATTTGCATGTGGAATTTGCATTGACGCGATCGGCGTCAATTATGTTCCCGCAGCTGCCGGTTCGGCAGATTGGAATACTTCCAGTTCATGGTCACCTGCCGGAATTCCCGGTGCTTCTGATAATGTCACGATCACTGCGGGCAGCACTATCACACTCGCTGCAGCTGCAAACTGCAATAACCTTACGGTAAATGGTACAATCTCCTATCTTGCAAACATCATACTGAACGTGAAAGGGAATTATGTGGTCTCCGCCACTGGTTCTGAAACCGGAATCGGGATCATGCAGTTCGCTGCTCCCGGAACTACTATTTCGGTTGCAGCAGGTTCGGGCTCCCAGGTCCGTTATGCATTCACGGGCACACGTACGATCCTTGCCGGCTCTGTCATCAGCAAGCTGGGCTGTACACCATCATTCAGCTCTCTGTCGGTGACAACCAACCTTGGAAGCTTTGTTTTCGGAACCGTTATTTCGCATTCAACTGCAAAATTCATCAATGGCACATCAGCAACGCTTGATATCCGTAAAAACGGCTTTTTTGCCGGCTCAACCCTTGACTGCTCCGCTAATAACAACACCGTGATCCTGAACTACGGAGCCGGAAATGTTCCGCTGACAATCGCCGGCGCCAATAACGGCTATTACAACCTTACCATTGCTACCAGCGCCGGGACAAAAACCATTCTCCAGGATCTGCTGGTCCGCAAAAACCTTACATTGGGAAGCACGCTTACATTCAATTCCAACAACTTTAACATCACCGTTAACGGAAACTGGTCCAGCTCCGCTACATTTGTGGCCAGCGCCGGAAAAAGCGTGACGTTCAGCGGAACAACATCACAAACGGTTTCCAATACATCCGGAACAACTACCTTTAAAAGGCTGGTGATCAATAATACTGCGGGTGTAACACTCACCAGCGGAACATATAATCTGAATGAGGTCCTCACGGTTTCAAATGGAACTTTCAATACCGGCGGACGACCATTCACCATGACCTCTACCGCCGCTCAGACAGCCCGTATTGCACCGATCGCAGGCACCGGAGCCATTGCCGGAAACTTCACGATCCAGCGCTTTATTACCGCAAGAGACACTACCTGGGCAGATCTTTCCTCACCGGTGCAAAGCACAACGTTCAACGACTGGGATAATGAATTGCCGGCAGTCAGCTATACTGACAATCCTCCCAACGACTATGCCTCGGCCGCTACGTATGATGAAATGGCAGATGCTTATGTACCTGTAACTTCTTCGGGAACGTCATTAAATGCCGGACAAGGCTTTGAAGTTTTCCTCTCAGGTGATTACAGCTATGCGAATTTTCCAGCTACCACCCTAACCACCGTTGGCGTGCCGAACCAGGGTGATTTTGACCTGAGCAGCTCCGTTTCAAATACGGTACAGGGATGGAACCTCGTTGGTAATCCGTTTGCATCCAGCATTTCCTGGTCGAGTGTTTACACTGCATCCGGCGGTGCAGGAAGCGGCATGTACGATTATTTCGAAATGTATGATTACACGATCGCGGATTGGAACGGATACACCTCTGCATCCGGCCAGGAGATCGGATCTACACAGGGCTTCTGGGTATACGGACTTGCCGGCCCGATGACCCTGATCATCCCTGAGTCCGCTAAAACAACTTCTTCAAACAGCTCACTCAAAGCCGGAGAACGCATGCAGCCTTATTTCACGCTGAAACTGAGCAGCACAACATCCAAAGCAGCTCACATCTTCAAGGTTTCTGCTGAAGGCGACGGCATCGATGCACTCGACTCAAAGGACATCCCGTTCCATAAGAGTATCAACGCTACTACACCTGAAATGTATACGATGCTGGAAGGCAAGAAGATCAATATCTTCAGCTTTAATTCTGCTAATGAAAATTATTCTATTCCGCTGCGGACAAAGGTCAGCGTTGCAGGCAAATATCGTCTTGATCCTGCAGGCTACAGCTTTATTCCGGAGTATACCTGCGTAAAATTGCTGGATAAGCAGTCCGGAGAGGTGATCGACCTGAACGACGGTAATGGCTACTGCTTCATGGCTGATCCAAACGATAACCCTGATCGTTTTACACTGGTGCTGAGCAAAGACAGCAACTGCAAGTCCTCGGTCGCTTCATCAACACCTTCTCTGAGCAACGAAGTTGAGATCCTTCCGAACGCAACCGGAAACACGATCAATTTCAGCTATACAGAAGCTGCGAACACAAACATCTCTGTGATCAACATGCTCGGGCAGAACATTACCGAAACAATGAGCGTGAATGCACTTGATCAATCGGTAAACATCACATTGCCGGAAGGATTTAACGGCATGTACATCGTGAAAGTGGAATCAGCAAAAGGTGCTGTTACCAAAAAATTTGTAAAAAAATAAATCCGGCACCGCCGATTAACTAACTTTGCCAAGCAAATAAGATCATATGAATAAGAAATTTTTAAAAATAGTGCTCTCCGTCGTGTTCATCGCAGCACCGGCTTTCATTTCCAATACTTTCGCTGTCGGTATGGGTATGGGAATGGGAATGGGAGTTCCTACGCCTTGCGGCGGACCGTTTCCTCCCTGTCCGATTCCGTTGGATAGTGGGATCGTACTGCTGCTGATCGCAGGCATATCATATGGAGGATACAAATTATATTGCTCACTAAAAAAGAATCCCGCTTAACCGGGATTCTTTATTTATAGTTGTTCATGAACATCGCTTTCCTGAAGAATCCTGTAGCCCGGTTTCTTCTGATCATTTTCTCACTTTATATTTCCTGGTATCTCGTATACGATCTCTGGCTCCACCCCGACGAACGCTTCGATCTTTTTATTGTTGATCTTACACTCTCCATGGCTAAATGGATCCTGGAAGCAATGGGATATCTTGTTTTTACCGGAGCCGATCGCCTGATCGGGATCGATGGCGCTTCGGGCCTTTGGATGGGAGATAATTGCAATGGGATCACCTTATTCGCCTTGTTCACATGTTTCATCATCGCGTACAAGGGAAGGATCCGCTATAAGCTGTTCTTCATCCCCGCAGGGATTATCCTGATCCATCTTCTCAATGTACTCCGGGTGGTCATCCTTGCCATCCTCGACACCCATTCACGGGCCTGGACGGAGTTCAATCACGCCTATACATTCAACATTGTGATCCTCGGATTCATTTTCTGGTTATGGATGATCTGGGTGAACCGTTTCGCTGACAGGACCTGATCAGTTCCGGTAAAGCTTCTTTACCACAACGCCCTTCGCAGAAGTGATGCGAACAATATAAAGTCCCGAATAATCATCCGGCAAGCGGATCTCCTGCGATGAATAACCCGCCGTTGTTTCCAATTCCGGAACGATCGACTGTCCGAGTGTGTTCATTACCTCAACCGTTACCGGCGTGGATTCATTAAAGCTGAAGTTGATATGACTTCCGGCAGCAGATGGCAGCACCTCTACAAACTGGTTCCCCTCCGCGTTTTGCTGAGCCTGCGTTGCTTTACAGTCGCCGGTTTTGCTGAAATGCAAGGCAAAACGATCAGCGCGATCCGCCGTATCCATATCAAACTCATAACGGCTTACCGCTGTGAGATCGATCGTTTTTCCAAGGAATTTGTCTTCAAGACTGATGCACGCATACCGGGAAATATTCCGGACCCCGGAAACATCCAGGCTGTAATGTCCGCTATAAGTTGCTTTTGACTCTAAGGGAATAGTATAATTGTCATCCGAGCCATTAAATGAATTGGTATTGATCTTTCTTCCTTCAACGACAGAATATAACTGAGGTGTGGCGAGGTTCGGGCTTTTTCTGAACGGGATATCGAGTGCATCGATGCCATTCAACGCATCAGGCAATACACGCACGCGGAACGTATGCGCAAACGAATGCTGATCTCCCGACAATTGCAGCGAAAGGTATTGGCCGTTCGTCATTGTTTTGATAGAGCTGTTCGATGAGCTTGTTTTCGATGATTCCGGAATGATCAGCGTGAGACCTGTTGCGCCTGGCAAACCGTAAACCCAGAAGCCTTGTCCCGAACCAATTTCAATTCCATCGGCAGACGTATATCCGTTCCAGTCGGCGATCGTATAGTCATACATCTCGATATAATCATAGAGTCCGCTGGATGCCGCACCGGAAGCAGCGTACACCGATGCCCACGAAATGCTGGAAGCAAAAGGATTACCCACAAGGTTCCAGCCCTGTGCATTATTTGAAATGAACGCACTCAGATTTCTTGTCCCCTGTGCAGGTATACCGGTCAGGTTAAGTGTCGTATTCGGAAGACCCGAATAGCTGAAATCACCTGCGACAAAAATTTCGTATCCTTTACCCGAGGTCAGCGCTGTTGCCGAAGATGTGATCGGTACATACACATCACCGGTCTCATCGTAGGTGTACGCCGATGGCTCATTATACGGTGGTGAATAGCTATAGCTTATGGCCGGCAATTCCGCGTTCCAGTCATCGAAATTAGTTCCGGCGACCGGCGAAGCAAGATCACAGAAGGTAGTATCACGTGCCGACAGGAATCGCTGGACGGTAAAATCACCGGTAATTGCACCGGTTCCCGTGATCGGAGCAATGCGTGCCGTCCGGGCTGCCGTTGATGTCATCGTAAAGCTCTTGCCATTGGTGTTGAAAGTTCCTGCACTGCAGGTTAATGCTCCGTCCAGGCTGTATGAACCTCCGGCGAGCATCACACCCGCAGCGTTGTTGATGGTTAGGTTGTTGAAGCTCATGGTTCCTGCCGTCAGGATCGTTTGCGCTGCTGCTCCGTCAAATACTACGGTTCCGGTTCCCTGGTTAAATGTACCATTGTTCACCCAGTTGCCTTTTACATTAATGTTGAAGCTGCTGAGACTGAATGACCCGCCCGCGTTAATATTGATGCCGCGGCAACTGGCATTCGCTGTAAGCTGCGGATAGAAGCTCGCACCGGCAGGAATGGTTACATCCGTTGTCGATGTGGGAACTCCTCCGCACCAATTTCCGGCTGCGTTCCAATTGTTAGAAACTGTTCCAAGCCACGTTCCCGGTGCGGTAACAGTCATGTTGATCGTATTGCTGTTGACCGTTGCGGTTACTACGCAGGCTGCATTGGAGGTCATCACGCACGTGATCGCATCACCGCTTGCAAGCGAAGCGTTTGTATATGTCGGAGAATTAATTCCTACACTGCTTCCGTTCAGCTTCCACTGATATACAGGAGCTGCCCCGCCATTTACAGGCGTAGCTGTGAATGTAACAGAAGTACCCGAGCAGATCGTTCCCGATGGACTTGCTGCAATGGTAACACTTGCTGTAACGATCGGGTTTACGGTCATCGTGATCGCATTCGATGTCGCCGGATTCCCGGAAGGACACGTAACATTCGAGGTCAGGATACACGTCACGATCTGTCCGTTCGTCAGCGCTGAGCTGGTATACGTCGGGCTGTTTGTTCCCACATTGGAACCATTCACCTGCCACTGGTAGGATGGAACCGTTCCGCCGTTCGTCGGTGTCGCGGTAAATGTTACGCTGGTTCCGGCACAAATCGTTGACGAAGGACTCGCAGCAATAGTGACACTCACCGGTAAATTCGGATTCACTGTTATCGTGATCGAATTGGAAGTTGCCGGACTGCCGGTAATACAGGTTGCGCTGGAAGTAAGCTGACAAGTGATCACATCACCGTTCACAAGTGTTGTTGTAGAATAAGTGGATGATGTGGCACCGCCGATGTTCACAGCGTTCTTCTTCCATTGATATACAGGAGCGCCACCGCCGTTTGTCGGAGTTGCCGTGAAAGTCACATTCGTTCCCGAGCAGATCGTTGATGATGGACTTGCAGAAATGCTCACGCTCACCGGTAAATTTGGATTCACCGTCATAGTGATCGCATTCGATGTAGCAGGACTTCCACTGATACAGGTAGCGCTGGATGTCAGCTGGCAGGTGATCACATCACCCGTAACCAGTGCCGAAGAGGAATAAGTGGAAGCTGTAGCACCGCCGATGTTCACAGCATTCTTCTTCCATTGATATGCTGGCGTTGCGCCGCCGTTCGTCGGTGTTGCTGTGAAAGTCACATTTGTTCCGGCACAAACGGTTGATGACGGACTTGCTGAAATTGAAATACTCACAGGAAGTACAGGGTTCACGGTCATCGTGATCGCATTCGATGTTGCAGGGTTCCCGGAAGGACAAGTCACATTCGAGGTCAGGATACACGTCACGATCTGTCCGTTCGTCAGCGTCGAGCTGGTATACGTCGGACTGTTCGTTCCTACATTGGAACCATTCACCTGCCACTGGTAAAACGGAACCGTTCCGCCGTTCGTTGGTGTCGCAGTAAACGTCACGCTGGCTCCGGCACAGATGGTCGGGGAAGGACTGACCGCAATGCTTACGCTTACCGGAACACTTGGAGTTACGGTCATTGTAATTGAATTGGAAAGCGACGGGCTGCCAAGAACACCCACAAGACTGGAAGTCATGAGACAAGTGATCACATCGCCCGTGACAAGCGTTGTGGTCGAATAAGTGGATGCAGTTGCACCGCCGATATTCACACCATTCTTTTTCCACTGGTACGTTGGTGTCGTTCCCCCGTTCGTCGGAGTTGCAGTAAATGTTACATTGGTACCCGCACAAACAGTACCCGAAGGACTTGCAGTGATCACAACGCTCGACTGACGCTTTTCCCCGATCTGGAGATCTCCGACAGTTGTGACGCCCGTTGCCTGGTTGGATGTAGCAGCAACAGTTCCTCTTGTAAGCAAGGTCCATGCACCGGCGTTATAGATCGCCATGTAATAGTTCGCAGTTATCGAGCCTGCATCCGCATCGGAAGGCACCCCGATAAAATTACAGGTTGCCGTATAGTTGGTAAATGTTGTTCCTGAGTTGGTGATCGACCAGTAACGATTAACACTTTTCAGATCATCAATTACGGATGTACCGATATTCGGATGATCGCCGTTGTTAACTTTCACAGTGATCTTCCCCGCGACCGATGAAACCGTTCCGAACAGGAGTGTCAGCGGGAGATAATCCGTAGTGCCGGATCCCACTTCAAATGTGCGCGAAACCGAAGAGCCGATGGAAACAGCTTTTTCAAGGAATCCGTTGACAAATTTAGAAGTTCCCGCACCGGAAACAGAACCACCCGAATTGATCGTTACTTTATTTGCTGAAGTGGTGATCACGCCGGAAGTGAACGCAAGCGCTCCGCCGACAGTAATACTGTTTCCCAGTGTAATTCCGGCCGCGTTGTTTACTGTGAGATTATTAAAGCCGGTAACGGATGTTCCGCCCAGGGTTTGAGCTGAAGAACCATTCAAGGTAACAGTTGCCGTTCCAGGCGTAAATGTGCTGTTATTAGTAAAATTACCGCCAACCGTCAGGTTCTTATTATTTGAATCGAATGCAGCGGAGCCGCTTATCAATACATTTTTTCCCACGACGGTAGCCGCGGCAAGCTGCTTGGTTCCGCTATTCGACAGCGTAAGATTGGAATAGCTTCCGTCATTCGGCGCGATCACGGTCTGATTTCCGGCACGGCTGTAGATCACCGTATTTCCGGCCGCAGAGGCATTGAAAATGTTGACCGAAAAATTTGCATTGCTGATCGGCAGGTTCACTGTTCCGGTTGCAGCCTGGCTCCAGGTTCCGGTTCCGCCCAGGCTTGTGCCCAGCGTAACAGATGCGCTGTTGGTATATGAACCGTTGTCGGTAATGTCATCGAAGGTGATCGCAGTTGTTCCGCTGATCGTTTTTCCTGATCCCGAAAGCGTCCACACTCCTGAATTAGCATTAAAAGTTCCGTCAACCTGGATATTTCCATTAACAGCATAATTTTCAGCAACAGTAGAATTAAATGTTCCCGTAGATGTGACAACGATGTTATTGAATGTCTTCGTTCCCCGGACGCTGTTTATATCCAGCGTCCCCGCGATTGTTGTAGTTCCGCCGATCGTGAACTTAATGCGGCTCACATCACAAACACCCGATACCACATTGAAATTACCCGCAATATTGAAAACAGGAGTGGCACCCGTCGCAATAAAATCTCCCCCGTATGTGCTGAGATTGCCATTGATCGTATAGGTTTCCGCCGCAGTATTGTTAAAGCTACCGGTAGAATTAAGATCCACGTTATTAAATACATTCGAGCCGCCTGTGCTGTTATCCGTAAGCGCTCCGTTAATAGACGTCAGGCCGGTTACCGAGAGGTTCATATTTCCCAGCGCCGCTGAAGTGCCGGCCATGATCGTAAATGTGCCGCCCACTGTCATGATACCACTGCTGGATCCCGTGAGGCTTCCTCCGTTCATTACGAGATTTCCGCTCACGGCGTATGTTTCCGCCACTGAGCTGCTAAAGTCCCCGGGAGCATTGATCGTTACGCTCGAAAATGTTTTTGTGCCACCCGCATTATTAAATGTCATTGTTCCGGAAACACTTGTCGCTCCCGTCACCGCAAGCGTGATGCCTCCGATCGTAGCTGTTCCCGATTGAGTGAGCGTACCGGCGACATTCAAAGTTCCGACCGCCGTTCCCGATAATACTGCACCGGTATTCAGGGTCAGTCCGCCCGCACCGACATTCGTCGTAAATGCAGAGGTCCAGTTAGCCGTTCCGTTAACGATAAGTGACAGACACGCGCCGGGATTGCCATTCATGGTAACGGTACGGCCTGCGCAAATGACCACAGCATCACCCGCCCCGGGAATAGAGGCCGCAGATGCACCGCTGCAGGAAACGACCGACCAGGTAGATGCGGTTGCCCAATTCCCATTCGCACGACAATAAAAAGTAGCTGAAAATATTTTCCCTGCAGAAAGCGCAAAAAAAAGAATTAAAAAAAGGGAGTAGCTTTTTCTATTCATATAAAGTTTAAGTCCGGATTCAAAAGCAATTACTACACGGAACTATGTCAAAAGTAAGATGGTTTCAGCCCGAAAGCTTATTTGCACTCTAAATATACGAGAAAAACGAAATAATCTAAGTGATTTTTAGACGTTAGGCTCCTTTTTTGCGACAAACGGGGAATAATCCTACTTTTGAACCATGACAAAAGGTAGAAAAAGCATAAAATTCTTTATTTACGCCACCCTTTTGCTTTCCTTGATCATCCTGTCCGGCTATTTCAGAGACTATATCTTCAAATCGATAAATGCACTTCTCCGGGCGTGGGATAACGACCAGGATTACTTTCTTCCCGCGCCGCTTTCCTTCCTGGAAAATTACGACTATGATACGCTGGTGAATCTAAAATGGTTACTTACCCTGCTTTTCAGTCTATTTTATTTTTTGCTTTCCGTCTGGGCACTCCGGCTGCTGTTCGGCGATCACCGATATCGAAAGCTCTGCTTGTTGACCTATGCAGGGATAATTACCATTTCCGGCATTTTTATCGCCTCGGGGTACATGTTCACGGGCATTTCAGAAAAAATGTATGAATTCGCCCGTTACCTGATGGGGATGGCACAATCGCCCGTGCTCCTGATGATCCTGATCCCTGCGCTGAAACTTTCTGAAAAAGAAAAAGCACAAAGGCGAAATAGTTAAAAACTAAATTTTATTTTTGCCTGAATTAAATTTATCCGATCCACTTATGAAAAAAGACACCGCAGTTTTCGAGCTTATTGCAGAAGAGAAAAAACGTCAGACCATTGGACTTGAATTGATCGCTTCTGAAAATTATGTCAGCGAAAGTGTGATGAAGGCTATGGGCTCCGTCCTCACGAACAAATATGCAGAAGGACTGCCCGGAAAGCGCTATTATGGCGGTTGTGAAGTTGTCGACAAAGTGGAACAGCTTGCGATCGACAGAGCTAAAAAATTATTTAACGCGGAGTGGGTGAATGTTCAGCCTCATTCCGGAGCACAGGCAAATGCGGCGGTGATGCTGGCCATTCTGAAGCCCGGCGACAAGATCCTCGGATTCGATCTCTCGCATGGCGGACACCTGACCCACGGTTCGCCCGTGAACTTTTCCGGGAAGCTGTATGTTCCGAGCTTCTATGGCGTCGAAGAAAAAACCGGACGCGTTGATTTTAATAAAGTAGAGCAGATCGCCGTGAAAGAGCAGCCAAAGCTTATTATCTGCGGCGCTTCGTCTTATTCCCGCGACTGGGATTACAAAAAACTTCGCCAGATCGCGGATAAGGTCGGTGCGCTGCTGATGGCAGATATTTCACATCCTTCCGGACTGATCGCAAGAGGATTAATGAATGATCCGCTTCCATATTGTCATGTGGTGACAACAACGACGCATAAAACGCTTCGCGGACCGCGCGGTGGAATGATCATGATCGGAAAGGACTTTCCGAATCCATGGGGCGAAAAAACGCCGAAAGGTGAGATCAAGATGATGTCGCAGATGCTCGATGCTGCTGTTTTTCCCGGCACACAGGGAGGACCGCTCGAGCATGTGATCGCTGCAAAAGCCGTGGCATTCGGCGAAGCGCTGGATGACAGCTATATGAAATATTGCATCCAGGTAATGAAGAATGCAAAGCTGATGGCGCAGTGCTTCGTTGATAAAGGCTATAAAGTAATTTCGAACGGAACTGATAACCATTGCATGCTTATCGATCTTCGCTCAAAGAACCTTACGGGAAAACTGGCGGAAACAACACTCGTTAAAGCCGATATCACCGTGAACAAGAACATGGTTCCTTTCGATGATAAGTCGCCGTTCGTTACATCGGGGATCCGGATCGGAACATCGGCTATCACCACCCGCGGAATCAAAGAAAAGCAAATTCCGAAAATCGTTAACCTCATCGATAAAGTATTGATGAATCACGATAACGAAAAAGCGATCGCAGAAGTAAAAAAAGAAGTGAATAAGCTGATGAAGGTCTACCCTCTTTTCGCCTGATCTTTTTTTATCGCCATTTTATACCGGGCCCTCTTTTTTGAAAGGAGGGCTCTTTCATTTTCACTCCTTTCATACCTTCCCGAATGCTAATTTAAACTGCCCTGGACTCCTTGTACATCTGAAATATTAGCTTATTTTTGTCATTCTATTAAATAATTTAATTCAATAGCATAAAAGACATGGCACAGGTAGAGCTGATTATGCCTAAAATGGGCGAAAGTGTTGCGGAAGCAACGATCATCAAGTGGCTGAAAAAAGAAGGAGACAAGATCGCGGCGGACGAAACCGTACTCGAGATTGCAACCGATAAAGTAGATTCTGAGATTCCTTCCACTGCTGAAGGCACACTGGTCAAGCGGCTTTTCAATGAAGGAGACGTGGTGCAGGTTGGAAAAGCGATCGCGATCATCTCGACCGATGCAAATGCAGCAGTTGAAGTACCTGAAGTAAAAACGCCGGTGGCTGCACAATCCAATAATGTCCAGAAAGAGCTGGCTGCCTCCGCGGTGAAGGAAACAATAACGCTTGAAAAAAGTGCTTCCGGAAAATTCTATTCTCCTCTTGTAAAAAACATTGCAAAACAGGAAGGCATCACGATGACCGAGCTGGAAAGCATTGAAGGGACCGGTATGAACGGACGGGTGACAAAAAATGATATTCTCGCCTACATCCCGAACAAGGGCAAGCAAACGACAGTTCAGCCGAAAGTAGTGCAGGAGCCTTCCTCCAACGGATCAGCTCATGCAAAACCGGCGATTTCCGTGAACGCAGGCGATGAGATCATTGAAATGGATCGCATGCGCAAGCTGATCGCCGATCACATGGTGATGAGCAAGCATACGTCACCGCATGTAACTTCCTTTGTTGAAGCCGATGTGACGAATATCGTGAAGTGGAGAGATAAAGTAAAAGGCAGTTTTGAAAAACGGGAAGGAGAAAAGCTCACATTTACCCCGATCTTCATCGAAGCACTTGTTAAGGCGATCAAAGATTTCCCGATGATCAATGTTTCACTTGATGGAAGCAAGATCATCAAGAGAAAAAATATCAATATCGGCATGGCAACGGCTCTTCCGAGCGGAAATCTTATTGTTCCCGTGATCAAAAATGCGGACATGCTTAACCTGACCGGACTGACCAAGCAGGTAAACGATCTCGCGAACCGGGCACGAAACAATAAACTTTCTCCTGACGAGATCAGCGGCGGAACCTACACGATCACCAACGTGGGCTCTTTCGGTAACGTAATGGGAACACCCATCATCAACCAGCCGCAGGTTGCGATCATGGCCGTAGGCGCAATAAAGAAGAAGCCCGCAGTGATCGAAACACCAGACGGGGACCTCATCGGGATCAGGCACTTTATGTACTTATCCCACTCATATGATCACCGGATCGTGGATGGCTCGCTCGGAGGGAAATTTGTGAGGAAGGTTGCCGATTACCTGGAGCAGTGGGACATCAACAGGGACTTCTAAAAGAACCACAAACAAAACAATATGCAAAAAAAACTCCCGCTTTTTTACCTGATTGTTTTCTTACTATGTTTGACCCGAACTGCCGCCATTGCAGGAAACGGCGGCGATTATAAGAAGATCTATCTCCAGGCGGAAGATTATTTTGTGAATGAGAATTATGTTGCGGCGCTCCCGCTCTACATGAAGCTCGATTCAATGGACCAGGGAAATCCCAATCTCCATTTCAAGATCGGCATCTGCTACCTCAAATCACCTACCTACAAGACCAATGCAATTCCATATCTGGAAGACGCTGTTCAGCATGTTGCAAGACTATACGAAGAAGGCGAAATAAAAGAACGCAAAGCGCCGATGTCAAGCACCTATTACCTTGCAAAAGCGTATCACCTCAACTATGAATTTGATAAAGCGATTGAAATGTATCAGCGCTATATCACCGACCTCGGAACGGATCCAAAGTTTGCAAAGGAAATTGCCGATGTTAATCATGACATCGAAACCTGCAACTTCGGGAAAGAGCTGGTAAAAGCGCCGAAAACAATGATCGTCGAAAATCTCGGCGACGGGATCAACACAAAATATCCGGAATACTCGCCGGTCGTGTCGCTGGATGAGCAAACACTCATCTTCACCACACGCAGGAAGGGCGGAACGACCGATAAGCTCCTCCCTACCGGAGAGTATTTTGAAGACATCTTTGTTTCAACTTACGACGGAGAAAAATGGGGCAAGGCTGTATCGATCGGAAAAAGCGTCAACTCGCAGGGACATGAAGCAACGATAAATCTTTCGGCGGACGGACAAAAATTATTCATTTACAAGGACGATGGCGGAAACGGGAACATATACATCAGTGAGCTGAAAGGATCTGAATGGGGACCGCCGGAATATGCTTCTGCTCCGATCAATTCCTCTTCCTGGGAATCACATGCCTGCCTGAGCTCCGATAACCGGGTATTGTATTTTGTAAGCGACAGACCCGGAGGATACGGAGGACGTGACATTTACAAGTGCCTCAAGCTTCCGAACGGAGAATGGGGCCCTGCACAGAATCTTGGGGATGTGATCAACACCAAATATGATGAAGATGGCGTTTTCATTCACCCGGATGGAAAACAGATCTTCTTTTCCTCTAAAGGACATAACTCCATGGGAGGTTTCGACATCTTCACATCTATTGTCGATGATGAAAATGGTTACTGGTCGCCCCCGGTAAATTACGGCTACCCGGTAAATACCACTGATGACGACGTATTCCTGATCACTACGGCGGACGGAAAAAGAGCTTTTTTCTCTTCCGACAAGCCAGGCGGATTTGGCGAAAAAGATATTTACATGATCAAGTTCCCCGAAAATGAACCGCGTGATATTTCAATTCTGCTTGGAAAGCTTCAGAACAATTCTTCTGAAAGCATCAGCGGAAACAAGATCTATCTCCTGAGCACTGATAAAAATGATACGTTGCAGGTACTCACTGCAAATTCCTCTTCCGGTAAATTCGGCGCCAATCTTCCGGTCGGCAAATCATACAAAGCGGTTTTCACGATGAACGGTAAAGAATTTCACTCAGAGATCCTGGATGCCCCGAAAGGAAAAGGTTACCAGGTGATCCGGATCGAAGTTCCTTATTACGGCGACAGCGCGGCAATAGCAGGCAGGAACGGAAACAATAATAGTACCGGGGCCCTCTGCGATCCGAAAGCTGTTTTTCAGCTGAATTTCAAGTATAACAAAAAAGAAATTGATGAGTCTGCTGCTGACTTTGCCGCATTTATCGACAGGCTGAGCTCTTGCATCCGCAATAATCCGGACCTGGTGATCAGCATCGAATCCAGCGCATCCAGGGTACCGACCAGCACATTCCGGAGCAATGAAAATCTTGCAGGCCTGAGAGGAAAAGCAGCGCGTGAAAAAGTAACCAAAGCGCTCAGGAAAAAGGGGATCAAAGAAAAGCAGATCGTTTTCAGCGAGACGGATGCCCGCGTCCAGGGACCGGAATACAATAAAGACGCTGCGGAAAATATGGCCACATACGAGCAGTTTCAATATATCAAAGTGAAAGCTGCCGCTAAAAAATAACACGGTTTCCGACACAAAGATTTTAGGCAAATAATTTCGTTAAGTCCCCATAAAAACTATATTTGCATGGCCTTTAAAACGGGCTTTTGCAATATATATGAAGAAAATTCCCGGTTTCTTATTCTTTTTCATTGCGCAGATAAGCTTTTCACAGGTCGAAAAAGGTGATTACAAAGGGAATTTTGTGCAGGGGAACTACCTCATCCTGGAACAGAATTATGCCCTGGCCCTGAAATACTTCAAAGAGGCCTACCAGGTCGATTCAAGCAACGCAAATATCAATTACAAGCTCGGGTATTGCTACCTTCAGTCGGCTTCTGAAAAAGGAAAAGCCCTCAGCTATCTCGAAAAAGCGGTTCAGAATGTCGGACACAATTATAATCCGGAGGACCCGCGGGAGAAAAAAGCCCCTGAAATGGCTTATTACTCGCTGGGGGTGGCCTATCGCCTGGCCTACCGTTTCAACGAATCTTCTACTTATTTCAATAAATTCAAGGACATTGTAGGAAGCCGGAACAAGGATCTGGCAAGCGACCTCGCAAAGCAGGTGGAAACGAATTATGCCGCCATTGAGCTGGTGAAGGACTCTGCAAATGTCAGCATCAATAATCTAGGCGACAGCATCAACACGGTTTACCCGGAATACAGCCCGGTGATCTCAGCCGATGAATCTACGCTCATTTTTACTTCCCGCCGGCCCGGAAGTACCGGAAATGATAAAACGGACGATGATCAGTTCATGGAAGACATCTACTACTGCAACAAAAAAGCAGATGGCACCTGGACCAGCCCAAAATCGATCGGATCAAGCATTAATACCAATGGCAATGAAGCCGATATCGGCCTTTCCGCGGATGGGCAACAGCTGTTCGTATACCGCGACGTGAACGGGGGAGATATCTATACAAGCACGCTGGAAGGCGACACATGGAGCGGGCTCACACCGCTGAGCTCAACCGTAAATTCGCCTGACTGGGAAACCCATGCTTCCATGACCGTTGATGGAAATACACTTTATTTTGTGAGCAACAGGAAAGAAGGAGGCTATGGAGGACGCGATATCTGGCGCTGTGTAAAGCTTCCGAACGGACTCTGGAGCCAGGCTGTCAATCTCGGTCCTGAGATCAATACTGCCGATGACGAGGATGCTCCCTTTATTCACCCGGACGGTGTTACGCTGTTCTTCAGCTCAAAAGGACACAAGAACATGGGCGGGTTTGATATTTTTAAATCAACGCGCGACGATAATGGAAAATGGTCGGACCCGGAAAACCTCCGCTCCCCGATCAATACGCCGGATGATGATGTGTTCTATGTTCAGTCGGCTGACGGAAAGCGCGGATACTTCTCCTCCGCCAGAAGCGGCGGTTATGGTGAAAAAGACATCTACATGGTGAATTATGAACGGACCATTGTTGAGCCGCTGACGCTCCTCAAAGGTTACGTTACATTCGATGGAAGCACCAAAGGCTTGGCCCGCGTGGAGATCATGGTAACCGACATGGAAAGCGGACTGGTAGTTCAGAACGTGAAACCCAATGAAGCAACGGGCAAATACCTCCTGATCCTGACTCCCGGTAACGAAGGAAAAACATACAATATCAGCTATGAAGCGGAAGGATATCAGCCAATTGATGTGACCATCAATATCCCGGCTAATTCCTCTTACCAGGAACTGGAGAAAGAGCTCCTTCTGCAGCTCGTAAATCTTGAAAGCAAGACGCTCGGAACGATCAGCATCGCCGGCACAATTACTAATAAAGAAGGAAAAGCAGTGGCAGGTGCCGCGATCATTGTAAAAGATAACGTAACCGGTAAGCTCATCGATACCTACTACACTTCATCCGACTCCGGCTCCTACTTCTTTATCCTGAACCGCGGCCAGAACTATAACCTCTCCTATGAGGCCAAAGGTTATTTATTTCAATCGGAAAATGTGAATGTGCCGAAGCAACCGGAATATTCTGTTTTAACAAAGAATATTGTGCTCGACAAGGTGGAGGTCGGTTCAAAGATCGTCCTGAACAACATATTCTTTGACTCCAACAAAGCAACCCTCCGGAAGGAATCAAACCTGGAGCTTGAAAAGCTGAAAGAGCTCATGAAGGAATACCCGGATCTGACGATCGAAGTTGCAGGACATACCGATAGCAAAGGAAATGACGCTGCAAATTTAAAGCTCTCTCAGCTGCGTTCTCAGTCGGTAGTTGCGGCGCTCATCAAGAAAGGCGTAAACGGGAAATATCTTGTGGCGAAAGGTTATGGAGAAACCATGCCGATCGCACCGAATACATTGCCAAATGGAAAACCAGATCTCAAAGGGATGCAGCAGAACCGTCGTGTTGAGCTGAAGATTGTCGCGCCGAAATAGGGCTTTCCGGGTATGTTTTTTTGTTAATTTCTTTTTTGACTCCCACGCTTTACTTAGCTAAATTTTAATATTTTTGCTTACGTTATAAAAATCTACCCAAAGCTGTTCTTTGGATGGGATTTTTCGTTTTAAGCCTGCTCCGATATGCGAAAAATAGTTGCGATATTTTTTTCTCTTTTTCTGTTGAATGCATCCGTAAAAGGACAAGGTGGTAAAGCCGAATACAGGCAGAAATTCACCGAAGGAAATTACCTCATCCTGGAGAACAACTATGGATTGGCGCTGAAGAACTTTCTCGAGGCTTATGCCATCGACTCCACAAACGCAAATATCAACTTCAAAGTAGGGCTTTGCTTCCTTAAATCGGAAACAGAGAAGAAAAAAGCGCTGAGCTATCTTGAAAAGGCCGTTGCTCAAACGACTGAAAAGTACAACCCGGAAGAACCTTCACAAAAACAGGCGCCTGTTAATGCCTATTACTACTACGGACAGGCACTTCACTTTTGCTACCGTTTTGATGATGCCATTGCAAACTACGAGAAATTCAAGTCTTTTCTTCGCAGCAAAAATGCGGACCTGATCAAAGACGTCGATCGCCAGATCGAGATCAGCAACACCGCTAAAGCATTGTGCGGTGCACCGATCAATATTATTCTGAAGAACCTCGGCGACAGCATCAATACCGCTGCGCCGGAATACAGTCCCGTTCTTTCTGCAGATGAAAAAACACTGATGTTCACTTCCCGCCGCCCGGAAGGCGGTATCGAAAAAACGGACGATGGCCAGTATTTTGAGGACATCTATGTTTCCCAGAGAAAAAGCGACAGCACCTGGAGCACCCCGAAATCGGTCAGTTCTAACATTAACAAAGAGTCCAGCCACGAGGCAAGCGTAGGTCTTTCGGCCGATGCTCAAACACTTCTCATTTACAAGAACGACAATGGCGGTGACATCTATTTCAGCACGCTGGAAGGAAATGACTGGACCTTTCCGCAAGCGATGGGATCCGATATCAATAGCCCCGGCTGGGAAACCAGCGCCTGTATCACACCTGACGGAAATACACTTTATTTTGTTAGCGATCGCCCGGGCGGACTTGGCGGCCGTGACATCTGGAAATGTGTAAAGCTTCCGAACGGCAAGTGGGCCAAGGCACAAAACCTCGGAGCGCCGGTAAACACTCCCTATGATGAAGAATCGCCGTTCATTCACCCGAGCGGCAATGTGCTTTTTTTCAGCTCTACCGGGCACAACACGATCGGAGGATTTGATATTTTCTTCTCTTCAAAAAATGATGAGACCGGGAACTGGGATGAGCCGCTGAACATCGGTTACCCGATCAACACCACGGATGACGACGTATTTTACGTTACTTCTCCTGATGGAAAGCGCGGTTATTACTCCTCCTCTTCCCGTGCAGAAGGATATGGAGAAAAAGACATTTACATGGTTACGATCCCGGACAGAAAAGAAGTTCCGCTCGTGCTCATCAAAGGATTCATTATTCCGGCAGCCGGCCAGGAACTGCCTCCTTTCCTTGAAATATCCGTTACGAACAATGAAACCGGCGTTGTTGCGGGAGTCTATAAACCAATGGTCCGCGACGGAAGCTTTACGATCATTATCCCCCCGGGAAGCAATTATACACTCTCTTACACCAACGACGGACAGGAGTTTTTCTCTGAAGTGATCGATGTTCCGGCAAGCGCAGCATACCAGGAGATCAATCGCGAGGTGCGGCTGAACGGCGTTCATTTAGGCGGCGCTCCGGCAGATTCTACCGCTACCAATCCTGTAAACACAACCAATACCGCAACCGATGTTGCCTTTGTTTCAGTCGATGGAAAGATCGTTGATCCAAAAGATGCTCCTTTTGCAAACCTGAAAGTGAACCTGCTGAACTCCAAAGGTGAAGTGGTAAAAACGACCACTACGGATGAGCTCGGATGGTTCATCTTTACGGATCTGCCGATCGGTGAGGAATACCTGGTTGCCATGGACGAAAATGATACGCATGTGATCGGAAAAAAATCTTACGCAGAATTCAAGGATGGTAAAGGAAACCTGCTGAAATCGAAAACGGTTGGCAGCAAATTCACTTACGGCAAAACCAGCATAAAATTCAAGACCAACCCGAAACCGGTTACAACTACAAATGACAACCCGGTTAATACGGATCACAACACCGGTCATACTAATGACCATAATACCGATCAGGGACATGAGCAGCTTGCAAGCGTTGATAAGCTCAACTT
Source organism: Bacteroidia bacterium (assembly GCA_045805205.1). Lineage (GTDB taxonomy): Bacteria > Bacteroidota > Bacteroidia > 2-12-FULL-35-15 > 2-12-FULL-35-15 > 2-12-FULL-35-15. The sequence continues at coordinate 137,296 of JBJMLR010000007.1, read as the reverse complement.
CAAAATGAACTTTAAGTACAATGTCACCGAGATCGATCCGTCGGATGATCCATTCAAGCAGTACATTGATAACCTGGTGGAGCTCGCAAACAAAAACGGCAAGATCAACATCAACATGGAGTCCTGCGCTTCCCAGGTACCGACCCGGGCATTTAAGAGCAATAAGGAACTTTCTGTTGCAAGAGCGGAAAAAGCAAAGTCGCAACTCCTTGCAGCACTTAGTGCAAAAGGGATCGATGCTTCAAAAGTGAACTTCGCGAAAGAAAAATCATTCGTTTCGGGACCACAATACAATCTCGATTATCTTATCAATAAGGGCATGTATGAGAAGTTCCAATACGTGAAATTCTCCGCCTACTAGATCGCTTTAAAAGTCAAGCACAGCCTCTGTTTCCAAGAAAAGCAGAGGTTTTTTTATTTATTGAGTACAAACCTTTCATAAAAAAAACATTTTTTGTACTTTGGTACCAAACTTGTTTCCAGGGCTAATTTAAAGAGAAAAAGGTGAAGAATTTCAGACCGGTAATTTACAGGGGAGTTGTATTTTTTACATGCATCTTTTTAATTGTTGTCAGTGCTTCCGCTCAACCAAAAACCTCCAAGGTGATTGATCCTGCCGATGCAAAAGAGCACTTTAATCATGGTAATTTCCTGTTCGCCATCCCGGCTTACAAACAGCTTCTGAAGCAGGAACCCGATAACATCGACTACAACTACAAGCTCGGGATCTGCTACCTCTACACCAATATCAATAAATCGCTGGCGATTCCCTACCTGGAAACAGCCTGCAAATCACCCAAGGCCGATAAAATGGCGTTCTACCACCTGGGGCTCGCCTACCAGTATGCAAGCCGCTTCGATGATGCGATCAAGACCTTCACAACTTATAAAGCCGGTCTCAAAGGTCCCGAGCTGGAGAAGATAGATCACCAGATCGAAACCTGCGAGAATGGAAAAGAATATGTAAAACACCCGGTGGATGTTACCTTCCAGAATCTTGGAAAAGAAATCAATTCTGAATTCCCTGACTACTATCCCTTCGTTCCCGAAAATGAAAGCTTCATCGTTTTTACTTCGCGCAGAAAAGACAACATCGGCGGAGAGGTAGAGGTAGATGGTTATTACTCGTCCGACATCTACATTTCGACACCGGTTAACGATGTGTGGACCAAGCCGAAGAATATGGGCGGTACGGTAAACACTCGCTACGATGAGCAAGCTGTCGGATTAACACCGGATGGACAAACCATGCTGATGTACATCGATCACATCGACAGTCTCGGAAATATATACTCTTCCATGAACAAGGCCGGAACTTTCCAGCGCATGCGAAAGCTCAATGCAAATGTGAATTCCGATTTTGAAACAGCCGGCTCGATCACACCCGATGGAAACATCATTTTCTTCGCAAGTAAACGTGACGGAGGATCAGGCGAAACCGATATCTACATGGCCCGGAAGCTCCCCAACGGACAGTGGGCAAAAGCACAGAACCTCGGAAATGTTATAAATACAAAATACAAAGAGGATTTCCCGACCATTGCCCCCGATGGCAAAACACTTTATTTTTCTTCGCAGGGTCATGCCGGAATGGGCGACTTCGACCTTTTTCAAAGCACCTGGAACGAAGAAGAGAATACCTGGACAGAACCTAAAAACCTCGGATATCCGATCAATTCCGCAGGTGACGACAGAAGTATCTCATTTACCCAGGATAACCGCGTAGCCTATATTTCTGCTGTGCGGGACGGCGGATTCGGCGACCTTGACCTCTATCGGATCAAGTTCAACGATGCCGAAGATCGCACAACGGTCCTCCAGGGATACATCAGTACAGTGGACAGCGCGAAGAACGTGGTAACATTCGTTACGGTGAGAGATCTGAAAAATAAAGATGCACCGGAGCTTACTTACAACCCGAATCCCGCAAGCGGCAAATTCATTATGGCGCTCACTCCGAGTAAGTATGAAGTAACCATAGAAGCCGACGGTTACAAAACGCTTACCGATGTGTTCTTTATTTTTGACATTGGCATCGGCCAGAATGAAAGCAAGAAAGTGTTCATGCTTCAAAAACAGTAATCAACAAAAAAGCATGCAGCTAAATCTCACCCGACCCATTGCGTTCTTCGATCTTGAAACAACAGGAGTAAATGTAGCTTCTGACCGGATCATTGAAATTTCGATCCTTAAAATTTCCCCCGGCGGAGATAAGGAGATAAAAACAAAAAGGATCAATCCAACGATCCCCATCCCTGCCCAGTCATCAGAGATTCACGGTATTTACGACAAGGATGTGGCGAATGAACCCACCTTCAAAGGGATCGCTAAAAGTCTTGCTGAATTCCTCAAAGACTGCGACCTCGCCGGATATAACTCAAATAAGTTTGACATTCCCATCCTTGTAGAAGAATTCCTCCGTGCCGAGATCGATTTCGATGTGAAGGGACGGCGCTTCGTTGATGTACAGAATATCTTTCACCAGATGGAACAGCGGACGCTGAAAGCTGCTTACAGATTTTATTGCGGAAAAGAGATCATCAATGCACACAGCGCACAGGCTGATATCGAGGCGACCTATGAAATTTTCCTGGCGCAGCTGCAGCGTTATGATGGCGTTGAATTTGAGGACAGGAAAGGAAACAGATCCACGCCGGTAAAGAATGATATAAAAGCCCTGCACGATTTTACCAACATTAACAAAAATGCCGATCTCGCCGGAAGAGTGATCTTTAATGATAAAGGCGTGGAAGTGTTCAATTTCGGAAAGCATATCGGCAAGCCGGTGGAACAGGTGTTCCGTGAAGAGCCATCCTATTACTCCTGGATGCTTAACGGCGATTTTCCGCTCTATACCAAAAAAGTGATCACGGACATCAAGCTAAGAATGGCATTTAACAGGTAAAAATTATGAAGATCATTTGTATCGGAAGAAATTATGCAGAGCACGCAAAAGAAATGAATGCCCCTGTACCCACAGAACCTGTTCTTTTTCTGAAGCCTGACACTGCAATTATTCGCGATGACCAGCCTTTTTATTATCCTGATTTCTCGCAGGACATTCATCACGAGGTGGAGCTGATCGTGAAGATCAGCAAACCCGGCAAGAATATCGAACCAAAATTCGCACACAAATACTACGAGGAAATTGGCATAGGAATTGATTTTACCGCGCGCGATATTCAGGCGAAGTGTAAGGAAAAGGGACTGCCCTGGGAAAAAGCAAAAGCCTTTGACGGCTCCGCTCCTGTTGGACGATTCATTCCCAAAAAAGACCTCCCGGCGATCAGCGACATCGATTTTCACCTGGAGATAAATGGCAAAATGGTGCAAAAAGGAAATACAAAAGATCTGCTGTTCTCATTCGATGAAGTGATCAGCTATGCATCTAAATTCTTTACGCTGAAAACCGGTGATCTTATTTATACCGGGACACCGGAAGGCGTTGGGCCGGTTAAAAAGTCGGATAGACTGGAAGCCTATATCGGGAAAGAGAAGCTGCTTTCCTTTGAAATAAAATAAAAAACGAATTCCGAATTCATGAACCAAAAAAAATCCAGAATGATCAAGAAAATTCTTCTTCCATCCGTTGTCCTCATCAGCGCTTTGATCGGCTGTACTTCCAAGCAATTGCAGGATACAGCGAACGCCGCAAAAGATGCGATCAACAGTTCAACAAAACCGGCTGCGACACCGCTTACAAATGAGGAAGTCATCAGCGGCCTGAGAGATGCCCTTACCGTAGGAACCAATAATTCTACTGCATTTGCATCCAAGGTGGACGGTTTCTATAAGAATCCCAGCCTTTTTATTCCTTTTCCACCGGAAGCACAGAAGGTAAAGGATTGGGCAATTAAATTCGGAATGCAGGAACAGGTGGATAAATTCACCATGACCCTGAACAGATCCGCCGAGGAAGCGGCAAAAGATGCCGGACCGGTATTTGTAAATGCGATCAAAGGCATGAGCATCAGCGATGGCTTTGCGATCCTTAAAGGCGCAGATAATGCAGCAACGGAATATTTGAAAGACAAAACCAGCACTGAGCTGCGGCAGAAGTTCACACCTGTGGTGCAAAATGCGATCAACAAAGTTGAATTAACGAAATACTGGAATCCCATCATCACCGGGTACAACAAAGTTCCGTTCGTGGAAAAACAAAATCCGGATCTTACCGCTTATGTAACGGACCGCGCCATGCAGGGACTTTTTAAGCTGATCCAGGATGAAGAGCTAAAAATCCGCAAGGATCCTGTTGCCCGGGTTACCGATATCCTGAAAAAGGTATTCGGGAGCTTAACTCAATAAAAATCAACGGCATAAAACTTAACATTTACCTATTTTCGGAGCCTGCCTTCAAAAAATAGTCTATTTTTGGGTATTATCTCAAAATAAAAGAATCGTTACCATAAGGTAAATGTTACTTAGAGGATCGAAAAAACTTATACTCCTGGGAGTTTTTTTAATCACGTCCGGAACGCATTGCTTTGCACAGAATGTCGGCGACTTCAAGTCGAACGCTTCGGGCAATTACAATGCGGGCGCAACGTGGCTTAAATGCGTTACCGCCGGAACCTGGGTGGGTGCCACTGCTACCGCACCTACCGGTGTAGCAGCTACGGACGGAGCGATCACAATTATGGCGGGACATACCGTCACCGTCAATGTAAGCGTCAGCGCTGATGAAATGACGGTCAGCAACACTGCAATCCTTTCTATTCCCACAGCTGTAACGCTTACCATTGCAAATGGAACCGGAACTGATCTGACGATCAATTCAGGCGGCATTGTACGATCCTTTGCCGGAACGGGGACTCTTTCGATAAGCGCAGGTGCCAGCGTAGCTAATGACGGTACCCTCACTCAAACCGTCAGCACAGCAATCATCAGCAATAGCGGAACGATCACAAATACCGGGACCTTCAGCCTTGCAGTCGGCGGAACAGCCAATGTTAAATTTTTAGCGGGCAGCTTTTACAAACATAGCTACGTAAGTACTGTTGCTGCGGCAGGAACGATTCCGACCGCTACCTGGAATGCAACATCTACCTGCGAGATCCTTTGCTGCGGAAACTCGGGAAGTGCGCCGAGCGGACTCGGACAGGCTTTCGGACATTTTACCTGGAACAACACAACACAACCGGTCGATGTAAATTTACTGGGGGCGTTGAGCGTTGCAACAACGGGAGACTTCACGATGAACAGCACCAATGGTTTCAGCCTTAACTGGATCACCACCAACGCCGGCTCGAATGGAAGTATCGGCGGAAATTTTATCATGAACAACGGGAACATTACGATATTGAAAGTTGCTTCCATCAATAAAGGATGTACGATCAATGTCGGCTTAAATTATACCCAGACCGGCGGGACCATAACGCTGGCCAATTGTTCCGGTTTGGTTGGCGGAGCGAACGTCACAAACGGTACGTTATCGGTTTCCGGAACAAGTACAATTTCCGGTGGCACTATGTATCTGAATACAGGAACGTGGACGAGCGCCAACGGGAATGGTATTTTCCAATCTACCGGGCTCGTTACATTATCCGGAGCAGGAACTATTTATGGCTGTTCCAGCAGCGCCGTTTCCGGTTCGGGAGTTGGTGGAACGATCACTGCGAACAATGGTCTGACGGTAAATGCCGGAGGAACACTGAACCTGAATAACAGTACCACAACCGGCAGCGGAGGCACAACCACACTATCGGTTTCGGGAGCATTGCTGACATTAAGCGGAGGTATCATTACGGGGGCATCTGCTGCAGTCGCCGGAGCTTCAGGCTGTACAGTCATTGTTAATGCGAATGCGGGCATGACGATCTCCAGCGGAACATTTAATCTTACGCCCGGTGCGATCACGGGTGGAGGCGGAAGCGGGCAGATCAACGTCTCGGGCGCTGCACTTACCATCAGCGGAGGAACGCTCAACCTGAATTCTTCAACTGCAGCCGGGACCACAGGGTCGAACGGAACGCTTTCAGTAACCGGCGGCGTTGCCTGCAACATCTCCGGAACGGCGGCTGTTATTGTTACGTCAAGTACGACAACGGGCGGCGGCGGCAACGGATACTTCAATATAACGGGTGCAACGACAAGCAATTTCTCGATGACCGCAGGATCGTTTGACCTGTGTTCAACGAGCGGTGCGGGAACCGGAAGCGGTACCATGGACATCGATGGAAATATGACCTTGTCGGGAGGAACCTTCAGCATTACATCATCCACCACGTCGGCGGCATCATCAGGAAACGGAACGATCACTGCAGGTGGAAGTTTCAGCCATACAACTGCTGCTGCTTCATTTACTAAAACCGGCTCGGCTTCGGCGATCGCGACGATCACAATGGATAACCTCAGCACAGCGATCACGGCTGAAAGCACAAACGGTTTTACTGGAACGATCGTGTTCAATATCGACCAGGGCGGCGGCGCGACAGCAGCCAAATGTACCATTGCTTCGGGAAAAACATTTACCGTTAACTCGGGAACTACCTTGAACCTGGAGGACAACAGCGCAAACACCGGTTACGATCTCCAGGTGGTATCAGGTGCCACGCTGAAAGTTTCAGGGATCATGAACGTGAATTCTCTTACAACACTTGACCTCCTTGGAAATGTAATCTCCGATGCATCGACAGGAGCCGGCACTTTTAATCTTAATCTTGACGCAACACTTATTACTCAGCATGCGTCGGGAATCACTACGCTTGCCACAGGCGCAGTGGGCTGCATCCAGGTAACGGGAGGGAGATCCTACAGCTCCGCTGCCAGCTATACCTACAATGGTACTGCTGCACAGGTTACCGGTAACGGACTTCCGACAACCCTGACAGGCACCTTAAGCATCAACAACACGCTTGCTCCTGCATCCGGTGGCGTTACGCTCAGCCAGGCGACTACCATCAATACTCCGGGCGGACTTACTTTTGGGGGGACAACGAACGGACGCCTGATCACAACGGCGACCAATCTCATTACTTTGGGTGATGACGTAGTAGTTACACCGGCGGGCGGTGCTGCTGCAAAATTTGTAGACGGACCGATCCAAAAGATCGGGAACGACATTTTTATTTTTCCTACCGGTGATGTGTATACTGCAACCGGATCGGTGTCCACAGCAAAATGGGCGCGGATCTCGATCACGACTGCTCCTTCATCCACAACAGATGCCTTCACCGCGGAATATCATAAGGTAAATGACCCCTGCAATGTGTCGCAGGTTGTGAGTCCGACGAATGGCGCCGGAATCAATCACGTGAGCTATAAGGAATACTGGGAGCTGACAAGAAATACAGGAACGAGTACGCCTCCTGTTAAGCTATACTGGGAAACGGGTTCCAGCTCGACAACTCTGGGCAGTGCCATCAGCTCTACCGCCGCTGCAGACTTACATGTTGCTGAATGCATTTCGTCCACGTGGACGGACATGGGTGCCGGAACGGTGACAGGAACAGCAGCCGGTCCTGGAACAATTACTTCGACGGTGACAGCCACTTACACTACTGCTTCAACAGCGATGCCATTTACATTCATGACGCCATCCGGTGTAAACCCGCTTCCTGTATCGCTTATTTCCTTTACGGGGCACAGCGCTGCCAGTGTCAACATACTGAACTGGGAAACTGCAAGTGAAACAAACAACAGCTATTTTGAGCTGGAGAAGAGCAGCGACGGAACCGGCTTCAGGAAGATAGGAACAGTAAATGGAAACGGGACCAGCACTGAAATGAATTCTTATGAGTTTGGCGACGGCGAACCGTTGAATGGCATGAACTATTACCGGCTCAGGCAGATTGATTTTAACGGCAATTCAGAATACTCGGGGATCGTTGCAATTGATCGTTCTGCTGCGTCGGAAGTTCAGATCTTTCCGAATCCAACCACAGATATGGTGAATATTATTTCCTCTAAGGAGATCGCCTCGGTGATCGTATATAATGAGCTTGGAGAAGCTGTGTTTACCGGCAGCAACGGATCAACGTTTACATTCCGCCCGGTTGCGGACGGAATCTACACAGTGAAAATATTTTCAAGAGATGGAAAGAGCAGCTGCTGCCGCTTTGTAAAGAAGTAACGCATTTACAAAAAAAGCCCCGCTGTTTCATGGAAACAGCGGGGCTTTTTTTTGCAGCAAGGCTAATACGGATTTACCCATGGAATATTCGCGATCTTCGGCTGGATGCTAAGCACCGGGATCTTGGAATGATTGATGATCTGCTGTGCAAATGTTCCCATTAATCTTCCGGTAAGATCCTCATCCTGGTCGGTCATGATCACGATCAGATCTGCATTTACGGTTTTTGCATAATCATAGGTCGTTTTTGCCTGATTCTTTCCTTCGAGCATTTTGCGTGTCAGAGGCAGTCCGCATTTTTTCACATACTCTTCGATCTGATCCAGCTTGATCTCAAATTTTTTCCGGTCCGAATCATCTTGCGATTCCGGTAATCCTAAAATATGGACCCGTGACGCGAAGTGCTTGGCAAGTACGACTGCATGATTCACTTTCTGACGGGAATGCGCAGAATCATCGATCGGAAGGAGAATCTCCTTGAATCCAAGCTTTATTGCATGTGCCTGAACTGAAATGACCGGGCATTCCGATTGCGTAACCATTTTAAATGTATTGCTTCCGATGAAGAACTCAACAACGCCGGATGTGCCGTGTGTTCCCATCACTACAAGATCGACGTTGTGCTCTTTGGAAACGGACAGGATCTCGTTGAAAATATTTCCGGTAGAAGTAACGGTCGCTGATTTCACTCCATACTTGCTAAGGATAGCGGAAGCTGTCTCTTCCAGCTTCTTTTCGATCGCTTTGGTGAATTCATCGGGGGAAGAAACCCGGAGCTCCGGTGCGATAATGCTGAATTGTTCCCAATGCTGTTCAACCACATGCAATAATACCAGCTCGGCTTTAAAAAGCTGCGCAGTAAATCCCGCATGTTCGATCGCGAGCAGGGAGGTTTCGGAAAAATCGATCGGAAGGAGGATCTTCTTGATATCAAATGCTTTCATAAATAGTTTGGGATTTTAGTAAGGATTCGGGAAAACGGTCATATCCTTTTTCGGGAGCGGACGAATGCTCAGAACGGGAATTTTAGAGTGGTTGATGATCTCCTGCGCTGAGGAGCCGATAAAATATTTTGTAAAGTCAACTTCCTGCTGTGTCATGATCATAATAAGATCGCCGTCTACTTTCTGAGCGTATTCAAGAATGTTCTCCGCCAGTGTCTCCTCCCCTTTTATCCCTTTGATGATCTCCGCTGTACATTCGATCCCTTCTTTTTCCAGGAATGTTTTCACTTGTCCGAGCTGACGGGTGAGCCGGTTGACAACAAATTCATCGGTTGTAAATAAAACGGAAACGACCCGGATGGTTGCTCCTTTGAAGAGACGCGATAATTCGATGGCTTTGGTTACCTTCTCGCGGGTTTCTTTTGACAGGTCCAGCGGAAGAACAATGTTCCTGCAGCCTTTGCGATGATGCTTCCCTTTGATCGTGATCACCGGAGCCGAAGATTCACGCACCACGCGCAGCGCATTGGAACCGATAAAGCGCTTTTTTATTCCTTCATCGCCATTGGTGCCCATTACGATCATCGTTGTATTGATCTGCTCAGCTACCTCCGTGATCTTTTCATACACTGCTCCTTTCGCGATCAGCGTATTCACTTTTATTTTGGCTTTCTTTTCCACGTCAGCCGCAAGATCATCGAGCTCTTTCTGCACTTTCTTTTTCAGATCATCATGCTGCTGCTTTGAAAAGAACTTTGCAAGCATCCCTGCTTCTTCGATCACATGTAATAAAGTGATCTCGGCATGATACTCTCTTGCAAGATTGTAGGATTGTTCTAAGGCAATTAAGGATTGTTCTGAAAAATCGACCGGCACCAGGATCTTGTTCGTGGACTGAATCATAATTATAGATACTTTTGGAGTATGTATCACAAATTAAACGATTAAATTCTTATTTAACAAATATAAAGATCACCAATTAAACCCTTTTAAAATGAGCCAGATCATTGCAGAGACCGAGTTAATACTGAATCCTGACGGGAGCGTTTATCACCTTAAATTACGGCCGGAGCACATCAGCGAAAATATTATCATTGTGGGAGATCCGGGACGTGTTGAAACGGTTTCTTCCTTTTTCGATACAGTAGATACCAGGATCAGCAACCGGGAGTTCGTTACACATACCGGAACCTACCGGGGGAAGAGGATCATGGTGCTGTCTTCCGGCATCGGGACCGACAATATCGATATCCTGGTGAATGAGCTCGACGCAGCGGTAAATATCGACCTGGAAACGCGCACGCTCAAGGAAAAGCATACCCGCCTCAACATTGTCCGGATCGGAACTTCCGGTGCGCTGCAAAAAGACATTCCGGTCGATAGCTTCGTTGTTTCCAGCCACGGGCTGGGGTTCGACGGTCTGCTTAACTATTACCAGGATCTCGCAAAGATCAATGACAACCTTCTTTCTTCTGCATTCATGGATCAAACCAACTGGAGCAAGAATCTTGCATTTCCGTATGCCGTAAAAGGTTCAGAAACGCTGATCAATAAAGTAGGGTTTGATATGATAAAGGGAATTACCGCAACGGCACCGGGATTTTACGGACCGCAGGGCAGAAAGCTCCGGCTCACGCCATGGGTAGCGGATTTTAACCAGCAGCTTACTGACTTTGAGTACAGGGGACAGCGGATCACCAATTTTGAGATGGAAACTTCCGCTCTGTATGGCCTGGGAGGCTTGCTGGGACATGAAACCTGCACGGTTTGCGCCATAATTGCTAACCGCGTTGCAAAGCAGTACAGCAAGAACTATCATGCTGCTGTGGAGCGTCTTATCCAGCTTGTACTGGAGAGATTAACAAAGTAAGGTTGAAATCTTCTCAACAACAGGAACAAATCCCCCTGCCTGGCACTCTATTTTTGTGGAAACTTTCCTGGAAGTATGAACAAAAAGGAGATCAAAGCACTTATTAGTCTTCTGGACGATCCGGATGAATTGGTGTTCAAAGAGGTCAGCATGAAGTTCCTGTCGCTCGGGGAAGATGTTATTCCTGTGCTGGAAGACGCCTGGGAACATTCCTTTGATACGCTCATCCAGAACCGGATCGAGAATATTATTCACCAGATCCAGTTCGATCTCATTAAAGATTCCCTGAGGGATTGGGCACAGCCCGATCATCAAAACCTCCTGGAAGGCGCCCTTCTTATTGCCCGTTATCAGTACCCGGACATCGATCCGGCAAAGATCAAAAAGCAGATCGACCAGATCCGGCAGGATGTTTGGCTCGAGCTCAATGAAAACCTTACTGCACTTGAGAAAGTGAAAATTATCAACCACATTCTTTTCGATGTGCATAATTTCAGCGGAAATACCACCAATTATCACGCTCCGCAGAACTCGTATATCAACAATGTACTCGAAAGCAAAAAGGGGAATCCTTTGCTGTTATCGATCATCTACACGATCATCGCGCAAAGCCTTGAAATTCCAATCTACGGTGTAAATCTCCCGGAACATTTTATTCTTTGCTACATTGATGTGGAACACATGGGTGTACCTTCACGTGAAGGGAATGAGGGAAGCAATGTTTTCTTTTATGTTAACCCTTTCAGCAAAGGAGCGGTATTCGGACAAAAAGAGATCGATGCTTTTTTGAAACAGCTGAAGCTGGAACCGCTTGCCAGCTTTTATGAGCCCTGCTCCAACCTGGAGATCATCAAGCGCCTGCTCCGGAATCTCATCACATCGTATGAAAAACTCGGCTATCCCGATAAGAGCGACGAGCTGAAAAAATTATTGAATACCTTAGGATAGGCTCACCCGATTATTTTACCGAGCGTGCGGAAAATGATCCTGAGATCTGTCACGATGCTCTTTTCCCGGATGTATTTCATGTTCAGCTGCAGCTTTGCCGGCATTATCTCTTCGATGTATGTCTTTTCGGGGTCGGCTGCGCGGGCCAGCAATTCATTTTCCCTGCTGTATTCGATGCTTGCATAATCGGTTATTCCCGGACGGACAGAAAGTACTTTCCGCTGCTCCTGCGTATACAGGTCTACATATTTTTTTACTTCCGGTCTCGGTCCGACAAGGCTCATGTCTCCGGCCAGCACATTGAGCAGCTGAGGAAATTCATCGATCTTATACCTGCGGATGTAATATCCAACACGCGTGATGCGGCTGTCGCGCCCGCCAACTGTCAAAAGACCGGCTTTGTCGGCATTGGTCCGCATAGAGCGGAATTTCAGCAGTCCGAACAACTGTCCTTCCTTCCCTACCCGCTCCTGCCGATAGAAGATCCCGCCGCGTGAATCGATAATGATACAGATCGAGACGATGATAAAAAAAGGCATCAGGACCAGCAGCCCCAGCAATGAAAAAAATATGTCGAAGCTTCTCTTCAGCATCTTAACCGGTCACCTTCTTCACTGCATTGATCACCGCGTTGATCACACGCTCTACGAGGTCACCGGTGAGATCCACGTAAACCGGAAGGGAGATCTCGCGGGAGTAATTATCAAATGTTACCGGGTAGTTTTTGATGTCATAGCCCAGTCCTTTGTAAAAGCTCATCATCGGAACGGGAATAAAGTGAACATTCACTGAAACATCCTGGTCGAAGATCTCTTTGATGATCAGATCGCGCTGTGCTTCGGAAATTCCCTTGATGCGTAAAGGATATAAATGATAACAGGACAGCTTATCCTTTGTTTCATACTCCGGAAGCTGCGCCCAGCTGTACTTTGAAAAAACCTCATCGTAGCGTTTGAAGATCTGCTCCCGCGCTTTGGATGTAAGATCATCATAACGTTCCAGCTCTACCAGGCCGATCGCAGCCATGATATCGGTCATATTGCATTTGTAGCCGGCTTCCACAATATCGTACCGCCAGTTTCCTTTCTGCGTTTTTGCCAGCGCATCTTTATCCTGTCCGTGCAGTGTTTTTACACAAAGCGTTTTGTAGACCTCTTCGTTATCGAATGGCTCCGGAAGATTAAGCATTACAGCTCCGCCTTCTGCGGTAGTGAGGTTCTTAACGGCATGAAAAGAGAAGACAGAAACATCGGTAAGGACACCTGCTTTTTTTCCTTTGTAGCTTGCGCCGAATGAATGCGCAGAATCCGAAAGCACAAGAATGCGCCCCAGCTTTTTCTGCTCATCCGAAGAAGCATTGAATTTGTCCCGATGCCGGATCACGAGTGCATTCAGCTCATCATAATCACAAGGATAACCGCCAAAATCAACAGGCATGATCACTTTTGTCCGCTCCGTGATCGCATTTGCAACATTCGCAGCGCTGATATTGAAATCGTGCGGATTCACATCCACAAACACAGGCTTTGCGCCGCAATGGATCACTACATTTGCAGTAGCGGAATACGTATACGCCGGCAGGATCACTTCATCGCCTTCTTTCACACCGAACCAGCGCAGCATGATCTCCAGCCCTGCAGTAGCACTGTTCAGGCATAAGGTTGCTTTGTTGCCGCAATACTTTGTCAGCTCTTTTTCAAATAATTTCGTTCTGGGGCCGGTGGTGATCCAGCCGGAGCGCAGTACTTTTGTGACTTCGTCGATGATCTTCTGATCGATATGGGGCGGTGAAAATGGAATCATTGGAGTGAAAAGTTAAAGATGATTGTTAAAAGTAAAAAGTAAAAGGTGAAAAGTTATAGGCTAAACGGATGATGTTATATGCTGGTTCTGAGTATCGCTATCCCTCCGAAAACAAAGCAGTGAATTAAAAAACGCGTAAAACATAACGCCGGCTTGTGTTTCAAACATGGACTCGGGGATAAAGTTAATCATCATCAGTACAAGAAATACGAAATAAATGACATCCTTTCTGCAGAACGACAGATAAGCCGGGATCAAAAGTGAAATGATAAATACCGTGAAGCCGACGAGCCCGAGGCTGATGAATACCTGGTAAAATTCATTGTGTGCATTCAGCTGATGCTCCAGCGCCCCGCTCATTCCTCTAGCTTTATATTCTTTTACCAGCTCTTGCTTCGCATCGCCTGTACCGACACCGAACAGCAAATGATCACCGATCAGTTTATTGCCTGCCTTCCAGATCAGCATGCGGACCGCTGTACTTTCTCCTTCCGCCTGGTTTGTATTGTCCTTTGACAGCGCAGTTGCTGCTGCATTGAAGCGATCCCGAACTTCGGGTACATATTTCACGAGGCAGAAAACAACCAGGACGAAAGCGATAACACCGGCTCCTCCTGCAATGTATTTTTTCCTGCTGACAATATAACCAACAAGAAAGCTGAAATAGACCAGGAACATTCCGAGAAGTCCCATTTTTGATGACAAAAGCACATTGATGAAAGAGAAAAACAGGATCGCCGCGATCGAGACACCTGTCGGAATTCCATTGGACGGATCCCGTTTCAGAAGATTATACAGCAGCCAGGCGATGCACAGGCAAAAGTACATCGACAAATAGCTGGGGTGAATGAGGAACGTAAATGCCTGGTAAAAGAAATTGTTTTCACCGTAAGCAAACCAGGTAAAGACCGCGCGGGAAAGAAGGATCAGCGAGGAAATGATCCCGCCGGCAATGAACATCATGAAAATATTCCTGAGCTGGTATTCGTTAAAAGGACGGCTGGCAATGATCAGCGGTAAAATGATCAGCGACAGCTTTACCTGGAGATCGAACCACCCTGCATCGGTATTTTCGGTGTAGATCATTCCGATAAGATGCAGGAGATAAAATGCGATAAAGAGCAGAGCTAATTTACTTCCGGCAAGCGTCCTGAACTTGCTTCTGAATTCGCCTTCCAGCAGCCAGTTCAAAAACATCAAAGCGATAAACACCGGAGCAAGACGGCCGATGGGAAGGCAAAGTGCGACCATCAATGCCAGGTAATAATGTGCGCGGATATGTAATGTCTTTCTGTCGTTCATTTATCTCGTCAGCTTTTCCTCTGTTCTTATGCTCCTGTTCATGATCAGAAAATCAAAGATACCTCTTAAATAACCTGTTCCATAAGAAAAATGGAGGATCATAAATGCAAAGACAATTTTCGGCAACTGGGCGACACCGGAGGACTTCTGCGCAGCAAAATAAACTGCGCCCAGCAAATACAAAACCATTACGCCCATGTAAGCACGAAAAATAAATAGGTGCAGCGGGGAAAGAAAAGCACCGATGAAAAGGAACAGCACAAACAGCATCGGGATCAGCTGACGCAAGGTGGAGATCGCCTTGTGCTTTTTCCCAACATAAACTTTCCAGTATCCATATTGATAATACTGGCGGAAGAGCTTCTCATAGGAAGCCCGGACATAGTACTTTGAGCGAATATCACGGGAAAGGTAAACCAGGAATCCCGCATTTGTCAGGCGATAATTGAATTCATCGTCCTGGTTCCTGATCAGCTCCTCATCAAAACAGCCGATCTTTTCGAACACTTCTCTTTTGTAAGCGCCGAACGCAACCGTGTCGACAAAGCCACTTTTATTGCCTGTCCGGAAATGCGCATTGCCGACTCCAAAAGAAGATGACATGGCTTTACCGATCACTTCAGCCGTCTCATTTTCGTATATATTCTCGATGATCCCGCCGGTACAACCGATGCGTTCATCATGCTGAAAAGCTTTCAGACAATTGGAAACGTATGAACGATCCAGCTCAGCATGTGCGCCCAGAATGATCACGACGTCGGCATCCGAAGCCCTGATCCCGAGATTCAGCGCGTAAGGCGTACTTTGCTTTTCATTGATCAGCAGATGAACATTGCTGAACCGTGATGAATAACCGGTTACAACCGCCGCTGTTGCGTCGGTGCTTTTACCGTCACAGATGAACAATGAGATAAGCTCCTGCGGATGATCCTGCGCCAATACGGATTCGATACATTTTCCAATGTACTTTTCCTCATTCCTGGCCGGTACCACTATTGCAACAGACTTCACGTTGAATTTTATTTTTTAATGATCAGCTTCTCATAAACCCGGAGCATCTCGTCCACATTTTTATCCAGGTCAAAATGCTGCTGTACAAATGCTCTTCCCTGGGATCCCATCCGTTTGCGCAAAGCCGGATCTCCGGCCAACTGACCGATCGCTTTCGCTGTCTCCATTGCACCTTCCGGCGGAACACAAAATCCCGTTTCATTTTTTATGACCACTTCCGGCAGTCCGCCAACTTCGCTGACGATCACCGGCTTTCCGCAAGCCGATGCTTCCAGCACCGAAACACCGAAGCTTTCGTTGCGCGACACGTTTACAAAGATATCGATCATATTGTGATAATACGAAGCTTCATCATGCGCCACGCGCCCGGCAAACACAACCTTTTCTAAAATCCCAAGCTGTCCGGCAAGCCGTTTATATTCTTCTTCTTTTGATCCTCCGCCGACAATCAGCAAACGAAGTTCTCTTCCGGAAGGCTGATCAGCTGCGATCCGGAAGGCATTCAGTAATACATCGATCCCATAGATCGTTTCAAGCGATTTGATCGTTCCGACCACTGTGCTGCTTTCCGGGAACAAGGAAGCAACGGTTTCCGGCGCAAACTGAGCGGTATTGATGCCAAATGGAATTCTGACAGCCCGCTTATCCGAATATTTTGCGATCGTATCAACCAGCACTTTGCTTGTTGCGAGCAAAAGATCTGCTTTCGCAAGGTTGTATTTTACGATCTTCCTGTTCACGATATTCTTAAGCGGAAACTCCATCAGGTCACTTCCCCAGGCTGAGATCACAAAGGGATGAAAACCGGAGAGCGCTCCAAGGAAGCCATAGCTGGAGGCATAATGCGCATGCAGCAGGTCCGGCTGAAATCCATCGATCGCTTTCCTCAGACCGGGAATGAGCTGCAGATAAGAAGCTTTGGAAAGCAGGCTTCGGCCGGCAGTTCTTTTATTATCCGGAGTGTTTCCAAGCAGCTTTATTCCCTTTCTCACGTGCCAGTCGGATGCGGGAGCGGAAATACTGAACACCGCTACATCGATACCACGCTGCGACAGCCCGGAAACCCATTTCTGAGTGTGAGAAGAATTTATATCCGAAAGGATCAATATTTTCATCCTTGCTTTTTCCGTTTGTATGAATAAAAGACCTGGCGAAAAAGTGCCAGCTTCAAAACTATTGGCAGGCGAACTTTCCGATAGACCGCCGATCCGTAAAAATACCGGAATCCTTTTTTCCAGCCAAGATGATTATAGCATAAACGCAGCCACCTCTCCAGGATGATCTTTTCAAAATATCCCTTGTTCAGTTTTTTTCCTTGTTCATTCTGCACGAGCAGCTTTTCGAGCCAGCTTTCCGCTTGCTGAAACAGTTCCGGCGTTGCTGGTTTTTCACCGTTGCTGATGATGTTGTGAACTCTTAATTCCTCCGGCGTTGGTATAATACCGATCTTTCCGAGCTCGCGGGTACGGATCGTATCCAGGCTCTTGGCCTTCGCAGAAAAAAACTTTTCATTGCCGGTGATCTGGCCTTCATGAACACGATACTCAAGCAATATTTCGGGACAATTTCCCAGCTCCGAGTATTCCGCCAGGCGCGACCACAGGTCATAATCCTCACAATGAATGAAGTCCGGATCATACTTCAGGTTATGTTTACCGATCACGGATCTGCGGATCATAACGGAAGGATGAGCCATCGGACTATTGAATACCAGGTAAGCTTTTATCTCTTCGTTGCTGACGGGAAAATCGGCAATGACCTTTTTGCCGTTCCGCAGCAGGTAATAAAAGCTACCGCAGGCACCCAGGTTCTTATTTTTTTCCATGAACCGAACCTGCGATGAAAGCCTTGAGCGGATACAGATGTCATCACAGTCCATCCTGGCGATATACTCTCCTTTTGCTTCTTCCAGGCCCCGGTTCAATGTCATTACGAGGCCCCTGTTCTTCCCGTTCTTCAAAAGTCGGATCCGTGGATCTGCATAGGATTCGATCACTTTCACCGAAGAATCCACCGACCCATCATCGATGATCAGCAATTCGAAATCAGTAAAATCCTGTCCCAATACACTCCCGACAGCGTCGGTGAGATAACGGGCGCCGTTATATACCGGCATCAGGACAGTTACTTTCGGGTTCATAATTTTATCCAATTTTCAGGGATGAGGTCTTTCGCATTTTTTGATGGGCCATTGAACCATTTTTCCGGAGCGATCACAATTTTCTGCGGATGCTTGTTCAGCCATGCGCCCCACCAGCTGAAAGAGCTGTTTGCAATGATATTGTGCTTACAGCAGCTCATGAGAAACAGATCCTGGTAGCTGCTGCTTCCGCGATTATCAGTAACATTGACCACGGGAACGTTTGCCTTTATATTTTTTGTAAACCAATCGGGCTCATCTGAAAAAATATAAAAAACCGGATCTTTTACATGTGTTTTTATGTATTCGATCGCTGCGAGATAATATGCCCCGTCAAGCGCCGCGTAGATCTCCTGGTTCTGTTTTACACTGACGTAATCGCCTTTCCTTACATGGATCGCGACTGAGTTTTCCTTCTGCATTTGGTCTGCCAGACCAGCACTTTTCTGCGACAGAGAAACGCCGTCCGTCAATAGAGCAATCAATTCATTTTTCACAGCAGCAAAATATTTTTCACTCTGCCAATAGCCGTCAAGATATGCATCCTCAGGCGCTTTCATCGCAAGCGCAGAAAAATGAAAATGCGGCTCGCGTACATACATGCTTCCGGAATTTAAGCCGACCGATAAGGAAGCCAGGTCCATAATTTTAGATAATTTGCCTTTCTGGTATGGCTCCAGCTCTTTTTCAGAAGCGATTGTAATGTGCTTATCAAAGTGAGCGAGCTCCAGCTCCCGGCTGGTATAACCGGCATGATCACCTATCCCGGAAACATCCACTTTCAGCTGAACGCCATGCTTCAGTGCCATTGCTTTCCCGAAAGCATACTGAAAAAGCTGGTTCCCCAGTCCGCCCATTAGCTTCACGATGATCATTTGAGATATGTTTTTAATGTATACAAATGATCGTTCAGCGATTTTTTATTCAACCAGAAAATGATCTTCTTAAAAAAGATCGCACTGTTCTTCGATTCAAAGACTCCATTGTAAAAAGGGAGCAATTCATCAGAGACACTTACTATTTTGCGTAATGCGGATAAGTCATCTATTCCGTACTTCCGGAAAAGCAATTGGAAAAGGAGTGAATACTTTTTTAGCTTTATTCCCTTGTCCTTCAGCTTTTCAAGTAAATAAGCATGCTCCCGGATCTGGATCTCCCTGTCGTCCATAACCGACTGCGTGATCTGTCCCTCCGCACCATGCACTGTACATACGAGCGGCTCTTTTGTAAACACCACTCCGGAACCGGCGTAGATCAACTGCATGTACCAATCCACATCCACAAGCCATTTTAATTGCGTGTCGAACAGTATTCCCGAGCCGTTCCGGACGATCGTTGCACTGGGAGCGCCAATATAATTTGAAAAATAGAGACGGTCGGGATGGCTGATCATCTTTGAAAATTGTTTGTTCGAACAGCTGTGGATCTTTTTTGTGCGCATCGCCAGCAAATCGATCACGGTCCCTGAGAATGCGAGCGATACGCCGGGATTATTATCGAGCAGCTTAACAAACTTGCCCAGACTGCTTTCAGAAGTAAAGAAGTCGTCATGATGCATGATCTTGACATATTCGCCTGTTGCCAGGAGCATCGCCGCATTCCAGTTGCCCGGAGAGCCGAGAGCCGGCGAGTTCCTGGAATATCTGAGCTTATCGCCGAAATCAAACTCGCTCAAAAGCCGTTCTACCGAATCATCCGGCGAATCATCCGAAACAATGAGCTCATAATCATTAAAATCCTGTGTCAACAATGTGGAAAGTGTTTTCCGCAAGTATTCGACCTGCTTGTAGGCGGGAATACATACTGAGACTTTTGGCTTTCTTTCCGGCATCCGTTGAAATTTTGAACTCACCTATTTCGTTTGAACATTTTATTCAGGCGTAAACAATCGTATTTTTCAGCTTAGGGAACAAAAAACAAATCTTCGCATACAGGTAGCACAGAAAGAACGGCCAGCTCAGGAAGATCTCCGAATACGTTCTGTACCTGCCTATTCCTGTATGATCAAATATCTTTTTTGCTTCTGCTGACGCTTTCTCCCTGCTGCTCCTCAGCAAAACCAGGAGCTTTTCGTCGAGGATCCGCTTATGATAATTAATTTTCGGAATCATAATGCGTTTATAGCTGCGCCCTTTCACTTTCTCATCGAGCAGCAGACAAGCCTTCAATCCGTGCGCGAACATCATAAAATTATCTTTGCTATAACTGTCGTGAACCCTGACAAGCGCATTCGTGCCGGGCGATTCATCAAAACGGAATTTCGCATTGCCGATCGCAAAACGGGCCCACAGCTCCCAATCCTCATTATAGCGCAGCGTCTCATTCATTTTCCCGAGCTTTTCGAACAACGATCTCCGGACCAATGGTGAGCTGATCACCATCAGGTTCTCATTCAGCAATGCTTTTATCATGATCTCCCCTTGTCCGCTCAGCTTTTTCATCCAGGGTTTCGATCCTTCCAGGCTGATCCCGTCAAACAGCTGATCCGGAAAACCGGACCGGAAATAGTTTACGCCACCGTAAACGATATCAGCAGACGGATCACTTTCAAAGATCTGCAGCTGCTTTTCAAACTTCTCCTTTTCAAGCAGGTCATCGGCATCGAGAAACTGGATAAAGTCTCCCGAAGCATTTTTAAGACCATTGTTTCTTGCTATAGTAGGCCCGTCATTTTTCTGCACTAAATATTTTATCCGCGGATCGCTTTTGCAAAGCGCGTCCATTACATTTTTTGTGTCATCCGTCGATCCGTCATCCACAACGATACATTCCCAGTTTCCATAGGTCTGAGCCATCACACTTCCGATCGTCTCCGGAAGAAACGATGCATAATTGAACGTCGGTATGATCACAGAAATCAGCGGGCTCATCATCAACGGAAGAACAATTTATAGAATGGTCTCAGTAAGTTCCTGAGCAGTGGATTTTCACGAATGATCACGGTATATCTTCTTTTAAAAGGCAATGCTGCAAGGTAATGTGAACGCATGCTCCGGAACTCGCTTTTGCTTACATGGGTCAGCATGATCTTTTTCCTTTCTTCGATGATCATCTTATGATATTCGTCCTTCGACGTGAGTCCTGTGTTGTCATAATCACAAATGATGCGGTTCATCTTCTTAAACTCCGCCGGCATTGCCAGGAAAACACGCAGTAAAAAATCATAGTCTGCGCCGAACCGGTATTCCGTTTTAAATTTCCCCAATGCCGAAAACAAATCGGAATGAAAGAAAACTGCCTGGTGTGTGATCGTATTTGCATACCAGAAATCAAGGTCAGGAACGGCAGGCGGCGAAGTGATCCGCTCCGCTCCATCTGCATCGATTATGCGCGCACTTCCATAGATCAGCTTTTTTTCACCGCTTGTGATAAAATTTAAAAAATCTCTCTCTACATCCTTATCATGAAAATGATCACCTGCATTCAGAAAAAGAAGGTATTTTCCTTTCGACCGGCTGATCCCTTTATTCTGAGCATCGTATATTCCTTGGTCTTTTTCCGACACCCAGGAGCTGATCGAGCTTTCATATTTTTTAATAACATCGGTGCTTCCGTCGGATGAGCCTCCATCAATGACGATCAGCTCATGTTCTTTGACAGATTGTTCAGCAACACTCCGGATCGTACGCTCCAATCCTGCAGCATCGTTGAAGTTGATCGTTATGATGGACAATGCGGTCATCTCAGAATTTATTCATCACATCGATCACCTTTTCTATCTCCGCTTTTGTATGGTAATATGAAACCGGTAAGCTCAGCGTAGTTTTGTGGATCTCTTCCGCTATCGGAGTTTCAAAACCGCTGAGGATCCCATCCATCGCTTTCTGTTTGTTCGGAGCAACGGGATAATGAATTTCGGTTTTGATCTCATTCTTCAAAAGATACTCCTTCAAAAGGTCGCGTTTGGGATGACGAACATTGAAGATGTGATAAACATCTTCATAATCGGAACTAACCACCGGACGGATAAAGTCTGATTTCAATCCATCCAGGTACAACGCGGCCAAATCTCTTTTGTGAGCATTGATCTTATCGAGATAGTTCAGCTTGACGGAGAGAAATGCCGCCTGCACTTCATCGAGCCTGGAGTTCCATCCCACAACCTCGTTATAATATTTGGCTTTGGAACCATAGTTCCGCAGCGTGCGGATCGAATCTGCCAAAGCCGCATCATTAACGGTCATGGCGCCTGCATCTGCCAATGCGCCAAGGTTTTTTGTCGGATAAAAGCTGAATGCTCCGAGATCACCCCAGTTTCCAGCCTTTTTTCCTTTGAATTTTGCACCGTGAGCCTGGGCACAATCTTCAATTACCGAAAGCTTGTGTTTCTTTGCAACCGCATTGATCTTGTCCATTTCACACATTTTTCCGTACAGGTGAACCACCATGATCGCTCGGGTCTTCGGCGTGATCTTTTCCTCGATCCTCGCCGGATCGATATTATAGGTTGACAGGTCCGGCTCGACAAGCACGGGCTTCAGGCCATTGTGAACGATAGATAAAATAGTGGCAATGTAGGTATTGGACGGCACGATCACTTCGGAACCTTTTTCAAGATCAAGCGCACGAAGTGCGAGGATCAATGCATCCAGACCATTCGCGAGTCCGACACAATGGGCTGTTCCGCAATAGGATGCAAACTCCTTTTCAAATGCCTGAACTCGGTTTCCCAGAATATACCAGCCGCTTTCAAGCGTATCACTGAACACTTTCCGATACTCGTCAAAAAAGGGCTTGTTCAGCTTTGTAAGGTTTTCGTATTCGATCATTATTTATAAGGTTCATGTATATAATCGTGCTCGTCAAAATATTCGGAAGCAAAAACCATCAGTATCGCATCTTCCGTAAAGCCGTACATCGTATGCCAGTCGGCCGGTTCAAGAATCAGGCATTTGTTCGGCTTGTCCAGCTCAAAAACATCTTCTTCTCTTCCATTGTTATTGTAGATGGTGCAGCTGCCTTTTATGCAGATCGCAGCCTGAATAGTTTTGCGGTGACGATGTCCGCCCCGCTTTGAATCATCCACGCCATAAATGTAAAAAACACGTTTGATGTCAAAGGGAATGACCTTCTCGATCACCGTCAGGTTACCGCGTTTGTCAGTATATGTCTTCAGATCGATAAGATGCGCCATTGACTACAGTTTAAAATCATCCGTATTATAAAAATAGTGATGCTGGATACGATATTTCAGCTTTTTCCCGAAAATATTTTTAACCGAGCTTTTCAGATCTTTCAGGTAATAGATCAGGACCATCCACAGTGTAAGTGCCGGTCTGGGTGAATCGGATGTAGCTCCATGCGGATCAAATGATGCATCCTTTGAATTGATCTCCAATTTTGCCTTCTCCAGTTCCTTTACGTAGGGTTCATAGAATATTTTCTTTACTTCCCGGCTTAACCCATATTCCATTCCGGTGAGCATGACCATCCGGTTCCTGTATAATTTTAATCCGTGAAAGTGAAAGAATACAGCTTTAAATGTTTTCCCGGTTGAGATCTCGGTTCCGGTTATTTCATTTCCTTTCTCCTCAAAAGTGTACTGCTGAACATTCCAGGGCGCAATACCGCCGCCGGGGTGCTTCAATTCATGAACGCCTTCAAATCGGGTGGTCCAATCATCAAGATACTTCTGATCACCGAACTTCCCGTCTTCCATTCTGTCATAGCACCAGTCAATACAAGCATTTCTCCACCAGTTCAGAACGGTCATTCCTCTCGGATCGTTTTTAAAAGTGACAAACTGAACGCAGTACTTTCCGCTCGTCGCCGACTGATCATGTTCTTTTGTATAGCGATGTTCAGTAATAAGAACGGAGTTCTCACCCATCTCATTAATAAGTACGGAAGGGTCAGAATAAAAACGCATGTCCGCATCAATATACGTGCAGTTATCCAGTCCGAATGTTTTTATGGAATACAAAATAGTGGATGCCGTGCAGGTCCAGCAATACTCAGCGGCAGTACGCGTTGGCTTGATCCGTAGCAGCTCGCTGTCTTCAAATTCTTTCAGTGAGATCACCGTCAGATGCGGATAACTTCCGTTTTTCAGGAACTCATAACTTTTGTCATCAAAAGCGAAAATGTACAAATGAAAATCATGGCAATTCTTCAGCAGCGATTCGTACATAACGAGTCCCCGCGACAAATAATTCGAATTGAATAAAGTACAGAAATTCAGTTTCATCTATTTAACAGCTTCCATGAATAAAGAATCCGGCTTTCGCACCATTCCATTATCTCCGTCCAGCTTGAAATCAGACCAGTTTTTAATATAGCTTGTAAATGCATCCTGCTTCACCGGGTCACGGAATCCACTATTTTTCAGCATCCGCGATAATGAATAACGATCATACATCCATTGGTGGATCTCGCCCTGTTTCCTGAAAATTGCGCTTTTGTATGTTTCGCGGTTTTCGCCGAGCACATATCCTTCGAGTGATCTTCGCAGACTGAAATGATAGATCTTCGAAAGCACGGAACGAATAAATGAATTACGATGCACGGACGGCATCTGAACGGCCCGAAGGCTGTTGATCAATCCTTCGGCTTCTTTTCCGTTTCTTTCGAGAAGAAAATCATCGTTGTTCTTTGAAACGTCTTTTATGTATTTAGCCATTTCTCCACCGGAATATTCCCGGACCACCTGGTCATACATTTCCAGAAGTGTCCACTCATATTTTTGATCAGCGCCGGTTTGTCCTTCTGCGGCTTCATTCAGGTAGCGGACATAATTAAGCGCGATCTGCTCCAGGTCGGGAATTGCGATCCGGATCACACCGCCAGGCTTCAGAACCCGGTAGCACTCCGCTATGAATTCCGGTGCAGCATTCTTTGGGAAATGCTCCAGCACATGGGAATGATATACCAGTTCGAAAGACTGATCGGGAAACGGAATTCCCTTCAGGAGATTATGCGCCTTTACGTGCGGTGAGCCGGAAACAAAATCAATATTTGTCCACGAGGTGGAAAAACTGCTGCCGCAGCCGAGATTCAAATAGGGAAGTTCACTCATCCGTTCTAATTTCCTTTAACGATCGCCTTTAATTTCCCTTTGATCTTTTTAACGATCGAAGGTTTCAGGCTCCTGAAGTAAGACGAAATTTTCTTTTTCGACGAAAGATCCTCTACAGCAGGAAGTGGATCTAATTTCACGCTTTCTGCAGCTATTTCCACCTGCCAGCTGCTGGTAGTACCCCCGTGGGTTCCTGATCCGTCAAACCCGATGTTCTGAACCAATGATCTTCCCGGGTAAAGACATAAGCGGCCCTCTAAAAATGCGGACGCATACCAGCGGATCGCCCAGGAATCATTCTTCCCCTCAATTTGGTGCTCCAGCATTTCGGTGAACGGGTATGTTCCGCCAAAATCAAATTCTTTTTCATAGCCCTTCAACCTGCTCATCAGCCTCTTTCCATCACTTTCAAAAGTGCTCCATGCCCTCGACCATGTTGCCCATCCCCAGCAGTCAGCTCCTTTTATAAAAAAAGTTTCCGGCAGCGTTTCTCCTACCGGATAGATATACGCGGAAATACAGGCAACCTTATCTTCCTCCTCATAAAGATTCAGCGCATCATTCATGTAATTCAGAAAGAATGGCGATGTAAGCAGGTCATCTTCCAGCACGATCACTTTTCCATGTTCCCGGATTACAGCGGTAACACCATCGATCACTGAAGCAGCCAGCCCCTTGTTCTTTTCACTTTCGATCAGCTGAACACGTTTGCACCAGTCCTTGCTTTTCACGATCTCTTTTACCTTTCGGATCTTACCGAGTGTTTCCTCCGATGCGCCGGCTTTTGCGCCATCTGCAAAAACAAACAGTTCCGAGCTTGCCGCGAGATTATTCCTGCTCAATGCTTCAAGCGTCCGGAGCGTATGCTCCGGCCGGTTGTACACAAACAAAACGATTGGCGCGAGACTCATCTGGTGCCCACCCTTTCTTCCTCCAGGCGGATCATCTCAAATCCTTCATTTGTCGCCTGCTCCAGTTGTTTAAAATATTCTTCGTTCATCCGCGGCATATAATCCGCTAAAAAAACGTCTGAATAGGTTTCGCCTTTATACTTCATAAAACCCAGGTAATCCACATTCCGTCCGCCCAGGAAGAAAAAGTGCTGCATGTAGTAATATTCTATGATCTGCTCCTGTTTCGGCTTTGCTTCCAGTGAACCAATGCGGTTAAGAAAGGCACTGTACTCTTCTTTTGTCCTTGCCATATAGGTAAAGTCGTAAGCTGCAAATGGATTATCAAAAACGGTCAGCACCGGGAATCCTTTGTATGCAAACTCGGCAGCCGCGGTTCCATAGGCGGTGAGGATCGCTTTCGGCTTCGACTGAAAGATCTGGACATTCGACGTTTTCTTATCTATGAACCGGATATTGGAATTCGCATATCGTTCCTTCAATCCTGCAAATATCTGGTCGTTACCCGCCAGGCCGTTCGGATGCTGTTTTACCAGTACCGTGAATTGTTTTTGTTTCGAAAGATTATCGAGGGAAAATGTGATCCATTCATAGAAATCCGGAAAAAGAAGATCCCGGTAGATATGCGGAGAATCAAAAAAGCAATGCGCCAGCAGCACAATTGTGTTGCTCCAGTCGATCGACTCCAGCTCTTTATTCGTTTCTCCTGAAAATGCCGACGATTTCATGTAAGAAGTAGCAGCGTCGATCTGACCTTCAAAACGTTTTTCGAACAAGGTTCTATATTCTTTCAGAATTGTCTCCTTGTTTTTCTCCTGCTGAAATAGCTGAGGAAAAAGAAAATGATCGTTGGAATGACTTGGATATTCTTTCAGCACTTTGTGAACGAGGGAATAATAAGCGCCGATCGCATACACCGGAATATTTCTCTCCAGGCAAAGCCTTGCGACGATCCCATGTTTTGTATACGATACATAAGAAGTAACCAATGCTTTTACATCGTATGTATCCAGCGCTTCTTTCGAAACATAATAAATGTGAATCGCATCCCGGATAACATCGTCGAGAAAAGGATCATTCACATCGACGGTCGGCTTGTTCGCAAAGCGCAGATATGTATCGTAAACAAGATCGCCGATCCGGATCCTCTCGATATGAATGGCAAGAACATCTTCATTCGTCTTTATCTTATTCCGGATCATGTTAAAGGTCGACTCAACCTGCGCTGTCCGTGAATAGCGATTCGCGTTCCGGTACAGCACCTTTCCCCCGAAAGCAAGGAAGATCCGGTCCAGCCGGGTGGTGAATCGTTCAGAGAGATAGCCGCTCCAGCGGTCGTAATTGAACTCTTTGTTTCGCTCGAGCCCCATTTCCGCATCATACAAACCGATGTTCGCATCTTCTTTCTTTGCAAGGAGATGAGTGCAGGCAGCAATCTTAATACAGTAAGCATGGTCCTCGATGATCTGGGTAAGAATTACCTTTTTGTTACCGGGCTTCCAATTGGTCTTGTAACGGTTCAGCAGGGAAATAAACTCTTTCTCAGAAGCGGAATTCTCCATTCCCTTCTGCCGGCGCAAAAGCAAAGGCCGGATCCTTGGTTTGATCGACCTTCTGTAGAACTCTTTCGGAAGTATTTTATAGATCAGCCCTAACATTGTTTCGAATCCGCTTTTTATGAAAAATGTAAATTGGACGCATAATGCTTATTCTGCCCGCAAAATTCTTTAAACTCCGGTGTGCAATTTCTGATCACGAACTTTGGATAAGCAGAACCGAACATGCAGGTTGTATATTCAAACTCCAGCGCAAGCCGATGCCCTTTTTTCAATGGATTTCCTTTGTGCCAGCACTTGGTATCACCTGCAAAAACGGAACCTGCTTCCGCACAGATCGTGATAAAATCATCTTTCTTATAATGCGGAGCCAGCTCTTCATCGCTGATCCTTGCGTAACCGCGTTTTAACAGGTGCGCCGGCTTGGCGCCGACTGCATGAGACCCGCGGATATAGCTATGCGGACCGTTCTCCATGGTTACATCGTTCAGGTAGATAAAGATCTTGAGCCATTTCACACGATCCATATCAAAATGATATAGCTGTGCAGCTTCGGAAGAGGCCTCTTTCAGAAAACATGTGCTCCACCACATTGCCGGAAAATCAAAGACCGGCTCACTTCCGAGATAGTTGCGGGCAACATTTATCAGACCCGGATCCATTATCAGCGCCTGGATATCGGGATTGTTCACGAGATCCACCAGATCAAAGCGATAAATTTCCGAAACCGGATTGGCGGGATCATAAACGATCTTTTTATCATACTTCGGCGCTGCCAGAGCGGGCGTTTCCAGCGCATAATCATACAACCGCTTGACGAGGCCTGCAGGGATCTTTCTTTCAAAATTCACATAGCCGTCTTTATTCAGCGTTTCATTTATGCCCGAATAATCTTCTGCACTTAATTTCCCGATCATGCTTTCCTCGCCGGCGCCGTCCTTTTCCTTCGGATGTTCCGCTGCAAGCTTTTTATGGAGCTCCTCATTGAAACGGCCGTTCGACATACAATAAAGATTGATCATCGCAAGATAGGATTCCTGAGAGGTTGCGCCGTTCTTTCGGAACGCTGCAAAGCCTTCGTCAAATTGTTTCTGCAGCATTCTCTTCCGGAAGAATTTCCGGTTGATCTTATCCTGGATCCTTGCAACAATAGAGGCCATCTTTTATTATTTTGACATTATTTCTACTTCACTGATCAATGCGATCTTTTGCAGGCGATCGGCTGAAACTCCGATCGTAAATGAATGAAACTGGTCGCTGACCGCATCGAAGAAAACATCCCGGAGCTCCGTTCCGATCTCGCCTGCCTGTTTTCCATAGCAGAGCTTAAGCACCGCGCCGGTATTGCTTGTTATCCTGAGCCGGATCCTGTTTCCGGATGAAAGTCCGAACAGCGTAAAACAATTCCCGGTATATAAACCACCCTTGCTCCTGCTTTCAATTACATTTTTCATGTTGACAAATATGCCGCTGTAAAAGTTCGGAAGATCTTCATCGTTATCGAAACGGATCAATTGCTTGTCGGCAGGATCGATGCGGTTCTTAATCACTTTTGCCGGCATTCCTGCAACGACGGTGTATGGATCTACATTTTTTGTGACCACCGAATTACTCCCGATCACTGCACCTCTTCCGATCGTTATTCCCGACATTACCACGCAATTTATTCCGAGCCACACATCATCCCCGATCGTTACTTTCCTGGAATGCTGCTTTGATAATTCAGCATCACCGTGAACCAGCGCATCCTGGTCGCGGAGATACAGCTGGGGCTTGTGATCGAAATAATGCCTGCCGGAACTGATATACACATTAGGAGCAAACGTACAGTAGCGGCCGATGGAAACATCACCAAGGATAATGCAGCGATCCTGTATCGTTGTTCCTTCGCCAACTTCAACCAATTCTTCTGTTCCGATCTCCACTTGTCTGCCTATATAATTATCTCCTTCAAAAATGATCTTTCCATTCTTCGACGGCATCAGAAGCGCAGAAGGGTCTATCCCGACCGATTTGCCTTTTGTTACGCCGGCAGGCAAACGAAACTCTTTCGGTGGAAAAAATGTTCGTTTGATCTTGCTGATGATCCTGTTAATCATTCCGCTTCAGGTTGAATGGCAGCGATACAAATCCGGCATTTTCATGTGCATCCATGCTAACCGGATTGATATTCAGCATGGGGATATTAACATTGTTGTCCAGCACATCGTAAAAAATTCTGAATGACGGATCAGATATGGCGAAATACAAACCGTACTGACCCGGACGAAGCGTTCTTTTCGGAAGGCCGACCTCAAAATAAAGTTCCTGATCCTTTGCAATACTTTTTTCGGTGACGACCGATTTAAAATTCGCGATGATCTCTTCAGAAAAAGGATTTCGCAATGCAATATAAAATCCGAGCCCTTCCACATTCTTATTTCCTTTTACTTTGAATCGCAGCGTGATATCCTCGTCATAATTGAACTCCCAGGATTCCTCGCCGTTCCTCAGCGGTTTAACCTCCTCGAAAAACACATCCAGACTTGTTCTGCCTGCACGGTCCTCCAGCGAAAGCCCCGACAAGTTCAATCCGCGCGAGGACGTCATGTAACGCTTGATGCAATCCTCGACATTTCCATGGATCTCGGTTTTGCCTTTATTCAAAAGCAATCCGGTGCTGCAGAGATTGGAAACAGCCTGCATGTTGTGGCTGACAAAGATCACGGTCCGCCCTTCGCCGGCAACGTCCTTCATCTTCCCCATGCATTTTTTCTGAAATTCAGCATCGCCCACGGCAAGCACTTCATCTACGATCAGGATCTCGGGCTCAAGATGTGCCGCCACAGCAAAAGCGAGACGGACGTACATTCCCGAAGAATATCGTTTCACCGGCGTATCCAGAAAGCGCTCCACTTCAGAAAAGGCAACGATCTCATCGAACTTGCTTCTGATCTCCGACCGGGTCATTCCCAGGATAGAGCCATTCAAAAAAATATTTTCTCTTCCGCTCAGCTCCGGGTGAAAGCCGGTTCCGACCTCCAGCAGGCTGGCAACTCTTCCATCGATGGTGATCCTTCCCCTGGTTGGTGTTACGATCCTGCTCAGCACTTTCAGCAATGTCGACTTTCCTGCACCGTTCCGCCCGATCACGCCGAGACGTTCTCCTTGCTTCACTTCAAACGAAAGATCATCGAGCGCCCAGAATGTTTCTTTGGAGGTTCTTGCGGCGGAGCGGGGTTTCACCAGCGATTTTGCGCCATTCACGATCACATCGCGCAAAGCAGTATATTGTTCTGTGTTCTGATGTCTCAGAACATAGCTCTTTGCAACATGCTCAACTGAAATTACGGTCTTGTCCATTTTATATAACGTCCGCGAAGGATTTTTCCATTTTACGGAAATACCAGATCCCGAGGAACAGGAAAAAAATACTTATTATGATCGATGCGGCGAATGGATACATCTGCAAAGGTGCATTGCCACCAAGTATGCACCAGCGGAAACCATCGATCACGCCGACCATTGGATTCAGTGCATAGATATTCTTAAAGAACTGAGGAATTTCAGTGCTGTTATATACTGCGCTGCTGCTGTATCCTACCGGGGAAATGTATAATCCGAACTGAACAATGAACGGTACCACATATTTGAAATCGCGGTATTTTACGTTGAGCGCAGCGATGAATAAGCCGGTTCCCATGGCTGTAATAACAGCAAGCAAAAGGAAAAGCGGAAGCAGGCATAATCTCCAGTCCGGAGAATAATGGAACCACACAAACAGCACAACAAGAATAATAAAGGAGATCAGAAAATCGATCAGGGTGACGATGACAGTGCTCGCCGGCACGATCAATCTTGGAAAATATACTTTGCTCAGCAGATTTGAATTTGCGATCAGGGAATTCGCCGCACCGCTGAAAGAGCTCGAAAAAAACTGCCACGGAAGCATCCCTGCGCAAACCATGATCGCATAAGGTGCACCGCCTTCCGCAGGAAAGTTCCCCAGCTTATTAAATACCAGGGTAAAAACAACAATGGTAACAAATGGCTGAAGAACACTCCAAAGCACACCGATCACAGTTTGCTTATAACGAACGAGGATATCGCGCCAGGCCAAAAAGTAAAAAAGCCCCCGGTAGGTCCAGAGGTCCTTTAAATAATTGCTGTTCTCCGTTCCCGGTTCAATTATGATTCGATGTCTGCTCATTTTTAGTCACGAGTCACGAGTCTTTAGTCATTAGTTCGTTAGTAAGAAAGCCAAAAGACTAAAGACCAGCGACTCAATACTACTTCGCGTAGTTTACGGCACGTGTTTCACGGATCACGGTCACTTTCACCTGTCCCGGATAAGTCATCTCCGTCTGGATCCGCTGGGAAATATCGAACGACAATGTTTCCGCGTCTTTGTCGGTCACTTTATCGCTGGACACCAGCACCCGAAGCTCCCGGCCCGCCTGGATCGCGTATGTTTTATCCACACCCGGGTATGAAAGTGCGAGCGCTTCAAGATCCTTCAATCGCTTGATATATTGTTCAACAACTTCACGGCGTGCACCCGGACGGGCTCCGCTGATCGCATCACAAACCTGTACGATCGGAGAGATCAGAGTGGTCATTTCAATTTCATCGTGGTGAGCGCCGATCGCATTGCATACTTCAGGTTTCTCCTTGAATTTTTCTGCCAGCTGCATTCCAAGGATCGCGTGTGGCACTTCCGGAGAATCATCCGGAACCTTTCCGATATCATGAAGCAGACCGGCACGTTTCGCCATCTTCACATTCAATCCCAATTCTGCAGCCATGGTAGCACAAAGGTTTGCTACTTCGCGGCTGTGCTGCAATAAATTCTGTCCGTATGACGAGCGGTATTTCATTCTTCCGACCATCCGGATCAGCTCAGGATGCAAGCCATGGATCCCCAGGTCGATCGCGGTCCGCTTCCCGGTCTCAATGATCTCTTCTTCAATTTGTTTTTTTACCTTTTCAACCACTTCCTCGATCCGCGCAGGGTGGATCCTTCCGTCGGTTACCAGCTGGTGAAGCGATAAGCGTGCAATTTCTCTGCGTACCGGATCGAATCCGGAAAGAATGATCGCTTCCGGCGTATCATCCACGATGATCTCGATCCCGGTTGCGGCTTCCAGCGCACGGATATTTCGTCCTTCGCGACCGATGATCCGTCCTTTGATCTCATCATTCTCGATGTTGAAGATCGAAACAGAATTTTCGATCGCATGTTCGGTGGCCACCCGCTGGATGGTTTGAATAACTACTTTCTTCGCTTCTTTGTTTGCGGAGATCTTTGCTTCTTCCACAATGTCCTTGATGAGTGACATCGCTTCTGTTTTTGCTTCCGCTTTCAGCGATTCTACCAGCTGAGCTTTTGCTTCATCGGCTTTCATGCCACTGAGTGTTTCCAGCTGCTCCACCTGTCGGCGGTGAAATTTTTCTACTTCCTGCTGCTTTGCGCTTACCAGCTCCAGCTGATGATTCAGATTATTCCTGAGCGCGTCCAGCTCGGCATCTTTCCGCTGAACCTGCTCCTGTTTTTGCGATAAAACCTGCTCTTTCTGCTTGATCCTGTTTTCCGACTGGCTGATCGCATTGTTTTTTTCATTGATCATCTTCTCATGCTCGGTTTTGAGCTGCAGAAACTTCTCCTTTGCGAGCAGGTTCTTTTCTTTGATGATCACATCTCCTTTTGCCTCGGCTTCTTTGATGATCGCACTTGCTTTTCCCTTGTTTACCGTTTTAGTGATCAAAAACGTGATCAGGGCTCCGGCGAGCAATCCTCCTCCGGCTATGACTGATATTAGCAGAATATTCATAATTAGTTGATAATTAAGTTATTGATTAATAAATCACCCGCACGATCATTTCGCAAGCCAAAATAGACTTTTGCGGGGCACTCCGCAGCCGGTTAGAGAAGATTTTGTTTACATTGGCTTGTTAACAAACCGTAAACCCAGACTATGAATTAGTCTCTTTCTGGAGATAGTCGGAAACAAAAAGGTCGAGCTGATTGAGTTCATCCTGCTCCGGGTTTTTCCTGGGAGCATTCTGTAATGTTGCCAAAAGATTCAGCGCACTCATTGCAAGCAGATCCTGCTTATCACGCACAGAATAATTCTGCTCAAATTCTCGTACTTTATCATTGATCATTCTAGCTGCCGACTGCACGCTCTGCTCATCCTCTGCCTTGATCGTCAGCGGATAAGTGCGTCCTGCAATTACAACTTTCAATGATATCTCAGCCATTTTTTATGTTTCAAGCTTAAAGCTCAAAGCTCAAGGTTCAGGCACTTTGAACGTTAAACTTTTTGACTTTGAACTGACTTTACTACTTCAGAAGAGCAATACAGTTGTCTATTTCCTGCACCAGCTCATTGATTTTTACTTTGGTATCCGATACTATTTTGTTTTGTTCTTCGCTTTTTATGTGTTCGATTTCCTGGTTATTTTTCTGCAGAGATTCGATCGCAGCCTGTTGTTCTGCTATCGTTTTTCTCAAATTTGTGTTGTCGGCCAGCAATTGCTCATTTTCTTTTTTAAGGTCCTGATGCATTACAACCAGCTTTTCAACTTTTGATTTCAGGTCGGTTATGTTTAATGCTAAGTCGTTCATAATCAAGTGTTAAAATCTGCTCATTTCAAGTTTTTACAAATATACCACTGAATATCTGAACTTCAAAATAATTCTTAACATTGCCCGCAGCCCGATAAATCATCTATCAGGCAGGGGATTTTCTTACTTTTGGCCATGAGGATTCTGCTTTTTCTGACATTTTTTACTCTTTTTGCTGTGGAAACCGCCTTTCCCCAGGAAAATTACCCTAAAAACGATTTCCGTTCCCCGGTCGATACCACCATCAGCCTTGCCGGGAACTTTGGAGAGATCCGTCCCAATCACTTCCATGCCGGATTCGACATCAGGACCGGGAACCATGAAGGCATGCCGGTTTACGCAATTGCTGACGGCTACGTTTCCCGCATCAAGATCAGCCCGTATGGATACGGAAAAGCGCTTTACATTACGCACCCGAACGGCTACACCAGCGTTTACGGGCACCTGAGCAAACTTAACGGCGACATTGGTGTATTTCTGAAAAAGACCCAATACCTGAAAGAAACTTTCGAGATCGATACATTGCTTTCTCCGGGCCTGCTTCCTGTAAAGAAAGGCGACCTGATTGCACTTTCCGGTAATACCGGGAGCTCCCAGGGACCCCACTTGCATTTTGAGATCCGGAACGCGAAAACCGAAATGCCTGTCAACCCCTACCTTTTCGGCTTCCGGGTAGCCGATACCGTAAAACCCCGGATCACCCAGCTGGCAATTTACCCGCTGGATCCGAACGCAACCGTTAACGGAAAGCATGCCGACAAAAAGATCGCGCCGGTCTATAACAAAGGGAAATACGCTTTCCTCAAAGCTGACACCGTCAGCGTTTATGGCAATATCGGGTTCGGGATCGAATGCTACGACACGGAAAACAAGTCGCCAAGCAGGAACGCTGTTTATTCGATCGAGCTCCAGTCGGGCGGCAAACGCATCTTTTATTATGAAATGGATAAGTTTTCATTTGAGAACTCCCGCTATGTAAATGCCCATGTCGACTACCCTTCCATGCAAAAACACGGCACAAAAATTCAGAAATGTTTTCTCTCAAAAAATAATCAGATCGGTATTTACCGGGATGTCATTCATAACGGTGTGCTTGATCTCAGCGATGATTCGGTTCACTGGATCCGGTATATACTGAAAGATTTTGCCGGCAATTCCACCGAGCTGATGCTCAAAGTGCAGAGCCACAACCCGCACCTGATGCAAATAGTTGAAAACCGAGACACCTGGGATTGTGAAAAGGATAATGAATTCAAAAGTCCGGAAGCGATGATCTCGGTTCCCGCAAATGCTTTATACGATGATGTTTCATTCTACAGCTATCCGCGTATCGCATCCGTAAAAGGAACCTACTCTCCGCTTCAGCAGGTATTGAAAAATGACGTACCGCTTCAGAAAAAATATACTTTGAGCCTCAAACCGGTCCGCCTGCCCGACTCACTCCAGTCCAAAGCCTGTATCATTTCAATTGATGACAAAGGCAGACGATCATATGAAGGCGGAGCTTACGCTGATGGTTGGGTAACAACCAAAACCGACGAGTTCGGAACATTTGCCGTTGGCATCGATACCGTCGCACCGAAGTTAAAACCGGCGTTCGGATATGATGCGAAAAAAACGACCGATCTTTCAAAAGCAAAACGCATCGGCATTATCGCGAAGGATGATCTTTCCGGGATCCGCAAATACCGCGCGATCATCGACGGGAAATGGGTACTTTGCGAATATGAATTCAAACAGGCGCTGTTGTTCTATACGTTTGACGAGAGCATCACAAAAGGAAATCATACGTTCACGATCGAAGTAAGTGACGATAAAGAAAATAAAAGCGTATTCACATTTATCTTCCGCAGGTAATGAAACAGTTGCTGCTGCTGCATGGCGCTATCGGCGCAAAGGACCAGTTGGAACCGCTCAGGGAAAAGCTTGTGGCTGACTTTGCCGTTCATACGATCAGCTTTAGCGGTCACGGCGGAGAGCCCATGCCGGAATCGTTCAGCATTGAGATTTTTGCAAAAGATGTGTTGAAGTACCTTCAGGAAAAAAAGATCGGCACAGTCAGCATTTTCGGATACAGCATGGGTGGATATGTGGCGCTGTATCTTGCAAAACACCATCCGCAAAAGGTCGAAAAAGTTTTTACACTCGCTACAAAATTTGCATGGACACCCGGTATTTCTCAGAAGGAGATCAAGATGCTGGATGCCGCGAAAATTGAAGAGAAGATCCCGGCATTCGCAAAAGCATTGCAGCTAAGGCATGCACCGCACGACTGGAAGATCCTTCTGAAAAAAACCGCCGATATGATGACCGGACTCGGGAATAAAAATGCACTTACCCTGGAGGATCTCGAAAGCATTATTTGTCCCTGCATTGTGAGCGTCGGCGACAATGATAATATGGTCACGCTGGATGAAACAAAAGCCATGGCGCATCATCTTAAGAACGCGAGGTTACACATCTTTCCGGATATGCTCCACCCGATCGAAAAAGCGGATCTTGACGATCTCAGCGCTGAGATGGTTTCTTTTTTCTGATTTTTCATTCTGCCTGATTTTACATGTAAGCAAGTACTTTCCCGGATAAAAGTGTATATTTATGTAAATATAAAACATGAAAAAACATCTCCTCTCCGCCGTACTGGTATTCCTTGCAGCCGAAACAATCAACGCCCAGGATCTTGCAGGGGCTAAAGATCCCTCATTATTCCCCAACAGAATGTCAAATTACTTTCTGACCGATCAGGTAAAGAATTTCGATGCGGTGGAATTTAACCTTGCTGCCGGCGGATCAAAAAATGAGACCAAAGAAGGGAACAAGACCATGACACGCTACGACTTCAACGGTGAATCCGGACAGCAAAAACCGAGCGGACTGCAGATATTGAAGAATTATGAAAATGCCGTAAAAAACATCGGGGGAACTACCATCTTTCAGAGTGCGGGAGAAGCGATGGCTACATATAAAATTTCCAAGCCGGGCAAAGAGATCTGGGTAAAGCTGGAATCCGGCGGCGATAATAATAATGACTTTTATGTTGTCACGATCCTTGAAATTGAAGCCATGACACAGGAAGTAACTGCATCAGATATTCTCTCCGCACTGAATGCGGATGGACATATTGCACTCTATATTAATTTTGAAACCGGGAAGTCTGACATTAAACCGGAATCTCAGAAGATCATTGACGAGGTCGCGAAAATGCTGACTTCCAATCCGGCACTAAAGATCAGCGTAGAAGGCCACACCGACAATTCGGGAACTCCCGCCGGAAACAAAACACTTTCTGAGAACAGGGCAAAATCAGTTGTCGCCGCGCTCATCGCAAAAGGAATCGATAAAGCCCGGTTGAGCTCCAAAGGCTGGGGACAGGAAAAGCCACTCACCGGCAATGACAGCGAAGACGGAAAAGCAAAAAACCGGAGGGTCGAGATCATCAAAGCCTGATGCTTTTGCGCCACCGGCTGCTTCAATACATTTGTAACCAGGAAAATTGTTTCCTTTTTTTGAAAAGTCTATATTAGCTGGAATGAAACAGTTTGCAGCAACTCTCCTGCTGATAGTATCATGTGCTCTGTTTTCTTCGCTCATTCCCGGCCGCGGGGTCAAAGCGAACAAAACTATACATGATACTGCATTTGCCGTCGGTGACGTGATCCGGATCCCTGAAATTCCATTTGTTCCTTCCCGCGACTATGGAAAAATGAACCAGGCTACCAAGGATTCTCTGGACATCGTCGCTGCCTTTTTGCTCAGTCACGCTGAGCTTACCGTCGAGCTGATCAATCATACCGACTACAGAGGTTCCAATAAATATAACGACCGCCTTTCCGCTGAACGCGCCCGCGTTTGTGTCAAATACCTCGTCACCGAAAAAAAAGTTCCGCCATTTAAGATCACAGCCAAAGGCGCCAGCGAATATTTTCTGCTGAATGATGAGCAGGCGATATTGAACGCTAAAACGAAAGAAGAAAAGAAGGCCCTGCACCGGATGAATGTAAGAACTGAGCTGGTGGTCAGGCAGGTTGAATAGCCCTGTTCACAGACGTTTAAAAAATATTTCCGGATTTCTGTAACATTTTGTTCATCCCCGTATCAAAAGGATAAACAAACCCGCCTTAGCCGGCGGATAAAACTCAGAAATCATGCAAACAAAAAAACTCAGCACACCACAGATCATCGCAATCATATTTGCAATATTCGCCGCACTGAACGTTTTTTCAGCAAACAATTATCCTTTTGACGTAAAAGTTTCCGGAAGCGGAAAAACCGACCTGATCCTGATGCCCGGACTTTCCTGCAGCGGGGATGTTTGGAAAGAAACTGCAGAACATTATTCCAAAACGTACAAATGTCATGTGCTCACCATGCACGGATTTGCCGGTGTGAAAGCCGACAGCACCAGCAACTTTAAGAACTGGGAAAACGGAATTGCGAAATATATTACCGACAATAAACTCCAGAAGCCCATTTTCTTAGGGCACAGCATCGGCGGTGGAATGGCAATGCTGCTTGCATCCGACCACCCGGAAATGTTCTCGAAAATTATTGTAGTAGACGCGCTGCCTTGTCTCGGAGCGCTTTCTAATCCATCCTACACCGCTCAAAGCAATCCCGATTGTTCCTCTTTTGTCAGCCGCTTTCAATCCATGGGAAACGATCAGTTCTATGCCATGCAGAAACAAACAATGCCTTCCCTGATGGCAGATACCGCTCACCTGGAAGAAGCCGTGAACTGGTCGGTGAATTCCGATCGCTCCACCATTGCACAGATCTATTGCCAGTTCCTGAATACCGACCAGCGTGAAAGCATTAAAAATGTTACTTGTCCCGCACTTGTGCTCCTTGAGGCGCCATTTGGAGGGATGAAGGCAGGGATCGAAGAGCAGTTCAAAAATATGAAGACTGCAACACTTCAATACTCCGGCAAAGCTCTTCATTTCATTATGTTTGACGATAAGGAATGGTATTTCAAACAAATTGATGCATTTTTGAAGTAATGAACTTCGAAGAAATATACAAAACCTGGTCGCCGAAGATCTTTCGCGTTTGTCTCGGTTATGTTAACGACCGCGATTGGGCTATGGATCTGACGCAGGAAACTTTCATCCAGGTCTGGCAAAACCTTGGCAAGTTCAGGAACGAGTCTTCAGTGAGCACATGGATCTTCCGGATCGCTTCAAATATCTGCCTGCGTCAATTAGAAAGTTCTTCAAGAATGCCAAAGACGGAGCTGCCTTTCCAGGTGGAAGACAAAAAAGAGGATCATCTGAGTGAGCAGCTGGAAGTACTTTACAAGTGTATCGCGACGCTGGAAGAAAGTGAACGACTGATCATTTCACTGGTGCTGGAAGACCTGCCGCAAAAAGAGATCGCCGGGATCACCGGGATCTCCGAAGGTAATTTAAGAGTGAAGATCCACCGGATCAAACAAACATTAACGCAACGATTCAACGAACATGCAAAACTTTGATAACATAAAGGACCTGTGGCAAAAAACACCGGCGGATCTTCCTTCATCAAAGGAAATTCTGGCGGAAGTAGAAAAAACACGGAAGAAAATGATCCGGAAGAATGCGGCCGGAATTGCTGCTTTATGCGCAACCTTCGCATTTATTACCTGGATCGGCTTTCATTACGAGTTTGCGATGATAACAACCCGCCTTGGAATTATCCTCACACTCATAGCGATCGTCATGGGAGTAATTTTCATGGGAGATCTGTTTAAGCTGCTCGTTCAAAAAGCAGACGGCACGCTCGATAATACGGCCTACCTGGAACAGCTGAAAAAAATACGATCGAAGCAGGTAACGATCCGGAGCAAAGGCATTACCGCTTATTTCATATTGCTTACCGCGGGAATTATGCTCTACATGCTTGAATTCGCTGTCCGCGACCTGGTTTTCGGGATCATTTCTTATGCAATAACACTTGCATGGATCGCATTCTCCTGGTTCTACCTGAGAAAACGCACGGCTGCTAAGCAGGAAAAGCAGATCACCGATCAGATCGAGCGTATCGAAAAGCTCATTAAGGACATAAATAATTAAAAATGAAAAAGAAAACAGACCGGTCAAAAGTCATTTCATTTCTGGGAATGATGCTGAGCATGATGCTCCTCATTGTATTGATGCTGCTGTATTTCCAGGTTAGAGAAGCTATCGGGTTTCGCGAAAATATCTTTTTCGGATTCGCAATGCTGTTCAGCATTTGCCTTTTTATCAGCTCGGTGATCCTCTCCCTCCGGCACAAATGGGGAGATAAGAACAGCTTTACGCCGATGGTGTAAAACAATGATCAGGGCTCCTTTGCCCATTCTTCCTTTGTCATGTCCGATGCGACTGCGTCCTCATCCTTGAAGACGTATTTACCGTTTTCAAAAATAAAATCGGTGACAATCGTAAAATTGAAATGCTCTTTCGTTTTGATCAGATCCTTGATCGCAGCGGGAACATTGGAGGTATCATCATCCTGCGCTTTGAAATGAGCATACGTCTGGTAGCTGCCTTTCGTGGTACATCGCAGATCCCCGAAAATTTTATCGTCCCCTGTTCCTGAAAATTCAGAATGCCACATCGACATCGCATTTCCCAGTGAAGTACTATTCCGTTTCAATAACAACCTGAACTCTCCGTTGATCAAACCGTAAACATAAGAATCGCCGTAATAAGCTCCACCCGGACCACCGTTGGAATTATCCAGGTAAACTCCATAATTGTTTTTCCCGAATTTCACAAGGTTCAACACAGGCATACTGCCGAAAGCTCCAAAACAGCCAATGGCCGGTGTCCAGGCTTTCAGCACCCATTTGTCTTTTTCAAGCCTGAAATGCGCGAGCGCCAGGTGTGCACAAGCAAACCGCCCGCAGCGTATCACATCCCCCGTAAAATCAAAACTGGATAATGAGATCAGGATATTTTTGTTTCCATCATCGTCGGAATACCGGATCTCCGTTCCGATCCTCGTTTCCATGCTTCCGCCCATACTATCGGGACAAGGAAAATGTTCCTTCTCCTCATCAAACCAGCCTGTAAACTCGCGACATTTTGTCTGCTTGCTTTTCCAAACTACCATTGTTTCCTCGCTCGGGTAATAATTTCCGGGAAACAGCGCAGTCAGAATAGAATCGGCTACAAGTGGCGTATCCAGGTCAATTCTTCGCTTTCCAAAAAGGTCGAATGGGATCTCCTTCGGCTCCATCACTTCTTCATCTCCTGAACCCTGTTCATCAGCAGCGCTGTCCGGCACTGAATTAAACGCAAGACTGTCCTTTACCGCAGCAACCTGTTTATTTTCCGAACCTCCTCCGCAGGAAGCGATCAGCAGTAAAGCAAAAAAAAGAAGCGGGAGTTTTTTCATATTCTAGTTTTCTACCTTATGGTGAAGTGATTCTTCCGCAGTATGCTTGATCTGCGCTTCTGCAGCTTCTTCTCCAAGATAATTCTTGATGACACCGTGCATAAAGTAGATTACGGGGGTTAAGCAGACCGCGATGATGAGCTTAAAACAATAGCCGGTGATCCCGAACACCAGGAATTGATGAAAGGTGAACTTGCCCGGAAGCCAGAAACCGATTCCAAGAACGACATACGAATCGATGAGCTGTGAAATAACGGTTGAACCGGTACTGCGCAGCCAGATCATTTTTTCGCCGGTGATATTGCGGATCAGCCAGAAGATCCGCACATCCAATACCTGCGACACCATGAAAGCAGTGATGCTTCCGATGATCACCCAAAGCGAATTACCGAAGACCTTGTTGAACTCCTCTCCGCTTGCCGGTGAAACCGGGCTTGTTTTAACGTGCATTGCTATGAAAAGAACGATGAAGGCATAAGCGATCATGCAGCAGGTAATCACCGAAAGCCGCTGCACCGCTGATTTTCCATAGAATTCGTTGATGATATCCGTAGACAGGAATACCACCGGCCAGGGAATGATCCCGACGATCATCGTGAATGGCCCGATGTCGATAAGCTTGCTGCTGATCATTTCCGCAACAATTGCGTTGGTCACGAAAAAACAGGCGAGAATCAGGAAAAGGAAATCTTTTTTTGATTTAAAAACCATAGCTGTGGATAACGAATATTAATAATACAAATTTGTACTAATTTACAAATAACGAAATTCTCCTAAGTGTCATTTCGACCGAGAGAGAAATCTCATTTCTTACAAGCAGATTTCTCTCCGCCAGCCGGCGGATCGAAATGACAGATCAGGAATGCTCATTCAGGAACTGACCAATTGAATCATAAATATACTCCAGGTCTTCATCGCTGATGCAATACGGCGGGAGTATATAAAAAACATTTCCCAGCGGGCGAAGGATGATGCCTTTCGAAACAAAAAATTCCGAAATACGTTCTGCAACCGAATTCAGATAATTCGTACTCTCGCTTGTTCTCAATTCAAATGCGATGATCGTTCCGGCCTGGCGAACATCGATCAGTGCTTTGTGCTTTTTGATCTTATTGAGAAAGGAAGCATGCATCTTTTCAATTCGCCGGATGTTCTCAAATGCATCCGGCTTATCAAACAGATCCAGACTTGCCAGTGCTGCTGAGCAGGCGGTCGGATTTGCCGTATAGGAATGTCCGTGAAAAAAGGTTTTCATCTTATCCTCGCTCAGAAAGGCGTCGTAGATAAACTGCGCACAGCTGGTCGCACCCAGCGGCATTACTCCTCCGGTGAGTCCCTTGCTCATGCAGATAATATCCGCGTTGTTATTCAAATGATCGTTTGCAAAAAACTTTCCCGTACGCCCGAAGCCTGTCATCACTTCATCGGCAATGGTAATAACGTTTCTTTCCCTGCACGCTGCGATCATCTCATCAAGAACAGCTGCCGAATACATCACCATTCCGCCTGCGCCTTGAATCAAGGGCTCAAAAATGAACGCAGCAATATCTTCCTGCTTCAGCGCATTCAACAGCGCGTGTGTGCCTTCTTTCTCTTTTCCTTCAATGGGAACCGGGATATGAATCACATCAAACAACAGCCTTGAAAACGGCAGATTGAATGCATTTCTGGCACCCACGCTCATCCCGCCGAACGTATCGCCGTGGTACCCGTTCTCAAACGCGATCACTTTTGTTTTTGCGCAACCCTGGTTGCTCCAGTATTGAAATGCCATTTTTAATGCCACTTCAACAGCAGTAGAACCGTTATCAGAATAAAATATTTTTGATTGATTCCCCGGCAGTCGTTGCAGAAGGCGCTCCGCCAGCTGAACAGCCGGTTCATGAGTAAACCCCGAAAAAATAGCATGCTCCAGCGTTCGCAATT
Organism: Bacteroidia bacterium; assembly: GCA_045805205.1. Taxonomy (GTDB): domain Bacteria; phylum Bacteroidota; class Bacteroidia; order 2-12-FULL-35-15; family 2-12-FULL-35-15; genus 2-12-FULL-35-15. The sequence goes on along the minus strand of JBJMLR010000007.1, from coordinate 93,830 downwards.
GCTCCGAAACTTTTTCGGCGAGGTAAGGATGTGAATGACCATGTACGTTCACCCACCAGGATGCAATTCCATCGATATAACGTTTTCCTTCCTCATCGAAAAAATACGCTCCTTCTCCCCTGACGATCGGGATCGGCAAGGGCGCGGTTTTTAACGGTGTGAAAGGATGCCACACTGCATGCTTATCGCGTTCTCGTATGTTCATGAAATAAAGATAAGGAAAAGGTGATGAAGTGATGGGGTAGTGAAGTGATGAAGAGTGGACAAAAGAAATGCTGACATGCAATCAGCACATCAGCATATTATATAATTAGTACATTATACTTAAAAAGTTCTGCTAAAAATTATTGTTTCAGGTATTCAAACTCTTTCGCGTATCTCGAAATAACTTCGCTGTTCAGGTCTTTTTCTTTATTGATCCGGCCAAGGATCCGGAGTCCGCTGTAGTCTACGATAATATCTTCTGAAAGCTGGTGAGGAGCACCGTTGAAAACAATTCCAAGGATATTGACGCCCCGGCTCTTTAAAACATCGATGGATAAGAGCGAATGATTGATACTTCCAAGATAATTCTGGATCACCAGCACCACTTCAGCATCGAACTTTTTGATCATATCCACCATAAACTCCTTCCGGTTCAGCGGAACCATCAAGCCGCCCGCGCCTTCCATAATGAGGGTTTTATTTTCACAGTCCGGAACATGCAGCTCGCTTAGTCCGATATCGATCCCTTCAAGCTCGGCAGCCGCATGCGGGGACATGTATTGTTTCAGCAGGTAACCTTCCGAATGGAATTTGCTCTCGGTGTTGGTTACCCATTTCTGGACTTTGGCAGTATCGGTGGAAAAGAAGCTTCCTGTTTGCACGGGCTTCCAATAATCAGCTTTCAGGGCTTCTGTAAGAACGGATGAAACAACGGTTTTGCCAACGTCGGTTCCAATTCCCGTAACAAAGATCTTTCTCATAAAATATCTGGGTCAATATGTTACTTTCAACGAAATTATAACATTTTAGTTACTTTTCAGAGATTCTTTTCAAAATACCGGTTTACCGCAGAAGCCAACTTTTTTAACTGACTATCAGTATTATAGGAATGAATGCAGATGCGCAGCCGCTCCTTCCCTTTGGGAACAGTGGGATTTAGAATCGGGCGGACGTCGAAGCCTTCTTTCTGGATCGCTGCAGCCATCTCCCGGGCATTTTCATTACCGCTGACCACCACACACTGAATGGGACTGTTGCTTTCTATGAGGAATTTCCGGGCTTTCTCCGAAACTTCTTTTTTGAAAAGCCCGATCTTCCGGTGGAGCTTACCAATATCCCTGCGGCTTTTACTCAGCAAGCGGTAGGATTCACTGATCGCCACAAGGCTTTTCGGTGGTAACGCGGTTGTATAAATGAAAGGCCGTGAAAAATTAATGAGAAAATCCCTTAACAGCGGGCTTCCGAGAACGATCGCGCCATGTGTTCCCAACGCTTTTCCAAAAGTGTGAACCCGTGCAAACACCTGTTTTTCCAGTCTCAGCTCCTGTACCTGGCCTTTTCCACCATTTGCTGTAATTCCCGTCGCGTGCGCTTCATCCACGATAAGATTCGCATTGTACTTTTTGCAAAGATCGGCCATCTTCAAAAGCGGTGCGGAATCTCCATCCATTGAATAAATGCTCTCCACAGCCACATACGTGATTCCTTGTGCGATCCTGAGCCTGTCCTCCAGGTGCTCAAGATTATTATGCAGGAACGGATATGTGCTCGCCGCCGACAAACGCATTCCGTCATGAACGGAAGCATGGATCAGCTCATCATAAATGATTGTATCGCCTTTTTGTCCAAGGGAAGCAAATAAGCCAAGGTTAGCATCGTAACCCGAATTGTAGATAAGTCCCGCTCCGGCTTCATGGAATTTTGCGAGAGCGGCTTCCAGCTCTTCCGCATAGGATGAATTTCCTGCCAATAGTCGTGAACCGGTGGATCCGTTAAGGCCCCTGAGCTTCCTGACTGCAGCTTCGGTGTTTCTTTTGAGTGTCTTTGAACGGGCAAAACCCAGGTAGTCATTGCTGCAGAAATCAACCAGGTGATCATTCGTTATCAATCGGCGCAGCGCATTCTGATCCTTTCTCTTTTGCAGGGAAAGCTCCAGGAACTGGTCCGCCGAAAAATCAGATCGACTCAACTTCTTTACTTTGGATCTTCGAAACCGGCTGCTCGCTTCCCTTAAAAGCTTTGCGGGGGGTTAACCCGAATAGCCTGAACATTTCCATATCCTCGTTGAAATCAGGATTCGGCGTGGTCAGTAATTTATCGCCGGCAAAAATGGAGTTTGCTCCGGCCATGAAGCACATGGCTTGTCCTTCCAGATTCATTTGTGTGCGTCCTGCCGACAAGCGTACGACTGTCTTTGGCATTACAATACGCGTTGTCGCGATCATCCTCACCATGTCCCAGATCGGAACCAATGGCTGGTTTTCAAGCGGAGTTCCTGCGACCGGAACCAATGCGTTGATCGGAACGGATTCAGGCTGCACTTCCATTGAAGAAAGCGTTTGCAGCATCTTTACACGGTCCTCAACCGTTTCACCTAAACCGATAATTCCGCCCGAGCAGACAGAAACTTTTGCCTTGCGTACATTTTTGATCGTATCCAGGCGATCGTCGTAGGTACGTGTGGTAATGATCTTTTTATAGCTTTCTTCCGAGGTATCCAGGTTGTGATTATAAGCATATAAGCCTGCATCTGCCAGCTTTTGTGCCTGTGATTCCGTGAGCATTCCCAGCGTACAGCATACTTCCATTCCTTTCTCATTCACTACTTTCACCATCTCCAGTACGCGGTCAAAATCGCGGTTATCGCGCACTTCGCGCCACGCAGCCCCCATGCACAAACGGGATGCACCTCCAGCTTTTGCTTTATCAGCCGCTTCGCTCACCTCATTGACCGTCATCAATTTATGCACTTCGATACCGGTGTTATAACGTGCTGCCTGCGGGCAGTAACTACAGTCTTCGGCACAGCCGCCGGTTTTGATCGATAAAAGCGAGCTTACCTGCACTTCGCCCGGATCGTTGAATTCGCGGTGAATGCTCTGAGCCCTGTACATCAGCTCCAGTAAAGGCATGTTATACACTTCGAGGATCTCGTCAACGGTCCAGTTATGTCGGATTGCGGTCATAAAAATCAGTTTATTGCACAAACTTAAGCAATAATTCATAATCAAAAAAGCCATTTAAAACAGCCAATTCCCGTATTATCGACAGTATCCGCCTTTTCATCGAATTTATTCTCCATTAAGCTAAATGTAGCCGGAACCCGCAACAACATAGCCAGAACAGCGTTTTATATAGCCGAACAGACGAAACACCGGCAAACACAAGCAAAAAGGAGAAAAGAAGAGATGAAAAAAATGAAGTTTTGGACAAGTTTATCACTTATCGGTTTGGTTTTAGGAAGTTATCTGATCAAAGCGCAAACCGCCGCAAAAACCAGCTATACCGTCGACCAGCAAATAAATGATTTTATGCTCCAGTGGCACATCACCGGGGGCGAAGTAGCTATCACAAAAGACGGCAAAACAGTTTATAACAAAGCATTCGGATATTCCGACCAGGCGAAAAAAACACCGGCAAAAAACGATAATCTTTATCGCATTGCCAGCGTTTCCAAGCCGATCACTTCCATGGGAATTATGAAGCTTGTGGAACAAGAAAAGCTTTCCCTGGATGAAAAAGTCTTCGGAAATATCCTTGATCAGGATTATTATACCGATGCGATCAGTGACCCGCGGATCTATGACATTACCGTAAAGGAATTGCTGGAGCACACAGCCGGCTGGGACCGCAATGTTCCGGTGGATGGCTACGATCATTCCGATCCGGCGTTCTTCCCATTGCATGTTACGGAGGAGCTGAACGAGCCTAATCCGGTCGGAGATTCTACACTCGTTAAATTTCTTTTGAAGAAGGGATTGAACAACGAGCCGGGAACACATTATGCGTACTCGAATATAGGTTATCTCGTACTTGGAAAAGTGATCGAGAAAAAAAGCGGGATGAAGTATGGAGAGTATATTCAGAAAAATATCCTGCAGCCTGCAGGCATTACCAATGTTGAATTAGGGAAAAATCTCGTGAAAGAAAAAAATGAAGTCGAATACTGTGGCAATTCGACAACATCTTCCTGCTATGGCGATGGAAAAAGAGTTCCATGGCAATACGGCGGCTTCAACGTAGAGGCAATGAATGCGCACGGCGGCTGGATCGCAACGGCAGAAGCACTGACAACACTGATGAATGCACATGTCCTGAGCAATGCGACAGATGCTGTAATGACACAACCCGGAAAGGTTAATCCGGGTTATGCAAAAGGCTGGAACGTAAACAGTGCCGGCAACCGCTGGCATACCGGAAGCATGGATGGTACCGCAAGCTTCATCTGTAAAACAAAGGATGGCTATACCTGGGCATTCTTATTCAACTCCCGTGCTGATAACAGCGATGCATTCTGGAAAGCTTTTGACAGATTGCCATGGAGGTGTATTGAAGAGATGAAAATAATCAGCTAATCAGCAATATGCTAATTGTGCTAAACTTGGAAAATGAGATTACTCCGATTCATTCCATTAGCTATTTTATTTCACTTTGCGGGTTGTGAGCGTCCGCCGGAAAAATTGGAAGATCCGGCGTACGTAAATATTCCTCCACCGCCTGTCCCGAAGCTCTTTTATACGGAATTAAATCTGGTCGTCGACAGAGAAGACAAGATATATTATTATATATATCGTCCCAAAGGCTGGCTCTGCGGGACCGGACTCAATTCTAATTTTCCTTACTTTATTGACTTGAGCCCGGAAAAAATAATTCCTGTTTCCATCGATACTCTGGAGCAACTTTCGCGTAGCGTTTTTCTCAGCGATACGCTCCGCAGGTTTGTGTATATCGGAATTGATAGCTCGAAAAAGGCACTTTATCTGGAAATTAAAAACAGATTGCGTGCAGGACATTGGGATGCGGAAGCTATACAGCGACAGCAAACGGAGGAAGAAGCGACGGTGCTTGCATATAAAAGATCTGGTGCAAAATATAATAGCTGGACCATCGATTGGAAAAACCCGAATATCGATTGCCGTAAAAAAGAAGTTGAAAGAAAAAGATATATCGCGACAAGCAACCTGTTTGATTCTATTTCTGTTCCTCACGCCTGGCTGCTTGCAGAAAAGATCAACGATCAATGGAAAGAGATTGTCGGCGACAAAAACCAAACAATTGAATTTAGCTTTGACGACTGGAAGCCCGAGGTAACTCTTTGTTTTAAACACTGGGATTCGGGGAAAAGAACCGGAGATAACTATACCGTTCTTTCATTGCAAAAACAGAAAGATCAATTCCTTTTTAAAACCGTCGACAATAAGAACGATAGTAGTATATGGAAAATTGACCTGGAGCCTGGAAAGTTAAACGCAAAATGGAGCGTCAAAAATCCAAACGAAAAAAGCTACCGCTGCGTGGGAACATTTGTTGTTGCCAAATAATGATCTGATAATCGAAGGTGTTGGGTTTTCATGTCAGCATCTTAATTCCTTTATCTTTGTATTATTAATTGGCACATTTACACATTGCCGAATTATCACATTAACCAATGCGTATCGACATCATCACCGTTCTGCCCCAGCTACTCGAAAGTCCGTTTCAGCACAGCATCCTGAAACGTGCAATCGATAAAGGACTGGTGGAGGTCAACCTTATTAATCTCCGCGATTATTCTACACAAAAGCAAAAAAGTGTGGACGATGCTCCTTTCGGCGGCGGTGCCGGAATGGTCATGAATATTGAGCCCATCGCGAATTGCATCAACGCTTTAAAAGCGCAGCGTACGTATGATGAGATCATTTACACATCACCGGATGGCGATCTCCTCGATCAGAAAACCTCCAATCACCTCAGCACCTTGAAGAATATTATTATTCTTTGCGGACACTACAAAGGTGTTGACCAGCGTGTGCGCGATCATTTTATTACCAAAGAAATTTCAATCGGTGATTATGTCCTCTCGGGTGGAGAGCTTGCCGCCGCGGTGATCAGCGACAGCATCATTCGCCTGATCCCGGGTGCGATCTCCGATGAAACTTCCGCATTAAGCGATTCCTTCCAGGATGGACTCCTTGCTCCTCCTGTTTATACCCGCCCGGCCGATTTCAATGGCTGGAAAGTTCCGGAAATATTACTTTCGGGGCATGCTGCGAAAATCGATGAATGGCGGCATGAGCAAAGTCTTGAGCGTACAAAAAAAAGGAGACCTGATCTGTTGGATTAGGTGATCCGGTGACTAAGTGATACCAGCTCCGCACAATTAAATTTCGCAATTTTTAAAATTCGCCTTTCTTTTATTTGCGAAAAACGCAAAAATGCTTCGTGCTTTCTGAATTTCTGCAACCATTAACCAAAATGGATCCTTTTTTTACGCTTCCAGTCAAATATCACAAAACGATAAGATCCTTCCGCGAAATGCCGTTAGTCAAACCGCAGCGCTAAGCGCAACTTTGTTTTCATAAATCATAAAACTCAAAAAACATGAAAACAAAACTGATCATTGCAGCATTGCTGATCTTCTCAACGACAATTTCAGCAAATAACCGTCCGTATACGCAAAAGTTCTATACGAAACTTGTGGAAGACGGTGAATTTCTCAGCGTATGGCAAGGATTGTTCAATGATTACTACACAGAGTACGAATTAAAAAGTGATTTTGGAAAACACGACTCGCTGGTTAGTTCCTTCAGACCTGAGCTCCTCAATGATAGTATTGAACCGAAATACGTTGACGTTGAATCATATGCGATGGTAGTCGATACTTTGGATCCAACGAAGCTGTTTCCGGAGAATAGCAGAGTCTTCCGGCAAAAGCTGTTAGTGGGGTTTCGTTTCAAACACACAAACAATTGGATCCCCCTCTCCGACTCCGCTTTGACAATTCAGTACCTGAAAAACCAAAGTCTGAAAGCCTGTGCAGAATACAGGAAACTCTTTAAAAATGACGGAGAGGGTCTGTTGTGTTTCGGCGGGGCCATTTTAGCAATTGATACAGGATTGACATTGTTGTATGGTCCGTTAGCGTGGACCTATGGACTGCCCCTGATGGTAACAACCAGTATCGTCGGTTCGGCAATCGCTCTGCCCAGCGGCTTTTATTACCTGAAACACAATGAAGAATACGCAAGTCAGGAAACTGCAAAGCAATACAATAAGAGCCTGGGCACACAATGATTCAAACTTCGTTTCGCATTTTTAATTCTTCAGGAAGAATCGCATCGGAGATGATTTCGTTCTTTTTCAAAGGAGGAGCCGGTTTTTTTTGATCAGCGTCTGATCTCACCTCAACGATTATTTCCGGCTTCTCGTCATCCGGCCTCAGAGAATGTTTTTTCGGGTCAAAAGCGGCCGGATAATAGTAAGGATTCCAGGGCCATGTTGATACCGGTTCATAACATATATTGCCGGATATTATCGTTGTTGTTACGGTGATCACTTCCGGTTCCTCAATTGGGATCGATTCCGAAATACAAAGTGCCTGGGCCGCTGAGTCCGAAGCAATGTTACCTGTATCAGCCTGTGTTGCTAAAGGATCTGCATAGCTGGTATCCGCCTGAGCCAATGCTTTCGCTGAATCTGCTTGAACAATTTTAACAGTATCCTGTCCGAACATTTTTTGCATTCCAAATACTCCTACGAAAGCAGACAACACATATCGAAAAAAGCGCTGTTGAGCGGAGATCTGAATTTGTGGTTTAACCATGTACACTTTTTCCAGCTGGTCTGCACGGAAACGACCGCACATATTGACTTTTCGCTTGCGGATCAAGTCATTGATCTGATACCCGGACATCGCGCTGAAATCCGTCACATTTTTAGCACAGGAAGCACAAAACCGGCCCTGCTGAACAGGTGTCATTTTGTTCCAGTCTTCCTGACAAGGTTCCGGGATCCGGATGCGGTATTTTCGGGAGAAAAACAGAGTAATTTGTATCTGGTTCAAAGAGGCTGGAAACCTTGTTTTAGTTGCATTTCATCGAAAAAAAGCAAATATTTTTGCTGCTTTGCTTTTCCATTCCAAAAAAGTCTTATATTTGCAGTCCTTAAAAAGGAATACGGATCAAAACATTATAAAACAAAGAGTTATGAATGCATTAATGAAATACGCAGAAGAGCAGTTGATGCCAAAGGCAAAACACCCGGCTTTCAAAGCTGGTGATACTGTTACCGTGAACTACAAGATCAAAGAAGGTGAAAAAGAGCGTGTACAGCAGTACCAGGGCGTTGTGATCCAGCGCAAAGGAGCCGGTTCTACCGAATCTTTCACAGTCCGCAAGATCTCTAACAGCATCGGTGTTGAGCGTGTTTTCCCTGTGAATTCACCTTATATCGACAGCATCGAAGTGAACAAAGTTGGTGTTGTCCGCAGAGCGCGTCTGTTCTACCTCCGTGACCTTACCGGTAAAGCAGCTCGTATCGCTGAGAAAAAGCAATAAGTTAATTACTATATTGGAGGACCCTTTTCTGTCAAAACAGGAAAGGGTTTTTCTTTAGGCCTTTATGACCGTAAAAGAAGAAATAGACCGCCGGAGGACCTTCGGAATCATTGCACATCCCGACGCCGGTAAAACGACGTTGACGGAGAAGCTGCTGCTTTTCGGAGGCGCCATTCAAACTGCGGGAGCCGTAAAATCCAACAAGATCAAGAAGCACACGACTTCCGATTTCATGGAGATCGAACGGCAAAGAGGGATCTCCGTTGCGACCTCCGTAATGGGTTTTGAATACAAAGGCATTAAGATCAACCTTCTCGATACTCCCGGTCACGAAGATTTCGCTGAAGATACTTACCGGACCCTGACTGCAGTTGACAGTGTTGTGATGCTCATCGACTGCGCAAAAGGAGTTGAGCCCCAGACGAGGAAGCTGCTGGAGGTCTGCCGCATGCGCAGTACGCCCGTGATCGTTTTCATCAATAAGCTGGACCGTGAAGGGAAAGATCCTTTCGATCTTCTGGAAGAGATCGAGAAAGAGCTCCGGATCGATCTTCGTCCGCTCAGCTGGCCGATCAGCATGGGAAAAACCTTCAAAGGCGTTTATAATCTCTACGAAAAGAGCCTCACACTTTTTAACTCCGGTGAAAAACAGTCGCTCGAAAATTCTGTTGAGATCAAAGACCTGAACGACGGAACATTGGATCAGCTGATCGGTGAAGATTATGCAAACACGCTGCGGAACGATGTGGAGCTGCTGGAAGCCGGTTATCCTAAATTCGATGTGGAAGAATATACGGAAGCGATGGTGTCGCCCGTTTTCTTCGGATCGGCAGTAAATAATTTCGGCGTTCGCGAGTTGCTCGACAGCTTTATCGAGATCGCACCGCATCCGAAAGGAAGAACGACCGACACCGGGGAAGTAAAGCCGGAAGACAAGAATTTCAGCGGCTTCGTATTCAAGATCCATGCGAATCTCGATCCAAAGCATCGCGACCGGATCGCCTTTTTACGCATTGTTTCCGGGAAATTCGAGCGGAACACGAATTACTTCCATGTCCGGGAGAACCGGAGCATGAAATTCTCCAATCCCACTGCTTTCATGGCACAGGATAAGAATGTTGTGGACGAAGCATTCCCCGGGGATATCATCGGACTGTATGATTCCGGGAATTTCAAGATCGGCGATACACTTACCGAAGGCGAAAAGATGAATTACAAAGGGATCCCGCAATTTTCACCTGAGTTATTCAAATACGTTGTGAACACGGATCCGATGAAGACCAAGCAGCTTAATAAAGGTCTGGAACAGCTCACCGATGAAGGAGTAGCACAGCTCTTCACCAAGCGGACCGATAACCGGAAAGTATTGGGTACGGTTGGAGCGCTCCAGTTTGAGGTCATCCAGCACCGGTTAAAAAGCGAATATTCTGCTTCCTGTAACTTCGAGCACATTTCATTATACAAAGCCTGCTGGATCAGCTGTAAAGATCAGAAGAAGCTCGATGATTTCATCTTCGAGAAAGCACATCACATGGCCAACGATAAGGAAGGCCGGCCTGTATTTCTTGCGGAATCAGCCTGGGCGCTTCAAATGGCACAGGAGAAAAATCCGGATATTAAGTTCCATTTTATCTCGGAATTCAAGGAAGACTGATCCCGAGATCCAATAAAATTTCACAAAAAAAGCCCCGAAGCATTGCTCCGGGGCTTTTCGTTTGATCTGAAAACGATTACTTCACGATCAGCTTAGAAGTGCTCTGACCGAAAGCAGTAGTAACTTTCACAGTATAGAATCCTTTTGCAATATCAGAAGTGTTGATGTGCGCAAAGTGACGGCCTGCAGGCTGAGCACCTTTTGCATCCGAATCGATCAGCTTTCCTGTCACATCATACAGTTCAATAGTAACATTGGTTTCCGCGCTCAGGTTATAGTTCACCTGTACTTCGTCAGAAGCAGGGTTAGGGAACAGGTTCAGACCGAGGTCAGCCTTATTCTCATTGATGCCGTTTGTCGGCAGATCACCACGGATCATCACATCATCGATCGACAACAGGTTGTCATCCGTTGAATTGTGCAGGAATGCCACGTATACAGCGGCGTTCGCCATTGAAGCAGGAAAAGGATACGAGAACTGTCGCAGCTGACCTCTGTGAGAGATCGGAGCGGTAGTGCTTGCCCAATCGATGTTCATTCCGTCCTGTCCGTGCACAAATGCAGTCGGCCCACCGGTACCTGTCTGAGCAAATGTATAGGTGGAATAAGTAGAATCAGTTCCCAGCCCGGTCATCTCTGCTGCGTTAAAAGCAACCGTAGAGAATGCGGAAGTATTATCGGCATTGGTAGTAGTAGAGATCAATACCTGGTACCCGTCAAGGTAACGGGGTGTCTGGAATGGCGCCGACTTCCAGAAAAGGGTGTCGTGTACTCCGAGCTGAACACTGCGGGTCATCAGCCAGTTGGCTTCCGGAGTCGAAGTGTTTGTCCAGGAATTCGCACAAATTACAGTATTTGTATCGGGGCCCGGAGCATAAGGTGTGATATACTGATCCACGGTCGAAAAAGGCATCACAGCAAACCATCCGTCAGGACGTGTTCCGGCGGTTGACCCGTCAGGTACGCCATCGGAATCCCACGAATACCAGTTGGTATCGGCAGCAACTCCCGGAGGCACTGATCCGAGAGCATTACAATCGATCAGGATATTGGTGTAGAAATTGTTTAATTCAAAATCTTCGTAAAGCAGCGTGTCCTGCGCTTTCAAAACTGTTCCCATGAACAGTAAGCCAGCAAGTAAAAGGTAGATTTTTTTCATCTGTCTTATAGTTTGGTTATAGAGTGTTATTATTAAAGCAAACTTAGCACAAAAATCCTTAACAAAAAAACATTTTACATGAACGGTATTCAGAGCATTGTAAGGGCTGTTAAAAAAGGATAAAATGATCTGTTTACGGGAATAAATCTTAAATTTGGTGCACAGCGCACTTATGTTCATTAAACGGATCACACTCTTTTGCTCTATTTTTTTCCTGGCGGCAGGAAATGCATTTTCCCAGAACCAGGATCTTACCGTAACACTCAAAGAATCGGTTCTGAATAAGATGTTTGCAGCGATCGGTGAGATCAGGGGCACCTCCACTTATTCTTTTATGCTGGTGGAAGGTACCTATAACTGGGACCTGGTGAATCCTCAGATCCATCTCCATCCCAACAAAGCTGATTTTGTGAGCGACGTGAAGGTGACGGTTGGCAAGCTGGACTATACGATGAAAGTGAACGGAATTGTAGAAGTGTGCTATGAGCCCACAACCAACCTGATCTATGTTGAGATCACCGAAGCCACCTTCCCCCTGAATATTATGTTCTTAGGAAAGCTAAGGCATCTCTGGGACGTGGATCTCGCCTCTTATTTTGAAACTCCTTTTACCTTTGAAGGCCCGCTTACAATGGGAACTGAGCTGGTTTTTGCAATGCCGGACGGCACTTCGAAGACCATCTATGGACATCCTTTAAATTGTGGCGTAAAAATTGCGGAAAAACAGATCACAGTTTCGGCTGAAATGGAGTTCGTTAACAGAACTCCTGTTGCTCCGAAACCTGAAGATAAAACTAAGCTTAACACTAAATAGGATTCTATGGTACAGATTTTCAAACGGACACTCATAGGACTGGCACTGCTCTCCTCTACTGCCATCAACGCTCAAAAGGGCTGCAATATTAAAATTACCGACAAAGGTTTGAAAGAAGGCTCAATGTGCCTTCTTGCCTGCTATTATGGTGATAAAAACTACATCAAGGATTCTGCAAAGTCCAACGCTAAAGGAGAAGTCGTTTTTATTTCAGAAGAAAAATACCCCCAGGGCATTTACCTGTTCGTTCAGCCGAACAAAAAGTACTTTGATTTCGTGATGGATGCCGGACAAAATTTCAGCCTGGAAACCGATACCACCGATTTTATTAAAAATATGAAGGTAAAAGGTTCAGAAGAGAATAAGTTCTTTTATGATTACCAGCAGTTCATGGCCGCCAAGCAAAAAATGATCGAGCCACTGCGCACGACGTATGCCCGCGTTAAAAACAACAAGGACTCTGCGAAAATCGTTTCCGACAAGATCAGCGACATCGATAAAGAAGTGATCGGTTATAAAACCGATTTTATGAAAAATCATCCCGCCACCTTTGTTTCCAAGATCTTCAATGCCATGACGGAAAATGAGATTCCCGAAGCACCGATCGATCCGGCAACCGGTAAAAAGGACACTACTTTTGCCTACCACTATTATAAAACACATTTTTTTGATCACATCGATTTCAGCGATGACCGCCTGCTCCGCACACCGGTGTTCCATGCGAAGATCAAGCAATACCTCGACAAGCTGACTCCTCAGACCCCTGACTCCATTGATATTTCCGTGGATTATATTATCGAAAAAGGGCGCGCGAACGAAGAAGTATTCAAATACCTGGTGAACTGGATCACGTATAACTATGAAAGCTCACAGATCATGGGAATGGATGCCGTGTTTGTACACATTGTAAAACGCTACCACGCCCAGAAGCAAACACCGTGGATCGATTCGACTCAGCTTTATAAAGTGATCAACCGTGCCTGGATCCTGGATCCTCTCCTGATCGGCAAGAAGGCTCCCGCCGTGATCCAGCAGGATACACTTGGGAAAAGTGTTTCGCTTTTTGATGTGAAATCAAAGTATACGATCCTCATTTTTTGGGACCAGGGCTGCGGACATTGCAAAAAAGAGGTTCCGAAGCTTGCTGAGCTTTACCATACCAAGCTGAAAGCGAAAGGGGTTGAAGTATATGCTGTGGAAACGGAAGACAATGTAAAAGAATGGAAGAAATTCATCAGGGAGCATAACCTGGATTGGATCAACGTATACGAGCCGGATCAGTATAAGCGGGCGGTTACAAAAAAGATCTATGATATTTACAGTACTCCGGTCATTTATCTGCTGGATGAGAATAAGATCATCAAAGCAAAACGAATTGATGTGGAGCAGTTGAGCAACCTGATCGATGCGATCGAAAAGGACAAAGCGAAGGAAAAAGAGAAGCAGCAGAAAAAATAGCGTCCGCGAGAGCTTACTTTCCTAAAATATTATCCCGGTTCACCTTCGGCAGCCTTTGCGACCGAAGCGCTGAGCCGGATTTTTTTACAACATATCAATAAAATACAAATCCCGGCTCAGGGGCCGGGATGGATGGGTGTACTATTCTGTTTTTCGGAGTAAGCTATTTTACACGGGTCACCATAATGGTGTTTCCGCGGGAATAATCGAATTTCCATTCCTTATCGAAGATCCTTGGAAGATAGCGCTTGTAAAGATTGATCCTTGATGTGAGCTTATCTTCCGGTTCGTCTTCCTTTGCCAGCCCTGTGAACTCGTAAGTGATCATTTTGGGATGTTCGGCCATAAAGATCTTGACGACCGTTACAATAGTCGTCATTACCCGATAAAGCTCACCTTTATTGGTAACAGTATACTCCTCCCCTTCGAATTCGTCATTGGTAACACCAAAAACAATAGTTGCATGAAGGATATTATCCTGTCTGCGGCCAAATCTCACTTCGTAGTTGATTCCGCTGTCCGTAGTAAAGTAATAAACTCCAGCAGTACTGATCGCGGGGGGAGTGATCTTATATTCTTCAACAGAACCCAAGTTGCCTTCTTTTTTCAAATGCTAAAATTATAAAAATATTCGGTATTTCCCCCTTTTTAACGGCAAATGCACCGGAATAATGGATAACTTTGCATGTAGTTCGCGGCCCAATGCTTGCTCAAACACCTGCCAGCTATGAATAGGATCATTCTTCTGTCACTTTTCGCTTTTTCATGCGGATTCCTTCATTCACAGGAAGTTCCGGTACTGAAGGTCACTGATCTCGAAAAACGCATCAAAACCGGCTCCGATACTACCTTTGTGGTCAATTTCTGGGCAACCTGGTGTGCGCCCTGTGTGAAGGAGCTCCCGGACCTGGACAGCATCAATAAGGCATACCGGGATCAAAAGGTAAAGGTGATCCTGGTAACCATGGATTTTAAGGAAGATCTCGACTCCAAAGTGCGTCCTTTCCTGTCAAAAAAGCAATTGACCTCCGAAGTGGTGCTATTGGATGAGATAAACGGCAATTATTTTATTCCGAAGATCTCCCCTGAATGGACCGGTGCTATTCCGGCTACGCTGATCATTAACGACAAAAAGAAAATCAATCGCTTTTTTGAAAAGAAGATCACTTTTGAGCTTCTTAAAAAAGAGCTGGACTCAATTCCAAACTAATGAAACCACGTTTTATCAACCTATTTCTCCTGGTCCTGGCGGCAGGCGTTTTTATCTATGCTTTTTTTGTTTACGACCGCGATAAGCCGGTCCGGTACCTTGGCATCTTTGGTGAAAAAGTGTATGAGGCAAAGAATGGCGGCGGCAGTGACACGATTTACCATACCATTCCCGATTTCAGCTTTACCGATCAGGACGGGAAAACGGTCACGCAAAAGGATCTTGACGGTTCCGTATATGTGGCTGATTTTTTCTTCACAACCTGTCACACGATCTGTCCGATCATGAGCACACAGATGGAGCGGGTCGCTGAAAAATTTAAAGGAAATACAGAGGTGAAGTTCCTTTCTCATACGGTGGACCCGGAGATCGATACGGTGGAGCAGCTGAAAGCGTATGCGCTTCGCCATAATGCCGACAGCAGGCAGTGGATGTTTGTGACCGGCGATAAGAAGAAGCTCTACGAGATCGCGCGGAAGGGTTACCTGCTGAGCGCCGGTGAGGGTGATGGCGGACCGGACGATTTTATCCATACGCAAAATTTTGCGCTGATCGATAAAGACAAGCGGATCCGGGGATATTACGACGGTACGGATTCAACCGATATGAACCAGCTGATGAAAGATATTGATCTGCTGCTGAAGGAATATCATTATAAGGAGAAAGGTAATTAGGTGACTGGGTGATTGGGTGATTGGGTGATTGGGTGACTGGGTGATAAAAATAAAAAGCCTTTTCGTTTCGCGAAAAGGCTTTTCAATTATACAATTGACCAATTATCACATTGTCACATTATTCCTCCACCCGTTTGATCGAGCAGCCAACCGACTTTGAGGAATTGGTTTTCACTGGTTTGCCTGTCGCTACCGCGGTGATCGCGTCTTTCAGGTAATGTTCTTTTGCATCGTTCGCATCTTTGATATTATCATCGATCGCGCCGCGGTAAACAAGACCTTTTTTATCGAACAGGAACACATGCGGTGTGCGGGTCGCACCGAACGCATTTGCAACCACCGAGTTTTTATCAACCACGTAGCTGAAATCATAACCTTGTGCCGCTGCATATTTTTTCATCGCATCGAAGGAATCTTCATCGGCACGCTGTGCTTCATTGGAGTTTACCAGTACCACACCGAACTTATTCGCTTTCGCGAGCTTTGTAACTTCTTTGATACGGGCTTCGCTGAGCTTTACATACGGACAGGTATTGCAGGAAAAGATCACAAGAAGGCCGTTTTCGCCTTTGGACTCTGCAAGGGATACTTCCTTTCCGTTTACATCCATCATTTTTACGTCAGCACTCGGGATCGGCTGTCCGATCTCCAGCTCCGCATTTACAACGACCGCTTTGAAGGCCGTTGCTGCTAAAAATACTACCACGGCAGCGGACATTACTTTCATTGCTCTGTTCATTTTCGTTTGATTTTTATTTGGTTAACTCCCATAAATTTACAAAAATCAAACCAAAAACACCTCATTTTCTTATTAATTCTTTATAAACAAATTTCTCCTGGAGCGACTCAAAAGGCCGATATACATAATAAACATAGCCGTTCCGGATCTTTATCTTTTCAACATACTGGTTGGTCAGCTTAAACGAACTGTTCAGCTGACCGGTCTTCATATCTATTCCTTTCAGGTAATAATATCCACCTTTTTCATAAAGCGCATAGGCTTTATTTTGCTCCTTGTCGATCAGCACCTCATTTTTCCATTCACGCCAGTTCTTCGGATGATTGTAGGAAACCGGTATCGAATCCAGCTGATCCAGGTTATGATCATATTTGAAGATCGCATTGCTTGAATGGTCAAATACACAAATAGTATCATCCATTATAAAAAGCGGCGAGTAAAGCGGCGTATAGTACATGCTGCTGGTAAGACCGGTCATGGTTGCAGCCAGCTGATGCTTGTCGACACCGTAAAAATCGGCCATCTTTCTCGCATAAATTCGCTCTCTGGGCTTCAGGAAATAATATTCCATGTTATATGCATGAATTTCCTCAGGGTCACCAATGGTTTTTACCGGTGCAATTATTCTTTCCGCGGAATTAAATGCATAATAGGTAAATTGGGGATAGTCCGCCTGGTAATTGGAGAAATAAACATTAGAGGCCGCGCTATCTATGCAGGGCATGATGAATTTCCGGTAATCTTCTACGGGAAGTGAGCCCAGGTGAAGAACATCGTCTTTTACCGTGATGCGATAGATATGGTCTGCACAGATCACGTTGATGTAACCCATGTAATCACGGTAAAGCTTTTTTGCTTCGTCGGGCAATTCAAAGCTGGAAAGCACTTTTTGGCTGGCATCTGCAAGCCTCACGGACGCATGCTCAAGGCTCCGGTCGAAGGTCAGGAGGATCAGCTTATCTCCCAAAAACTCATAATCGGCAACGCTGTATTTCCATGTACCGAAAACAGTATCAACAACCGGGTTAGCGGACACAGGGACCTCATTGAGGGTATACGTTTTATGCTGGGAAAATGAAGAAATACTAAAGAGCAGCAGAGCAGATGTGAGAATCAATTGACGCATTGGGACCTCCTTTTGACCTAAGACGTTTTACCGAACTTTTTTCCATAAATTAGCGTAAGTAAGGACAAGATGCAATATGACTATTACAAAGTACTGGAAATCTCCCGCGATGCCAGTACGGATGAGATCAGAAAAGCGTACCGCAGCAAGGCGAAGCTGGTGCATCCCGATGTCAATAACTCTCCGAAGGCCAATGAGATCTTTTTGGTGGTCAGCGAAGCTTACGAGGTCCTGCTTGATGACACGAAGCGCTATCTCCACGACGTAAAGCTTAACTATATCGATGCTGAGAAGGCGAACGCCGAGCGGAAAAAGCATTATTACGGCTCCTCTGTGAAAAGCAATGCTGCGAATCCTGCTAATTTCAATTATGACTGGAACAGCTTCAGTCAATACGCCTATAAGGAAAAGACCGACGAAGATTATTATAAAGCGAATCCTTTTTTATATAACATGCTTTTTGTCTCCGGAATGTTCATTGGTTTCCTGATCATCATTGTCTGCATTATGGGTTCGCTTCAAAGCTATTGGGCATGGCCGTATAGCTTCATTTCAATTTCGGGATTCGTTCTTGTAAGAGAGGGATGGAACGGAATGTTGAAAAAGAAAAGCATTTTCGGCCGCCTGTTAAAAAGAAAGCAGTGACCGGCGTGACCGCGATAAAAAAGGGCTTTCTGCTAATGCGGAAAGCCCTTTTTCGTTCAGAGAGAAAAACAAATCATTCTACTTTATACATCCAGCCGTGGCGGTCCTCGGTTTTGCCGGTCCGGATATTATCGAGTTCTTTTGCGACACGGTTCGAGAAAATTCGTCCTTCCACAGGAGGAAGCACATAATCCTTGCCTTCAAAACCGATCTGTGCGATGTAAGCGATGGTTGCTGCAGTGCCTGTTCCGAAAGCATCTTCCAGCGTTCCGCGTTTATGTGCATCCAGCACTTCATCGATGCTGATCTTACGTTCCTGCACTTTCATTTTCCAGTCGCGCGCCAATGTTAAAACGCTGTCACGGGTGATGCCGGCAAGAATAGTATCTCCCAGCGGCGGAGTGATCAGCACATCATCGATCACGAACATCAGGTTCATTGTCCCTGATTCTTCCAGGTAACGGTGATTGCGAGCATCGGTCCAGATGATCTGGTGATAACCTCTCTGCTGTGCAAGTTTTGCAGGAAAAAGGGAGCGTCCGTAATTTCCGGATGCTTTCACAAATCCTACTCCTCCTTCTACGGCGCGGATGTAATTAGTTTCTACTAATACTTTCACCGGCTCATTGTAATATTTTCCGGCAGGTGAAGTGATAATATAAAAGCGGTAGTTGTCCGATGGCTTTACGCCGATGAATTCGTCGGTACCGACAATGAACGGACGGATATACAAAGAAGACCCATCGGTGTCGGGCACCCAATCGCGATCCAGGTTCACGAGCGAGGTAAGACCCGCCATAAAAAGCTCCTGCGAGATCGTGGCCATCGCCATGCGTTCTGCGGAGATATTAATACGTTTATGATTGTCGAGCGGACGGAACAGAAAAACTTCGCCTTTGCTGTTCTTGTATGCTTTCATTCCTTCAAAGATCGCCTGGCCGTAATGCAGCGCCGAAGTTGCGGGACTCATGGGAATAGCGCCGTACGGAACGATCTGCGCATCACACCACTGACCGGCTTTAAAATCGGCCATGAACATATGGTCGGCAAAGAGCTTACCGAAAGTGATGTTGTTGTAATCAAGTTCTTTTACTCGGGAGTTAGCAGTTTTGTGAACTTTGATAGCTGGGATATCGGTTGTTACCATGAACGATTTAGTTTAGACAATTAAAATTAGAGAATAATATCCGGTAAACCAATAAAGTCAATGTTATTTTTAGACGAATACCGGACTATTCCTGACCAATTCGGTAAAAATACTGGAATACAAGCTTTTGCGTCAGATGAATTTGATCTTCCTGGCTGCAAAAAAGCACATCCTGAGCAGGATAAAGCCATGACGGAAGCGTGAAATATTGGTGCGTCCGTAAGTACGTTCATGGTAGCGCACAGGGAGCTCGGCAATACACAGGTTTAATTTATGCGCGCCGAAGAGCAGATCAAAATCACCGAAGGGATCAAAATCGCCAAAGAATTTTCTGTTCGCAGCAAGTCTTTCATAATCTTTCCTGAAAAGCACCTTGGTTCCGCAGAGCGTATCTTTGAAGCGCTGATCGAGGAGCCAGGTAAAAACATTTCCAAAAAATTTATTTCCCCAGCGATTGAACAGGCGCATCGCTTCTCCTTCAACGGGATAAACGAGCCTGGAGCCATTGATAAAATCGCCTCTGCCGGAAGCGATCGCATGATAGAACTTCTCCAGGTCCTCCGGTGCAACCGTCAGATCCGCATCGAGGATCATCAGTATATCGCCGGATGCCGCTTCAAATCCTTTGCGCACGGCAGCACTTTTTCCCGTTTCCCTGATCCGGATGGCTTTGATATCTATGGGACCGGAATAATTTTCTTTTTCCAAGCTGATCACATTCCAGGTATCATCAGTGGAGTTGCTCTCCACGAAAATGATCTCGGTTTTATTTCCGAGCACCGGTGTTCTCCGGATCGCATTAGCGATATTACCGCTTTCGTTGCGCGCGGGAATGACGATGGATACGGAAAACTTTTTTTCGATCTCTTCTTTCGCAGCAACCTTCGCGAATGCAAAATTGTTGATGCTCAGGCGGCGAAACAGCGGAAACTTTGCCAGGACGCCATTAAATAATTCCGAGATCAGAGGAATGTATACGGGAAGGATCATTCTACGTGAGTTCCTGTAAACCTGGTAACCCGAGAGGAAAAGGATGTTATTGATCTCGGCGATGCTCAGCCAGTTCTGACGTGGTGTTTTCGTTTTGTAACCTGCCAATTCACCCAACCGCAAAATGGGTTCCCAGAGAAAACTGTAATGCGTGATGATGATCTTGGTATTCTCGTGGCAAACACTTTTTATTTTTTCCAGCACCATCTGAATATCATCAAGGTATCCGATAAGGTTGGAAAGAATGATGAGATCAAACTTTTCGTCGAGACGGATTTCCTCGGCTGCCATGCAATGAAAGTCAATTGAAGGGAACTGCTTCTTTGCCTGGATCACCATGAGTTCGCTGAGGTCGATACCGACTTTTCGTTTTGCCTTAATGCCGCTGAGCAGCTCACCGGTACCGCAACCAATCTCCAGCACCGCATGATCCTCATGCACAAAATAATCGATGTACTTTGTAATATCATTCCAATAGTAGCGCTTGGAACGACGCTGCCGGATGCGATCCGGTGCGATAGAATCAAAATATGTTTTATGACGGTTCATTTGCCGAGTGCAAAGTACCTGAAAATTTCGTTTTTTCCGATATGGTCGGCATTTGCTTTGAGAATAAAGGGCCATTCGTCCCCGATCGAAACATATTTCCCGTTCGGAGCCTTAATGGCGATCCGATTATCATTGCCGGCACCGGCATATTCAATCTGAAAAACTTCGCTTGCTTTAACATTTTGTTCCGATGCTGTAATTGCATTTTCCGCATCGCTGCGAAGCGACCAGAAAAGTCCTTTTCCGGAATGCAGGGAAAACGCTTTGTCAGCTCCTTCAAATTTCAGGTAAAATTTACTCAACTCAGTCGGATCTTTCAGAAGCGCAGCCATCGCATTCTGCGCACGCTCGTTAATGCCGATATACATCAGGTTTGCGCCGCGCAGAACAATGTCATGCTGAACTTCGCGCAGAAATTGGGGTGAATATTCAACCTGCTCCAGACCGGCTATTCTTCTGTCCCAGTCGTACGGCTTGAGGAAATCAGCCCATTCCGGTGTCGGCTTCGTTCTGAAAAAATCATAGAAATACGCTTCGCGGCTCATGTCATCATAATGGATCGCGCCATTTTTATATTGCCAGGTCTGGAATAGATTCAGAATAATAATGAGAATAAGAGCGGCAGACGCAAAAAGCTTCTTCATCCTACCTCCCTCGAAGAAATAACTGAACCCTGCAGCCATTGGAAATGACAGTAAAGCATAATAATCGATCATGGGGCGCATTCCCCAGCAAATGCCATAGCTCCAGGCCCACCACGAAGCGAGCAAATAGATGGTCAATGACATAAAGAGCAATGTGGACCAGAAAAATGCTTTATTCTTTCTGAAAAAGATGATCAATCCGATGACTGCGAAAATGAGAATGGGTGTATACACAAAAACTCCCTTGCGAAAGCTGAAAAGAAAAAGAAAAATTTCAGGGTCGTTGAAAAGGAAATGTTCGTCGCGGTAAACATCGTAGAACCAGTGACCGGTTGCATACTTCCAATAGAAAAGCTGCAGGGAAGCAATGAGAATAGCAATGAGCGAGGCCAGCAATACATCTTTGAGTTGGGGACGCAAAAAATCAACAAATGCTTTTATTCCTCCTTTAGAAATGATACCATAAAGAACAAAGTACAGGATCCCGGCAATACTCAACGGGCGGATCAGGACGATCAGTCCGAACGAAACTGCAAAACAAAAGAGTAATTTTTTTTCCGCCCGCTTCAGCCAATTAAAAAACGAATACAAAGCAAAGCACCACACTGAAAACGTGACCGCATGCGGCATTAATCCTTCCTGTGTCGAGTACCAAAGCAAATTCGTTCCGATCACGATCGCAACCAGGGTAATTGCGGTGATGGCATCGGAAAACCATTCCAGCAATAATTTTCTCAGGTAATACAAACCGAGGAACAGCCAGATCAGTACGCCGATGCTTACCCAGTTCTGGTAAGGCAATGAGTATCCGTCCTGCACCGAGTTTGTGATCTTTGCGGTAAGATGTCCGAGAATAAAGAACGGTGAGAGCATTACGCTAATGCCCATCGGGTGCTTGATCAGCTTTTGCCCGTTTTCGATCCGGTAGAACCAGACTTTGTCGCGGTAATGCTCCGGATCCTTATCGATATAGTTAAGACGGAGATCGTGCTGAATGAAAAAAGCCGGCAGATAGGTATAATAGCTGGGAGCATCCAGCTTGATCCTGTTGCTTTTCCAGATACCGAAAGAAAAGAAAAGCGCAAGGATAAAAAGGAAAAGGAATGTGATGCTTATACGACTATATGACCGCATATATTTTTTGTTTCTCGCAGGCGCAGCGTTAATAAATCTTGTACATAATTAGCCGCCCTTCGACTCCGCTCCATCGGCCGCCAAAGGCTTGCCGACGGCGATGCAGAATGACGTGTCACAACTAAAACACCCTAACACTATAACACCCAAGCACCCGACTAATACGCTCCATTACGCTTACGCATGAACCATTCCGCGCTTAACAGCAAAAGGATGAGAAAGAAGATCCATTTTAAATTGATCACATCGTCCAGCTTTTTTTCCGAATAAGAAACCGTTTTTATGTCTTCACGCGCATTCAACTTGTCGGACAAGCTTTGCAGATCCGCAGGATACACCAATTCTCCGCCATGTTTTTTCGAAAGCCCATAAAGCAGTCGGTGATCGGCAACGGTATTGGTCAGCTCCACCTGAAGCGCGCTTACGCTGAATTCACCATGCTGCGTGTACACTTTCTCCCCTACTTTCACTTTCGCATCGTATTTGTACTCACCGACAGGAAGCATCCCGGCGTTAAGACGATATGCATTGGATGTGCGGCTGAATGAATAGTTATACTTTTTATTATCTGCATTGGTAAAAACGATGTTGACCTCAGGGTCATTGATGAGCTCGTAACTTTCGTTGTATACTTCCGCTTCCTGTTCGATGGCTTCATTCTCGAAATAATTATTCTTAGAGATCACGCGGAAGAAGCTCTTGTCCACCTTTACAGAAAGGTACTGAACTGTTTTGGAGACCAGTTCGTCGAAGAGGTTGTGATTTCCATGTGCCGCAAAATCCTGCATTTTCCAGCGCCATAATCCTTCCCCGGTAAACACAGCCGTTTTGTTGTCGCCGCTGGAGCTAAAGATCATAAGCGGTGTTTTTGTGTCGACGATCCCGATGCGCTGATACAGCAGCACATTGCTGTTATTGTCGACAGAATAATTTCCAAACGGACACGATACTGCCGGAAAATCCTTTATGGCTTTACGGAGTTCGTCACTGATGGTAAACAATGGGAAATTCTGGTCGAGCACCGGCTCCACTTCGTTTGTTTTCTGCACTTTCGACATGATGGTAAGATCAGGACGCTGCATAACGGATGCACCGGAGATCGACCAGACGGGGATATCGGAAGCATTCAGATCTGTCTGCACTTTTGAAGCGGCATTACGTGATCCCGGAAGAGAATGCAAAATGACCAGGTTGTATTTTTTCAATGGCTGATTAAAATCATCGATAAGATAGCTTTCCACTTCATAGTTCTGATTGGCACCGATCGATTCTTTGATCGCTGCAACATCCGGATGAGGGGCATCGGAGAGGATCAGCACTTTCTGGCGGGCATCCAGTACATCGATAAAAACATCCTTATAATTATTTGCCTGGCTCATTTCTTCGGGCAAACCGGACAAACGAACTTTGTAATGCTGCAGTCCCACTTCCTTTGCTTCAAGCAACACGGGCACTGTGAGCGTATAAGAATCCGAGCTGAAATTGATCACCTGCTTAAACAGCTCCGCATTTCCTTTAGAAACGGTAAGTGTGCTGCTTTTCCCTTTCAGCTGATTTGCATTGATGAGAATCTCCATCGGGAATTCATTTCCGAGGTAGGCAAGACGATTGTGCTCAACCTTTGAAAGGACAATATCCTTTTTTACCGTTGTATCGCCTAAAGCAATTGTATAAACCGGCATACGGATATCTGAAGAGGTAAAAAGCGGGTTAGCGCCTTTATTGTAAAGTCCGTCGGTGGCAAGGATCACAGCGCCGACGTTCCGGTTACTGTATCGCGTTTCAAGCTCATCAAAAAGCGAAGAAATATCCGTTTGCTTTTCGTTGAATTTTAAAGAGTCGGAGTCAGGGATCTCTTTTATCCGATCCGCAAAAGAATAAATATGGAGATCATAATTATCAGCAAGGGCATCGGCGAGTTTTTGCAGGGATCTTTTGTAGTCACCTTTGTAATAAACCGAATCCTTACCGGCAACAAGAGATTCCGAATTATCCTGGGCGATGATGATGACTGGCTTTTCGGTAGTACGATTGACGGTTTTTAATAAGGGAGAAAGTAAAAGGATGCAGAGAATCGTTACTACAAGGAAACGGAACAAAGACATTATCTTTACAATCCAGGGAGAACTTTCGCTGAATTTTTTGTCGCGACGGTAAAGGACAAATGAATAAAGTGCACCTGCGAGGATACAGAAGAGGAGAAACCAGGAAGGGGATTCAAAAACTAAACTCATTTTACCACTAAGGCACTAAGATCACTTAGAAAACACTAAGTATTTTTTACCACGGAGACATAGAGTTCACAGAGGAACACGGAGACATCCTGACTACAATGACTAGGTCAGCATTCCGCCGCATACACTCAGCACTTGTCCGGTGATATACGCGCTCATATCCGATGCAAGGAACACGGTCGCATTTGCTACATCTTCAGCGGTACCACCACGTTTCAGAGGAATACCTTCTCTCCAGCCTTCGACTACTTTCGGGTCGAGTGCGCCGGTCATTTCCGTTTCGATAAACCCTGGTGCGATCGCATTGCTGCGGATATTGCGTGAGCCTAATTCCAGGGCAACCGATTTTGTGAAGCCGATGATCCCTGCTTTGGAAGCCGCATAATTTGCTTGTCCGGCATTTCCCTTTACTCCTACCACGGAGCTCATATTGATGATCGAGCCTTTGCGCTGTTTCAGCATTGGCTTCTGAACGGCTTTTGTAAGATTGAACACCGATTTCAGGTTCGCATTCATTACTTCATCCCATTGCTGCTCGCTCATGCGCATTAATAAGGTGTCACGTGTGATCCCGGCATTATTCACCAGGACATCGACGGTACCGAAGTCGGCAACAACACTGTTAACCAATTCCTCAGACGCTTTAAAATCAGCTGCATCCGAGCGGTATCCTTTTGCTTTTATTCCAAATGCTTCCAGCTCTTTTGCAAGCGCTTCGCCTTTTTCAACGGACGACAAATACGTAAATGCGATATTTGCGCCGTGCTCAGCAAATTTCAATGCAATTCCGCGGCCGATTCCCCTGGAGGCACCGGTGATCAAAGCGACTTTTCCTTCTAACAATTTCATAAGACCTGTTTGTGGGTTAACATCCCAAAGATAAGAGAAAAAGCCGCGGATTTGAAAAATAAAAATGGGCTAAAAAAGGTAACAGATCAAGTTGTTCTGAGGGAAATAAAAGTCTGCGAATTTGAAAAATATATAAATTTCATTACATTTGAGATAGAACTTTAATACCATAACTATGAAAAGGACCCTACTTTTTACAGCCGTTTTTTTGAGCGCATTTTCCGCGTTGGCGTACACACCCGGCGACGGTGAAAAGACCCATACCATTGAGATCCATGGAAAAGGACTTGCAAACTCTACTTTCCTTTTCAACAAAAATGTTTCAGATGCGGGTGACGAAATGGATTATGCGGCGGGCTGGGGCTTTAACTATGGACTGGGATTTTCCATGTACTTCGGCAAGGTTGGATTCGGCGTGGAAGGACTGATGGGCAATCACCGGGGCGCTTATGCCGGAACGCAAGCCAACGGCGACGATTATTCATCGAATGTGAATCTAAAGATCACGCAGGTCCCGGTATTCTTCAAATTAAAAAGTGAGACCGGTGGTTTTCTTGAAATAGGTCCACAGTATAATCTTGTCAATGAAGCTACCTATCATTTCACAACAACCGGGCAGACGGTTGATTCGGCAATGACCGATTATTATGCGAAATCCTATTTTTCTGCTGTTTTAGGTGCCGGTTTTAAGATCCCGGTTGCCAAATCAAGGTTCTCATTTACTGCAGGGATCCGATTTCAATATAGCCTGACCGACCTGAAAGGTGTTGATGCTATGGGAATCCGTTTTATTGATCCTTTTAAGTATAAAACACCGCAAAGAACCGATGCAGCTACAGCAGGATTTATGCTGGGAGTGTGCTATACAATTGGAGAGAAGAAGAAGGAAACGAAGTAGGTGACTGGGGGATTGGGTGATTAGGTAACCAGGTGACTGGGTGACTGGGTGATAAAGAAAAAGCCCGATCGTTTCCGATCGGGCTTTCTTATGCTCAATATATTAAGCTATTACTTTTATTACCGAATTATATTTCAAGAATTTGAAATTCTATCTCTTCCCTTGCAAGTCACTTATATACTTAAAAAAAACTCCGAAATCTCTTCGGAGTCGTTAATTACTTAATCACTTAGTTACTTAATCACTTAGTTACCTAATCACTTAGTCACCTTTTAATCGACGCGGTTTGCGTGATGATGCGGGCTTTCTTTACGAACATCATCTGCAAGTGCTTTCGCCATTGCTTTTCCGATATCGGCAGGTGAATCGACAACAATAATTCCGCATTCGCGGAGAATTTTCTTTTTAGCTTGTGCTGTATCATCAGCGCCGCCGACAATTGCACCGGCATGTCCCATGGTACGTCCTTTCGGAGCCGTTTCACCAGCGATAAATCCTACGACAGGCTTACGGTTACCATCTGCTTTGATCCAGCGCGCAGCATCGGCTTCAAGGCTTCCGCCGATCTCCCCGATCATGATGATCCCGTGTGTTTCCGAATCATTCATCAGCAATTCAACAGCCTGCTTAGTGGTTGTGCCGATGATCGGATCTCCCCCGATCCCAATTGCGGTAGTAACACCCAGACCTGCTTTCACCGTTTGGTCGGAAGCTTCATAGGTTAATGTTCCCGATTTTGAAACGATCCCAACGGTTCCCTTTTTAAATACGAAGCCAGGCATGATCCCGACTTTTGCTTCATCAGCAGAGATAACACCCGGGCAGTTCGGTCCGATCAGGCGGCAGTCTTTATCTTTCAGGTATTCTTTAACGGCGATCATGTCGCGGACGGGAATTCCTTCCGTGATACAGATGATCACTTTGATCCCTGCTTCGGCAGCTTCCAGGATCGCATCAGCGGCAAAGGCAGGAGGCACGAAGATGATGGAAACATCCGCTCCGGCTTTATCTACTGCATCTTTAACCGTATTAAAAACAGGGCGATCGAGGTGAGTGGTACCACCTTTTCCGGGTGTCACCCCTCCTACTACATTTGTTCCATACTCGATCATTTGTCCGGCATGAAAAGTTCCTTCAGTCCCTGTGAAGCCCTGTACAATGATTCTTGATTGCTTATTTACCAGTACGCTCATTTTATATATCCGTTATGTATTGTTTGTTGTTTAGCTTATTGAGAACGCTAAAGTATGTTTTTAGGGCGTTATTGCAAAGTTTTTTTAGTGTTATTGTGTTAGGGTACCTGAGTTTCGGTACACTTGTGCGAAATCAGGAATTTCCGTATTTTTAAGTAATTTGTCGCTACTTTTGGACCCGCAAACAGTCCTCAGTAATATCCAAATACTCTAACACATTAACACTCAGGCACTCAATAACGACACGATTGTTGCATTGGCGACACCCCAAGGGATCGGCGCCATCGGGGTGATCCGTTTATCCGGTCCGCAGGCAGTTGAGATCGCGTCTTCCGTTTTCAGCGGAAAGAACGGGAAGCCGAAGGACCTGGGATCAGCCGCGAGCCATACCATTCATTTCGGTGTGATCCAGGATGGCGATGTTATTCTTGACGAAGTATTATTGAGCTTGTTCAAGGCACCTCACTCCTACACCAGTGAAAACACGGTTGAGATCTCCTGTCACGGTTCACAATTTATCCAGCAGCAGCTGATCCAGCTTTTCATCAAAAAAGGAGCGAGAATGGCGCAACAGGGAGAATTTACCTTGCGGGCCTTCCTGAATGGGAAAATGGACCTGAGCCAGGCGGAAGCGGTTGCGGACCTGATCGCATCGAAGTCTTCCACATCCCACCAGGTTGCGATGCAGCAGATGCGCGGCGGCTTTTCGAACCAGATCAAAACCTTGCGTCAGAACCTGATCGATTTTGCTTCGCTGATCGAGCTGGAACTTGATTTCAGTGAGGAGGATGTCGAATTTGCGGATCGTGCGGACCTGAGGAACCTGGTGAATACCATTCAGCGGATCGTTCAGCGGCTCATTGATTCTTTTGAAGTAGGAAATGTGATCAAGAATGGAATTCCGGTCGTCATCGTCGGAAAGCCGAATGCCGGAAAATCCACTTTGCTGAATGCATTACTGGAAGAAGAGCGTGCGATTGTCTCGGAGATTCCGGGGACGACGAGAGATGTGATCGAAGATGAAATGAACATCGATGGCGTTCAGTTCCGCTTCATCGATACGGCGGGGATCCGGGAGACGAATGACATTATTGAAAGCATCGGTGTAGAGAAAACATACGAGCAGATCAAGCTCAGCAGCATTGCTATTTATTTGTTCGATGCGCATGAGATCACATCGTCGGAGCTGAAGCTCATTGTAAATGACATCACACCGCACCTGCACGGATCACAATTGGTATTGGTCGCAAATAAGATCGATAAGGAAGACGCCGACTATATAAAAAAAGAATTCTCGGAATTCCCGGGAATGCTGTTCATCTCAGCAAAAGAGGGAATCGGGATCGAAGAGTTCAAGCAGCACATGGTTCATCTTTTCGACAGCCGCACGGTAAATATCACCGAAACGATTGTTACCAATGCACGTCATGTGGAGGCGCTGCGTCATACCAATGTCGCATTACATAAGGTCCTCGAAGGCCTGAGCAACAATGTCACCGGCGACTTCCTGGCGATGGATATCCGAACTGCATTGCATCATTTAGGAGAGATCACCGGCGATATCAGCACGGATGATCTTTTGGGGAATATCTTTTCGAAGTTTTGTATCGGGAAGTAAACCCTACCCCACCGTCGAGCTCATCTGGAACATCGGCAGATACATTGCTACCAGGATCACTGC
Organism: Bacteroidia bacterium; assembly: GCA_045805205.1. Lineage (GTDB taxonomy): Bacteria > Bacteroidota > Bacteroidia > 2-12-FULL-35-15 > 2-12-FULL-35-15 > 2-12-FULL-35-15. Next base: position 64,513 of record JBJMLR010000007.1, on the reverse strand, counting down.
CACCAAGACTCCGAGGAAGATGATCATTAAGGGTTCGATCAGGCTTCCGAGAATGGCTGTCTGATGCTCTACATCATCGCTGTATTGCTTTGCCAGCTTTCCGAACATCGTGTCCATCTGGTTCACTTCTTCCGCTACTTTTATCAGCGAGACCATCCGGCGGTCATAGATCTTGAACTTTCCAAGACTTTCATGCAAGGGAACTCCTTTGAGAACATCTTCTCTCACTTTTACCAGCGAAACTTCAATAGGATAAAAACCGGTCATTTTACTCACCAGCTCCAAGGCTATAACCAATGGAGTGCGGGCACTGATCAGGAGATTCATCGACTGGCAAAAACGAGCGAGATAGATCTTCGCGATCATGTCCCGGATCACCGGTACCTTCAGAATGAATCTCGATCCGTAATCACGGAACCATACCGCTTTCCGCTGAGCGTATAAAAACACGATCACAGCCAAAAGAGAAAGGAACATGTACAGGAAATAATCCGAGAACAGATCCGACAGGTGAATGATGAACTTTGTAAACCCAGGCAATTCTCCTTTAAAGCGCTTGAAAACATCGGAGAACATCGGAACCACAAACTTCATCATGAAGGTGATCGCGCCGGTGGAAGCAATAAAAACAATAAGCGGATAGGAAAGCGCACTTGTCACCTGTCGTTTTTGCTTGATCTTTTTTGAAAAGAAACCGGAAAGCTCTTTCAGGATCTCTGTCAGCTTTCCACTCTCCTCACCTATTCTCAGACTGAAAATTTCATAATCTGAAAACAAGTCCGTCTCTTTCATAGCTGCCGACAGGGTGCTTCCCGCAACAATCGCATCATGGATCTGGAGAAACAATTTCTTTTCTTTCTCCTTCGCCTGCTCATTTGCGATCAGCTCCAGCGCGGAACGAATATCAACTCCCGCAGCAAAAAGAATGTTGAGCTCCGAGTAATAGCGCTCTTTCTTTTTGTCGTTAAACGAAGACCCGAACAACTGAATGTCTTTTTGAAGAAAGCCAACTTCCTTCTCGGTTCCGCCACTGATCTTTGCTTTATTCTGAACAGCGGCTTTAATCATCTGATCTCCTTTCTATCCTCATTAGTATGGCGGCATCATATGATTTTGAAAAAATGAAATGCTGAATTTCATCGCAAACCACTCCGTCAAATTCACAGGAACTCAGGAGATCCGATTCTTCCAAAGCAGGAGTCAGCGCAATTTCAGAGGATGCAATGTGGAACGTATCTATGGAACCTTCTACTCTCCGCAAAATGAATTCTCTTCCGAACTCGTAACGAATTGCTCCCGTTTTGCTGTTAATGGTGAGATCTTCCCGGCTGCCGTAAACTTCATCTGCAGAAAAGAAATCGTTTTCAAGCACACTCCGGAAAATAGCCGCTTGCATAAGCTCTGTCTTTACTGTTTTATACTGCCGGAACTGTTCCTGCACCACCTGATAAATGCCATATCCGAATGAGATCACCAGTGAAGAAATGATCATTCCCACCAGCAGCTCCATTAAGGTAAATGCTTCCAGCTTCTTCATCATTGAATGATCAATTCATTACGACTGTATAATAATTTTCCATTTTCGTCGGTCACCTCCGTACTAAACCGGTACAAACCGTCCGATGAATGATATCTTTCAAATGAGGAACGGACCAGCCAGGTATCGGCCATAGTCTCCGAATCCACAAAACGTTTTTCTGATTTGATCCGGGCGATTTCCTTTTCGGCGATGCACAACGCTTTTTGCTTTTTCGCCTGCTGATCGGAGTCCATTGCATTGGTATAGATCATTGTCGCCATTCCAAGGACAACCACCAGGATCACCATGGCTATGAGGGATTCTATGAGCGTACCCGCTTTTAAAGTCATCGCAGGTATTTTATTATGATGTTATTATTACCCGGCTGGCACATCCCGGCATAAGATACCGGCCTTGCGAGAGCATCGATCGTCGCATTCAATATGTGATTCTCATACACAGAAGAGGGTGTCCTGAGCAAAAGACTTGAACAGGTGAGGCTGCCATGAACGACTCCGCTTACCGCGGAAAATCCATCGGTATAAATTTCTCCCTCCAGGAAACAATCTTTTTCGAGGATCACGCCGGCGTTGTCAATTTCTGTCTTACCTTTCAGAGCCAGAAGGGAGCCGAAGATCGAATCGCTCCCGGTGGTAATGACTGCCGCAACTCCCTTTTCACTGCTCTTAATTACACCCAACGCACTCGGATAGGAAAGGGTAACATCCTTTTCCAGCAAAACTGAATCTCTGGCAAAAGCTTGCAGGTTTCCCCGGAAGGATTGCTGCAGGATTATTTTTCTGCCGGTCAATAAAACATCATGCAGCACAGCTCCATGCGAAACAGTGATTGTTCCTTTAGCAACAAATACAATATTTCCGTAGTAAAAGCCCTGCGACAAATTCAGATCGGTGCCCGAAAAAAAAGTGATCGTCGGCTTGTTAAAATCATTGACGAGCGTATCGGAAAAGCCCTCATCGAAATAAGCCAGGCTGTCGCTGTTGCCGGTCTGTCCCGAAAAAATATCGCGTAAAGACGTAATAAGGTTTTCAGCGAGCGGAGGAACGATAGAAGTACTTTTCCGGATTTCGCCTTTCACCATTTCCGTTCCGTTAAATTCCTGTCCCTCGATAAATCCCCGTTTCACTCCAACGGCGGGGAGAAATGCGTCACCTTTGAGAAGCGTATTACCGCAAACCGCAAGCGGCCGGTTATGATCCGCCATCCAAATACAATATTTTTCCTTTGGCGCAGACCCGCAAAACGCCGTGATCATCTTCTGTTCATTCCGGTGAATCGCTTTTGAACAGATCACACGATAAACTCCCCAGTTCTTTGAGCTCAGTTCCACCGAATCGATTTGCTGGTCAAACAGGTCCACTGTGGTTCTGAATTCCTCTTCCGCTTTGTCTCCCGACGAAAGCAGGAGCTGAATTCCCGAGTTCGCATTCAGCATGAGTCGTCGCTGCAAGTCCGCACGATCGCACGCAAACCGGATATTATAACCCAAAAGAAGGATCGAGCTGGTGAGAATGGAAACTACCAGTGAAAGCACTACCGCATAAAATAATGATCCGGCTTTTATCATTTGTAGATCACTTTTTTTTCTTTACCAAAACAAACCAGGATCGAATCACGGGAGATCTTCAGTAATTGAATTTCCCTGAGACGATCGCCCTGCTTCATAAAATTGTTCTGTCCGTCGATCTCCACCATCGCTAGCTCCTTTTTTGACTGCTGGTTCCGGATCGTCCCGTTATATGCGACTTTTGGCCAGGAGTTCGAAGCCGGCTGAGCTGCTTTTTTCTGCACAACGGGAACCGGATTTGGTAGATTGCCGGGATGAGCATTCAGATATCTTACAACCGGAGCGTTGAAAGGATCCCTGTAATTGGCAGAGATAGAAAACGAGTCTCCTGCGGTGGCAGGCATCTTTTCCTGGTATACTATCTTGTTGTCAGCCGGAAGATCAGGACCCGAAACATTCATAATACGGTAGATGATCATTCCCCAGACAAGAACAACCAATGGAAGCAAAGCATATGTGAGCTTCTTATTCTTCACGGCCCGACAATAAATTTTCTTCTTAATGAAAATGGTCCCCAGTTACCTGCTGCATCTTTGGAACGTACCCGCCAGAAATAATCCGCACCGACAGCACCGGTAAAAGAATAGCTTTGCGTGGTTACAAGCTCTGCGATGGTAAGCACTGTTAAATTTGTATCTGCATAGATGTATACGCTATCCGCCACCGACGATACATCGCTGGTCCAGCTGAGCGCAACCGGGTTCGATGCGGTGTCGTTCGCAAGCGGTGCTGTCAGCACAGGAACACCCGGCGCCGTATTATCAATGGAAATGGTTCTCAGCGTACAGGCGGAACCGGAGGTAGCATTCTGGGCAAACACGCGCCACTGATAATTTCCTTCTACAGAAAATGTATACGTTGTAGAATGCGCTGTTGTTGATTCTGTCCGGATCACCGTCCCGGATTCCAAGACCTGGAACAGATAATTTGTTGCGTTTGGCATCGGCTGCCAGCTAAAGCTTTGAGTGAATGAATTGCTTGAGTAATTATCAGCGGGACTGATCAGCACCGTTGGCTGACCGGAAAGATCCAGTGCGCTATCGATGACCAGGTTATTCATAGAGAACTCCGTTTCACTTGAGCCGTTCAATGCCTTCACCCGCCACTGGTATGTTCCGGGCAGCAAGGTATAGCTGAACTTGGTCGTTACTATGCTCGTATCCAGCACATACTGCTGGATGGAAGCAAAGTCCGGTTTTACGATCTGGAGCTGATAATGATCGGCTCCTTCTACTTCCTCCCAGATAAACTGCTGGGAATAAAAAGCGCTCACCGTATTATTTGCCGGAGCCACGATAAACACATGCTCTTTGGAGAGATTTTTTTCGATCAGATCGCGGCAGCCCCAAAACAAGGTGCTAACCACGACCACGCAAATAAATATTTTTTTCATGCTGTTTTCTTTTTAATATTTTGTAAATAAACAGTAGCCGTAAGCACCATTTTTTTTGTTTTTATTTCTTTCACAAGCTGATAACAAACGGATCCCACCCTTCCGATCCTGTGCTTCTGCTCCAGGGAATAAACCAGCTGAAGCAAGGCCTGGAAACTCCCCTGCACAACGAACCGGTTTGTCTCCACCTGCAGCTCTCCGTTTTCAGCGACGATCGTTTTCGGGAATTCCCGCAGAACGGTTTCATGACTCTGACAATATGCCGCCAGAAGATCCAGCAACTGTTGCTGGTGCTCCGAACTGTCCTGGACATAATTCCTGACACCGGCTTCCATGACCGCGACTTCTTTTTTTAACCTTTGTTCCTCTGCAGGCATTTGACTGATTTCCTCCGCCTTTTTGCTTTGGTCATCATACATCCGGCGCAGGTCCAACGTATTGCTTATCCCGAACCTGTAAACGATCAGCAGGATCAAGCCGGCTCCAATGAGTAGCAATCGGCTTTTTTTCTTATATGACATTGCAGCGATCATTTCAATGCGATGGAGATTGAAAAATTTCCGGCGTCGTGCGCATCTTCCTGCGCATAATTCAGCATGCTCACATCGGCAACCCATGACATCTTACGAACCGTCTTGATCCAATCGTTGAGCGCAATGCTTTTTTTGCAGTTTCCGTCGACGATAATATTTCTGTTTTCAAATTGCAAGCTCTTCTCCTCGTCTCCATCCGTTCGTTTCTTTACCGGGTGGATAACCAGCCTTGTCCAGGAAACCTCTTCCGGAAGTGCAGCAGCGAGTCGATCCGCATAAAATGACGTCTGCGCGGCGACGGAAAAACCATTCTGATCGAGGAACGTTTTCTTTTCTGACCACTCCGCTTTCACTTTTTCATATTGCTCAAGGGAAGTTTGACCGACATTCATTTTCGCATTGAGCTCTCCCAGGATGCTGTGGTAATGATCATAAACGAAATAGTTCAGCAACAAAATCGTGAAAGTACATGCCAGCAGCGCAATCACTTTTGTTCTCAGCTTGCGGTTGTTTAAATATTCCGCGGCGAGTAGATCCAGGTTCGCATGTCCCTTAACTATTTTTAATTCGTCACTAAAAAATAACCGCACCGATTCCTGTGAATCTTCTGTGCCGCAAAGGCGACAAGCAATGATCTTTGTAACTTTCTCTTTACGAAGCTCAAGGATCAGCTCATCCAGCAAAGCAGTCCGAACTAGCTTAATGCACATCTGATCTTCATTCTCCTTCTCAAATTGAGCACATAAGCCGGATCCCGCGGCATCCGGTACAGCACGATTCAGTAAAGAGCTTTCGTCCTCGCTTTCGCTTCCTGCAATTATCTTTTTTAAGACCCCTTTTCCGCTGAGAAAAAGCAGGACCGGAAGAGTACTTCCCATCTGCGCAGCTTCCCTCAACGAACTACCCTCCTTTTCGCTTGAAAAACGAAGCCCGCCTTTTATGAACTCAGCAATACAAAAGCGGTAATTGCGGGCGCCGTCGGGAGACAAAAAAATTTCCAGAACACCTGCCTTCTGAGACTTGCTATATTTTTCAATGATGCGATTCATCAGTAAATTACCGTCGGCTTAATAAAAATGGTCAGCTTGCTTTTCGTTTTGGACTTAACACGGTTGCTGAAGAACCATTTGATCACCGGAATCCTCGACAGAAAAGGAACACCTGATCCTGTCTCATTTTTATTGTCCGTATCCAAGCCACCAAGCATGATCATCTCCTGGTTCTTCACCCGGATCAGTGATTGAAAATCTCTTGATGCTGTGTTGAACGGACTGCCTTTGCCGCCGGATTGACTGGTAAATGAAGACTGCTTTACAGAAATAGTAAGCGTGATCTGCTCGTCACCGGAAACGATCGGGTTGATCGACATGGAAAATTCCGCCTGCAAAGGTTTATAAACCTTCGATTGTACGGTCGTTGTACTTTGGGTCGTGATCGTATTGGTATTGTTTTCCTCGTAATAGCGTGTTTCACCGATACTCATTTTCGCCTCATTTCCATTCAGAGTTGAAAGAAGCGGCGTAGAATTAATATTTACATCACCATTCTCTTCCATCAGCTGCATACTCAGGTAGAAATTCGGAGTTACTTTTCCAAGATTCACCACACCAAGACCGTTGATCCCGTCGATGATCGAATTGATCGATTTTGCTCCAAGGTCGAAGTTCAATTCCGGAAAGATATCACCTCCGGTGGTAGTTGGCTTTGTACCCAAACCGGCTTTGATCCCGCTGGAAACCTTATGTGTATTATTTACATCAACGATCATTACCTGTATGGAAATGACAGGTACGACCCTGTCGACATCACGGATAAAACTTTCCAGCTCATTGATCTTTGGCTGGGATCCGCTGACGATAAGACTATTCTGATCTGTGAACACTTTAATATCAATTCCCTTCTTCAGCTCACCAGGGATCAGATCAACGAACTTATCGACTGTACGGTAGCGAAGATTTATCACTTGCGTTGAACGCAGGCCTTCCATATCCCGCTCTCCGATCAGGTAAATTTCCCCCTCCTTTTTAAAGGTGTAATCCGTTCCGTTAAAAAGGTAATTCAGAAAGTCATCATACGTTGCGCCGGAAATATTCAGGCTCGTAGTTCCCTTTGGATCCGTAAACAGAAAATAACTGTTTTTGAGCTCTTTTGAAGCGGCAGCAAGGACATCGGCTATCGGAACATTGCTTGCTTCCAGCGTAATCAGCTTGTTCCCATCCGCTTTCAGATTCATTCCGGAAGAAGAGATTCCAGCGGAAGTATTTTTTGCACCGCCTTTTGCGCCTGCAGCAGATGATTGCGCTTCTGCTTTTTCTATGAGATAAAAGTTATCGTCGGTAGGAGTTACTTTCAGGTTATTCGCAAATGCGAGCTTATCCATCGCGGAATTGAAAGCAGTATTTTGAATGTAACCGCTGACCAGTTTACCCGACAGGTCCGGCGAGAACACAACATTTTTTTGGGAGAGCCTTGTAATTTCCTTTGCAACAAGCACAAGGCTGTCATTATCCAGATCCAGGCTCAGGCTTCCGGAAGGCTTATCATATGAGATCTTTAGCGCTTTCGCCTGGTATTTCGGCAATGGCAAAGGCGGGGCAGTATACTGCGTGATCGACATGATATTGCCGATAAATGAAATATCGAGGTCGTATTTTTTACAAAGGAAAAGCAGCACATCGGCAACTGACACATTCGAAAAATTATTGACGATCTTCATATTGAGCCCGGTGTCGATGCTTACATTCAAATTGTTGGTGGTTGCCAGGCCGCGAATAAATTCCTGGATCGCCACCCCATTTACCGACAGGTCTACTTTTTCATTCAGCCCAGGGGTAGTCTTTGAAAGCTCCGTCAGCTTTGTTTCAATTGCGGCAAAGCGATCCTGGGCTTTCGATTGGAATGTAACAAGCAAAAGGCAGTACAACAGGATATGTCTGAGAGTCTTCATTTTAATTATCAGTATGTATTCAGGAGTATGGGGTAAGCTTCGTCGATGGATGTCAGTCCTTTTTCGAACAATTCAAATGCATTATCGCGCAGGCTTTTTATATTTCGCTCCCGCAGGAGTTCATCAACGGCAAAAAGATTATTGCGCACAGCTTCCGTAAGAACAGTGTCGAGCGGGATCACTTCATAGATCGCTTTCCGGCCTTTGTAGCCTGTATAATGACAATGTGTACACCCTTTCGGAACATAATAATAGCTTATGGAACGGGGCGCTTTGTAAGTGCGGGGCAAAACCGCAGGTTCAAACTCCTTTTTCTCCTTGCATTCGCTGCACAAAAGCCGGACAAGACGCTGCGCAACGCTTGTGCTGAGGGTAGCTGCAAGCAGGAAAGGCGGTACACCCATGTCTACAAGACGGGAAACCGTTCCCCAGGCGGAGTTCGTGTGGATCGTTGAAAGAACCAGGTGACCGGTGAGCGAAGCACGAATCGCCATTTGTGCAGTTTCGCCATCCCGGATCTCTCCCAGCATGATCACGTCCGGATCCTGCCGTAAAAAAGAACGTAAAGCACCGGAGAATGTCAGGCCGATGCTCTCCTTCAATTGTACCTGATTAATGCCTTCGAGCGTATATTCGATTGGGTCTTCGATAGTAAGTACATTGGATCTTTCTTTGTTCAATATTTTCAGCGTAGCATACAGTGTGGTGGTTTTACCGGAACCGGTCGGACCACTGATAAGGATGATCCCATGCGGCTTTTTGATCCCTTCGAGGTAATTCAGGAGTTCCTGCTCGCTAAACCCGAGTGTTTCTATATCGATATTCGTCGCATCATTGCTGAGCAAACGCAATACGATCTTTTCGCCATGAAGCGTAGGAAGCACCGATACACGGATATCGAACTTCTGGTCACCGTTACTGAAAAAGATCCGTCCATCCTGTGGAAGCCGCTTTTCCGAGATATCAAGATTAGCTTTAATTTTGATTTTGTTGATAAGAGAAGGATATTCTTCTTTACTGATCGCATAACGTTCGATCAGCATCCCGTCGACACGGATCCTTACACGGCATTTTTCCTCATACGCTTCTATGTGAATATCGCTGCTCCCAAGCGTTTTGGCTTCGGCGATCAGCATCGGAAGAAAATCATTTCCCTGACCGGCATTGATGCTGACGTTCCTGAGTGATGCGGAGGATTGTGAATTTCGATAGTACCGTGTCAATGCGGCTTGCATTACTTCTCCCGCCACTTTTTCGAGCTCTACGGCGCTGCCGAAGATCAATTCCAATTCATCAGCCAGGGACTCAGAAAAATGATCCTCTGAGACATAAAAGCCCAGGCCATTATCCTGTTTTGATCGCGGCACAATATGGTAGTGCCACGCCTGTTGCGGAGTGAGCAAGTGCAAAAGCTCAGGCGAAAGTGTTATGTGGCCGGGATCAATCATACATTCAGGAAATAGTTCAAAAGATATGAATCGTCATATAGCCCAAGAGAAAGGAAAGAACATGAGATCAGCGTGACAATCAGGACTGAAGCCATGATACCGGCAAGCGGAACTTCCCTTTGCATTCGTTTGACAAAACGATCATAAAGAAAAGCGCTGAACAATGAGCAGATCAGCGCCGAGATAAAAAAGAAAATGAAATTAACGGGGGAAAAGGCTGTGCAAAGCACTATAAAAAACAAGAGGTCCCCTAACCCAATGAATGTATCGACGATATTTATCCACCTGCGATTCTTCAGTATGAAATAAAGCCACATCAGTCCGAGCTGAACGGCAACGAACCCGAGGTTAAAGAGTGCATCCGAAAAAAAAGCAGAAGCTCCCACCACGGTCATTCCGCGAAAAAGGAAGCCGACAAAAAGTGCCGGGATCAGCCATGCTGATATTCTGCGATAATACAGATCCTGTACGATGACAACCACCAAAAGTAAAATGATTGATATATTGGTTACTATTTCCATTAATCCGGGGTCACCTCTTTGATGTTTTTGTCCTGGTCAACTTCCCAAACGTTGAACACACCATCACCGTCAAAATCGGTAATAGCGGTAGCGATTGCTTTAAACGCATTATTCGATGCTGATGATATCTCTATGCGGTAGTTCGCATTTCCTCCTTCGGTGGAAAGCTTTGCCGGCTCAAAGCTGATCTCGGTGAAATCTGAGCTATATTTCGAATGAAGGAAAAAGAAACTTTTCTCCAGTGTATGCACATGCTCCAGCTGCAGCTGCGCTTCCGTGCTTTTTGCTTTTGAGATCAACGGCATCAGGTTAGGCAGTGCGAGAAGTACCAGGATACCGATAATGATCAATACAATCAGCAGCTCCATGAGTGTAAATGCCTTCAGTGTTTTATTTTTCAGCTTTTTCATTTGATGCGACGGAGTTCGTTTTTTTCTTTTTATTTTCTTCTTTTGAAGCATTCTTTTTTGCAAACAATACTTTCCATTTCTTCGGTCTCTTTTCAGCCAGAGGCTCTGGCTCACGCCTTTCAGGGGTCTTCTCCTTTTTTATTTTCTTTTGTCCGGAAGGCATTTCATTTTTCTCCCTCTTATCGAAGAGATGAAACTTCCCGGCAGACTTTGCAGAATCCGCAGTGCTGATTTTCGGAGCTTTCGGAATGATCTCCTTTCCATGAGCGTATTTTTTTTTGCTGATGATCTTTTCACCATCATAGGTGATCTCATATCCGCTTAATTTTCCCTTGCTATAGCGTGCTTCATATACGAGATTTCCCTGGCTGTCGTAACGGCGGGTATTGCCGCTCTTCACACCGTTGCTCCACCCGGAGATCTCCTTGAGCTTTCCGTTCTCGAACCAGGTTTTCCACTGGTCGTCCTTCAAACCGTTTTCATAATGTCCCTGCTCCTTCAGGTTATCAGACAAGTAAAAAGAAGTATAAGATCCTGAGAGCAGGCGACCGTCGAATCCCCCTTTCGTCTCGATGATTTTATTGGAAGTATACCAGGAGTACGTGAGATCATCTTTGACATTCACTTTCCTATTTTCAAAAACCACTTCAGCTTTAATGCTCTCCAGGGGACCATTCAGATAAACCATGTAGCTTCCTTTCTGCCGGTTCTGCGCAAAAGAGAAATTGCTCAATGCGATCAATAAAATGATCACGGGAATACGATGACACATTTGATACATGGATCAAAGCTATTCAAAACAACATTTTCCTGCGGGTTATATTACAAACAATGAGGGACTCATTCTTTGTGAAAAGCTTGCTGTTAAAGGCATTGAAAAAATTTGTTCAAATATCAAATTTTTTCAAAGTTATGGCAAATGTTTGAAACTATTATGGACAAAGGAGTACAGGAATCGGACTCGGCGTAACTACAATGAAATCAGGTATTTCACTGTCTTGAGGTTGTTAAAAACTAAAAAATGTTAAATCCGCTTTTATGATTTTCATTTGCAGTAAGAAATTTCTAAATGCTCCCGGTTCATGCAAATTTTCGGTAATAAATTCCACACCTCAATCAAACGAAACATGAGAAAGGTCCCATCAATGCTCATAAAGGCCGTATTACTGTCCTGTTACTTTTTCTGTATAAACAAGGATGCCGCAGCACAGAACTTCGGTTATTCTTTCCAGAGGGATTCTTCCTCATATGCTGATCTTGCCGGTCCTGCGGTATTATTATCGAACGAAACGTTCATCAATAAGCACCCGGTAATCCATTTGCCATTTTCATTCAATTTTTGCGGATACAATACCGATTCGGTCATTATTGAAACTAACGGTTTCATTGTATTCAATGCGTATTATCCATTATCGCTTATTTCATTCAATGCATTCGGCGGCAACAAAGATTCTCTGCAGCATTATATCGCATCCGTGAACTACAACAGCTCCGGAACTTCGGGTAACCGGATCTTAAAGATCGAATTCAAAGATCTTTCAATGAATGGCTACAATTATTATGACCGTCTTTCCTATCAGGTATGGCTGTATGAAAATGGAAATAAGATCGAATATCATGTCGGGCCGAATTCGTACAGCTGCTGGGAGGAAGGTTTACCTCAACTGCTGGGCCCGATCAACCAGAACATGAGTACCGCCAACAATGCTTTCTTGATCTCAGGTGATCCTAATAACCCGACGGGAGAGCTGATCTCGTCCGAAGAAGAGCTAAGCTATATCAATAATGTACCTGCGGAAGGAACTATTTATACACTCACACCAACATTTTAACTTATCTGCCATGAGCATAAAAAATATTCTACTCATTGTATTGTTGTCCGTGATAACGCTGAATGCATCGGCGACCAAGCGCTATTGGACGGGCCGGGGCGCTAATAAAAACTGGAACAACACCAGCAACTGGGGAGCGACATCTAACAGTTCCACGTCAGCTTCTGTTCCGACGTCAAGCTCTACCGATACTGCATATTTTGATGGTGCTGCAACGGGTAAAAGATGTAATATGGAAGTCAATATCAGTGTGAAATTTCTACAAATCAGCGGCGATACGCTCACACAAAATGGTTTCGTCATGACTTTGGGAACCTCCGGGATGGTTGTATCCGGCGGAGTTTTCACGGGTGGCTCATCTACGATCACTGACGGAGGGCTCTTAACAGTAAGCGGAGGCAGTTTCACGGGTACTTCCGGACAAATGACTGTTACGGGTAACTATACTTTTTCAGGCGGAACCTTTACACATAACAACGGCGAGACAAAATTCAACGGTACAACGCAAAGTGCTACGGGTTCCACAACATTCTATAAACTGACGCTCGCAAATGTTACGCTGAATATTGCATCCGGTACTATTCTGACGGTATCAAACATGCTGACGCATGGAAATACGCTTGTCAACACGGGAGCTATTTACGCAAAAGGTAATATACAGCTGAATGGTACCAATAACACCGGCGGCGGAAGCGGAACGATCACCATCAACGGAAGCGGATCACAAACATTCTTCGGACATACGAGTTATACTGGCCGGTTGACAGGCTGGACACCCAATATCGTCGTCAGCAAATCAAGCTCCGACACTTTGTTCCTTAAAGACTGGATCACGGTAAAAGGAAACTTTACAGATTCCAGCGGAGTGCTCAATTCCACAACCTATCATCAGTCGTTATGTTTTCCATCAGGAATCAATAATACGATCTATGGAAAATTCACCGTCGACACTCTCCTCGTTTATGCATCCGGTGCTACAACAAACAACATGGCGGTCAATACGGGAGACACGGTTACGGTGACCAATGGTTTGAACCTGCAGGGTATCGCCGCGGTAATTCTCAGCGGAGTATATAAAGTACTGGGCGATGTTCGGATAACCAATACGCTGACCACCAGCGGCGGAACAGGAACGATATACATAGCAGGCACCGGCAGCCAGACCATTTTGGGATCAACCACCGCCAGTCAGGGAAAGCTGTGCAATGTCAAGATCAACAAGCCAACAGGAACGCTAACCCTTAAGAACTATGTGAACATGGCGGGCGACTGGATCTACCAGGCAGGGACGATCGATGCATCTACCAATAGCTCGACTGTATTATTTTCGACAAACACCGCGGGCCGGACGATCTCCGGAAAACACTCGCTTTACAATGTTACGTTTGATGCACCCGGTAACAACATAAACAACCTTGGTGCGACCGATACACTAACCGTTGCCGGAACGCTAACCTACAGCGGAACTAATCCAATCACATTGAATACGGGAGTGGTCAGGCCATTGGGCAATATTACTATTACCAATACCTATGCTTCGACCACGACCGGCGGTACCGCTACACTGAACATTAACGGCACCGGAAGCCAGACACTCCAGGGCGCGGCCAATATGGCGGAAGGCCGTTTATGCAATGTGAAGATCAATAAGCCGGGCGGAACATTGCGATTGGAAAATTATATCAATATGGGGGGAGATTGGACCTACGTGACGGGAGGACTGGATGCCAGCTCAGACAGCTCGACCGTCGTATTTGCTTCTTCTTCCGGGAGAACGATCTCAGGGAAACACACACTTTACAACGTGACCTTTTACGGCATCAGTGGCGGTGGTTCTACGAATACGATCAACGCAACTGATACTTTGACGATAGCTGGAACTCTGAAAACGGAAGGAACCAATTTATATGAGATCAACACCGGGGTAATGAAAGTGACGGGAAATATTGAAGAAAACAGTACGTTCAATTCCAGCTCTGTCACTGGCGGAACAGCTACCGTTTATATTACCGGAGGTGGATATCAAACTATCACGGGTGCCAATGCAAGCGGCAAAGGACGCATACCGAATATAAAAATCAACAAGTCAGGCGGAACACTGACGCTGAAGAATATTGTCAATGCCGGAGGCGACTGGATTTATGTTCAGGGTAATGTTGATGTGAGCACTTACAACTCTACAGTCTGCTTCCCCTTCAACACGGGCAGAACCATCTCCGGGAAACCGATCTTTAACGGACTCACCTTTTTCGGAGCCGCAACATGCGCGAATACGCTTTCGGACACCGTAACGGTGAACGGAGAACTTCGATACGAAGGAACCGCTGCAATTACGATCACTGGTGGGACGATCAGGGCGAAAGGAGATATCACGATCACAAATACAATTACCGCGCAAGGAGGCGGTACCGGATGGCTGCATATCTGTGGTACCGGAACTCAGAATTTCACCGGCAATGGGGTGGCTTTAAGTTGTTTGCTTTCTAACGTAAAGATTGACAAAGCCACGACGAATCCACTGAATCTTTATAGCTATATCTCGATTGCAACTGGCGCAACCTGGAAATATGTACAGGGAAATGTCAATCCCGGAACTTCTGTGTTCACTGCAGGAGGCGGAGCCACCATCGATGCAGGGACGATGCACTTCAATGAATTCCGTATACAAGGTGGAACGACCTCGACGTTGTCGTCGAACCTTTATGTTGACGGACTACTTTATATACAGGCCGCAAGAGGTCTGACCAGCAACTCACATGATATTTATCTCGGAGGAAGCTGGGATAATAACGGAACGTTCACCGGCGGAACCAGCAAGATCACTTTCAACGGAAGCGGCGGACAATACCTTCTTCATCCGGCTTCAACCGTAGGATTCTATGACGTAGAAGTGAATAAGCCATCCGGTAAGCTTTACACAAGCGCCGCAATACTGAGTGTTACGCACTCGCTCACCATGACAAAAGGTGTAATCGGCGCAACTTATTCAAAATATGTGACCTTATCTAACGGTGCAACCTGCACCGGTGGTTCCGACAGCAGCTATGTGCGGGGATCTTTCCGCAAGACCGGAAACGCTGCATTTACATTCCCCCTGGGAGATACGATACTTTCAACGAATCCGTATCACCCGCTTAGCATCACCGCTCCCTCGGTTACAACCGATGTATTCGCCGCGCGTTATGTCGATTCAGTACAAGCAAATGGATCCACAACCGATACTACTATTATTAACCTCAGCAACTGTGAAAAATGGAACCTGACAAGGAATGCAGGTACATCAACCGTGAGTGTTACACTTGGATGGAACACCAATTCGTATAGCATCATCAGTGCAGCCGATGCACGAATCGCCTATTGGAACTCCGGTACCTCCACATGGAACGACAAAGGCGGAACTGCATCTACCGGAACAGGATCAGTTGGGACGACAAAAACATCGGCTGTGCAAAGCAGCTTTGGAGATTTCACATTCGCACTTGCCAAGGAAACGCAAAAATATTTCCGCAGTACTGCAACAGGGAACTGGGAAGCGCCGGGAACCTGGCAAAACTCTTATGACAACAGTACCTGGGTTTCGTCAAACGTAACTCCTTATTACGGCTCGAACGCAATCAACGTGCAAAGCTCCCATACGGTAACGATCAATGAAAATGTAAAAACAGATCAGACAACTGTGGATGGTACGCTCATCTATGGCAATACCGCGGGAAGCACACTGACTATTAATGACGGAACAGGAACCGACCTTACAATTAACGGTACATTCAAAGAGGATGGCCCGAATGATCTTGTGTGGCTTTCATCCGCAAGCTGGCTGATGGGAAGTAGCGGAACACTTGTACGCACCAACAGCACTTCATCGGATAAGTGGCGCGATACCTACAGCGGAGGAATTTCAACGATCCCGTCCACATCCAACTGGATAGTACGTAAAACCGGAACACCGAGTCCGCTCCTGTCATCCTCCGGCGGAATGTATTACGGAAATCTTACTATTGAAAATCTCACCGGTTCGGCCTGGACAACCACCGGAAATTCAAGATTTACCGGTTCTTCCGATTTTCCAAGGATCAAAGGGAATTTGACAATCGGCGGTGGTGGTGGCAGTGCCGTAACACTAGTAGATACGAATACAAATGTGACACGAATTCCGGTGGTGGGTAACCTGACCATTAACAGCGGCTGCTCATTCCAGGTGAACGGAACAGGTATCACGTTAAAAGGAAACCTCATAGCAACAGGAAGTATTACCGGCTCACCGAATTTCAATTTGAACGGCACCAGCAACCAAACCATTTCCGGTGCTTCCATCACCGGAATGTATGATATGACCGTTAACAAAACATCCGGAAAGGTCTTTTTGAATACAAGATTAAAAATCGTGAGAACGCTGACGCTGACGAAGGGAATTATCTATATCGGCAGCAGCAGCGACACATTGATATTCGCTGATGGCGGAGTCCATTCGGGGGCAAGCGACTCCAGTTATGTTTCCGGATTAATAAAAAAGATCGGCAACGATGCCTTTACTTTTCCGCTCGGCGACACGACCTTAAGTACCGCCTCTTATCATCCGCTTTCGATTACGGCTCCATCAGGGATCAGCGATGAATTCTCAGCAAAATATTTTGCAAGTGATGTATTGTCGGCATATCCCACTTACACTGCTTATTTAACGGACAGCATTGTAAGCATCAGCGGATGTGAATATTGGTTACTTAACCGGACTGCCGGTAGCTCAGTAGTCACGCCATCTCTTGCCTGGAATGCAAATACCTGTGCATATAACAATGGCAATCTGAGGCCGGCCGGCTGGAATGGTACAAGGTGGGTCCCTTTGGGTGCTTCACAATATGTCGAAAATATTTCTCCCGGAACACTGGCAGGAAATAGCGGATACAGCACGAGCGCTCTGCTCCTGGTTATAGCAAAAGATGCTCATTTACAAACAACCGGAGTAATAACTGATGTCAATTGTTCCACAAGTGCACCGGGTTCAATTACTCTCACTCCTACCGGCGGCGTTACTCCCTACACCTATTTGTGGAGCAACGGAAGCACCAGCCAGAATCAAAGCAGTTTAACAGCGGGGGTGTACAATGTAACCATAACGGACCATGCAAGTCATGTTTTTATCAAGCAATTCAGAGTATATAAATGCGCGAAATGGACCGATGCAGACAGCGTCACCGTAAGCGGTGAAACACTCACAAAAACAGGGATCAGCGGATGGGATCATTCAGCGATAAAAACACAGAATCTTCTTTATGAAAATGCAATCGGCGCGCTTAAATATAAAGTAGAGAATGTATCGAAAAAAGTGACGATCGGGTTTAGCGATGAAACAAAGAGCAATGCAGCGCTCGCAAGCACGCTCTTCGCGGTAAGACTGGATGCAGGCACGGCAACAACTTATGTAAATGGTTCCTCTTCCGGCAGCACCGGTATACTATTAAACGACGTCCTGGAACTCGTGCGAACCGACTCAACGCTCACATTTATTAAGAACGGGATATCGATCAACACGACCTCGCTTGCAAATCAGAATGCGCTTAAAGGAGATGTAATGCCTTATACACAAGGCCAGTCGGTCACGGGTGTTATGGCAACATTTAAACTGCCGGAATTTGTTGTCAACACAAATTTATTAAAAGATACTGTTATGGGCCAGGATAGCATAGCGGTAGAGGTCCTCAGGGACAGTGTACTTGTAAGTGATACAATAACACCGGCAGTGATCACATCAGCCGTTCCCTCCGCTTTTACAGGCAATGCGACCTACGACATTAAACTCAGCAAAAGCACACTTACAGAAACGAAAATACAATGTGTAACGACAAAGTACGGTGCGGTACAATCCGTAAGCTTTTATAACGATACGACCTACGTGCCGCTTGACACAGCATTTTATCGCGTCAATCAAAAGAGAGAACTTGTGATCGTACCGGTCAACACAAGTCCGGTTAACCTGCATCCGCCGACGGTTTATCTCGACCTGGAAGGAGGGATCGTACTTTCTCCGAACGGCGACAGCAACCATGATGTCCTTTCACTTCACGGAAGCTCAAGCGTAACAACTTTTACGATGAGCATTTATGACCTGGAGAATAACCTGATCTATACCACCACGAATAAAAACTTCAGTTGGGATGGGAAGGATCTGGACAGTGTACTTGTCAAGGGCACATATGTATACGACATGACGATCGATGGAAATCAGACCAGCGGCTCATTCTTAATTGATTTTTAAAAACAAAAAAAATGAAAAACAAACTATCACTTATTCTCAATTGTATTCTTGTACCGGTTGCCGTATTCTGCCTCTACCGCTTCATCAGGGAACCCAAAGTAAAATATGTAAGGTCCGCAGATCTGATCTACAGCTACGAGGGGATGAAAGATGCCCAAAAGAAACAGCAGGAGGTCACAGATGGCTTCCAGGCAAAGCTGGACACACTGCAGCTTGAGTTCCAAAAAGCAGTGAGCCGGTATAACCAGGACATGTTGCAACTGTCGGCGGCAGAGCGTCAGCAAAGAGAAAAGCTCCTTTCGCTGCAGCAAAATAATTTACAGCAGTACAGCAGCAACGCGGGAAATCAGCTCAAGCAAAAAGATCAGGAGATCACACAAGGTGTGCTGAACCAGGTTAATGCTTTTGTGGAAGAGTACTCCCAAAAGCAGGGCTACGATTTGGTGATGGGCACAACCACAGACGGGAATATCCTCTTCGCCAGAGAAGATATGGATATTACGAATGAGGTGCTGAAAGCATTGAACGAAAACTATCGCTCCGGATCATCAACAAAAGAATCGAAATAATGAAACGATCAGGATATTTTCTGCTTCCGATAGTAGTTGCTGTTTGCTTTAGCTCCTGCAAACAATCGATTACTTCAACAGCAGACTTCAACAAATACGTGAATAATCCCGAAAATGGCTGCCAGATAAGCCGTTCAATAAACGGTGTCAAAATGACGGTGACCTACCTCCCGCCACAATACGTGACGCTGAAAGAAATGGAAGAAAGCGGATTACACGGGAAAAATGTATACGATAGTCTTTTGCACAACAACAAGGCCTCCTCCTACTTTTTAATGACGCTTGCACCCGTGGATGACAATAGCGGCGACATCATGTACAAAGGGCTGAAGAATTACAAAGAGTATGCGGAGAGAGCAATGACACTCAACTTCGACCTTGAACAGCAAATCGTTTTACAAACGGATCACGGAGAGCTTAGCCCGGTGCTGTCATCCCTTGAAAATACTTACGGACTTACAAAAGACCGTAAAGTTGACATCGTATTCTCTTCGTCAGAAGGCGATATTATCAATGCTTCCCATTTTGATTTCACTTATTCCGATGAAACTTACGGCATCGGCACCGTGCATTTTGAATACGACAAAAAGAATATCAATGAAAATCTTCCGGAAGTAGTATTTCCGAAAAGCTAATTACACACATAAATAATTTCACACAATGAAACTATTCACAACCAAACAAGCAAACAAGTTCAGGCAAAAGGCAGCATTCGTGATGGCACTGATCATGCTCAACCAGATCGTGTTCCCGACCGTGTCCCTGGCACTCACGGGAGGACCGGCTGCACCGGAATTTTCAAGTTTCGAGCCGGTCGCTACCACCGGAATGGTTGATGAATTCAGCGGTGATTTCACCTATAACATTCCGGTACTGAATGTACCCGGCGCTGCTGGCGGTGGATATGCCATGTCATTGTCTTACCATAGTGGAGAAAGCGTAGAAAACGAAGCTTCATGGGTAGGATATGGATGGACGCTTAATCCAGGCTCTATCAGCAGAAGTAAACAAGGTATTGCCGATGATACAAAAAACACCTATACATATTATAATGAGGTTCCGAAAAACTGGACAGTAAGCACCGGTGTAAGCGTGGGTAACCTGGAGCTATTCAGTTTTGGAATTCCGGTATCCGTGAACGGATCCATCCGTTATAATAATTACCGTGGATTTGGTTATACGACCGGAGCAGGATTATCATTCAGTCAGGGTTTGGTTACACTCGGATATTCTGTTTCCGATGGAACAGGAAGTTTCTCAGCGCAAGTCAATCCTGCAGCATTATTGTCCGGCGGCAAGAAAAAAAGAGAGGAAAAGGAAAAAGCTACTAAAGCAAAATACAATGATTTTAAAACTGCAGATGACAAGAAAAGATACCAAACTGATAAAAAGAAAGAGCGTGGCATGAATCCAAAATCCGCGGCATTATCGCGCTTAGGTGCTATGGCCAGCAACTATGGAATGTATGCTTTGTCCGATCAGCAACACCCAACTACAGCCACTCCGTATGATGGATTTGCGTTCAATACAAATTTTAACTTACAGACAAATCCCGCACCTCTCGAAGTCGGTCCGCAGTTTGGTTTCACCGGAAGCTATAACTACCAGAAGAACAAGCCGGCAATAGATCGTACCGGTTATGGCTATCTATACTCCTCACTGGCCTCCGGAGATGACGGTAGCGTAATGGACTATCACACAGAAAGAGATGCACTCTATAATAAACGCGATCGGTACATGGCAATCCCATTTTCAAGTCCGGATATTTACTCCGTTTCCGGCGAAGGAATGGGCGGAGCCTTCAGGTTGTACAACCGGACAATTGGCCATTTCAGACCCAATGCAGCGCACAGTTCAACCCTGATCACACAGATAGCAGGAGATATCAGCCTGGGGCTTGAATATGGCGGCGGATTCAACCTCGGCCTTGGGCAGCAGACGCTTGATGTAAGCGGTTCCGACTGGGGCTCCGGCTATTCCGGCAATACAGGTACTTATACTTTCCAGGGAAATAACGGAACTGCAGAAGATGATGAATCGTTCTTCCGTTTCAATAATGACCTCGGTGGTGATTTGAATTATGGCGGAACAAATACGGATGAAACCGTAAAAGCTGACGTAACCGTTAACTGTTCCGTTCCGGGAGCAAAACGCTGCTCGCCAAACATTGACGGCACCAAGATCCCGCAGTCGGGTTTACAGTCCAGCATTCCACTTGAAAGTGGAACCGTCGGACGAAGCGGACGTGCTTCTTACATCGGCTTCCATACAAATACAGAAATGGGAATTACTTCTTCAACCAAACCTGTATATGCTTATGAGCGGACCAGCTATTCCTCTTCCCTTGTGGATCGAGGCACTTACGGAGATCAGATCGGAGAGATCGCGACGACCAATGAAGATGGAAACCTGTATGTGTATGGCTTACCTGTATATGTAAAGAATGAAACCAGCCTTCAATACGATCTCCAGGGAGCATCGGGCGGCGACATCGATTATAATTTCCGTGCAAAAAAAGATGTCAGTTCCTACCATTCAAAGATCGGGCAGGTTGACAACGGCGCTTATGCAAGCAGTTACCTGCTAACGCAAATTACTACGCCGGATTATATCGATCGCACACTTAACGGGCCAAGCATCGACGATTTTGGAGGCTACACGCAGTTTACTTATGTGAAACCACATAGTATCAGCAGTTCCGGAAGCTCCGGCTCCTATCATTACCGCATGCCATACAGCGGCCTGAACTATAGTCGTAACGAACTGTCGGATAATTCGGACGATATGGGATCCTACTTTTCAGGAGATAAGGACATCGCTTACCTCGACCAGATCGTGACTAAAACACATATCGCGAAATTCATCCGCTCTTCAAGAGCCGACGGTATCGATGCTGCGGGTGATGCTACGGCGGCGGCAGATTATGCTGCCAAAGGAACTCAAACCCTCGAGAAACTGGATGCAATTGAGCTATACACTAATAACAACGGTTCAACCGGAAAACTGATCAAAAAAGTGATCTTCAAATATGATTATTCACTTACACAAGGCATCCCCAACACCAGCAACACCACATCAGGAACCACAGGAAAGTTAACGCTCAAAGAAGTGTGGTTTGAATATGACGGTGTCGTGACCGCGAAGATCAGCCCATATAAATTCGAATATGCATACCCGAAATCTACTGGTAGCGATCCAAGGAATTACCCGGCCAAGTATGATTCTTTCCAAAATGAATACGGAGACAATACGACTGCATTTGTTGAAAATCCTAACTACAGCTCCTTTGCAATCGATGCATGGGGCAACTACCAGGATGAGGCGACCGGGCAATACCGATTCGGTCATTTAAAAGAAGGCCTGAACCAGGGAACGCCTACAGCTGGATTCGATCCCGCCGCCTGGCAATTGAAAGTGATCAAGCTGCCGTCGGGTGGAGAGATCCATGTTCAGTATGAACAGGATGATTATCTCTACGTACAGGACCAACGAGCCGCATGTCTGGTCAGCATCAATGAAGACGACGAAGCTTCTAATACCGGCGACTATACATTAAATGCATCGGAAATCGGTGTCAGCACGTCCGAACTCCCGGACCTCGCTCAGCTGATCAAGGCACAATACACTAATGATAAGATCTATTTCAAATTCTTATACGCCTTAATGGGAACGAGCCCTGATCTGGATAAGTGCAATACAGATTATGTAAGCGGCTACGTCAACTTCCAGGATGCATATGTCAGCTCCGGGGCACTCCATATCGTTGTCGGGAATGGCGGTTCCGGCTATGACCTGCCCAGAGACATCTGCCTGGACCTTGTAAAAAAACAAAAAGGCGGAAAGCTTGATATAATTGGAAACTGCAATGCTGATGCGAGTGGCGTATCTGATGGATTATCCGTCAAGGATATGGTCATGCAGCTGATCGGCAAAATCGGCACTTCATTCTTCGCTGAAGGCAGCTGCTGCCTTAAAGTAAAACCGGAGCTTTCGTATTTCCGCATTCCGGTCCTGCATCCGAAAAAAGGCGGAGGCCTCCGCGTAAAACGGGTCCTGATGTTCGATAAGAACGGAATCGATAACAACGTTGCAGGATTATACGGAACAGAATATTTCTACCAGACTGAAAACGGACAAAGCAGCGGTGTTGCTACAAATGAAACACCGGCGCTGAGAGACGAAAATCCATTGGTGACCTTCCTTCCAAAACGGAATGAGCAAAGCTTCCTTTCAAAAGTAGTTTCCGGAACGGATCGGGAACAATTTGAAGGACCGATCGGAGAGTCCTTGCTGCCTTCCGCATCCGTCGGCTATTCTCGTGTTGTATCTAAAAATATTCACAGCGGAAAAAACAATACCGGGTTTGTTGTAAATGAATTCTATACCTGCAAGGATTATCCTTTTGGAATGTATTACAACAATGGCGCAACAAAGGGCATCGACAACACCGATATCGAGAAAGAAAAAGACTGGATGAATCTACCTGCGGTCGTTTTCAACTATAGTGTATCGAACATCTGGGCAGCGCAGGGTTATCGCTTCATGCTGAACTCGATGCACGGACAACCGAAAACGGTTGCGACCTATTCCGGCGATTATATCGGCGGCTCATTGGTAAGCTATGCGAAAAGCAGCTCAACAGAATATCAGTATTTCCAGCCGGGGGAAGAGATTCCGGTAATGGATTTTGATGGCGTGACGATCACGAATAAGAACCCCGGAAAAGATATGGATGTTACAATGGAAATGCGTTCGGTTGAAGATGTGACAGAAGATGCAAGTCTCGAGATCGACTTCGGCGTGGGCATTGCCGGCGTTATCCCTCTTCCGCAAGCTTCTCTTTCTCCTCTCGTAAATTATACAGAGAGCAAGATGCGAACACACGTAACGTCGAAAGTGATCCGTTATCCGGCTATTCAGAAAGCGGTGATCACTTCACAGGACGGAATCGTTCATCGCACCGAAAACCTTGCGTTCAGCGAATATACCGGCAAACCCGTGAAAACAAGAACCACCGACGGATATGATGGGCTCGACCTGCAGATCACAACTCCGGAGCAACATGGTGAGTTTACAAGCTATGCAACGCCGGCTTATACGCAGTATACGGAAATGGGTCAGAAGGCAATCAATGACAGGCTAATCATGATCCCGGGGTCAGGATCACTGCTTCACATCGACATTGGTGCGTCCTTATCGGCAGGTCACTATCATCTTGACTTTACAGCAGATCCAGGTTACCAGGTTTGTGATGCCATGAACCAGATCGTTAAAGGCGATCTGATCAAAGTAACTGCGTCGACCGGCAGCGGCTACTACCACGTTGATGAGATCACGGGCAGTTCCCTGGAAGTACTTCCTGCTTTGCTGTATAATGCTGCGCCGGGTTCCTTCACCGGATCAGTTACACGTATTGAAGTGATCCGCAGCGGAAGAACCA
Source organism: Bacteroidia bacterium (assembly GCA_045805205.1). Taxonomy (GTDB): domain Bacteria; phylum Bacteroidota; class Bacteroidia; order 2-12-FULL-35-15; family 2-12-FULL-35-15; genus 2-12-FULL-35-15. Next base: position 40,060 of record JBJMLR010000007.1, on the reverse strand, counting down.
ACCAATTGAACACGATGGCGGGTGGCTACATTACTTACGGTGAAGAGCAGCCGATCACAACAGTCGCGCCGAACCCAACCATTGCAGCACAGTGGGGTGCGTTTATCACTGCTTTGAACGGGACTTTACCAAGCGGCGGAACATTGGCCTTCTCCAGCTATCCTTCGGTAACAGCTACCGATGCGTCCTGCACTGCATTAACGGGAGATGTGACGGTTTCGGCTGTTTCAGGAACATCGTTCTCGCTTGCCAGCTCGAACCCGGCTGACCTTGTACTTAACTCCGACTTCTCATCAACAGATGCCACTTGTGTTGCAACATATGGAACTTCTGCATTCGCAAACGGCTGCGTTGATAACTGGACACAGGCATACGGAAATCCTTTGCTTGCCAGCGGAAATGTTACGCTGCAGAGTTTCGGAGCTGCTTCTGACGGGATACTTCAGAACCTCAGCGGACTCGTCGTCGGGAAATCCTATACGATCAATATCGATGAGCTCGCACCAAGCGGAGGAGTCAATGGAACACTTTACGCATGCCTGGTGGATCCAACCACTTCGGGCTTGCCAATGGGACACTCCTTCCCGCTCAGCTCCCCTCCCGGAACTGTCATTCACAGCAATACATACAGCTCATCAATGACACCTGGAATTTACAGCAGCACATTCACGTTTACCGATGCAAGCAAAACACAGCTGGTGATCTACGGAAAAGATGTATCCGGCGCCGGCGGACAGGGATTGAGGTTACATAAGGTGGAAATTTTTGAAAACGGTGACTGTACCACTGACTTGTACACTAATCATTCGGGATCCGATTACGGACATTTTGGTTACGACGAAGCAGGGAATATCCTCTTCTATAGCGCAGATAATAACTGTCATCCGCAAACAGTCGGCTGCTTCAAATTCTGCGGTGCAAACCCGGGATCACGTACGCTTGCGAAAGTGGTCACATCCAATGCAACAACCTTTGCATGTTCATGGCCGTACGATGTGACTCCATACACCGCTGTTACAAGCAACGTGTATGAATCCGGTGCAAAAGGAAAATGGAGACCCGAAGAAAGCTTTGTTTACAAATCTTCGATCGTCGGAGGAAGTAAAACGGGCACAAGCGAGCGGAATTACAATGACGCCGGTGTTTATACGATGACCCTGTTCAATTGGGATAACGTTGCTTTTAATGACGCAAACAAGTGGGTAAAAACAACGACCGTGAAAAAGTATTCACCGAACGGAGAAGGGATCGAAGAAAAAGACGCGATCGGTATCTACAGCGCTGCTAAATTCGGATACAGCGGAACAGTGCCTTATCTCGTTGCCCAAAACAGCAGCAATGATCATGTACAGTTCCAGAGTTTTGAAAAATCATACGGAACATCCGGGTCATCGACGAAAATGGAAGACGGTGTATTGGTTGCGACAGCGGCCTACTACAATCCGGGCAGCGGAAATATTGCCCATTCCGGTAAAGGTTCATTCCGCTCTTCCGGAACATCGGTGTCTCTTTCTATGAAACCGTTTACTGCAGATGCTCACACGCTTTCAAAAGGACTGAGCTGTAAACTGTGGGTAAAAGATGCGAGTCATGCAGCATTGCCGGTAACCGGAGAATTTACCACCTCCGGCAGCAGCATTTCATTCGCATTTACCAAGGTTGCACAAACCGGAGAATGGACACTTTATGAAGCAAAGGTCACATCAGGATTTCTGATCGGGGTCACTTACACACCGGTGATAAAGAACAACGTCGGAACGGTCATTTATCTTGATGATGTCCGTCTCCAGCCGCTGGATGCACAGGTAAATACATATGTATATGATCCTGCAACCCTGCGACTCCTCGCAAGCTTCGATGATCAGCATTTCGGGCTGTTCTATCAATATAACCAGGAAGGTAAGCTCGTTCGCAAAATGATCGAAACAGAAAATGGACTGAAAACAATTACCGAAACACAATATCACACTCCACTGGAAGCACGACCATAACATGAAAAAAGGTAAAACTATAATACGACAACTCGCAGCGGCATCACTGGCGGCGGGCCTCCTGTTCACGATGAGTTCTTTTAACAGGGACCAGAACGGTTACATGGAAGTAAGAACCGCATTTGACAAAATGAATGATGCAGTTACGGGGGGGAACGTGTTTCACATCAATTATTCTGTTAAAGCTGTACTGAACGAGAAGGATAAAGACAATAAGAATATTGTCAATAGCTCAGAGATAGAAATGTACACTACATCAAGCAATAGCTGGATCCTGAGTAAAGAAGCAAAGATCTATAAGGATAACAGCAATACGATCACTGTACTGCCGGACAAAAAGCTGATCTTTTTTTCAGATGGCGCTCCGGCAAAAAAAGATGAATACATCTATGCAAAACTCAAGCAGATCCAGGATACGATCTTCAGCAACAGCAAAGTAGTTGAAGCAACCGACGTACAGGGCATGCCCTGGAATAAAAAGGTCCGCGTGGTTCCCAACGATAAAATTTCTCATCTGCTGGAAATGAAAACGATCACCTATTATCTCAATACGAATGACAATTCCCTGAAGCGCGTTTATGTCGAATACCTGCCGGACAAGCAATTTGTTACGCTGGATTATCTGTTCACAGGAATTGACTATAACTGCAGTAAAATAAACATGAAGCAGCCTGCTATAAATATGGTCTATTCGGGAAAAAAATTGAAAAGTGAATTTGAAGACTTCAAAGTTATAGATAACAGGAAAAAAAGTCTGACAGCAAAACATTAAAATAAGAAAAGAAAAACGCTTATTGAAACACATCACTATGAGATCAACAAAAAGCACGATCCTCTTTGTCGCGGCATTTATTCTGACATTTCTTTGCCAGAAGATGCAGGCGCAAACCTACTCCAAAGTATCGAGTGTAGATTTTGGCTATACAACTACGGGCTCTAAAAGTCTTTATGTAAGGCCTTTCCCCGGTACGGCGTGTAAATTCGGGGCGCAAAGAAGCATCAAAAAAGCAACGCTCTTTGCTTTGCTGGATCGGAAATCAGAATTCCGTGATGCAGGAAACGCGGATTACCAGGTGGTGGTGAATGTGACTGCCTATTCTACTTTCTCGGGAACCAGCGGAGCAGTAACTGTTCCCGGCTATACCCCGATTACGCTCCACGTTAATAAAAATCAGCCTCAGTCCTACATTGCGATTGATTTTACAGCGCTTTACAATACGATCAATCGCTTTGTGGTCACAGCAACTTATTCGCCCCCAAGCGGAACAGCCGAAACATATACCGAATCGGTGATCCTTACCACCGTTTATTATACGGAAGAATTTGAATATACCGTAAGTCAAACGGGTGTGCCGACATTCACAGTAAATCCTGTCACTTTTGCCGGCACTGAAGCAACATTTTCCTGGAACACACTCTGCGACATCGCACCGGATTATCAGTTTCAGCTGCTCAGACTTTACAACGTCGATCCGGCAAAAACTACCAATGAACATGATATCACAGCCCAAATAGATTGGGATAAAGCATTAACAATTGAAACTGAAAACAGTCTGACGCAGCTTAAGCTCTCCATCACGGAAGGTACCGGCTATTATATATGGCGGGTGCGACAGATAGGCAACGCTTTTGAAGGAGGTGTCGGAAACGACCGCAACTGGGGCGACTGGACGAATACCGGAAGCTTTGTCCAGGGCTACTCAGGTGCTGTTACTACTGACATAAGTCCATACGTGTTCTTTTACAAGCAATTCGACGATGATCGCAACTGGATCTTCAACAGAAGCTTCATTGAAGGAGATGCTGTTACACACGGACAGGTGGATATCGGCGAAGGAATGAATTATGCAAACGGGCTTCAAATGGCTCAGCAGCAGCAGACAAGAATAAAATCGGACCAAAAGATCATCACGAGTGAAACCATTTATGATTATAGCGGGCGACCTGCATTGAACTCCCTCGCTGCTCCGCTGAACAGCGTATACTCTTATACACCTGAAGGTTCCGGCAGTCCGGCTCCCACTAACAGCAGCGCACTCGGCTATATTCCGTCTTATATAAAAGATGCTTCCGGAAATTCCTATTCAGCTGATAATTTCGATTTAAAAACGATGACGATCAGTAATTACCGCGACCCCGAGAAGGTAGATACAACCGTTGCCGGTCCCGGGAAATATTATTCTTATGGCAATACGCTTGAAACTAACATTGCCACAGCATCCGGATACCCGTTCAGCAGAACACTTTTCATGCGTGACGGAACATCGAAGCCGAAAGAACAAAGCTCACCCGGCCTCTTCCACAAGCTGGGGAATAGCGGTAACGACCGGCACACAACCCGGAACTATACTTCTTCAACAACCGATGAAGAGCTGATCCGCGTTTTTGGAGATGAAGCACCGACGGGTGAAAGTGTTTTGAAAAGCATTACCGCCGATGCAAACAATGGGATCAGCATTTCCTATGTGTCGAAAGAAGGAAATACGATCGCAACCTGCTTGTCCAGTCCCACTCCGACTAACCTCGATCCAATTGATGTTCCTGTTCAACCGTTCACACTGGATTACCACATCAATAACAACACACCATACGGAACAACCGGATTGCGTTCGTTCAAAACAATTGTGCTTACTGCAACAACGCTCGTGAATATTGATTACTCGGTCACACCGCAGGTTCTGCAAAACGAATGTGTTGATTTCTGTGCGACCTGCGATTACAAGATCACGATCAATATTATCAACAATGATGAACCGGATGATGTGATCACGGGTTATCCACAGGTTTTTACTATTAATCCGACATCATCTACATACGGTGACTGCAGTGCAGGTCCCACTACTCCATCGGGCCTCACTACTTCGATCTCACTTGATGAAGGTTCTTATACGATCGAACGGATCATCGAATCCAACCAAATCAACCCGGGAACGATTCCACCACCGGCAGTTGGAGGCACGCCGTACATCGATCAGTACATTGCGCTGCTGGATGATGCAACACGCACCGACTATAAGACAGGCAGCGTAACTGTCAATGTTTACAATGCAGCCGGAACACTTCTGGCAGGACCGTCAACAGTAAGCATGACGACCATTATGGCCGATCTTGAAACAACTACTCCCGACATCAACGGGCTGTATACTTATCTCGGTGTACCCGCAGCCAATTCCAACCCGGCTTACGATCCTCATCATTTTACGCTTACCTTTCCGTGTGAGCAGGTGATCACGATCCCGATACAGCGCTGCAGCACGGATGATTGTCCGGACCTCACTGCTAACGTGAATTATGATCCGGACCCGACAATGAATGTGTACGATTTTGAGAAATATTACATCGATTGGTCGAATTCAACACACGGGATAACAACAGCTACGATCACCGATCTTCTGCCTCAATACAGTCCCGGCGAGTTCAATATCGTTGTGACCAATATGGTGAGATGCGGAGACTATGACGAATGCAAGCTGCTTAAAACATGGAGAACAGTGTTCATGACGCCGTCGTCTGCAATGTCTCCCGGCACTTTTCCTTCAATTCCCGGCGTTACTACACCGAGTTTCCCGAGCTCAACGCCGATCGATTATCTTGACCAGTTCATCTCGCAGGCCACTTATGGTACGGGAGGTCCTTACGGCACAACCGGTATGGGCTACCAGATCACTGGCATCGATAATAACGTCGGTTATTTAGGATGCGGAAATCCGGGCTATAAATTTCACCCATATCAGTACATACAATATGATAACTCCAACCGCTGCATCACCTGTGAACTAACATTTGATGCGGAGATCGGATCTCCGTATACCGGGACTACTTGTTCTTCCTACAGCACTACTCAAAGCGCTTTCACTACCGCTTTTAACGGAACGTCACCAACATTAACTGTCGCAAATCCGGCATATTCAACTTCATATCCGTCGGTGCCAACTACGATTACAATGTTCGCCATGAATGATTTTCTGAAGTGCCTGAAGAATAGTGCTATCATGGGCACCTGCTCTTGTCCAACCACTTCTCCGGGTTCATCATCTACATTTGCTTCAGGTGCTGTAACTTCCTGCGAACAGGCTTGCGAGGACCGTTATCCAATGTTCGTTACTTCACTCATCGATGCCTATCATGATATCGACATACAAGTAGACGGAGATCCCTGGGATCTTGTTGCTTCAGGTGGAACTTATATCTTCGGGACCACTCCACATACTTTCAACCCATCCACCGATATCGCCCTGTCTGAACTATACTGCCAGGTCGATGCCCTGGAAGACGTCTGCAAATCAAAATGTGCCTTAACCATACAATCAGACGGATCTGTCGGGTCCGCAGCAGAATTTGTTCAAATGGCAACTGTAATGTATGGTGTGTGGGATATTGCGATCCCGAATCCCGATTGTCTTCCCGACTATAAAAGCACAGGCAGCCATGCAATGACCTTCGATGCGGTTTACGATGCGGGTATTCTCAATGATAAGCTTGCAAGTCTGAGATCTACAGCTCCGGCAAACGGTTTTTACTGGGATTACAGTGATTATCTTACCGGTGAACTGGGTATTAAGCCGGAAGACGATTGCAAAGAAACGGCCTGGGTGTTCATTCACCCTGACATCCCTTCTTATTTCGAAGCGGTGTCCGGAGATATCGTATACGTTTTCAACGAAGAACTCCCGGGAGGTTCCATGCCAAGCCGCAGGCTCCTCAGTCTTACACCGGCATTAACAGCAGGAACGGGCGGATTTGATTTCGTCTATACCGCTGCCAACAGCACAACACAAGCCACTGCAATTGCTGTGGATCTTATCCCCGGGCAAGGTGACTCCTATTATATCGATGCAAGCTTTTTACCTTTTGTGGTTTCTTCAAGTGCTCCGGGTGTGACAATAAAAACACTCACTACAGCTTCTTCCGATGGAACAGTAGTGCCCGGCACAACAGCCATGCTCCGCTATTCGAACGGCGGTGTGAACAATGATATCAATGCAAAATGGAGACAGATCCTTTGCCCGAAACCAACCGATAAAGGCCTCAAATGTCATTCTGTTTGCTACAAGATCAGCCCGATCCCGACAATCGATCCCGGTGACGAATTATATGGCGATGAGTTCATCACCTACACCCCGATCACCTGCGAACAGGAAACCGCAACCGAATTCCTGAATACGATCTACTCGAATATCGACGCATTCGTGAATACGCAGATGAATCTTGTAAGACAGGAATACAAGGCGAAATGTATCGACATGGTAGTGGATGACCTGGAAATAAGCTTCGATGTTTATTATCATCATTACACGCTTTATCATTATGACCGCGCCGGAAATCTTGTGAAAACAATTCCGCCGCAGGGAATCGATCTCACATCTTCACCGACAAACAGAAGTACACATCCAACGTGGAATTTTATCACGGAATATGAATATAATTCGCTTGGGCAGCTGATCCGTCAGAAAACACCGGATGGCGGGGAAAGTCGTTTCTTCTACGATAGTAAAGCACGACTGCGTTTCTCACAAAATGAAAAACAATTGAACCATACTACAGGCGGATCCCCGGACCCAAAGATGTCGTACACAAAATATGATGAGCTCGGAAGAATTATCGAGGTCGGAGAATTGTCGAAATCCGTTGATCCTACCCAAACTGAACTGGATGATATCACTTATCCGACCAGCGGAGGAACTCAGATCACCGTCACAAAATACAGTACACCTGTGGGTTCGGCAACTTATTTCGGCGGACTTCCCCAGCGGTATCTGCAGAACAGGGTCAGCTATACTTATACCGATGTCGATGGAAGTGTAAGTACGTCCGGCGATCGTGTCATTACTTTCTACAGTTACGATCCGCATGGAAATGTTGAATGGATGCTGCAGGATGTACCTGAGATCGGAAGAAGCTATATCGGATATGAATATGACCTGATCAGCGGAAGCGTCATTAAAGTAAAATACAATGAACAGCTGCCGGATAAATTCTTTCACCGCTATACGTACGACGTTGACAAGCGGATCAAAACAGCTGAAACGAGTGATGATGGCGTATTCTGGGAGAAGCAGGCCGATTATACCTATTACCTGCATGGTCCGCTGAAGCGTACTGTAACCGGTCATGATAAAGTACAGGGAACCGATTATGTATACACGCTCCAGGGTTGGCTGAAAGCGCTGAACCATACGGATATCAGCCATGATCCCGGTCTGGACTCAGATCCTTCGGGACATACAGATGTTGCACGCGATGCTTATGCGATGATACTTGGTTACCACCATGGTGACTTCATGAATAACAGCTCAGCATTCAACGCGAATGAAAGTACCAATCCGCATTACCTGCATGAGGCCACACGAGATCTGTATAATGGTAATATCAGCAGCTGGACCAGCTACTATGATAACGAAGCGGTTACACGTGTGAGCGGAAGCACCACGCTCATGAACATGGATGTGGCCACGGGCCGAACGTTCCATTACGATGAGCTGAACCGGATCCGCGGAGCTGTGTTCAACACTTTCAACGGAAGCACCTGGACCTCGCAGTCCGATTATCTTGAAGACTTTGCATACGACGCGAACGGGAACATCTTAAACCAGTTCCGGAACGGTTACTCTGCTACGAGTACTGCCTCTGAACGCCTGATGGATAAAATGACATACAACTATTACAGTACTGCTGCCGGAAGTAACCAGCTGCAAATGGTAAGCGACGCATTTGATAATTCCAATCCGGCCCGGTATGAAGATATCAAGGATCAGTCGGGATTAGCATTCCCTACACCACTCACGAACTATAAGTATGATGAGATCGGAAACCTGGTATCCGATTTCCAGGAAGGGATCGATGCGATCGACTGGAACGTTTATGGAAAGATCTCGAAGATCACCAAAGCCAGCGGAACCGTGCTTGAGTTCCTGTACGATGCTACCGGTAAACGTGTATACAAAAAAGTTTACAACACCGCTGCTGCTGATCCGATTCTCAGCGCAGAAACTTCTTACTACACGCTCGATGCAAGCGGCAACCCAATGGCGATCTATAAGCGCACAAACACGACGGGCTCTCCATACCTCGCTACGTTCGAGCTGAAAGAACAGGCAATATACGGAAGCGACAGGCTTGGCGTACGAAACAGCGACCTGGCACCGCTGAGGGCAGTAAGCTTTACTTCTACCACTACACCGGGTGCAGGAACACCTCCGACGCCTACACATTTGGCGGAATTCAACAACATGATCTCTCCAACCGTTAAATATGGTTTCCTGTTTACATCTCCGAAAGGTGGTTTTTCCCAGATCAACACAACCGTGACACCCGCAGTAATGACCTATCCAACAGCATATTTTGCCGGCGGTGTAGGATCGAACACAGCGGTATATGAAGACGGCTGCGGAAATGTGATCCTGCGAAGTCTGGTGATGGCCAATTACAACGGAGGCACCAACGTTCCGCTGATCTATAGCATGAGCGGAGCCATGTTCAACACCGTCGGAATGAAATCTTATTCGAACGGCAAGGACCTGTTCATGAAAGTACCTGCCGCAAATGATCTGTATTTCTATTTCACGATCGGCGCCGACCGGAAGCCATACTATCATGTGCTCAATGCCATTACAGGCGGAGTAGTGAGCATGAATGGCCTGATGGATAACGGAACCTATAATTATGCAATGGCGCTGATCGAAGACAGGGCCACCCCTGGGAACAGCCGCCTATATATGAAGCGTGTGGTTTCAGGAACACAGATCGATGTGGTTTATTTTACGATCTCATCGACCGGCGTGATCTCCGGTCCGATCACAACCGGAGTAGTAACAAGCGGTGAAACCACGACCCCGGGCATGTCAGAAATGCAGGTAAATCCGGCCGGTGATAAGCTCCTGGTGGGCAATAACCTTGGAACGCCGAATGCATTTGGTATCTATAGCGGCGGCGGACAGTTCCTTTCTTATGCAGTGAGCACGTCCACGAACATAGTGAGCTTCCTATCTGCAAGTGCAGGTATCGGTGCAAACAGCCTGCTCTGGAGCTTTGATTACACAGCTTCCGGTTCTAATATCATCCATTCGCACATCAGCACCGCGGGTGGGCTGACTGTAAGAAGAAGATCGGCATCCAGTCTTGCAGCATCAACAACATTCACTTATACGATCCCGACTGTGGGAGATATCCGGAGGGGTGCTAATGGAAATCTTTACATTTCCAATGCAATCGGGTTCGCGAGATATGAGCTGAAAACACCGGATGCCAGCGGATGGACTTCGGGATCAACAACATACCTCGTTTCAACATCCTTACCTTCGGGTGTATATGCAAGTACAGGTTTATCATTGAACAGGCACCTGATCTATTTCCCGGTACCATGTGCAGGACCGGTACTGACAAGGAACCTGGGTAATATCTTCTATGAATTAAAAGATCATTTGGGGAACGTGCATGTTGTGATCACGGACCGTAAGATCTCGATCCTTGCTTCTGGCGTCCACGACCACTATATAGCCGATGTGGTGAGTGCGCAAGATTACTATTCATTTGGGATGGTAATGCCAGGCAGAAATTTCGTATCTTCGAATACGTACAGGTATGGGTTTAACGGGAAGGAGAAGGATAATGAGATCAAAGGTATCGAAGGAAGCAGCTTGGATTTTGGAGCGAGGATATATGATCCGAGGTTGGGAAGATGGTTTAGTGTTGATGATGCGGAAGCAGTGTATCCTGGTTGGTCTCCTTATCGGGCATATCTTGATAATCCTTTGATTCACGTAGACGTTGATGGTAATATTGAAATTCCATTGAAAGTGAAGGAGGGTAAGAATCAACATGAGTTAGAATGGATAGCCGAGGACTGGCAAAGAAAGAGTAAAAAAACGGGAAAGTACTACGGTCCAACTTATAGTGGCTTTTGGAGGTCGAAGAAAGACAATGCCGCAACGTTAAATTTTAACGCTTACAAGACTGGCTTGTATGTAGTTAGGTCTTCCGAATTTCATAAAGAAAGGACTACCGGTACTACTCCCCACGTTGGAGTCGACTACGCAGTTCCTGAGGGAACTGAGTTCTATTCGTTAGGTGATGGAACGATTACCGGAGTGGCAACATGGAGTGGTGGAATTTCTGCGTTGACAATTAAGTATGCTAATGGTGATGAAGTATCATTTCTACACTATTCATCTCTGGAGGACGGTATCGAAGTTGGCAAAAAGGTTACAGAAGGACAGCTGCTCGGGCACACGGGATCGGTCGGAGCAACGGCGGCTCATTTACACGTTCAAGCCAAAGATGTCGACGGAAATGAAGTTGACCCTGAATCAAGAACTTACGGAACAGAGTCTAATTCGGAGTTCTTTTTTGGTGAAAAAAAGACTGAGGATAAAGAAGATAGTAGTGTGCTTACGCCTGGCAAAGGTTCATATATTGTATCACAACATGATCGAAGTAAGGATTCAATGTTCGATTCCTTTCTTAGATGGCTTAGAAAATAAAAATGAGAAAAATTATTTATATAGTATTGATTTCAGTTACGTCAATTAGATGCGTACCTAAACGTGATGATCAGGAAAAAGATGCTGCGTTATCCCTGCATCCCAAAAATGATATCAAAGATTTCAACTATTTTATGGTAAAATTCTCTTCCGATAGTATGTTTCAGAGGAGTCATATTTCAGAAATGGCCAAGAACAAACTTCAAACTTTCGAACCGTTTTTTTCAAGAGAAGAAACATACAGAAGTTTGTATTTTGGCACTTCCGACAGCAATTCTACCGCTGTAATTACAGGTTCATCTGTGAACCTTCTGCACTTTCATATTATTGATCAAAACCGAATAGCGATCAAAACCTTTATGTTTGTGTTACATGGCGAAAAATGGATCCTTGAAAACGTAGATGATGAAAGCTTATCCGCTGGATATTTTAATAATAATTGGTTCGGCTTTCTCCGTGAGTTCATTAACGATTCAGCTTTTAGGAAAAAAAGTATCCAATTTCCATTATTGGAAGAAGGAATAGAGGAAGATGGAACTGCCTACTCAAAAAAGATATCTATTTCTGACTATGAGGAAATTCCTTTAGTTAAACAAATGCATAGTAAGTTAGAATTTTGGACTGCGACTACCCTCGGTAAAGATGACTTTGAAAATCGATTAAAGAAGTCAGCTAGCATCACAATTTTGTCGAGAAGTTCAGGTTTAGATAACTACCGAGTGCAATATATTTTCGAAGCTATCGATAAAAAGTGGCAGCTAATTCGAATCGCAGATTTCTCGACCTAAAAAAATTTCGCGGGAAGCGGCAAATGATATTAGTATAACAGCGGCTTTTTCGAAATGAATTCCCTTTTTCAGTAAAGAATGAATATGCACCAGCTCCAGCTGATGCTTTTAGTTTTATTAAGCTTTTTTGTACTGATTACTCGGAGGCCCGTGGATTTCTATTGATAATATTCAAATTTCGCGTTAATAGATGCTCATCTTTAAATTATTTGAGCTGGCCTTCTGAAAAGTGTGGCCGGTTTTTTATCAGATAAGTTTCCGTTTTAGAAATTTTCGCATTTTTCCTTTCTTGACCTTCTGGTATTTTCCAATGATTAATTTTAATACTGTTATTTTTTACCTCAAAGGAATCAAAAAGTTGCTGAGTCAGTCCATCACGGTCACAATCAGCATAGCCAAGCACACGATCCATATTTATCCCTGTTTTGGTATCGATCAACAAGAGAAACTTATACACACATGCTATATGGTCATCGTATTTTAATACCGCTAACTTATAGTTGCTATTTAACGTGTAAATTGTATCCCCTTCATAGGTCGCAACCCCGTTTATATAAACGGAATCAATTAAGTGATTGTGTTCAACTATTGTTTGCGGGATTTCTTTTTTCTGCTCAAAGTAACATTCAAGCCGGAGGCATGAATCTATGATCATAGGTGAATTCCCAGAATCAGCGGTTGTTTTCGTCGTGTCTGAACTAACACTTATCTGCTTTTCGATAGAAGCTGCCGGATGGCAAGCTATTAATTCAATAAAGAGAATGACCAATAGGATGAATGGAGATGTTCGAATAAGAATAGCGTTTTAAAATATCTGTTCAAAGGAATTTATTTTAAGAGAAATCGTTCATGACTTAATGCCTGAAAGAGTTTTATAAATAAAACGTTGTCCCTTTCACCATATCACTAGTGACTTTTCACTTATTCCAAGAGGACTATATATTTGTTTGACCATATTTGCAATGAAACGCCCCTTTTCCATATCGAATTGTAAAAACAATTTAGGGTCGATTGCTTTGAGGTCGATTTTAAAACCGAATTGATCCCGTTCAGAAAAGCCTTCAATTTCATTTTTCAAATCTGTATATAAAGAATGGCTTTTAAATTGGTCTATAAAACGAGATAAAAAATTCGTCTTTTCAGCTAAAGATAACTTAGGCAACTGAATAATATTCGGATCTTGTCGACGAAGCGCTTCAATTTTTTTTGAAAATAACTCAACGATTTGGGGATCCTCTTCAGTTATTTTATTTCGGAATATTGGTTTAAGTCCTACATTTCTGTTCTTTATGCCAAACAATTCATTCTCATATTTGTCAAAAAAGAATTCATTGCTACTTGCTGTAGGTTCCGAGATTGCCCTCATGACCCAAAATGCATATTCATCGACTTTATTCATGATTAATTTTCAATAAACTTTTCGTCATCACCCCTGCACCCTATCTTCACACCATTTGACGTTACAGGACGCTAACGCTTACCAACATTTTGCCAAAAATTAAAGCCTACTGTCGGAAATATTTGTTTTTTATGAGTTGAAAAATAAATAGCACAAAAAAGAACAATAAAGCAAAAAGTGAAACAAATCCCAAAATATAACATATTCCGTACACTTTTTCGCCCATCTCACTATCAACATTGTAATAAAATAGTAGACCAATAATTAATCGCATTATTAGTAAAAATATTAAACTACCCACTAGACCTAATTTACTCATTCGATAGGTCTTATTTAACGTATTTTTTTTCATTTTTCTATCTCCTTCTTTACATCTGTCGATTCTTTTGATTCTTGTCCCGTTGTTTTGTTTTGATAATCATTATAATCAAATTCGGTTATCACTTGTGTGGCCAACTGAATAGCAGGTTTTCCCATGTACTTATATACCTGTTTCATAACATTTCTCCATTGCTGTTGCTGTTGACTTCTTGCCATGAATATTCCCGCACCGATGCCTTGGGTAATAAAATCATTTGATCGTGAAACATTATGAGTCTGCCATGTCATAACTTTCGTTTTAGGGTCGTATGAAACCGTAAACGTATTTTCTCCGGCGTCTGGATGTCCTGATAAAGTTTTGACGGTAACACTCAAGTAATTTGCACGGTTTGTGACATTAGACACCACCACTCCACCATCGTCCGGCGTGATCGCAATATCAAAATGATCACCTTTTGTCACTCCGTAGCTCCCATCTCTATCAATTAGATCGTATTTTGCTTTTGTGTTGTTTATAATTTTGCCTGGGTCCAAAGCCATTTGAGCTTTGAATTTATCAAAATCTTTCTGCGAAACATTGGTCATTTTCAAAAGATATCGTTGATCTTGAACATCGCTAAAATAGTCTCCATCTTTTAACGACTCCACTCCAACATTTTCATATGGACTTTTCTGAGGAGTTCTTGAAGGTGTATCAAGTGCTATGTCTGCAAAGCAAATTGGATTGTCACCAAACACAGCATAAAAACTCATTGCCTGATTTGGTTTAGGATCGAGATTCCATCTTCGTCCTAATCTTGTGTCTAATTGCCCAAATTCCGCGCTGTTTAAATTCCCATTCCCTAAAATTTCATCATCTTTTTCTTGGCTATTAAACCCATACCGATACGTATTCGAAGATACGAAATTTCTGCCTGGCATTACCATCCCAAATGGATAGTAATCTTTTTACATAAATACCAAAAGAACAATGATTTACAAGGGTCTTTAAAATAAGCAAAACCTTGTTTTCAAACACTTTCAAGCACTATATCAGCCGGTTCAAGCACCCTCATTTTCAATTGCTCAAATACTTTTTCCGCCTCGGTATCCATAAAAAATTGCGACAGCTGCACATACCTGAAAAACTCTTTACTATTTGCTGCGTGTCCCGAGATCTTGCGGACCGCATTCTCCGACATTCCCAGGCAAAGCATTGTGGTAATTCCAGTCTTCCGCATGGTATGACTCGTCACCAGATCGCAAAAACGATATTGCTCCCTCGTTTTCCTGTTTTTGTACACGGGTGTCGGAATTCCCCTTTTCGTCCTCATCATCGGCCGAGCCTCCGTCCAGCCTGTCCGCTCCATCAGCTCCTTCAGATTCAAATTGTAGCGACCATTGGAAATACGACCAAAAATGGTTTTCTGTTTCATTTTCTGACGCTTTATAATCCGCACCGCATAATCAGGTAATAATACCCGGGTGAAAACACCTGTTTTTTGAGCGCTAACTCTCAGGTAATGACGGCTGTTGATCACTTCTATATTATCCATCGTAAGCTTAAAAATATCGGAAACCCTCAGCGCTACCGTGCATCCGAAAACAAACATGTCCTTTGTCCGCTTCAGGTAGTCCGGCAGACTATTTTCAAAGTCAGTATTGAAAATTAGAAAATTCAGTTGTTCCGGAAGAAGTGTGATGATCTCGATCTCCTCGGAACAGGCATAAAATCGTTTATAAAAATTTCCGATGTTCATTTCCTTTTCTTCATTGAGATAATTGAAAAATGCTCTCAGCCGCCGGATATTGGCTCCCACATAATTATCATAACAATCAAGATCTTCGTATAGGTAGGCTGTAAACTCCAGGTAGAATTTATTCCAGTACTTTTTTTCCGCTGCCAGCTCTCTTTTTTTCATGTTGGTA
This sequence comes from Bacteroidia bacterium, assembly GCA_045805205.1. Taxonomy (GTDB): domain Bacteria; phylum Bacteroidota; class Bacteroidia; order 2-12-FULL-35-15; family 2-12-FULL-35-15; genus 2-12-FULL-35-15. Next base: position 24,174 of record JBJMLR010000007.1, on the reverse strand, counting down.
ATGGAGCGGATCCGAAGCGGAAAATTCCTGTCGAGGGAAAAATCCTCCAGTAATTTCCCGGTAAAGACATAAGGAACAGCACTTGATAAGCGAACTCGTTTTCGGTTCTTCTGCAGGCGCTTTCCCCGTTTTGTCTCAGAGAGAAAAGTATCATAAAGTTTTAACAGGTCGTGTTCTTTCATGGTGGTTTGCTTTTGATGGATTCAAAACAAAAGTAAAAAACCCTTGGTTTCCCAAGGGCTTTTCTTCTGTGGTTCTGTTATTAAAACAAGGCTAATAAATAATACTCCCGAAAGGCACTGCCAGACTCAGGCTTAAAATTCTGTTCTCGGGCTGATTAATCTTATTTAAGATCAATTCAAAATTTACAAGTGGCTTTTCGTCTTTGTCTTTAAGCGATACAGGAATTCCGAAACCCCATGTTGCATCACCGTTTTTGATGTTAAGATCACCAAAAAAATCAATCCCGATATATGAGTTCTTCGATGGCACGGGAAATAAGACAACCTGTCCACGTAAAGTCTCGGTAACATATTGCTGAAAACCCGATTTTGAGAAGTACGTTTTACTGGTGGAATTGATCACCGAACTGGTATCTATTCTGACTGTTTTTGTGATCACACTTTGATCAATAGAACTGTCAAGCAAGGTATTAGATTTCCCGACTATATATGACACATTCCAGAACGATTTAAGAACCTTGTACCTGTCGAACATTAATGACAATCTGCCTGACCCACTGAACGGATAGTAGTTCACATCGTGCGCCTTCGCAACATAACTTTCAGCGATGGAATATTTGGTTTCCGTAACCGGGATTGATGCTAAAACTGAAAGCCAAGCCATTTTCTGGCTATTTGAATACTTTTCCGGCGACTTGCTGAACGCCACCTGCTCCTCTTTATAGTAATTATCAGCGAGGTCTTCCGAAAGACTTTTTATTTTGTCTTCAAGAATCTGTATGGAATCATTGGTTCCCATACCATCCAGCGACTTGATCAATTCCGCTAACTCTTTTTGGATCTTCGCTTTTTGCTCCTGGAGAATCCTTCTTCTCACGATCGACATTTTTTCTTTCTGATCACCACCGGCAAGGGCCTTTAGTTTTGACCACTGACTTCCATTATAGTACTTAATGTTATTTGCGATCAACCAGGTGACTTTTACTTCCCCGGATATGTCGTTCGCCGGTTTTTCGTTATTGTATAATTTAACGACCTTTTCAACAATGTTTGATTTTGCGCCCAACGTGACTACTCCGAGCAATCTTTTCGAATTTTTTCTTCGTACCGGAAGATTACCTTCCACATGTACTTTTCCGTCTGTATTATCAAGCAATGCATACGCTTTAGTAAGACTAAAGTCCGCCGAACTGGAAAGATAACTTGCAAGATTTTTGGCCGCCAAAAGGTTAAAAGCGTGACCGGTAAGAATTGCATTATCTTGCTTGTTGACTTTACCTACCTCTTTGTCAAGAGAATCATACATTTGTGTGACCAAGATGTTCGTTTGAAACTTTAGCAGAGAGTCAGAGTTCACTTTAGGTTTCGTTTGAGCGACCATCTGGCCACCTAGGATCACCGTATATAAAAGCATCCGTCTTTTCATATTTTTCTCAGTTTAATGATTAATACTTCTTATTTTCCCCCGTTTTTAGTGCGACATAAGTGCCCGAACTGATCCCGAGTAGGATAAGATCATTGTCATTCAGCTCGGGCATAATTGAGCCCGGACCACTTGTAACAGGTAATGCGTGCAGCACTTTATAAATGAACCAGCATCCCAGAACAAGATTGAAGATCAGAGCCTGCAAACGATGAATGCTTACCCCATCTTTGTCAGAAAGGATATCAAGCAGAAATGATTCGGAATTTTGATTCTGAATAAATGATGCAGGAGGAGCTGTTGATGATCGTTGTTCGCCAAGCTCAGTGATCCTTGCGGAAGCAAGCGTACCGGCGCTGATGCCAAGCAAAATAACCACCCTTATTGAAAAAACAGGAATATCATGGTTCTCATTTCTTGCTGAGAGAATAATGGCAGTGAACGCAGAAAGAATGATCAGCGTCCACCATGCCAGCTGGGTTCTTGAAAAGCTGTAAGGCTTATTGGAAACAAGGATGCTGCTGTCGTTCAGCATCCCGTATTTAACAGTCGCAAACAGCATCGCTGCTGCAAGGATCGCAAAAACGATCCAGAAAGATAGTATCGGGTTCATGTTTGTTTTTTTTAGTTAGTATCTCACATTAATTGATCTTAATATAATAATAGACAGCAATGTTCTTCGGCCGGGTTTCCTTTCCCCCGGTTGAATTATTTCCCACGGTGACCTGCACATTGTGATCACCGAAAGTCGGGTCCGAATTCCACTTGTCGTGTCCTGAGTCAGCATCATGTGTTCCATTGGAACCGCAAACGCTCCCATTGATATGACCGGATGCAGGATGATCATGCGCAATGAGTCCGTCCCCCTGGTAGCTTCCTACTTTTCTCAGCGTTTCGTCCGGATCTCCATTCTTCACGTGATCAAAACCAGTCGGTTCACCCGGACTGTACATCTGGTTCAGACCTCTCAGGAATTTCCCTCTCAGGTCCGGGGCATTCTGAATGTGATTCAACGGTTCCGGTTGGCTGGGTCCTACCTGCGTAAGCTTTTCAAGCGCAGAGCCGGTGATCAGCCTACCGTCGCATGGAACATAGCTGGAATTGGCGTTATTAATCGCCGGCTTTTCGCCCATAGCGTTGCAGAACTGATCATAATTTAGTACGGAGGCAACGATGGCCCCTAAGGTTTGATGCTGGTACGACATAATGTGTGTGTGTTAGTTTTTGCTTACTCTTTAAAGGATTTTCAGCGGGCTCCTTTTTCATTGATGGAGCAAAGGTGAACCGGAATCAGCAGCGGGACAAGGGTAGTTTACCGAAGACGGAAGGGTATTTTTCCCCTCCCCGAATGCGTATTAATACGGGTATGAATTATTTTGAGGATCACGAAGAATGATTCACTTTTGCATAAACTAAAACACTTAACTATGAAAAAAATACTACATCTTTTTATTCCGGCCGGTTTACTCCTCTGGATCTTTGCATTTGAAGGATGCTCCGGTTCCTCAAAAAAAGAAGAAGAAAAAGAAAGGAGTTTTACCTTAACCGTCGATAGTATACTTCACTACTACAACGAGGACACGATCGATCTCAGTAAACATCCTATCACACAAGACACAGCGAATTCGCAAAAAAACGCATTTCAGAATAGTTTTCTTGCAGATTCCATATATCGTTTGAATAGCATAATAGATACGATATCCTACACAGACTTTAAGTTATTAAGAGATAGTGCTCAGGCAATCATTAGCGGTTCAGGGCACCATGTTCTGGGACTGAGATTTATCTACGGATATGACATTGCTCATCGCAAGATCAGCATACTCTACCAACCAGTGTATTTAAAGAACATTGATTATCCAAAAAAATCTAATGCGCATTATCAACCATACGCACATTCAACTCTTTACAAATATCAAAGTGGAGCTTCTCACCGATTTGTAGTAGCAACTTCGACAGACACCGCTTGTATAGCAGCCTACAAAGACCACATCTGGTGTCTGCATCACGGAAAAGCGAACTTTGAACGGTTCATTTCCAAAAATGACTCCACCGGAAATGTCAGGTCCATTGTTTTTTCATTCCAGGAAATAGATGCAGAGATCATAGACAATGGTGCAAAAACGATCATTTTACACAACGCAGGTGAAAATGTTTTTAAGAACACAAACAAAAAACACGTTTTAATATTAGGCTGTGAGACATTAAAAGGAGTCATTCTATTTTATCGGAAATTCGGGAACCTTTCTCATTTATGTCCTCCCGGTTGTTCGGACAGCTATTTTGATTTAAAGTAGGAACATCATCAAAGTATTGATTAAATGCAATACATTTATGGTATCAGAATATTGATACGATGTTCCATGTCATAAATGAATGCCTGACCCTTGTCATTGTTCTGTCTGCCGGAATTTACTCCGGCAGATACATGACATCATTTTACAAAATATTCTTTACACAAGTAGTTGTTTGGATCTGCTTTTATATAGCTTCTTACATTGTTACCGGCATCCAGGAAAGCAACCATGAAACTGTAAATGATCAATGGCTTATTAACATTCATGTTCCTCTTGAAACATTTTTCCTGATGCTGGCAGCTTATCTCTATTTTCCAACTACCCTGACGAAGACACTGATAATGATGCTGTTTTCTTGCTTCATGATATTTTATTTTTTCCGGGTCCATGTTATGGGAATAAATAATTTCGATGGTTATGTGATCGTGGCACAAAGCATATCAATTACCACGATCTATATGCAGATCATGTATCGTCATTTTTCAACGACCGGCGAGAACGGCAATAAGTCTCCGGTGATATGGGTTTGCTCTGGCCTGCTGATTTATTTTGCTTGTTGTGTGCCTTACTTCAGTTTATTCAATTATCTGAACGATAATTATCCAAAACTCAGCACATTGTTATATTATATTATTACCGGCCCGTTGGCAACCATCCGGTATTTATGTCTCGCCCGCGCATTTTGGCTGCTCCGAAAAGACACCCGCATTTCTGTCCGATCATGACATTAGATAAAGACATTTTTTTAGCGATCATCTGCTCTACCTTACTAATCCTACTGCTTATCGCCGCAGTCGTAATTACTTTTTTCATCTCCGGCAAAAAACAGGCACAGCAGGAAATGATCCTCGTCCAAACGAAACTCTCCTTTGAAAAGGAATTACGACAGGTAGAATCGGAAGTGACCGATCATGTAAAAACTCAGTTTGCGCGGGAACTTCATGATAACATTGGGCAATTGCTCACCGCGATGCACTACCAGATCGAAAGTCAAAAGATCGATCATCCTCAGCTGGCCGATACGTTCAAACCGGCAGAGATTTACCTGGCTGAGATTACCCAGCAATTGAAGCTGCTCAGCCGGACACTCAACAATGATCATATTGGTCATGTCGGTTTATTCACTTCCCTGGATAATGAAGTGGAAAGACTCCGGGCTTTAAAACAATTCCAGCTGCACTGGACACACCCGGAAGGCAGCACCAATCTGGACAAAAACCAGGAGCTGATGGTGTTCCGGATCTTCCAGGAGATCGCACAAAATGCGCTGCGGCATGCGTCGGCCCATAATTTATATATTACTGCATACAATGGGAACGGGGTATTCGAGCTGACTATAAAAGACGATGGAAAAGGGTTCATTTCAGAACAGGTTCTGCTATCCCCAAAAGCTTCGGGCCTTAAGAATATAATAAAAAGAGCTGAACTAGCTGGCCTCAGCTGTGAGATCATTTCTTCTCCCGGTAATGGTTGTATCTTCAAACTGGCAAAACAATCCTGACAGATCATGGCTGAAAAGAAAAAGAACATTGTTCTCGTTGATGATCATGTGATCATACGCAACGGCCTGAAAGAGCTGATAGAGAAGTTAGGTCCGTTTAAGATCGCTTCGCAGTTTGACGACGGACAGACATTATTGGATGCCCTTCCTATAACTCCCGAACCTGATCTCATCATTCTTGATATCTCCATGCCCGGGATCAGCGGTGATCAAACGCTGGAGCTCCTTTCCGAAAAGAACGTGAAAACGCCGGTACTCATCCTGACACTAAATGAAGAAGAAAGCCTCATCATCAGACTTTTCAGATTGGGCGCAAGAGGTTATTTAAAAAAGAATTGTACCGCTGAAATAATGAAAGAAGCATTGAACGAGATCTTTCTGAAAGGATTTTATCACAATGAATTCCTTACCTACTCTCTCCAGACCAATATTACTGCAGTTAAAAGAAGCGAACAAGAGCAGATCCTCTCTGAACTTACCGAAAGAGAAAAGGAATTCCTGAAGCTTGTCTGCAATGAAAAAGAATTTACGTATGAACAGATCGCAGATAAAATGCACGTTCAGCCAAGAACCGTAGACGGCTACAGGGAAAGCATTTTTGGAAAATTCAATATCAAGTCAAAAACAGGACTCGTCTTATTCGTGTTGAAACATAAACTGATCGAATCCTTATAGCAATCCACTTTTCATTACCTACTTTCCAATACTGACCTTCCTCGAGATCACGCTTTTCCCATCCATATAACGAACTAAATAAATCCCCGCTGTCAACCGGCCAATATCCAATTGGACTGAATGCTGACCGGCATCAAGCTGGCCAAGACTCCTGGTATCTAACAGTTTTCCAGTAACGTCATACAGCTCCAGCTTTGCGGTCGGAGCTTGCTGAAAAGTTGTAAATGTGATATTCAACTCATTGGAGCTTTCCTGGTATACGGAAAAAGAATTCGGAGACAATGTTTGACTTTCCACAATTCCGGTTACAGTAGAATAATAAACCGTCATGCTGATATAATCTACATTCACACCTGTTACAGTGGATGGATCGGTATTGGCAATTTTCAGCTGAACGGTCATGGAAGGTGCATTCACGTTTGCAGGCGTCCAGCTCAATCCCCAGAGGTCAGTCGGACTGCCATACACCTGGCTCGTATACGTTGCCGGCCAGAATCCGGGAGCACTTCTGTCGGTCCCGATCGCTGAAAGACTTTGCATGATATTAACGATGGTGTCTTTGATAATCCCTGCTACCGGTGCGCTTCTCACGATCGTCACTTCAATTCCAAGGATCGTTGCCGTGCCCGGAACCGAAAAACCAAACTGGCGTGCTTGAAGATAACGGGAATAAAAGCAACTTGACTGGAAACAAAATCCATAATTTTCCAGGTCGATGTCCGCAGGTGTTCCATCCAGTGCCGTGATGTTCATCTCATTGTTCCAGACGGATCCCGGACACGACAAACAAGCCGAAGAAGGAGAAGTAATTCCGTAGGTCGCTCCGTTGGTTACGGGAGTCTGTGCCGGCAACCAGCAGGAAATGAACATCGCTGCAAACAAAGCGTATAATGCCTTCATATCGAAGATTTTGGATTATTAGCTAATTTATGAAGATTTTCAGTATTTTAGAAGGAATAAACAGCAAATGAAAAAACTTCTGCTTTGCGGTGTTTTACTGGTCACTAAAACATATGCGACGATATCCGATCCGGCCGATTCATTGCATCAATTGGTTTTTCGCGACGTACAAGACACTTCGAAAATTGCTCATTTGCTGGACCTGTCGGAGCATTACACGGACGTTTCAATTTACGATAGCGCCATCGCCTGCTCGGAACGTGCGACCGGTTTAACCTGCAGGAATCTCGGGATCACGGATCTCATCGATGAAAATATCATTTCATCACTGGAAGCAACGGGCATCCGCCAGCGCTACATTCAGCTTCTCGCAACGGCGCTCTCCGATAAAGCGCTTGTTATCTTTTACCGGGGCGATTATAACGGATCGCTCGCCCTGTGGGGAAAGGCACTGTTGCTGGATGAGCGGACCGGTGACCGTAAAGGTATTGCAAAGCGGACCGGCAACATGGGATTCTGCTACCAGAATATGGGAAATTATCCCAAAGCCCTGAACCAATACCTGGAAGCCCTCCGGATAGATGAAGAGCTGAAAGACCCTGAGGGTATTATGTACGATCTAACCAGTCTGGGCGGTAATTACCGTGATCTCGGCGAGTATAAAAAATCCCTGGACTACTTTTTCAGAGCGCTGAAAATGGCCAGGGAACAGGAAAATAAAGGTAGCATCGCACGCATCCTTGGAAACATCGGGCTGGTGTATTCCAACCAGGGAAAACACCATGAGGCGCTGCAATATTATTCGGAAGCACTGAAGTTTGCAGAGGAAAGCGGCGATAAAAGAAGGTCAGGCCTGATGTACAACAACATCGGGATCGTTTATGATGACCTTCAGGAGTTCCCGAAAGCCCTGGAAAACTATACTCATTCTCTTCGGATCGCCCGCGAGATCGGCGACCCGGAAGGCATGGCACGAGCACACAGCAATATTTCCACTACAGAGCTCAATCTGAAAGATTACAGAAAGGCGTTCGATCACATTTACCGTGGCGTGACAATTGCCGACAGTCTGGGCTTACTGGAATTTCTCCGGCAGGACTATTATATCCTGAGCACCGTCTATGAACGCTCGAGCATCTCTCTTCCCGATACACTCGGAGGGAAAATGCTGAACATGGAGCAAATGCGTCTCCGGTCGAAATATTACATTATCAAATACTACAATACAAAGGACAGCATTTTCAGTGTTCAGAATAAACGTGCCATCCTGCAAAAGGAAGTGAATTATGAATTTGAGAAGAAGGAAGCGATAGCACAGGCAAAACGGGACCAGGAAAAAGCGATTGAAGCCGAAGCAAAGAAAAGACAGCAGCTCTATGTTCTGCTCGCTCTCGCGGTGGCGATCGGAATCGCGGTCATTGCATTCCTGAGCTTCCGCTCGCTGCGCATTACCCGTTCGCAAAAAGCGATCATTGAAGAGCAAAAGGCCCAGGTGGAAATTGCAAAATACATGATCGAGGAAAAAAACAAGGAGGTGATGGACAGCATCCATTATGCCCGCAGGATCCAGCGTGCGCTCACTCCTACTGAAAAGTACATCCAGCAAACCCTGAACCGGCTCAAAAAGGATTGATCGGTATTGTTGAAACAGTTTCCCAACCTGTACTGGCGCCTTTTTTCTGTTACCTGATATATATATTCACCAAAACCAGAAAGCCATGAAGAGAAAGACAATTTTTATTTCACTGTTTGCAGTGACGCTACTCGCAGCCACCAGCTGCCAAAAGGATGATGATTCAGGAAGCAGCACGGGAACCACTTATTCAACAGGCAGCTCTGGCAGCACCACCAGCTCTACAAGCACCACATACAGCGATTATCCGACAACCAGCAGCACTGCAACCGATGTCACTACAAGTACCGGCGGATCCACTTCGACCAACAGCAGTACATCAACGAACAGTACGACATCCACGAATAGTACTACCTCGACAAACAGTACTACGCATGTGAACAGTACCACGTCCAGCACCAACAGTACTACATCAACGAACAGTACGAATGGAACTACCAGCAGCACACATACCACGATGGTAACCACTCCGAAACCGGGCGGAAGATAAAAAAAGCGCTCCTCCCGGAACTGCCGGAAGGAGCGCTTTCAACTTTTTTTACCGGCGTTTCAGAATTTAGGGCAAGGTGTCAGCATCCTGACTTTCTTTTTCTTTTTCAGCTTGCAAAGCTGGTAGGAGACGGTGATCTCATGAGCGCCTTTTGTAACCGCTGTTAATCTCGAGATCGTTACATCATAGCTATATCCGAAATTGAAACGCTCATTGCGCACGCCGATAATAATGGCAAGCGCATCGTTGTTGGAATAGCCCGGAGCATACGATTTAAAAACCGGGATCCCGCGGTACCAGATCCCCAGGTTCAGCGCCGACTGAGAATAGTAGAATCCCAGGTCGAGCTGGTCAAATTTATTCTGATGACGGTAATTGAATGCCGGAGAAATGTATCTTCTGCTTGCCTCATCCTTTTCCTCTTCATTGGTCAGGTATTTATAGCCACCGTGAAAACTTATTTTTATAGGAACAACGCCATCCTCTGCCTCCATCAATGATTGATTAGGCTTATTCAGGTGATACGCAGAGAAACCACCCCAGGCCTTACGGGTATAAAATAGAATTCCCGTACCGGTATCAAAGAATGTCTTCCGGAGGATCGGTGTTTCCACTGTCGGCACACCGCCACCTCTTGCAATCTGGTCACCGAACAACAACTTTTCATAATCAATACTCCTCGATTCTACACCCGCCTGGATCCCCATTCTCACATATAGTTTTTTTGTCAGCTTCCCTTCATATGCGATAGGAAGATATACTATTGTAGTTTTTAAATTTCCAGATCCCGCTACGTCTTCCCCGAATACAAGGCCTATCCCCAGGTTTTTTTCCATCAGGTAATGATCTATAGAAAACAGGTAGGATCGATAAGTTCGCTGGATGCCCGGCCATTGGTTGCGATAGGTAAGCGAAACACGTGAGCAGACATCTGCTCCCGAAAAAGCAGGGTTTAAAAATAAAGGAGTGGAATAGAACTGCGTAAAATGCATGTCCTGGGCATTCGCACCTGGCGCAAGCAAAATCGCAGCACAAAACATTATTTTCTTTAAGGCTTTCATCGCTGTACTTTTCTTAGTTTAAAAACCAATTCGTTTTCTGCGGCGAATGAGACATTGCTGATATACGGCTCGTACCCCTGCACCTGTATTGCTACACGGAATGTCTTATCCGGCGCGGAGATCACCATGACCTTACCGGTGTTCTGATTTGATTTATACATCCCGTAAACACTTTTCTTCTCCATATCCGTTAAAAGCACATCTACATTGGTCAGCACTGCACCCGATTCATCGAACACATGAATATTATATACATTCAAAGGAATATTATTCACCGGGAAATAAACACTGTAAATATCCTGGGAACCAAAGCCTCCCTCCCGCTCCGAAGAAAAATATCCGTAAGAGGCATCTGTGTTCAGCACAAAAAAGATGTCATCATCTACCGTGTTGATCGGACAGCCCATGTTCTGCGGCTCACTGAAGTTTCCCGTCTCATCAAATGTCGATTTGAATATATCATATCCACCCATGTTCCTATGCCCTTCCGAGCTGAAGAAAAGAATGTTCCCTACCGGGTGGACAAACGGCGCATCCTCATTGTATTCTGTATTGATCGTCGGCCCCAGGTTATAAGGAGCTCCCCAGCTGCCGTTGGGCAATTTTCTTACCAGGTAAAGATCCTTGCCTCCATAACCGCCCGGACGGTTGCTTGAAAAGAATATCGTATTGCCATCGGGTGAATAGCAGGCGCTGGTCTCTGCATAATCGGGATCATTTACAATTGAGCCCAGCATCTGGGGCGCAGACCATTTACTGTTAACAAAATTGCTTTCATAAATATCACCGCTGCGAAGATCCTTGCTCGTCCGGTAGATCAATAAACGCTCTGCATCTGCAGAAAGACCCGTTCCTGCATCGTGTACCGGCGTATTGATCGTGGTATCCATCAGCACCGGAGCTTGCCACTTTTTATCCTTCCGCTCTGAAATATAAAGATCCTCAAAGTAATCGCCCAGCGGATCGGTCTGCTTGAAAACATCATTCTTCCTGCGGGAGGTGAAGATCATAAAATTCTCCTGGGCGGGGATCAGCGGGGCATATTCAGGATATTCCGTATTCACTGCATCTCCCAGGTTCTGAACCTCAAGTGTCCGATCCACATTGCTCTCCATGATGATCGCCGTATTACACTTCTCAATGAGATCATCGATCTCCTTTCTTGTGTGCTCCTCTCCGGACATCATGAACTTATAATAGGTGAAGCGATCGATCGCTTTCTGGTACTCTCTTCTTAAGTGATAGAGCTTTCCCATGTAATAATTCGATTCGGGAAAATCCGATACCGAGGTTCTTTCAAAATATTTCAGCGCACGGTTCCGGTACTTCCGGATTGAATAGTTACATACACCCAGCTTGTAATTCAGCTCCGCATTCAAGCTATCCTGAGCATAGATCCCCGAATACAGATTCATTGCCGAATAATAATCTCCATACTCCAGGGCTTTATCCGCTTTGAAAAAAGTCTTTCTGAATTCACGTGACATCTTCTGACCCGCAGCAGTCGTGAATACAAAACTCAACAGTATGATCAGCGATCTTTTGTATTTATCGGAGGAGTGTGACATCGCCTGTTTTTTTGAAGACCTTACCATTATTAAGCTTCACCAATGCCTTCCATACATATACATCCTCCTGGCAAAGCCGTCCTTTATAATAGCCATCCCAACCGACATGTATATCATTTGATACAAAGATCAGCTCGCCCCAACGGTTGAAGATCTCAAATTTAAATTCGGTAACACCGGATGTGTATGGAAAGAAAACGTCGTTCGTAAGCGAGGTTATATCATACACGCCGCCATTCGGACCATCGGGGTTCGGCGTAAACACATTTGGAAACACAACATCCGCGGTTGTAGTAACCGTTGAGTATGCAGTATCTGAACAACCGAAAGCGGAAGTCGCGATCAGCATAATATTGTAAATACCAACAGAATTATACAAGTATTGAGGTTCCGGCAATGTAGATGTACCGCCGTCTCCAAAATTCCATAGATAAGAAGTTGCTCCTGTCGAAAGATTATCGAGCACCAGCAGATCATAAGGAAGATCAAGCGTGTTTGAGTTTTGCGTGAATGCAGCATTCGGATACGGGTGCGCAACAACTACATACGGCCCCGAAGCATTGTTATTTGTACAGCCGCCAAGGGTTGTGACCGTAAGTGTCACGTTGTATGTTCCCGGAAAAGTATAGGTATACGTCGGGTTTTGAAGCGTTGAAGTTCCGCCGTCCCCGAAATTCCAAAGCCAGCCAACGATCGGATCAGATGGATTGCCGGTTACCGAAAGATCTGAGAACTGTATAGTTCCCGGAGCGCATACCGAATTTGTATCAGACAATATAACAATAGTAGGCTGAGGATTGAATGTGATGCTTACCGAATCCTGTACTGACGCGCCACAGGAGTTAGTTACCGTTACCACATACGTTACCGGCGCTGAAGGAGTCACAAGGAATCCCCCCGGACCGGACCCAAGTCCGTTGTTCCATGAATATGTCAGAGGTCCTGTTATCCCGCTGGTCACTGCATATACAACCGTTCCCTGTCCGGGGCAGATCGGTGAAAAGGCGAGTGCATCGATATTGGCCGCGGTGAGATTGTAAACGATCGCTGATACTGTATCGGGTGTTCCTGCACAGCCCGTCGCATCGTAAGCAGTAACGGTATAGTTAGTGGTAGTTACCGGCGTTACATTGAATGTTCCGCCGTTGATCACAGCTCCCGGCTGCCATACATAATAATAGCCACCATCGCCGCCGCTTCCTGCAGCAGTTACTGTTCCCGACTGTCCGAGACAAATCGTGTCGTTCATCCCGGCTGTAGTAATGATCTGTGTCGGTTGGGTCAGCGTAGTTGTAGTGGAGGCCGTGCAGCCATTTCCATCAGTAACGGTTACACTGTATGAACCGGCGGCAAGCCCGGTAGCAGGATTTCCGGTTTGTCCGTTCGACCAGGAATAATTATAAGGAAGCGTTCCACCGGACACATTCAGCGTGACCGAGCCATTCGTGCTGTTGTAGCAGGATGGCTGAACGACAGTTCCTGAAACGGACGTCAGCACTGCAGGTTGAGTGATCACAACCGGTACCGATGCGGCACATCCATTTACATCATTCACAGTGGCAGTATATGTTCCGGCATTAAGTCCGGAAACCGAAGGAGAGGAAGAAGTGATTGGTGACCAGGAATAAGTATAGATTGGTGTGCCGCCGCTGGCAGCAACCGTTGCGCTGCCGTTTGCACCGGCGTTACAGCTAACATTTGAGGAAGCCGAAATAACAAGATTCAATTGTGCAGGTTCTGTAATCGTTACAGTAGCCGTTCCGGTACATCCGAGTCCGTCAGCAACACTAACTGTGTAGGTCCCGGCCACAAGCCCCGTTGCAGTGGTACCGCTTCCTCCATACGGCATCCAGCTCACCGTATACGGAGGTGTTCCTGAAGCAATAAAGGCAGTGGCTGTTCCATTATTATTGCCAAAGCAGGTAGCGTTCGTTGATGACAGTATCGATACAGAAGGCCCCGCGATATTGGTCAATGTTGCACTAAAAGTAGCTGTACAGGAATTATTGTCTGTTACGGTCACTGAATAACTTCCCGCGAGTAAACCTGAAATAGAAGGTGTTGTTGCTCCGCCGGCCATCCACAAATAACCGTACCCCGGTGTTCCGCCCGAGATCATACTGGTGATAGCGCCATTCGGCAATCCGCAGGATGGATCAGTCACAGCAAGTGATCCGGTGATCGCAGTCGGCTCGGTGATAATTCCCGACGCATTGGTGTTACATCCATTAAGATCCGTTACAAGCGCTGAGTAGTTACCGGCAGGTGAACCAATTGTAGTTGCACCTGTCCCGCCGGAAGGCGACCATAAATAAGTATATCCCGGAGTACCGCCGGAAACCGAAACAGTAGCAGTTCCATTGCTTCCTCCGTTACAGCTGGCAGCTGTAGTTGTCACCGACGCCGAAAGTGCAGAAGCAGGCTGCGTTATCGTCACCGTTGCTGACGCTGTACATCCGTTAGCATCCGAAGTAGTTACCGTATACGTTCCGACGGCAAGTCCCACGGCGGTTGCCGAAGTACCTCCTGCCGGAAGCCAATTATATGTATAGAATGGTGTACCGCCACTTCCGGAAGCGGTTGCTGTTCCATTAGCGCCTCCAAAGCAGCTGACATTAGTCGAACCGGTGATCGTTGCATTCACAACAGTGGGTTGTGTGATCGAAAAAGTTTGCGTTCCCGTACATCCGCGAATATCTGTAGCCTGCACTGTATAGCTGCCCGTCGAAAGTCCCGACACGGAACTGCCTGTTGCCCCTCCCGGCATCCAGAGAAACGTATAGCCCGGAGTTCCGCCAAATCCGGTTGCACTCGCAGTTCCGTTTGCTCCGCCAAAACAGGAAACATTATTCGTGGAAACACTCACCACAACCGGCGACGGTTGCGTGATCATAGCCGTATCTGGTGAAGCACATCCGTTGGCATCCGTTACATTCACGGTATAACTGCCGGCAGACAGACCGGAAGCGGTTGCAGCGGAACCTCCTGAAGGAGACCAGGAATAATTGTACGGCCCTATACCACCTGCAATTCCTACTGTTGCAGAACCATTCGCTCCGCCGTTGCAGCTTACATTTGTTATCGATGATATGGTTGCGACTGGTCCCGGAGTATTGTTCACAAGAATTGTTTGCGTTGCGGTACAACCATTATTGTCCGTCACACTTACCGAATACGTTCCGGGAAGCAGCGATGAAGCAGTATCGTTTGTTACTCCTCCCGGCGTCCATAAATAGCTATATGCAGGTGTTCCGCCGGAAGCACTCACATACGCGAGTCCGCTCGCTGTGCCGCAAGCCGCGTTATTGCTGCTGGTTGCAAGCACAAGAGCTGTTGGCTGCGTAATTGTTGCGGTTGCTGATGATGTACAATTGTTCAGGTCGCTGACTGTGACCGTGTACGTTCCTGCTGACATTCCCGAAATACCCGGTCCGGTGATCGATCCCGGCGTCCACACATAACTGTATGGTGTTGTTCCACCGGACACAACTGAGGACGCTGTTCCATTTGCTCCGCCGGAGCAGGAAACAGGCGTAGTTGCTGTTACAACTGCAACAGGAGCAGCGGGCTGAACTACCGCAACAGAATTTGTTTGTGTACAGCCGTTGTTATCGGTCGTCTGAACGGTATAGGTTCCGACCGGTAGTCCGGCCGCTGTTGCTCCGCCAATCGCTCCCGGTGACCACACGTAACTATATCCTGGTGTTCCTCCGCTGGCAACAGCTGTTGCCGATCCGTTACTTCCGCCGAAACAAGATACGGGTGTTGAAGAAACAAGTGTAACGATCGGGGGTGGCTCCGTAACGTCCGGGCTGGTTGTTGCATTGGAGATACAACCGTTTGCATCAGTAACTGTTACCGTGTATGAACCAGCGGTGAGACCTGTGGCAACTGTGCCGGTTCCGCCAAACGGTGCCCATGTAAAAGAGTACGGCCCTAATCCACCGACAACGCCCACAGAAGCACTTCCGTCCGAACCGCCGTTACAAGTGACATTAATGATCGCAAATATCGACGCTGAAGGACCGGCGTTATCATTGACGTTCGCCCACTGTGTTTCAGTACAGCCGTTTGCATCGGTCACTGTCACGTTGTATGCGCCGGCAAGCAAACCGGTTGCAGAAGTACCTGTTCCACCGGAGGGTGACCAGGAATAAGTATATGGAGGAGCACCACCGGCAACAGCAACACTGGCCTGCCCTGTAGGCGTACCACAATTAGAATTTACAGTTGAAGTTGTAAGTATCAATTGCGCGGGTTCAGTGACTGCCTGGGTTGCTGAACCTGTGCAGCCATTTGCATCTGTTGCGGTAACAGTATAAGTACCGGCTCCGACTCCCGAAATGGAAGAGCCGCTGAGTGCGCCCGGCATCCATAAATACGTATAGCCCGGAGTTCCCCCGGCTCCGGCTGCGGACAATGATCCGTTGGTCGCGCCATAACAAGTTGCCGGTAATGAAGCGGTGGCTGCGGAAACGGGTGCAGCGGGCTGTGTGATCGTTGTACTATTGGTTGCAACGCATCCGTTAAAGTCCGTAATTGTTAATGTATAGGTACCGGCAGCTAAGCCGGAAAAAACGTTGAGTGTACCGCCGCCAGGCATCCAGGAGTATGCATAATTGGGAGTACCGCCGGAAACTGTTGCAGATAGTACGCCATTGCTCCCGCCAAAGCAGCTGACATTAACGTGCGTATCAAAAACGATCGCAAGCGGAGTTGGCTGAGTGACCGTGGCCGTGCTGGTTACGGTGCAGCCTTTCGTATCCGTAACCGTTACCGTATACGTTCCAGCAGAAAGAGAGGACGCAGTAGCTCCTGTTGCCCCGCCCGGACTCCAGGAATAAGTATACCCTGGTGTTCCTCCCGAAGGAGTTGCCGTTGCAGATCCATTGTTCAGATAATCGCATGTCTCATTCAGCGCTGTAGTTGTAACGGAGAGCACTACCGGTTGAGTGATGGTTACAGAAGAAGAAACCGTGCAGCCTTTTGCATCGGTGACCGTGAGCGTGTAGGTTCCGGCAGAAAGCCCGGAAGCAGTTGCACCGCTTCCGCCGGAAGGTGTCCAGCTGTATATATATCCGGGAGTACCTCCGCTCACGGATCCGGTTGTACTGCCATTGCTGCCGCCAAAGCAGCTCACATTAACAGAGCTGAAGCTGATCGCTAGCGGCAAGGGTTGCGTGATCGTATAGGTAGAAGTCAGCTGACAGCCTTTTGAATCTGTAACTGTTACAGTATAGGTTCCTGCAGGTTGTCCGCTGATGGCTGAAGTGGTTTGTCCGCCCGGAAGCCAGAGATATGAATATGCAGGAGTTCCGCCGGATGTTGTTACAGCTATGCTTCCATCACTTCCGCCGTTGCAGGAGACATTTGTGATCACTTGAACATTCGCGAGCGGTGCGGCCGGTTGTGTTACAACTGTCGATCCGGATATAGTACATCCATTTGCATCTGTCACCGTTACCGAGTAAGTGCCTGCCGTAACACCGCTTACCGATGAAGCAGAAGAGCCGCCGGGGGTCCATAAATAAGTATAAGAAGGTGTTCCGCCTGAAGTGCTTGCGGCTACTGCACCATTACTTCCGCCAAAGCAGCTGACGCTCGTATTATTCAGAACAACAGCAAGCGCAGGTGGCTGTGTGATCACCGCGAAAACTGTGATTGCGCAACCTTTACTGTCGGTCACGGCTACTGAGTAAGTGCCCGCGGCCAACGAAGAAACGGATGCTGTTGTCATTCCACCGGGAGTCCAGCTATAGGAATAGGCGGGTGTTCCGCCGGAAGCAGTAACAGTGGAGGTTCCGTTGTTCAGATAATCACAGGTCTCATTCGTGGAAACAATCGAAGCCGCGACCGGGGTGGGCTGCGTAATCACCGCAGTAGCAGTCACCGTACAGCCTTTTGAATCCGTAACGGTCACCGTATATGTTCCTGCGGCCAGACCGGATGCAGTAGCAGCGGTTCCTCCCGAAGGCGACCAGCTATATGAGTATGCAGGAGTTCCGCCCGCCGCAGTTGCAGTTGCAGAGCCATTGCTGCCGCCGGAGCAGCTGACGTTCGTTTGAGCTGTAGAGACGGAAAGAACGGTTGGTTGTGTCACCGCATAACTTGCAGTGATCGTGCATCCTTTCGAGTCGGTAACCGTAACGGTATATGTGCCGGCTGAAAGACCGCTGATGGTAGCTGTTGTAGCGCCGCCAGGAGACCAAAGATAAGTGTATGAAGGTGTTCCGCCGGCCGGGATTGCCGTAACAGATCCGTTATTTCCTCCGAAGCAGGAAACCGCGGTGATCGTCGAGCTGACGGCAAGCGGTGTAGGCTGAGTGATCGTGACAGTGCTTGTTGCAGTACACCCGATCCCGCTTGTAACGGTTACAGTATAGGTTCCGGCAACCAAATTCGTAGCAGCCGCACCGGTTTGTATCGGGATAGTACTCCAGGAATACGTGAATGCCGGAATACCCCCGGTCATGCTTACCGTTGCCGAACCGTTATTACCTCCAAAGCAGCTAACATTTACCGGCACGATCCCGATCGTTCCCGTAAATCCACTGAATGTGATCGTGACATTATCTGTTGCGGCGGGACAAGTCCCGTTCCCGGTTGTTGTCAATGTAAGTGTAACAGATCCGGCTGCTATTTCTGCAGCGGTTGGTGTATAAGTAGCGTTCAGTGTAGATGCATTCGGACTAAAAGTTCCTCCGCCTCCCGACCAGATCCCACCTGTGGCGCCTGTTACAGAACCCGCGAGCGACACAACCGGACTTCCCTGGGAACATTTTATCTGGTCCGGTCCGGCATTGGCTGTAATGGCAACTGAAAAGGACGTCACAGTGACGGATGCAGTTACAGGCGAGCAGCCGGACGCATCCGAAAGAACAACGGTGTAGTTACCGGCGCCGACGGTGATGCTCGGCGACGGATTAATACTGTTCCACAAAAAGCTATATGGAGTTGTTCCACCACTCGGAACAGCGGTTATCGTTGTGGACGTGGAGCCGAAACAAATTGTCGGATTGATCGGAATGATGCTGACTGCAAGTGTCGGATTAAAAGTCACCGTCACCGTATCACAAGCTGAAGGAAAAACACAAGTGGCCAATGGCGTTCCGCATACCTGGTAAGTTACCGTTGTCGGCGCTCCCGAAACACCGGTTGCGATCGGATCCGTGCAATGTGTACAGGACAGCAAGCTATTGTATTGACCGGGGGTACCGGGCGAAATGGAGGTCCAGTTAACGGTAGTGGGTTGGAAACCGGTTGCATGAAGCGTATCCGAACAGCCTTGATTCACAACGATATCATTTCCACCGACCGCACCGGGGATGGATGTGATCTGATAAACGTTGGCATTCGAACCCGGCTTACAGAATGTTAATAGGTGCGGCCCGGGACCACTGAGGCAGATCGCTGAGCCGAGCGGCTGAGGTGGTCCGCAGTTGATCTGGTAGTAAAGGGCACCGCCGGGAATCGCACCGCTGATGATATTAAAAGTAATTCCAATTGCACCGGGATCAAGCGTAATGATAAAGTCGATGCATTTTTCGGGAGGTGAAGACGTACAGCAATTTCCATTTCGAGCCGTGTTCGGACTCGTCCATACGCTGTCGGGATTGCCGGTCAGGTTCACATTGAATGTAGGAACTCCTCCTCCACATCCGATCTGGGCCCGGGCGGAAAAAACAGAAATAATAAGTAGAAGGGAAAGGAGTAGCAGTTTTCTCATCTACACTCCTTTACGACAAGAATCAATTTTTGTTGCCGGTACTTACTGACAATTTTAGACAAAAAACGTGCTAATGATCAACAGTCAGAACCCAAACCTCGGCCATTCCATTTGATTTTAGCTTATTGACTTTCTCCAGCGCGTCGTTTTTAGAGCTCTGAACGGAGGCGCAAACGTAGGTATAACCCTTTTCCGGGGAGTAAAGCAATTTCGAAGAACGGTATCCGGATCTTCTCAGTTTCTTCAGTTCATCTTCTGCAAAATTCTTGTTCAGATAGGCACCTACGATCACGTAGTAGCCGGTCTTCAGCTTCTTATTATTGTCGGCATAAACATAATCTTTTACAAGCCCTGCAGTTTTAGGGACCGTAACATCAGCGGTAGTAGTTTTACCGGGATCGGCCGGGGTAGCCGTTGCATGATCGGTTGTATTCGGTGTAGTCGAAGTATTACCTGCGGCCTGGTTCGCTTTGAGCGTTTCATTCTCCTGCTTCAGTTTTTTTAGCTGTTCATCCAGCTCTGCGGACTTAGCCTTTTCATAGGCGATCTTACTATCCTTTACTTCCAGCTCACCGCGAAGACTATCAGCGGCAGCGTTATCGCCGGAAACTGTCGCTTTTCCTTCATTTTTTTCGGCCGGCTTTTCTTTTCCAAAAACAAAGCTGAGCATTACTTCATGGCTTGATCCCGAGTATCCCCCGATCTTTCCGATAATGATATCATAGGAATAGCCAACTGAAAGTTTTTTACCGAGGCAGATGCCGGCATTTGCCGCGATCGCATGTTCACTTTTATAGGTTGCACCGATCCAGAATTTTTCCTTCCAGCTAAGGTTCAGGTTCGCGTCATAATACAATGGTGCGTTAGGAAGAAAATGTACAACAGCTGCAGGTGTTAGTGAAAGCTGTTTTGCTTCCGAGATCATAATGTGATATGACAGTGAGCCCAGGTAATGTCTTGAAAGGGCATAATATGCACTTCCGCTGGTATTATCCTGGAATTCCACGGAATTTCCGAGCAGCTGCGGCGCGGCAAATCCGAGATCCAGACCTTTCCAATTGAAGCGCAAACCGGCATTCGCATTTAACGCAGTCTCCCGCTGTGAAGTACCTACAAGCATCGGGTCGGTCGGATCTTCAATCACAGCTTCAGAATAAAACAAAGTATGGTCGAGCACACCGAGTGATAGTCCCAGGCTCAGTCCTGCCTTTTCACCGAGCTTCAGATGATATGCATAATAAAGGTCGCCGCCTGTTTTCCTGCTGATCCCTTTCTTGTCGCTGAACAAACTAATTCCCAAACTCATTTTCCCATTTGGAAGCGTTCCGTCCATCAGAAAAATATTCTGCTGCGGTGAGTTTTTAAAATCGATCCATTGAGCCCGGCTGACGAGTGAAGCCATCATTGCGTCGCCGCTTCCTGTAAAAGCAGGATCATAGATCATCGGAAGATAGAACTCATGACTGTAACGGCTTGTCTGCTGTGCATTCACAACAGACGCCGCTGACAGCAGACATATGGAGATGAGCTTTCTCACTTGTTTCTCAGTATATCGAGTGAACCTTTGAATACCTTGTCACTCTTTTCAAAGCGGAGCACATAATAATAGGTTCCGTCCGGCAAGGGTGCTCCGTTGTACGTTCCTTTCCAGTCGTTCAGATAATTCTTCTGTGAATAAACATTCTGTCCGTAAATATTATAGACCATTACCTCGCTATCCGGGTAATTCTGAATATTGCGGATAAACCATGTATCATTGATTCCATCACCGTTCGGTGTGAACATGGTGGTGATCATATCATTGAATTCAGTTGTCACAACATTGACTGTTATCGCATCAGAGCTGCTGCATCCATTCGAATTGATCACCGTAAGCACATAAGTGATCGTGCTCACAGGTGTCGCAACGGGATTGAACACGTTGCTGCTGTCAAGACCTGCAGAAGGCGTCCACAAAGGAACTCCTGAACCACTTCCATTCAAAACAACAGATTGTCCCGGTAATATTGTCGTATCGGCTCCGGCAGAAACTGCCGGCAGCGGTATCACCGTGATCGTAGTAAAGGATGACGTATCCGGTGGGCAGGTTGCGTTTTGTACGACTGCAGCAAATAGTGTGGTTTGTGACAATGCGCTGTACGGCAAGGCTGTTGATGTGCCGGGGATCGGTATCCAGGTAAGGCCACCATCTGTTGAGCTGATCCATCCTGTTATTGATCCGGTATTACCGGAAAGATTAATCACGCCTGCATTTGCATTCGCACAGACCGTATCATCCGATCCGGTGCTGCCTCCTACGCTTGGAACCGCGATGGTAATAGTCGAAAAGGAAGATGTGTCGACGGGACAGGCTGCATTCTGTACCACTGCGGAATAGGTGGTGGTTACAGACAAGGAAGGATAATTCAAAAAGGTGTTCGTATCACTCACCGTTGTCCAGGTAGCTCCGCCGTCAGTGGAAAACTGCCAATTGGTTACACCGCCGGTATTGCCACTTAGCGTAAGCGTTCCACTGCCGGAGCTGCCGCAGAAAGTTCCTCCGCCGCTGATCGAACCGCCGCTGCTTGGTGCGTAGATCGTGATGCAGGACACAGTGGAAGTATCGGGCGGAAATGCACCGCTCTGAACGATCGCGCGGTAACAGGTTGTAATGGAAAGATTAAAATAGCTTTGTGCGGGTGTTGTATTTCCGATATTCGTCCACGTCGCTCCCCCATCGGTAGTTGACTCCCAATTTAGAATTGAACCGGTGTACCCGGTAAGAGATAAAAAACCGGAGTTAACGGAAGTGCAGTACGTTGCAGCGCCGGAAGTAATCCCCCCGATCGATTGCGCCTGCAGAGAACAGCATGAACACATGCTCAACATGAAACACAGCCCCGCGATAATAAAATGCCTCATGATTAAATATAATAAAACAGAACTCGAATCCTGTACGTTAAATAAGCAATATGGTTCCCCTTTATTGCTATTTTCTTCCCACTTTTCCCGGGATAAAATGGACTACAGCAGCACACGCAGAACGAAAGCAATCCGGTCCTGCGGGATAAAAAAGCGCTCTTCCTGATAGTAAGGAAAAGCGCCTCGATTTTTTCATATCAACTGATCTAGAATTTCGGACAAGGCAGAAGCATTCTCGGCTTCTTTTTCTTTTTCAGCTTGCAGAGCTGGTAGGAGATCGTGATCTCGTGTGCTCCTTTTGAAATCATCGTTAATCTCGAGATCGTTACATCATAGCTGTATCCGAAGTTGAAACGCTCATTGCGTACACCGATAATAAAGGCAAGCGCATCATTGTTTGCATAACCCGGCGCGTACTTCTTTAGCAATGGGATCCCCCGGTACCACAGCCCAAGGTTCAGCGCCGACTGCGTATAATAAAATCCCAGGTCGAGCTGGTCAAATTTATTCTGATGACGGTAATTGAATGCCGGAGAAATATAACGCCTGCTCCGCTCTTCTTTTTCTTCCTGATTGGTCAGGTATTTGAAACCTCCGTGAAAACTGATCTTCACGGGAAGTGTTCCATCTTCATTGTCCATGAAGGATTGATTGGGCTTGTTCAGGTGATACGCCGAAAAACCGCCCCATGCAGATCTCGTGTAAAAAAGAATTCCGGTGCCGGTATCGAAAAAAGATTTTTTGACCGATGGTTCTTCCAGTGTTGGTACACCTCCCCCTCTTGCAACCTGATCGCCAAACAAGAGCTTATCGTAATCGATGCTTTGGATCTGTACTCCGGCCTGGAGGCCCATACGGACATATAGTTTTTTAGTAAGCTTTCCCTCGTATGCAACCGGAACCATTACCATCGTTGTCTTCAGATTTCCTGACCCTGCGACATCACTGCCAAATACAATTCCCACCCCAAGATTCTGCTCAAATAAAAAATGGTCGACAGAGCAGAGATAAGAACGGTAGGTTTTCTGCACTCCCGGCCACTGATTACGATAAGTAAGCGAAACACGGGAACAGACATCCGCTCCTGCAAATGCCGGATTAAGAACCAACGGCGATGAATAGAACTGCGTAAAATGCATATCCTGGGCGCGAACACCCGAAAAGGCTCCCACACACAGGATCATAAAAAACGATCTTAATTTTCTCATTGCTGAATCTTTCTTAATTTATAGACGATCTCATTTTCTGCGCTCAATGTAACGCTGCTTATATAGGGTTCATATCCGGGGACCTGGATCGCGATCCGAAAGATCTTATCCGGCGCGGAGATCACCATGACCTTACCGGTGTTCTGATTTGATTTATACATCCCGTAAACACTTTTCTTCTCCATATCCGTTAAAAGCACATCTACATTGGTCAGCACTGCACCCGATTCATCGAACACATGAATATTATATACATTCAAAGGAATATTATTCACCGGGAAATAAACACTGTAAATATCCTGGGAACCAAAGCCTCCCTCCCGCTCGGAAGAAAAATATCCATAAGAGGCATCTGTGTTCAGCACAAAAAAGATGTCATCATCCACCGTGTTGATCGGACAGCCCATGTTCTGCGGCTCACTGAAGTTTCCCGTCTCATCAAATGTCGATTTGAATATATCATATCCACCCATGTTCCTATGCCCTTCCGAGCTGAAGAAAAGAATGTTCCCTACCGGGTGGACAAACGGCGCATCCTCATTGTATTCTGTATTGATCGTCGGCCCCAGGTTATAAGGAGCTCCCCAGCTGCCGTTGGGCAATTTTCTT
>JBJMLR010000006.1:0-143442 GCA_045805205.1 Bacteroidia bacterium | reverse complement strand
GTATAAGTAAAAATCCTGCAATTGCAGGATTTTGTGCGCGATACTGGGCTCCCTTCGACTACGCTCAGGACAAGCTTCTCGCAAGGTGTATAAAGTAAAAATCCTGCAATTGCAGGATTTTGTGCGCGATACTGGGCTCCCTTCGACTACGCTCAGGACAAGCTTCTCGCAAGGTGTATAAAGTAAAAATCCTGCAATTGCAGGATTTTGTGCGCGATACTGGGCTCGAACCAGTGACCCCTACCTTGTCGAGGTAGTGCTCTAAACCAACTGAGCTAATCGCGCTAAAAGTAAGAACCCCAAGCAACGCTCAGGGCTCAACGAAATTAATAAAATTTTCCGATTTGCGGCAGGATTTATTCTTTCAGATCTGCGATCCGTTTCAGCTGGTCGGCCAGCTGGTTTGCCGGAACCACCCCGGATTGCTGCCATTTGATCTGTCCGTTCTGAAAGATGATCAGCGTAGGAACAGACCTGACACCATATTTAGCGGCGGCTTTTGGATTTTTGTCAATATCTACTTTGATTATCCTGGCCTTGTCGTTCACCGTTGAAACCAGCTCTTGTAGAATGGGTGCCATTGCTTTGCAAGGGCCGCACCAGGTCGCATAAAAATCTACCAGGACCGGCTTACCGGAATTAATGAGCTCGTTGAATTTATCCATGATTATCGTTCAATTATTATCAGATCTTACTAAAGATGCATACCAGCTAAAAACAGTTGAGCCTTTGCCACTTTTTCATTCACCGGATCACAATTTATGATCACCAGGTAACAGGCGAGAGGCGATAGCTTCCAGTCAGCCACCATCGCATGATCTCCGAAGCGGTAGATCCTGAGAAAGTTCCCCGCCACCGGAATGTGCAAAGTCTCGCATGCATGCAATGTCCGCTCGAGCGAGGCGTTTCGTTCTTCTTCTGAACTGATCCCCAGCAGATCAAACACATCGTTAACAAAATAGCGAAAGCGGTTTTCGGATTGCCGCTGCTGCTCACGGTATTCATCCAGGAGCAGGGCCAGGTGATCATACGGTACCAGCATGACTTACTTTTTTGAGCGTTGATAATTCTTTGAACAGCGCCAGCTCCCTTTCGGAAAGGTCTTTTGGAAGGACGACATTCACTTTGACAAAAAGATCACCGAATTCATTGTCCTTTCCGTAGACCGGCATTCCCATTCCTTTTAGTCTCAGGATCTTTCCGTTGGCGGTGCCCTGTGCAACATTTATTTTCAGCGGTCCGCGCAATGTCCGGATCAGTGCTTGTCCGCCGAGAATGGCAGTATACAGCTCAACCGGAACTTCACAATGCAGGTCATTTTCTATCCGCTGAAAATGTGTATGTTCCGGAATATGGATCGTAATATAAAGATCTCCGGGAGGACCGCCATTTCTGCCTGGTCCGCCTTTCCCTTTGAGCCGCAGTACCTGCTGATCGCGTACACCCGGCTTAATATTCATCTGCAGCTTTTGTCCGTCGAGTTCAATTACGCGGTTAGTGCCGTGATAAGCATCTTCCAGCGGGAGCTCCATTTCAGCGCGAATGTCCTGTCCTCGACGTGCGCTGTTTCCGCGGGTCCGGCCACCAAAGCGGTCGCCGAAAATGCCGGAAAAGAAATCGGAAAAATCCTCATCGTTGTTGGAGTAAGTGTAAGATCCGCGCTGATTCCCGGTAAATTGTGACCAATCAAATCCGCCGTCCTGCTGCTGAGCGCCCGACTGCTGGTAGGCGTTCCAGTTAGCGCCAAGCTCGTCATACTTTTTCCTTTTCTCCGGGTCGCCGAGCACTTCATACGCTTCATTGGCTTCCTTGAATTTTTCCTCTGCGGATTTATTTCCCGGATTTTTATCCGGATGATATTTCACAGCGAGCCTGCGGTAGGCTTTTTTTATGTCTTCGGCGGTTGCGTTCTTTTCGACATTCAGTATCTTATAATAATCTTTAAAATCCATTGCAGCTTATGTGGTCAATGGAAATATGAAAATTTTGGGCCATGGGATGGGATATGCCCGTAAGGTTCCTCCTTATCTTTACAAGCACAATTGTTATATTTAATATACTATATGAAAATTGCCTGCGATTTATTCTTTTCTTTTTTAATTGGTAGCATCCTATATTCTTGTAAGACAAGCAAAAGCGCTGCGATAAAGCAACAATATTTAGACGGAATCTATTGTACAGACCTGCAACCATCTGACATTGGAGAGCCTCACAGAACGTTTCTTATGTTCAAGAAAGACGGGACGGTAAGCAGCATGAATTCTACTGTGGGTTGCGATACTGCAAATCAATTAATGGAGAAAAATTATGCATTCTAATCAGGTATTACTAGTGTTTCCTTCCGCTAAACTTCAGAGAATGAAATAAAAACGTTTAACGTTATATCAAAGCTAAAATAAAAACACCCCGCATTGCAGGGTGTTCATTTTTTGTGAATATAAAAATTCATTTTAAGTTCTTTCATTCCCTTCGACTCCGCTCGGGACAGGCTACTCTTCATATTTATCCACCGTAGCGAAGCAAAGGTGGACCATTTACTCCGGATTCACATCCGGGGCAGGAGACAGGTCGATCCTCCGGATCTTACCCCTCACTCAAAAGCCTCTAAAATAAAAAATTGCGCCTTATTTTACTGGAATTCTATTGGATATTAATTCTCCCGTATAAACTTTTCGGCCATCATAAACTGAGTTGTCGTTTTCATACTTTACATATACTTCATCATGCTCAGGAATGTCCTTGCCAAAATAATAAGCTAAGTTTATCTTAAAAGTATATGCTGATCGTGAAGAAATTGCTACGATTTTACATTCTTCATCAAAATTTATATTATTCCCATTATTTCTCAACCGATATACTTTATTGTCTTTTTTTTGAAATGATATATACCGATAATATCGGTAAACTTTTTTTTGCAAAGTAGATGTTGTGTGAACTAAACGCCAAATTAATCGAATCTTTACTGTTGTTTTGGACTGTGCAGACTAAATCATAATCAGAAGAAGTTGTGTAGTTCTCAACTTTACACATAACAGTTAAAGCAGAGTCATTTCCCTGAGATATCTGGCTAGCTTTGCAGCCAGACTGAAGTATCAATAGCGCACAGGCTAAAATAATTTTGCTCATTTTAATCATCTTATTTATTTGGGTTTGGTTGGGGGATCAGATACCGGTGTAGGGGCGTTTTGTGAATTATTCACTTTTTCCGCTTCTAGCGCATTTTTAAGTGCTTCCTCATAATCTTTTAAATTTCCTTCAACGCTTTTCATCTTTTCGGGAATAGGTAGAATATTTTTGTCGTTTAATTCCTTTTGTAGGCCATAGGCATTTATTTCTTCCTGAGAACTTGAGCTACTCGGAAGCATATCATACATCGGTCTGGTCGGACATCCATAATACTGATCTTCCATTTCGATCCATGGATTAGGTTCTTCTCTTTTAATAACTTGACTTTCGGTATCTGGAATCAAATCTAATTCCTGTTCCATATAGTGCCCATTAAATTCATGCAATACTGTCGAAGCAGCATTGTTTGCAGAGGTTAGAGCGCCTTCGTATACAAATATCGAATGATCTTCAAGCGTTAAACCTAAAACTCCATCACCTTCTCCCGCATACATTATTGGCGCACTTGAGACACCCTGATAAATCGCATGGTCAAGCGGAATGTTCTCTGTGGTTATTTTATCTGTAACTTCTTGTGCAAGATACTGTGCGTAAGCCACCTTTAGTTCTGGTTTTAATAGCATCCAGTTATCATTTGAGTAATCGGCAGGTGCGTATTCTAATCCGTCTCTATCAATTCCGTCTATAGGACGATTTGATGCAAATTAATAAGGAGTTAACGCAGGATACTGCCTCGTTATTGGATCAACACTTAAAAATTTACCCAATCTCGGATCATAGATCCTCATCCCGTAGTCATAACTTGTCCCGCCACTATTGTGCACCTCAAAATCTCCCTCCTTCCCATTAAACCCGTATCGATAACCGCTGAATTCAAATCCTCTGTTGTAGAGTTTCACCCCAAACGCACTATAATCATTCGCACTAGCAACATCCGCAAGATTAAAGTCAGTCGTACCATCTGTGTTAGCATCAACAGCAATTTTTCTGTCCGTAATAACGGTCAGGACATTTCCGAGATGATTGGATAATTCATACTCCTTTTTCCCTAAAGTGTGAAAGAACGTTGTAGAAGAAACCGTTGCGCCAATGATCTCTTTCTCCGGTAAATTTAATCCAATTCTGGAACTTCCAAAAATACCCTTCTTCGCTGAAGCTACGAAGGGCAAAGTCCTTTTGTTCTCTACATTATTAGTCTTTTCAAAGACCTTATTTATCCGTTTCTACACGAGTAGAAACGTTTCTAATCAGGTATTACTAGTGTTTCCTTCCGCTAAACTTCAGAGAATGAAATAAAAACGTTTAACGTTATATCAAAGCTAAAATAAAAACACCCCGCATTGCAGGGTGTTCATATTTTGTGAATATAAAAATTCATTTTAAGTTCTTTCATTCCCTTCGACTCCGCTCGGGACAGGCTACTCTTCATATTTATCCACCGTAGCGAAGCAAAGGTGGACCATTTACCCCGGATTCACATCCGGGGCAGGAGACAGCCAGATCCTCCGGATCTTAGCCCTCACTCAAAAGCCTCTAAAACAAAAAATTGCGCTGGTAGGTCAGGCTGTCATTATCAAATTTATCTTCATACGTCACACTGGAAACACGCTTCCGCAAATTACTTTGTGTCGCATAA
Source organism: Bacteroidia bacterium (assembly GCA_045805205.1). Taxonomy (GTDB): domain Bacteria; phylum Bacteroidota; class Bacteroidia; order 2-12-FULL-35-15; family 2-12-FULL-35-15; genus 2-12-FULL-35-15. Next base: position 138,680 of record JBJMLR010000006.1, on the reverse strand, counting down.
GCCGTCGGCAGGATCAATTGATTGTCGTAATACGTGCTGGTTACTTCTCTTCTTTTTTTAGGAGCAGGGATATTTCTCTTCGCAATAAACTCACACCCGCTTTTCGTTTCAATCTTTTTGCGAAAAGCAAAAAGGATTTTCACTACAATCGGGGCTATTGAATTTAATAGGAGGGATTAACTTTTCTTTTTGTCTTGAAACAAAAAGAAACAAAAAGTTCAAGACCGATCGATCTCCACGCTCCTCTGCCAGTTTCAGAAAAATCTACACTTCGTCCTTCGGGTCCTCGTTTGATTTTCACTGAAACTGACATTCACCGCAACTCGCCATCCTTCGTTCGCTGAAGCTTTAGCGAAGGCGAAGCGCGATTGCTTCACTTTGTTCGCAATGAATCGGCTCCGGCCAGCCCGCGGCTTCGAAAGATTTATCCGTGTAGAAACGTTTATACCCGCTCTACACGGATAATTATATTTTGATGATTTACATTTGCTTCATGCACGAATTACTCCTGGTTATACCATAAAAACAAAACCCGATTCTCATCAGGGTTTCTGTTTATTCTTTGTGCAAAAATAAATTCATTTTCGATTTTTTCATTCGTACCTTCATACCATTTACCCCGGATTCACATCCGGGGCAGGAGACAGCCAGATCCTCCGGATCTTAGCCCTCACTCAAAAGCCTCTAAAACAAAAAATTGCGATCCTCCGGATCTTACCCCTCACTCAAAAGCCTCTAAAACAAAAAATTGCGTCAAAGACCGAAGTCCTGACCTGTAATTATGTTGTTTCATTACTTCAATAAATGGTGCGAAACCATTTGTCTTAGCAAGCGCGACATAAACCTTTATAGTCGCCTACTCTTTACTTGGCTTGCTCAGTTGTTTTATAAAGATAACGGCCGCTAAGAGAGCTATTATGGCAATAATTAAGTGCAGAATAGTTCCTCCAATAGTCTTGTGCTTGTAATCTTCAATATATATATCACATGGGCTTTGTTTTGTGTATATAATTTTGACAGATTTTAAATTTTCCTCAAGAATTTTATCGCCATACATACCGTCCAATTTCAAAACACATTTTTCCATTTTTGATGTGTAATCGTTCAAATAGCTTAGGGTAAGAACATAAGGTTTGTATTCTTTTACTTTTTCTATTTGCTCAATATTGGCTATTGCCTCCTTATTAGTTATGTGGAAGTAGTAATCATTTTTTAAGTCGATAAAATATATCGACAATATAATTAATGAACATATTAGTGCAATTGCAGACGTGAGTTTCTTATTTGTTTTCTTTTTCATTTGCCTTATTTTCAAGTACTGAAGTTCCTTTTTCGATTGTTTGTTGTAACCCGGCTTTTAACTGTTCGCCCTGTTGTTTAATCAAGCTCTGAATTTCTCCAATCCTTGAATTTACAAGTTTTTTTAATTCTCGATTGCCAATTCCAGGAGTTTCAGATTTGATTATCTTCTGCATAGCACTTCTATATGCTGCTGTCTCCGTTTGAGCCAATGCCTTTGACACAATTTGACTTACTTTCGCACCGATAGCTTCAATTAATTTAGCCGACATCACGTTTGCTATTGACCCTATCGCTCCACTTTTAGCCATTTGTCCCAAATCGTACCCATCAGCATTCCCGAAAGTATTATCAAAGGCTTGGCTTGTAGCGTCTCCCACTATTCCCGCAATAGCACCCTTGCCTGCTAAACCGAGCAGAGACGTCGAAGGGCCGCCAAGACCCAATGCAGCAGCACCATAAAAACCTGAATAAGCAGATTTAAGTACCTCATAAGCGTTGTCACCCTTTACTATTGAAATCCCGCCATTAACTGTCGCGCCTATTAACCCTAATCGTGATAGTACGGGTGCAAATTCCCAGAAAATAGCAATAGAGCCAATCGCCGCGCCTTTTGCCCTGTCTCTGACTGCATCCATTTCATATTTATCTTGTTTTGCCTGATCGTTAGGGAAAAGAACTTTAGCCGCTTTTTGCACACCTCTCATCTGTGCATCAGTTTTTGCCTCTTCCGCACCATCCATGTCGATATTTGCTATTGGCTTATTTCCCGCAAACTGGTATGGGGTATACCAAGGATAGTCTTTCGTTAATGGGTCAACAGATAAAAACCTTCCTAACCTCGGGTCATAAATCCTCATCCCATAATCCTGCTGATTCCCCTCACCTTTCGCCTCATCGTCTTTTTCTTTTCCATTAAAGGAATACCGATACGACCTCGTGCGTTTGCAAAGAAACTATGGAAACGTGTACAGCCAGGTACAGGCAAAACATTTTCAAAGAGCGCTGTGTAAAGGTTATACCAAATATAACAAAAAAGGAAGCCTTTCGAGCTTCCTTAAACAATTTTCAATAAAAATTAAGATTTTAATGGGATATCAATTTTCCGGAATTCTTTTCCGTGAGGAACGAGGATTCGAACCATTGAATGCGAGGCTGGTTGCTTTGATTCGTTAATGTGTTGCTTGTATAAGTCGACGATCTCCTGCGCCAAAACATGACATTGAGATAAAGTGAGTTTCTTGGAAAGCCAGTAGGTTGACTCACTCAGACGAACAGCTTTATATTCATCTATTAGAAGCTCTTCGCGCAGAGAATTGCGAAATTCAGATTCAATACAATCATAAGTAACAATAACTTCAACGCTATTCTGTTCTTCCCAGAGCTCGTTTAGTTTTTGCTGAACATCTCTTTTTAGATCTTCGTATGAGTAAACTGCCGTTGTCATTTTTCTTTTTATCAAATATACCGAATTATCCCAAGGGATGCAACCGGTTTATGATCAGTCGTTTTTCATCCAATGGGCTTTGACGATAACGAACCGTGGTGGAGATCCAGCGGTGACCAGCCATCAGCTGAACCTGCTCCAGAGGAAACTTCCGTTCGTTCAACCAATAGGAAATAACGCTCTGCCGGATCGCTTCACAGTTCAGTCTTCGGTCTGGAAACAGAGGTGCGAAGGTTCCCACGAGGTACTGAACATCATCCTTTCCAATTGGTACGCCTTTCAGGGCAATAAAAAGAGCGTCGCTTTCTACTTTCAGGAGCTCTCTCCTGGACTTTGAAATGTAATCCTCAAAGATCCGGTATTGCTTTGGGTGCAATTCAAGGTGGCGGCGTAGCCCCTGCTTACTCTCCTTTACATACACCTTTCCAGTGTCAAGGTTGATGTGATGAACCTTCAGGTTGACAACTTCCCGGATCTGTAAGCCCTGATAAATAAGCAGCGAGATCATCGCTTGGTTTCGGTCCTTCAGTAAAGGATATCGTTCATTTCGGTCCATGAGCATTTCCAGTTCGGCGGCGGAAAACAGATCGTTATGAATCAGCCCCTTCTTTTTGATGGTTTTGAAATTCATCGTTTTGCAGGGGTGATCATGTCGCTGGCCGGTTTCCAGCAGGAAATCATAATACCGTTTTATCGCACTCAGGATCGTGTTCTTGTAATTTGAATTTTTATAGACCTTCAGAAATTCGGTCAGCGCCCGACTGAAATCTCTGAAAGTGAAAGCGTGCATGGCTGGAAACATGAGAAGAAATGGTCTAACTTGAAAGGTATAGATCTTCACGGTTTCTTTTGTGTGTCCGCTTTTATACAAATAATTCTCAAATTCAGTTGTGTCCATAGGTAGGTCGGTTGATTTGTTTATATAAGGCCATTCTTTGCTTTCTGTGCTTGGAATATAACGTCGACGTGTCCAGCTCCTCGTGGCCCAAAAGCTCCTGTACAAATTCGATCTCCGCGCCGCTGTCAAGTAAGTGGGTCGCAATGCTGTGCCGTAAACAATGGAGCGTGATATTCTTGCTTATTATTGCCGGGTTCTGAGTTCTTGCTACAAGCTCCTTTGCAATATCATTCAGCTGATCGCCGGTCATTCGAGTGCCATTTCGGTTGATAAAAAAAGCTGGACAGGATTGCATTCCTTGATCCGGGAACAGCAACGGACGTTCTTCGGTAACGTATTCCTTCAGCGTTTTAACGCCTCCATCGGAGAGAGGAACCGTCCTGCTTTTGCCACCTTTTCCTTCCCGGACGATCAATACACCTTTGTTCAGAAGAACATCTCCAACATCCAGCAATTCAATTTCCGTTCGGCGGAGCCCGCAACCGTACGCAATGGCGATCAGCGCCGTCTCCAGTTTTGTCTGGCATTTCTGATTTACTTCTTTGATTTCAGGGATCGTCAGGATGTCCCGTGGTTGTGATTTATTGATCTTCAACTTTGGAAGGTGGGCTGGCGAAGCTGTCACTTCACCCATATCCATCAGGTAGTCAAAGAACAATCGTAGAGCGAACAAGTGGCTGCCAATCATGGATTCACTTAAACCGCCGGTTCTTCTGTTGTTTGGTCGTTCTTTCAGATACTCGTGGTATTGAATCACGTCGAGGGCAACCACCTTCTTTATATCGTCAACGCCCCTGTTTTCAATAAAGAATAAGAACTCGCGTACGTTGCTGGCATAGCTTCCGCCTTGGCCCCGAGCGTATCCTTTGAATTTGATGAAGCCATCAAATTCTTTATACAGGTGCTCAAATTCGGCGTTATTTAATGGCAGGTGTTTCATGTTTTTTTCGGCTTCCTTTTACTTATTTTTTCTCGTGTACAATGCGCACTCCTGAACTAATGGAGCACTACGGCTCAATCGCCGTGTCGTTGCGGGGTCTGGTGTTCCATGCCCTATGAACCAACAGCAACCAGCTGCTTTTTCAGGTCCGCGGTTACCTTTTCGCGGATCTTTTCCATGTCGTCCCAGAACACCACCTTGTATTTGAATCCCCGGTTGGCGTAACCTCCGGTCCGTTGTATGTATTCCAGCAGCTCCAATTCCTCGAAATACCGGAAGCATTGTGTTTTGCTGATATTCAGGGCCAGTCGGACATCACGCTGGGTGAATTGAAATTCCTTTTCCTTGCTACTCACAGCTTGGGCTTTAATGTATTCCTTTAAGCGATCATAAAATTGCCGTAAGGACGAGTCCAGGTCATCCACCTTCAGCATGATGGCATCGAACAGGATTTCACAAGCGATCTTTAAATCCTCAGGCTCGGCAATTAAGCGCCCACGGTCGTCCTTTTGCCGTTGATATTGATGAAGGATCGTGATCTGCTTGACAAACGCCTGATAGTGGCTGTTCAGCCTTCGGAGCATTTTTGCTTCGAATGGCAGATATACCTTATCCGCATAAGGGTTCACCACTTCCATCGGCAAAATACACCGCATGCAATTTTGCAGGAATTCCTTGGCCTTTTGCTCTTCACGGGTATCAATGATTCCAGCGAGGCGCTTGTTTTGATGCATAATGATCCGCTTGGTCTGTTCATCGCTTTCATCAACACCGCTGATCATGGACCGGCTCATGTTGTCATAATAGACCTCTGCCTTGGTGGTCGCCAGAAGAGAAGCAAAATGGCTGCGGACGGTTTTGACCGCTGACATGAGATTGCCGTACCGATCCTTGTAGGTGGTTGAGGATGTAATGTTTCCGGCGCTTTGCAATTCTCTGAAGGCAAATTGCGCTTCTTCGTCCAGTCCGTCGTAATCCTGAATGAGAATCAGCTTATCCACCAGCTCCTCTTTTGTATAGTGGTAAAAGGACTTGCTGGTCACCCTTGTCATACTGATCACATCCTCCGGCGGGAAGCATCCCCCGATGGTATTAATAAGATGGCTTTTCCCGGAGCCGGACGTTCCCTGAACCAGCGCATGAAGGGGTGTCGACATCTTATAGGTGGAAGCAATCACGAACAAAAGTTTGCGCGTGCTTTCCTCACCGACAACCCCGGCCTTTTGAATTAGCTCGTCAATACCTTGCATGAAGTTCTTCTTTCGGAGGAACTGAATACAGGCAGTCTGCTTCTCCGGCGTCATGACGTGCTGCTTTCTGGAGCCTTGGTTTGCAGGTTTGGATCTTTCCATCTGGGTTTCCCTGAATTTTTCCAGTAAGTCCGTCAGGGTTTTGAGATCAGTCTCGATGTCTTCGGTCGTCTGATTAAACAGTTCGGAAATTTGCTGGGCGTAAAGCATGACCTGCTCCCGTTCATACAAATCGAGCCTCGTGCGTTCCTTACGTTCTGTGGCAACCTCTTCCACCATGAGCGTGATCCGCATACTTCCAATGTCTTGAACCATTGAACCGAGCACAAAGTAATTGTTAAGCGGTCGCCGCATAACGAGCTTATGTTCATGGACAATTTCAAGGCTTGGTTTTCCGGCGTCAAAATAGTCAGCAGGTGGCCGCAAAGCTGGAGATTCGAATAAATCAGGAACAGCAGGTGTTTCGATCTGCTCATGCCGTGGGGAGAATACAACGACTTCCTCTTCCGGTAGCGTTTCTTTTGGTAGCATAGGAAGCGGAGTACTCTCCACTTCGGTTACTTCTTCCAATGGGACTGACGACTCTATCAGCTTTTGAATCCCGGCACTCCCTTCTCGCAGGAATACCTGATTGAGATTTTCCTTTTCTGGAAGTGTGACCCGCCGTAGTGGAATTCGATGGATCAGGCTTTTTAATTGATTCGTTGCATCATTCATGGTTACTTGGTTTTTGTCATTTCGATCAATCCAAACAATGGATTGTAGTACTGTCAGTCGTTTTATTGCGTCTTCATGCTGCTTTAGGATTTTACCACCGGGAATCAGTATTAACGAGTCCAGGTTTTGAACCACGTCCGACTGGATCAGAGTGGCTGCATCCATTATATGCGTTATAATAAAAAGCCTATTGCTCATCTCGTGAGGGTAGCCGGGATATATCCCTTCCTCATTTAACAGAGAATGCTCCTCTGGTTGGGTCTTAATCCTTATCGCATAAAAATTGACGATTGCACCCTTGGCGTTCCTAAAAGGAAAGAGGATTCCATAATTACCAAAGGTTTTATAACCGTCAACTCCATTACTATTTCTCCGGGAGTATTTCAGGAAGCCAATCTCCTTTAAGCTGTCTTTATAAATCTGATCACCATCGTAATGGATCTGGCCCGAGTTAAACGATGCTCCTGTCTTTTCTGAAGTAAGCCCTCTTTCAGCCAGCCACGCTCTCGGTTTTTTAGAGTAAGGATTTCGCAGACCTTTCTGTGTTGCTGAATAGATCTTTGAGAATATATCCTTACGCTTGTGCTCTTTCTGAAGCGCGATGCTTAATGGTATGTCCTTGTGAGTACTCATTTCTTCTTTCTGTCCCAGATTTTATTCTCCTTCATGGTCTTTACAACCGGCGAATCCAAATGGATCACCTCCTGTAAATTCACTAAGCGTTTGATCGCCGCTTTATGCTCCTCTGTTAATACTCCCTCATTCAGGGCGATTACCGCTTCTTTGTTATCGAGGATTTTAGATTCCAATATCGTTGCAGCTTCCAATACCGTATTCACCACAAATAACCGTTTGGTCAGCTCGCTGGGATAACCGGGATACAAACCACCCTCCTGATTCATATAAGCCGTATTCTCGCTCCGAATACGGATCGAGTAAAAGTTGACGATCTCGTTATTCAGGTTCCGCAGGGGAAACATGATCGAGAAGATCCCGAACACCGTATAAGTCTTGTCAGTATGGCCACCGACTTTTGACTCTTGCATGAACCCGACTTCCACCAAGGCCATTTTATAGCCTTCTTCTTTGCGATGGTGCATCTGCCCGGAATTAAAGCATGCCCCGGTGAGGTCAATGCTCAATCCTTTGGATTTTAACCATTCTCTGGGAGCCAGCGATTTGGCAGCCCGAATTCCATTTGAAAGCGAGCGGTAGATAAATTCCATCCGTTCTGCTTTCCCTTTAGGTAGTTCCTTTTCCTTTTTCATTTTAAGCTATTTGTAATGAAAGCCAATGTTTAAAGGCTTTGCAGGACAAACATCGATACACCTTTCAGCACACGCAAGCACGTTTGAATAATAATCTGCTCACCACAAGCAGATAAAGATTCGGAACGATTTGCACGCGCCGGAAGGAAATGGCATAGGAAAAATGAGATTTACGTTCGTCCTGGACTATTTAGTTTAATGGCCTAAACCAAAAGTTCAGAAACGGGGCCGTTCACTTTTACTTTGAAACAAAAGTATGGGGAGGGTTTGTGATCAATGCCGACAAACAAAGCTACGAGAGGTTATTGAACGATATTCGTAGCGAGGTTGGTCTAATATCCATGCTATTTAGTAAGCGACAGATATTCTCTGAAATGATATTCTGTTTTGTTTTTATAATCACATAGAAAGCCTTCCAGAGGAATATCTGGAAACGGTGAAGTTGAAAGCTGCACATCAACATAAAGCATATTGTAAAGAAAAACCTTTGCCCAAAGACCTCTTTCATTTGAATGAATTGCGAGGAAGTGAAACGACTTCGGAAAAACAATCCCCATCCTTTCAAGCAAATTAGACTCTGTATTTCCTAAAGCCGCAAAACTGTTCTCTCCGCCATTGGATATCCAGTTTCTTATTGGATCAAACCTCTGGTCACATACATACTCCTTACCTTTAATAGAAGCCAGATAATTAAATGCAATCTTAGCATAGATTCTAAGCTGATCGATGGACAAGTATAGTTTTTTGGAAACTATTGGCTGATAGATTTTTTTCTGCGGCTGACTCGTCATAATCATCTTGTCAGCAATTAATTTGCAACGTTCTAAAGACAGAGAAAACTCATTTGAAGGATTCTTAGCAATAAAATAATCATAGCCTTTCTCTACACCCTCGCCGATGCCGAATACAACTTCGTTTATTGGTAATTCCTCATAAACCAGAAGCCGTAAACGCTCGGGATTGAATACGTAACATTTAGATTTAAAATACTCGAAATCCTTGTCAACAGGAAAAGAAAAGGAACCAAAGCCAGTTTGCGTATTAAATTGGTAGTTCGAAATTTCATATGTTTTAGGACCTTGGACATAGCCCAATGCGAATCTGCCTCGTTCTTCAGCACTCTCAATCAATGATATAGGAGATTTTGTGGCATGCTTTGCGGAGAGCTTACCACGCTTGCCAGGACCTTCTAATTCTCTCGCAAAACCAACCATAGACTCTTTTATGACAATTCGTTCCAGTTTTGAAATATCATTATTGAACTGGTCGCTAACGTAACCCTTTGGAAGCATTGCTATACCTCCAATCGCAGCTGGAAAAACATGCTCTTGGCTTTTATATGATAGTTCAGGCCGGTTTTGATAATAGATACACATGGGATATTTGCCTTTGCGTAATGAGCATTTTTAAACATCCATTCCAAAGCTCAGTTCATTGCTTTCAAAGAAGTCCTCGAGCTCACGCATCGTTTTTCCACCAAAGTTTCTTTTTTGTATAAAGTCTCTGCGTGAATGTTTTACTAAGTCCCGAACTGTTCGAATATCAGAAGCCACACATACTCCAAAAAGGCGCTTAGAGAAACCAAGGTCGTCTATTGGAGTAGAGAGCAACTTCTTTAATTCAGCAGGTATCGCGTTTTGCTTTGCTATTTGACCTTCTATCTGAGTCAACTTATTTTTTAGCTCCGCGAGTTCTTTTTCCATCTTATCAAATGCAGTTACACGCCGATGAATACCTGTATAAAGATGATTCAGACGTTTAACAGCATTTTCAAAAATAGTTTTTACTCTTGATCGCGTCAGCAGTAATTCTTCTGCAAGATCACCGAAGGTCTTCTGATTGACCAAAACTCCCTCCATAATTTCATATTCCCGGTTTGTGAGTGTTCCCTTTCCAACAGAAATTAATACCGCAATCAGATCTTTTGTCGTCTCTGCACGCAAAGTTTTATTGTCGTCGATTTTGTTTTTCGTTTTCATATGTCAAAGGTAGTGAATTCAGTACTTTTTTTGTTTTCAAAGATCGTAATGCTAAAATATGCGGCAGCTGAAATCTATAGTTTTTGAAAGTTATTGCCGGATATTCCTCATCCAGCTTGCCTGTTAAAAGGCAGTGATTTACTTTTGAACCCAACAATGACAAGGCTTTTAAGCTATATAGGAATGTCAAAGTTTAACTCTTTAAAACAGTAAAAAAATGCTTATTTTTAGCTTGAAAATGAAAACTGAGATCAACCATCTACCTGAGAATAAACAGCAGGAATTGAAGGCCATTATAAGTGCCTTAATTCCGCGTTTTCCGGAGATTGAGATGATCATACTGTATGGATCGTTTGCGCGAGGGAATTGGGTGGAGGATAAGTACGTCGAAAACGGTAATACCTACGAATATAAGTCTGATTACGATCTCTTAATCATAGTTGGCAAAAACTCTCAGGCCAATGCCGATACCTTTGTTTCGACCGTAACAGGCAGGCTGGAAGAGCTAAAACTCGACACCCCGGTCCACCCAATTATTCACGGGATTGATTTCGTAAATGAACAGCTCCGAGAGGGCAACTACTTCTTCGACGACATCAAAAAGGAAGGTGTATTACTGTTCCACTCGAATCGCTATAAGTTGGACGAAAAGCGTGAAATGAGTCCTCTGGATGTCGCAAATAGGGCAAAAGAGGACTTTGAACAGTGGTTTAACAGCGCAAACGAATTCTTTGGCTACTATACTCACGGATTTCAGCAAAAGCAATTCAATTCTGCCGCATTTCTCCTTCATCAAGCCACGGAGAGGTATTACGGAGCACTTCAATTAGTTTTTACAGGGTATAAGCCAAAAACACATGATCTCGAAATGCTGGGATGGCTTGCTAAGGCGATCAATATAGAGTTCGGAAAGGTTTTCCCAAAAGCAACCGCCCAGGAGAGGCTTCGGTTTAGTCAGCTGAAACGAGCTTATGTCGATGCCCGGTATAAAGCGGATTATAAGATTAGTCAGGAAGACCTTTCATATCTGGGTAACCGGGTATTGTTACTGAGAGAACTAACAGAAAAGCATTGTAAAGAAAAAATAGAGAGTTTTACCAAGTAACCTTTCAGGCGGGTTGATACCGGATAGTTAATCTAACTATCAACCTTATGAAAGACAATGAAAAAGAGCACGCCAAAAGCCTATTGGATGCTCTAAAAAACGACAAGCACCAGTTGCTTGTTCATCTCCTCAGCCCGCTGGAACGCGAGGCTATCAGTCACGGATACTATGCATTTGAGTATCTTGTGAATAACACCCCAATTCAGATAAGCACCCAGAGTTGCAAGCAATTACGGGAAGTCAGCATTATTAAGATCGCGCTTTTTAGTCAGATCCTTAATGACAGTTCCCTGTATTTGGTTGGTGCCGACGCAAAGATTCAGCTGTTCCTCGATACTCCAATTGAGCACTTCCATTTTCCCACCCGGTTATACCATACTCTGAAAACGATGGAGTGCTACACCATGCGGCATGTGCTGGAGCGTGGTAGACGGCCAGTTTCCCGATACCGGGGCATGGGGAAAGTAGGAATGCAGATCCTTAACGAGCTTTTGAAAAAATATGAATGTGAATTTTTATTTGTTTGAATCTATGAAAAATCCACACATACAGAAAGGTATAACCTTGCAAGTGGTTTCACCAGACAAGCGCACTACTCCAAGGAAAAAGGCCATTTTTTTAATCCAAGTTGAGCCACACGAAATTTACTTTGCGCCGGATATTAGGGACTACAGAGGAATCACACTTTTACTGTACTGCCTTTATCATCACATTGAAATGATTGACTGTTATGTAATTATCGGCGAATATCAAAGCTTTGAAAAGGATGTGTTTCCAAAAATTAGTTCTTCGGATCTGACAAAGAAGGCAAACTTAATTCTAATGCACGACAGCCATGAGTTATCCCGAGGTGTAATTATAGCAGCAAATATGATTTCGAAGTTAAGTCGTTTAGGATTAGAAGTCCGATTTATAAAGGATTTTGCTGTGTCCGTAGGAAGATATTAAACAACAAAAGAATTTATTATGAAAGAGGCAAAGGAACTGAAAGGTATACTATTCGTATGTGTCACTTCCCACGATAGTGATACATCCGAAGCAATGGTGAAATATCGTATTAAAACACTCGAAATGTACTGCGCAAAAAATCAGATTGGAATCATTCACTCGTATATTATCGAGGGCGCTAATCGCACTTTTGAAAAGGATATTCTTCCTCAATTACAAAATGATAAGGAACTTACAATGCAGGCAGATTTCCTTCTAATGCATGACCTTCAAGAAATTTCTTTCTACTTAGCCCCCGCTCTTACTCTGGCGCTAAAAGTAAATATGTTAGGAATAAAGCCGATGCTAATACGAGATTTTGCTGTTAGCATACATCGGTATTAATTAAGCAAATATTGAGAAGACAAAAATGAAAAAATGTCCAGTTTGCAACGAACCAATTCTTGGCCGTATTGATAAAAAATATTGTTCAGATCTCTGCCGGAATGCCCATAACAACGAAGGAAAGTTCTTTGCCAATCAGAAGATGAGACATATCAATGTGGTTTTGCGGAAAAACCGTAGGATACTTGAAAAGCTGATTGAGCAACAAGAAACAGTGGTTACGAAAGAATCATTACTGCTCCTGGACTTTAACTTTTCTTACATCACGAACTTCAGCCATGGTCCCAGCGGCAGCTACACGTATTTTTGCTATGAATTTGGCTATGTAAGTCACCAAGAGGGGATTTATGAATTGGTTAAAAGGTAGATTCCAAGCATGAAATAAGTTCTCGCCAAGAGCTAAAAGGCGCCCTTTTTAAAGTTACTGATCACATGAAATATCTAAATTCGTAAGGCTTATTTACCAACGTATTCATTCGTTTTATCGTCGTCGCTAAAACCTTTGCATAGCCTAAAGTAACCGGCAACCTATCATATAAAGCATCATGATTCCAGTTCATTTTGGTCAATCCCATTATAGCGAGACAATTCTGATTCCATGCGCCTTCGCCAGCAAACCTTTTAATAATAAGCGGAGCTGGAATATTCTTTCCTTCTTTAAAGAAATTCTTGTTGCTTAGAACTACATTTCCTTGTGTCCAAAGCATAACTTCCTGTGCCCCGGTTTGAACATAGCTTCCTCGGTCCAAAGGGTACCCATCCGCAGCTGTGACGCCATTGGTTTTGTTATACTTTACACCACGCCAGTTTGAGTTCTCCACGATCTGTAGTAACTCGAGATTGATGTTTGATGGAACCGCATCGAATGCACCATCTATCTCATTTTTAGAAAAATGGCTGGTTTTGTGTACGATAAGCCGCTTAGGCGGACGTCCCGAATGTCTTTTCTGATAAAGATTCAAACTTTTAGACATTACCTTCCGCATCTCCGCTCTTGTTAGAAAAGGATTTTCACCAACATGGAATTCAACCTCCCCGGTGTCATAGGCAATGAATTCTAATCCAGTTCCATCAGAATCGAAGACCTGGCTGCAACAGGTTGTAAAATCGAAGCTATTTGTTTGAGGATTGTAACGACTTGAATAGCTTAAACCCACGAAAGCTGTGTCTTCATCCAAGAAGCCGAGCTTCCAAGGCACGCCGCCGGCTTTTACATACAAGGCAATCCCCAAACGCCACATTACACTGCATCTGCATCTATAATTTATGACACTTCCTTCTCTTAATATTTGAGTCGGAATACTATGAATGGCAGTTGTGGCTTTAATAAAATCATGAAGATCAAAACTCGTTTCCTGATCCGCGAATGCATCCTTCCATTGCTCAGGCAGTAATAAAAACAGTACATCAAAGTCCTGCTTTCTCTGGTTCATAGTCCTGATCGCATTTCCAAGCTCTTGACTTAATGCTATGTATGGTTTGTTCCCTGAATTCAGGATCTTATTACCGTCTATCTGTACCGAGTGATTTTCCGGGAGAAGCTCAATTTGAGTTTTGAAAGTTTGAATAAATCCCTCAAACGTCGGGAGGTAATTTACTCTCTCAAGTGGGGTATGGGAACGATTTAACTCCGAAACCAACCCTTGTACTATGTGAAAACAATTTGCCGGACAGATCACTCCGATACGGATTTTCTCAATCGGCGCGAGCTTATGGCTATAAGGGCCAAATTCAATTAATCCCTTCAATGGATGGATATGATATGGATTGGCGGTAAATGCCTCAAACATCAGCTTGGGCTCGTCAATTTTATGTAATGCTGGAAATTCCATTTATCGTGTTTTCGTAAAAGCAGACTCTCTTATTAATTTAAAATGTGCATCAAATCCGGGTTGACCATTCCCAAATGTAGAGACAGACAGTTCTTTATTCTCTGTAAAAAGAACATTTAACCATGCATCCAGAATTTTCGGATACTTACTGTTGTACCAACGAGCAGTAGCCTCTTTAACAAAAGGGGCAATTTTTCGCTTTTCAGCTATGACATCTGTTCTGCTCGCAAGAATTGTCGGATTTAACAAGAGCAAATGTTCCGAAAATTTCTTTTGAAGCTGAACCTCCAAGGCTGCCACCCACCTGAGTGTGCTATTGGGTATTTGTCCCTCAATTTGAAAATTAAGCTCATTTTTCAGGCTTGTCAGCGCGGGATCGCTTATAAGCCGTGGATCAATGATGATTAAATATCTTTGACCGCGCTTGATGTATTTCAGTGGCCTCCCTCGTACCAAAGCGCGGATCAATGCATCAGTTATTAGCCCTTTAATGACGGAATCTTCATAATGAAATACGGACTCGTGGATTTGGAATACATCTTTGGTAATGTCTGCTCCAGTCCCAAATACTCTGTCAAACTCCGCGTCACTTCCAAAGCCTACCACACCGATTTTCTTACGGATTGCCAATAGTTCAGCTTTCTGGTTGGTGATGAGAGCCCGAACTTCCTTTGTATTACCAGCGTTACACTTAATGATCCTACAATTTGCGGGAAGTTCTGAAACCTTTATCGCATTAAATCTTACTATTGGAGAATTGCTTCCCTTCGCCGGTATCTGGGTGGCAGAACGTTTAAAATAATTTTGGTTAAGCTGAGCGAGATCATCCGCAGGAATGTGTGGTATTCCCTTGATGATGTCTGCCCAAGCAGTATCGAAGGTTTCGATCTCGACGTATTCTGCTTGAATACCCTTGCTTTTAGCCTTCTCGATAAATTCCTGGACTTGTTTTAGGGGCTTTGATCCTTGTCTGGTAAACCAAAAAATACCATTTGGAAAGCTGGACGATTGATCAAGGGCTTTATGAAAGACTTCCATAACTGAGTCGTCACGACCGCTGTATCCCATTACAGCTAAGCCATTGGAAAGAGAAGCATGGTACAGAATATCTCGCAATTTTGCATCCTGCGATTTAAGCTCTTCTGTGGTATTCTTTAGTTTTTCTGAAAAATAATCGCCGTGAATTTTTGCAATGTAGGGACGCATCCCACCGTGGTACTGCTGTAATGAGGCATCCGTATTATCCATGGTCGCTACGAAGAAGCGATCCATTGTTCGGAGCTGTTCCACAGCCGCATTCTCGAAAGCCTTGTCGAAATTGGTGGTAAAGGTCAGCGGTAAAAGGCCATTTTTCATTAAGACACCGATTACTTTGTGACCGTAGCTATTCTGCATCCCCTTCAGTTGTTGCGCGAGATATTCGCTTCTATCTCTTGCAGCAGGATATGCCATTTCAAAATAGAACGAATATTCTTCTACTGAGTCCTCTACCGGACAGTCGCCTCTGCCATCGAAGTATGATTGTATTTGTTTCCTTATCGCAGGATCGGATAGATTTTTAAATAACGACAAAGAATAACCTTCTTCGGAACAATAAATTCTCTTCTTAAATTCCCAAACTAAATCCCAGGCCGTGGGGAGTCCTCCAGATACTGAAGTTCCAGCACCAAAAAACCAAGCAATGCTTTTGGCCCTTAATGGATATAAACGTATAAATTCGGATAAAGTCATAATAATTAATCCTTTGGACCTGATTTGACTAAGGCCGTAAGTGCATCCGCCAGCAATGACAACGACTTGCTAAATACGCCTTCATTTTGTTGTGAATGAATTCTTATAATGTCTGCACCATCGGCACTCATCCATCTTTGAGACGGAACCGCCTTTATATTCTCAGCGACAGTCTGAAACAGCTTTGTTATTTCTTCGTCTCGCAATTCTTTGATTCGGTTTAACGTCACACCTATAAATTCACTTCTAAAAACGTATGACCCATCGTAATGGATAAATGTGGCATTAAGCATTCCTCTTAAAATATCCGGATCGGCTATCGAATGGTATTGAATATAACTTTTTGCTTTGAAGCTCCCACGCGCCCCGGAAATCAAAAGTGCTTTGCCCAGTTCAAACTTCTTATCAGAGTCGAGTGTTTTAAGCAACTCTACACCTGATTCACTTTCAAGTGCAGCAATGGCTGAATTATTTTTAACATAACTGCCGTCCGAGAGGTGGCTCAATATCTGATTGTAAAAGTGATCATCAAGTGAGTAAAACTGAAGAGAATAGTCGAGTGATTTTGTGTCGAGGTATGCGTTAAATCTATCACGCAGATGAGATTCGAGTAATCCCACGTCATTCATCTTTTTTAGGAAATACCTTCCATTCTCTTCTTCCTCGTTATGTTCCAATGAAATAAGAAATTGGACCATCACATCCTTCACTCTCGCAGGAAGGTGAGCCCAGAGATCTTTGTGCAAAATCCAAACAAATGTTTTGGGATACTTTAGAGCAATTCCTTCCAACCCCCATTTTTTATCATCGAGCTCGGTTTTGTGAAGTAGCAGCAGTTCTTTGATAGTAACACGAAATCGAAGGCGATACGCAGAACGCGCTGGATCAGCTGCAATTTCTCCCAATTTAGCCATTAGGCTTTTTAAAAGATAGGGGTGTAAATCCGGTGATATTCTTGGGATAATTCTGCTTACTTCCGTTGCAATTGCAGAACCATTATCAGGGAAATAATGAGGTTTCGTAGAAATGGATTCCACAAATTCATCGACAAAGCTCTTGCGATATAAGACAGGCTTGCTTAAAGTAAGAATGACGGCTTGGGCGATGATATACCTCAGTTCATCAGCCGTTGGCGCAACATGATAAGGATGAGCAAACTTGCACCTCTCGGCCCATAAGAAAAGAATTCTTTGTTCTTCATTGTCATCAATAATCTTGCAGTTTTTCGCTTCTGCTATTATCGTTTTGTCAACCGATTTGTGCTGGGCTTCTTCAGCTTCAATTTTTTTCCATGATTGTTCCGCTTGTTTCTCATTAGGAGCTAATTCGGAAATTTTTAGTTTTAGAGATTCGGCAATAGAAAGCCATGCGACAATATAACCGGCGCGGAAACATTCAGCATTTAAACATTTAATAGCTTCTTTAAAAAGCGTTTTATCTTCGGTTGGAACAATCTGTTGCTCAAGCCCATCTTCCCATGCCATAGAACTAACTACTGTGTAATTTTAAGAGTAGCTAATTTATAACTTTTTTGGAAATTTCCAATTCTTTAATCGAAAGTTCGCAGCAAATATTGGAATTCAGGCGATACCGTACCGTCGGCAGCCACCCACTCTGGCAGCGCATAGTATAACGCCCTTACACCCGGCACCTTGATCTTTTTGATCCGGCCAGACTTCAGTGCGCGGTTCAGGTGCACAGTAAGGTTCTTAAAAGGGAAATTGTAGTTTTTGTAGTGCCTGTCGTATTTCAGCAGCAACTTGTCCAGATCCTCGGACTTTAATGGCTTACCGGCGACCGTCAGGAGAAAGGCCACCTTGGTTGGATACGACCATTCCTGCTTATAATCCTTCGCAGATGGGCCCGTTTTTGGCGTTTTTTCGCCCTCCTGGGCGATCCTCTCCTTTGATACCGCCTCCAACTGCTCCCGGAGGCGAATGATCTCGTCAATCAGCTGCGGGCTCGACCAGTCTTCAAACTCTTTCTGGATCTCCTTTCGCCTTTCTTTGTCGTACCGGAACTGCCAATCCTTTCTCATTTTGCTCTTTTTTACAAAAATACTGATTTATGAAATTGGCTAACGCTTAAATAACATAAATCTGCTATTTAACTTCTTAAATACTTGCTTACAGATAACATAATTCTTCCATAATACTTACATCACTTCCGGCCCTAAAATAGCCGGTTACCAACAGGTGATTGTCAAAAAATATTACCATTGACAATCAATATATTAAGCATTATTTGCAACATAAAATGCACCAAATTTGAATTTCACGCAGCTTTAGTTTCTATCTTTGTATCCGCAGAGATGCACAACCAGATTTTATGCAAAACGAAAAGATCAATCCGAAGATGTTAATTCTTGCCCGCGAAGCACGGGGGTACTCACAAATGGACCTTGCCGATCAATCGGGAGTGAGCCGTTCAAATATCTCCCGGTTTGAGAAGGATGAGATCGTGATGTCGAAGGAATTGATCGGCAAGCTGATCAGCACTTTAAAGTTTCAGGAATCTCTTTATCATGTGGACGTGGATATCCTCCCGCCCGCGTTGTACAGAAGAAGGGATACGGTAGCGGCAAGGATTCTGTCCCAGATCGATGCAAATACAAACCTGTATCAGCTGAACATTACCGATCTGCTCAAAGCCATTCAATGGCCTGCTCCGAAATTACCCACGCTTCCGGTATCGGAAACCGGATTACCTGAACAATCAGCTATGCGCCTGCGTAAGCTCTGGAAATTAGCGGATGGGCCGATTGACAATCTCACGGAAGAGCTGGAGAAACGAAGTATTATTACCGTTGGTGTGGACTTTAACACGGACCGTGTTGACAGCAGGAGCATCCTGATCGATGACAATTACCCGGTGATCTTTTACAATAAGAAGCTGCTCGGCGACCGCCTGCGCTTTACGCTTGCCTATGAGCTCGGGCATTTAGTAATGCACACGCGTACCGCTTACGTCACCTTCAGCGATCTTTCCAAAGAGACCAACTTGTTTGCTGCGGAATTCCTCATGCCCAAGGACGCGATCCTGAAAGACCTGGATGAGAAGCTAAACGTTGAGCGGCTGGCGATGTTAAAGGCCAAATGGAAAACCTCTATGCACGCGATTCTTTACCGTGCAGAAGATCTGGGGGTGATCACCGAGAACCAGAAACGTTATTTGATCAATGAATTCAATGCTCTGGGAATACGAAAGCGCGAACCCAAGGAAACGGATGTTGCAATCGAACGAGGTATGTTACTTCGTGATCTGATCACTGCGTACAGAAGTAAACAAAAAATGAGCGTAAAAAAGATGGCTGCCTTCTTCCATCTCTCGGAAGAAGAGTTTATCGAACGCTACAATTAACACGTAACAATTAAAATGGAGATAAAGATGAGTACGCATGAGAACGATGGTGTAAAGTGTTACACAAAGAAGGAGTTGGCTGACCTTTATGAATTAAGCACACGAGCCTTTCATACAATGTTTAAACGCTATGAAGAAGAAGTTGGAAAGAAAGCCGGTCGGTATTATTCCATCGCACAGGTCCAGCTGATATTTTCAAAGCTCGGCAAACCTGCCAGTCTGCTAAAGGACGAATTTGTACCTTCAACAAAAAAAATTGCTTAGTATGAAAAGCAACACAAGATTAAAAAAGTAAAAGCCGGACGATGTCCGGCTTTTTAGTTTCATTCCTTTTCTCTTCTCTCACTTTCCTTTTTTCTTCGGAACGTTCCCGCGTTTCTTTCCCGATTTATTTCCTGTCGTTGATGGATACAGTGGGTTTGGTGACGGCGTTGCTGTTTTCTTGGTAGTCTTTTTTGCCATGTTGAATAATTATTGGTTCAACCTAAGTCCACTCAAGACAGATGCCAATAAAAAAGTATCGCCATTCTGTCATCTATAACTTCCCTTCCCTACCGTTAACTGCGCTTACCCTCGTTAAGGTGCCATTACGCACAATTAGCTGCCATTTCCTTCCTTTTTGCACGACAATCTACGACAATGCACAGTTAGCAACAGTTGTCGGAATCCACTCCCTGCCGCTGCCGGAGCTTTGTCCCCGAAAATAAATCACTAATCAAAAAATAGAAAGCGAGGACAAAATGACCGCAGTTAAAAAATCAAAAGGCAAAACCAGAGAAGCAAAAGTAATCAAGTTAAACGCATACCGTCACCCGGATCAGCTGCTCAAAGCAATCAATGGCATATGGTGCACAGCGCATGCGGCGCTCTGGCCCAACCAACAATTCTCAGCCAAAGAAGTGTCCGAAATGAAACGGCTGATCTCCGATCATTTCAGGAACGGCAAAGCGGCAGCGACCACCTTCAAAGAATTGGTAGAAAGAATCTGTCTCGCTAAACGATATGTAGCTCGCAAGCGCGGTCGCTACATCTCCAAGCCGCAGGACTGGCTGAACATTCATTACCCTCTCGGATTGACGGGTACTGAGGGATGGATGGAGAAAGTAAAAGCGATCAGGACGGATGTTCCTGAATACAATCAGGGTATAACAACCCTTGCCAAGGCGGTTACCGCATATATCCATCAGCCCACCGCTACTACCTACTACAAACAGCGCAGGCTGCTTATGGAACAGAAGCAATTTGATCTGCTTCAGGTATTCAACAGCACCATTATTCACCTTCAATTCTCCCTTTAACATGACCAAACAAAATACTGTCAGTGCAGGCTTTGAAGTCAAAGCCTACACGAAGAAAGAACTGCGCCTGATGTACGGGCTTGCCGAGGGCAGTTTTCGCAAGTGGCTCAAAGAACTTCCCGAAACAAAAGACACCGGCAGGAAGAATTGGCTTACCGCACTCCAGGTCGAAGCGATCCTGAAAAAGTATGGTGTCCCGCGAGTGAACCTTATCACGATGGAAGTAGGATAAAAACCATTGTGAAGACTTCCAATAACTATCAATGTGCGGCAATGCCTTGAGTAACCGGAATCCGCGCCAAACCAACGCTTCACCTTTGTTTCCGCAAATGACAAACAGCAGAAAAACGAAGAATAAAAAACGGAAAACAAATGGAAAAATCACAGACAGGATCAGACAACAGCAGCAATATGTTTCTCACCGGAACAATCCTGCTGGCGAATATGGACTATTCGGGTTTAATGGACTACGCGGTGAAAGCGCTGATTGGCGGGGCTATCTGGATGGCCTTTAAAATAACGAGTGATTATTTAAGTGAACGATTTAAAAAGAAGTAAGAATGGAATTCTGGAAGAAAGTGGCAGCAGGGACATTGACGGGCGGAATACTGATCGGCGGAGTTCTGTTTATTCCCAAGCTGCTCCGGCTGAAAGCAGCAGCACCACAGCTGGACGTGATCCCCTCAGCCAAGATCCACAAACTGGATTTCACAGGTGTAACAATCCGCATTGATGTGAAGCTGAAGAACCCGACGTCGGCAGCGTTCAAAATGAAGTATCCCTACATCCGGCTCACCTACAAGGACTATGTGATAGGGACTTCACAATCGGTGGATCAGGATATCGAGATGCCACCTTTCGGCGAGGCGAACATCGATGCGATCATGTTCAACATCCCGATCCTGAGCGTGATCGGAATGGCGGGTGCGCTGCTCAAAGCAGTACAGAATAATCTGGCGGTAGAAGTTGACATCGCTACAATCACGGAGATCGATCCCTACTGGCGATTCGATGACGATGCAAAAACGTGGAAGAGGATGATCAATCTTGGAACAAAGAGTATGATCCATTTTGAAAATAAAATAACGGTATCACTCAGGAGGCAGCAGTAATGGTACGGAGAGAAGATGTAAAAGTTAAACCGGGATTTGAATACGATCATTATTTCCCGAAGGCAAAGCTGATCACGATCAGAAAAAAAAGGGGAGCAACGGTGGCCGATACACTTCTGCTGATCCCGGCAGTCGTTAGGGAAACGCTTTTCCACACCAAGCGGTTCGCTGATGAAGTGATCAAAGCAGATACCGTTGAGCAAACGTGCAGAAACCTTTGGGAGTTTGTCTACCATCACATCGCTTATAAAAAAGATGAAGATGGAAAAGAGCAGGTGCGTTCTCCAGCTCGGTCATGGCACGACAGACACAACTTTGACGAACATGGCGAGCCCAGCGGGTGCGATTGCGACTGCCTAAGCACCTTCTGTGTGAGCGTTCTGTGCAATTGCGGAATTGACAATATTTTCTTCAGAATAACAAAATATCCGCAGATAGGAAAAATAAGCTCAGAAATACCGTGGTCGCATATCTACCCGGTGGTGATCCTGCCAGATGGAAAACAAATAACGATTGACTGCGTGGTGCACCAATTCAATTACGAAGAACCCTACTTACAAAAAAAAGACACACGAATGGATTTAGAATATTTAAACGGTATCCCTGATACCAGCAAATACAAAACTGCAGAGTTCAACGACTTTATGGACATCGCTTCGGAAAAAGAAGCAATGGGAGAATTAGGAAAACTCTTCAAGCGCAAAGCATCCTCCGGTGATTCCGGTGGCGGGAAAAAGAAAGGCTTTGCCAAACTCAAAGAGATTGCAAAAAAAGGATTGCATTTGACTAACATCCTCAACCCTGCAACGGCAACGCTTCGTGCCGGAGTACTGGCAGCGATGAAGCTCAACTTTATGAAGATCGGTTCGCAGATCCGCTACGCTTACCTGACGGAAGAACAAGCGAAAGCAAAAGGTTTGATCATGGACCGCTATCATAAAATGAAAACGATTCGCGAGAAGCTGGAAAAGATCTTCTACGGGGCAGGTGGTAAACCTGAGAACTTAAAGAAGGCAATTCTTACCGGAAGAGGAAACAAGAACAAGGAAGTGCCGATGAACGGACTTGATTACATCACCTATGGAAATGTTGATGGCCTCCACGAGGATATGTCACTTTCAGAATTGCTTGGTATTGATGTTCTTGCTTCGGAGGGCATTGTAAAGGCGGTGGAAGGATTGGAAGGATTGGGCGCTCTCGGTGAGCCAGCAACCGCGGCGACAATTGCAGCGGCCACAACAGTGCTTACTACTATTGCCGCGCTAATTAAAAAGGTCGGAAGCCTTGTGCCTAAGAAAGCAGGTGCATCAGAAGGCGATTCTGGTGGCGATACGGACGGCGGTGATGGAGGCTCGGGTGATTCTGTAACAGATAATGATGCAGGTGGCGGTAGTGATGATAGCACCAGCGGCAGCTCCAACGGTGCGAAAACCCCGGCGATCACAAATAACGATAGCTCCGGCACTTCTTCAGGTTCAGAAGGTTCAACAGACAGCGGCGGTGGCGATGCTGACACCGCGGACACCGGAGGAAGTCAAAAGAGCCTTACCACCACAACAAGCACCACGGCAGCCAAACCATCCTTTTGGCAAAACAATAAAAAATGGATTAAACCGGTCGGGATCGGTGTCGGATCGCTGGGTTTGATCGCCCTGATCTATCACCTGCTCAAACCAAAGGTAAAACCAAAGCAGGTATTGAATGGACCTCCCAAAAAGAAAGGCGGCAAGTCCAGGACTGATCTTCTGAGTGGCATCCCATCCAAAAAGAAGAAAGGAGGTCATCAGGCGAAAGCCCGCAAAGCAAAAGGAAAAAAGAAAGTGGTTACTCTTCTTTAAAGTAACCGGATACAATAGAAAAAAACAAAGACATGAATACGAAGAAAAATAAATACGTGCAACAGGCAAGGCAAAAGACTCTTGCTGGAACGCCCTCCGCCGCCCACGTTGAAACAAAGAGCGATTTTAAAAAGACCGCAGCTTATACCGGAAGAGATATCCTCTTCGGTGGGCTCGCGGGAAGCCTCGCCGGGGCAATTGTTGGCCGCTCTTCTTTCCTTGTCGGAATTGCAGTAACCGGCGCAGGACATTATTTCGGAAGTCCTTCAGCAGCCATGTTCGGTGTGGGAATGATGGCTTCAGGGGGATACCAAAGTGTCAGCGCTTCGATGAACGGTGTAGAGCGAGATGGCGTGGATGGCATTAAAGATCGTTTTGTCAATTTCAAAGACAACCTCAAACGTCAGCTCTTCCTCGATAAGATCATCAGCAAGAAGACCGAGGATAAAACGGATGAAGAGCAATCCACCAACGGCGTCGGCTCAGTCCAGTACTTCAAGCATCCCGCCAGCCGGGATCTGGATTTCTCTGAAGCAGATCGCCTTGAAAGACAGATTGAGCAAAGCGCAAAGGAGCATGCTGCGCGGCAGGGAGTGTCGGGTGTATATGACCCCGACGATGTAAACGGACTGGAGGGAGAAGTCCAGGACCGGCTCATGTAAAAATCAATAAAACATAGTTCAGTTTTTCCGGGATGGCAAGCGTGGTGGCGTGCCTTCCTAAGAATTGAACTGCCTAAAAAGAACCATTAAAACAAAAAAGCAATGTTAGAATTAGAAGGACTCGGTGAGTACAATAACTCCGGTGCGCTCCTCGGCTTGGACGGAGTTGAGCATGAAGAACTGCTCGGAGCATTAAAGCGCATGAACCCGATTCAGCGCATGAAAGTAATGAACAAGATCGCTGGAGGTGTCCCGGCGAGCAAAGGATCGCGTGCTGAGATGGAAAAGCACTTTGCTGAACTGCCGCAGCATATCAAAGACGGTTTGCTTAAAGGTGAACTTCGCCTTGCAGACACCATCGTCTACAGCCGCAAGTTGGTGAATTCCAAAACCATCAAACTGTTCGAAACACAAGATGTGAAAGAAGTAGGCATGCGCAATATCAGCAATGCGAAACTTCCAAAGAACCAAGCCCTGCTGGTGAGCGGAATCTTCCTGCTGGTAGGTCAGGTCGGTGCGAACGATAACCCGACAAACGACAAGATCATTTCCGCAAAGTATGGAAAGGTGGAAGATTTCGGTGCTATTGCCAACGGTGAATTCACCCTGAAAGCAAACAAGAAGATCATTATGGCCGACGTGGACAATGCTGTTTTCAAAACAGCAAACAATACCACGCTCCCGGTAGGATACTATAAGCTGTCAAACCCTCGGGTGGTTCAGGATGACATCCAACTGGAAGCAACCGTCGAGCTGGGATCGCTGGACGGTATCGATACCGCGAAGACCTTCCTGTATGTTGGTCTCCACGGAACAATTACAACCCCATAATCAATGGCTTGCTTGTCCATGCCCTAAAATTCAGGGCATGGCTCGCAGACCAAACAAAAAATGATGAGATGAAAAAATTCTATTCAAAAGACTTCAACATTGAGATCACTGACGAAGGACAGACGGTGAAAAAAACATTCGAAGTTGATAAAAGTGTGACGGCAATTACTCACTTCACGATCCTGTCCAACCGGGAAGACCTGGCTTATTACCGTGGCTCCTTTCGTTTGGAAATTAACAAAGACGAAGTGATCCCGGAAGGATACAGCACAAAGAAAGTAATGTGTTGGCCAACGGTTAGTGCAGACGAGCGCCTGAAGAGCATCGGAAGGAAGGAAACCGGGAATGGCCTGATCGCTTTTGAATATACCGATACGACGGACGGAGTGACGGAATTCTCGCCTTATACAATTTCACTCAGCGTGGAAGGAGAAAGGGAAGCAAACACATGAAGCGCGCGAGGTTGATCATCAAAGAAATAACAGTGGCGAAAAGCGGAGAGATTAAGAATTTCCAACTCAAGCTACCAAAAAACACAACCCGGATCATTGCGATTGAAACAGATGTATTAACAACTGTAACAAAAGTTGTGATAGCCGACGGGGATTTAGGAGGGACAAAAATTTAGAGCTATGGCAGAACAACGGAGCACAAATGACTTACCTGTTCTTTATTGGGAAGGTACCAGCAATCCCGTCGTTGGGAAACTGAGACTAAAGAGCCTGGAGCGCACGAGTATCTTTTATGAAGAATGGGTGCATTACGTTCCTCTCAATGCCGGGATGCCGGATTTTGGCGTCGGTCCACACGCCCACACTCCACTCACACTTGTCAAGATCAAGAAACCTAAGAAAGTGGATGTGCCCGTCGAAACCACAATCGTTCAGGGATTCTTCGAATCCAAGAGCGCCGGTAAAGGTAAAGCCAATATTTCTTTGGTTGTTAAGATCATGATCTGGGTTGAAACGGATGAGGACGCAGAAGGGATCGAGTTTGACTTTCAAAAGCAAGAACAAGAGTAAATAAATGAACAAATGGTAAAGGGATTACTGTCAGAATACATCCGTAGCAGGATGGACAAGCTGAAATACGGAACAGACTATTACATCGAGTTCCGGCATTTGGTGATGAAGGCATCAGAGGTCAGGGAAATCGAAGCATTCAATGATCTGTATGTGCTGGCGGAAGCAGTTTCAAAAATAAATATCAGATCGGATTTCGGAGTATTTGATCTGGAATACGAAGGTATCGATGAATTGCAATACACCCATTCCGGCACGATTAGGATCGAGAACACTTCAGACGATTACACCCATGTACAATTCATTCAGGTAATCCCCATTTTAAAAGCAGCAAGGTAATGGCAGCACACGATTATAAAGCATACGATGAAAGCGAAGTGGAAAGCATCCGCTTAATGCTGGATGCCGAGGCAAAAGAGGGACTCCAGCTTTACTTTGAAGTGAAGGTAAATGGCAATACCCGTATCCACAAAACAAACAAGGTTGAACGGTTTGGCGAGCTCTACAATTTCATCAATGACAAAACCAAGGAATTGGTGATCAATGTATTCCCAGATCCAGAGAATCATAACCGGAAAGAATGGTACAAGTTCAATTTTGGCGCAAACAACAGCGAAAGCCTAAACGGGCTTGATATCGAACAGAAGCTCAGCGAGCGAATGCAAGCCTTTGAGGAGAAGCAAGCTGCCAAGCGAACGGAAGAGAAACTCCAGGAGGCGCTGGAGCAAATTCAGCAGGCAGAAGATTACATCCGCATTCTGGAGGAGAAGCTCGAACAGCAGAAAGTAAAACCAAATCATTTCGGTGAATGGGATTTGGGAAAACTGGCAAGCACTACCATTCAAGGCATTGCTGCAAATCATCCGAAGGTACTTGAAAACGTACCCGTGCTGAATGGCATCGCCAAAGTAATACAGGAGGATCTGCGTAGTAAGCCGCCATCCCTGAACGGCACATTTGAGGGCGATGTCAGCTTTAAAGCCAAGGAGAGCAAAACCAACGCGAGCCCGGAAGCAGAAGCCCACGAGCAAACTATCCGGCAACTGGCGGATTTTATCGGGGAGCATTTCGATGAAGACCAAAGGCGAATGCTGGGCTGGGTGATTGTCGAGCTGGGTGAGAATCCGGTACAGCTTCAAACCGTCGCCGAGCTGCTGAACATCGATGTGAAAGCCCGCCTTGCGGAGGAAACAGAAGAATAAACAAAACCCAACAACATGCAAAAATTTGAATTTGAGATCTCGGTGTTTGCACCGAGCAAGGAGGATGCTGTGCGCAAAATGAAGGCGCTCATCGCGCTGGGCAAGCACCTGAACCTATCGGAGCTGCAAGCTCTGGAAAACACGGTAAGCAGCCCAACAGCGCTGGCGATTGCCAAAAGCAAATTAGGATTACAATACAAAGAGTGAAGAATTGGATCGGATCATTACATATCTACCGACTGAAGGCGGTCAGCCTCAGCAATCACCAGCCCCAAACGCGGCACAGGCAGTTCCAGCAGAGCGCTATGTTGTTGCCACCACACAGCAGGCGAATGAGCATTGGACGCTGAAAGAAACGATTGTCTATGGCTTTCTGGGTTTGGTTGGTATTGGCGGTTCGATCTGGCTCGGCAGAAAGCTCGTCCTGGACTTTCGGGCAAACACAGAAGAGAAGCACAGCTTTGAGGACGGCTCTTCGGCAACCATCGCCAAACAGATCAAAATGGCCTTTGAGAATGATGGCTGGTGGGGAACGAACATGACGGCACTCAGAGAAGCATTGGTCACGGTTGAATCACAGGAGGAATGGAAAAAGGTAATAACATCTTATGAAAAGCTTTACAGCGAACCAACTAAGAAAGCCAATCTTTTAAAAGATCTATCCGATGAGCTCCAATCAACTGAGTACAATGAAATGATGCAGATCATCAATGCAAAGCCCCAGAAGAAAGGACAAGCTCCTGCTTTGAGCCAATTCCGGTCTTGGGCAAAACGACTAAAGGCAGCCTTTGATAAAACGGAATTTGGCTTTGCTTCAGGAACGGATGAGGACGCCATAAAAGCCACATTAATTGAAATGCCTACACAGTGGGCCTTTATTCAGACTGGAGTTGAATACAAAAAAATGTACGGAACCAACATTATGGATGATATGAATGGAGAATCTGAGTTTGGGGAGTACGACGAGTGGATGAAAATCATTTTTAGTAAACGCAAGCAATAAGCAAAAGACAATACAAGAGAAGCAAAAATGGAGAATCAGGTTAATACAACGAAAAGTAAAACCAAAAAAGTAGTGCTGTTTAGTCTTGGAACATTGGCTTTGGGTACGCTTGCCTTTTTCGGAATCAAACATTTTAAAAAACAAAAAGAAAACAATGACACGACTGATCAAACAACTGATGATCTGGATACTGAAACGAATATTCAGAATCCTGCTAATACTAAGCCTTATCCCGGCTTACCTGCTGCTGGCGCTGGCGATACCTTTCCTCTTCGCAACGGCTCTAAGGGAGCTAAGGTTAGATCTCTTCAGCAGGCTCTTATCCGAACCTATGGTGCTGGCATTCTTGCAAGGTATGGTGCCGATGGAGTTTTCGGGTCCGAACTCACCGCCGCACTTCGAAGCAAAGGATATGGAGTTCCATTACAGGAATCCGACTTTTTCCTCATCACGGAAGGGAAAAAAGAAGAAGCGCAAACACCAGCACCGCTCGTAACATTTGATCCGGGAGCCAGCGCAAAAGCATTGTACGGTGCCATCCTTACAAAGGACTTCAACACAGCGATCATTCTCCTAAAAGGAATCCGCAGCACAACTGATTATGCGCTTGTCAGCGAACAGTTAAAAACCTACCGGATCAATGGGGTCCATCAGACCTTGGTAAATGCCATGCTCAGCACCTTCACAGAAGCCGTTCAAAAAGCAAAAGTCCAGGAGGCATTCAAGAACATCGGTCTTAAATACGACGGTGCGAAATGGAGTCTCAGCGGATTAGATGGCATTAATCAAAAGTGGATGAGAACGACTCGCAGCTGCATCGCTTATCATGATGGGTTGTCTTACAATTTTCCAACCGGAAAGTTAGTCGGCCCAAAAGTTAAAACGGCGGGTAAGTGGACCTACTTCAGGTTGTTCGATACCGAACTGATACTTCGATTACCATCCACTTACCTCTGTATCTAAAATCTTTTAGCACTCATAATAAATAATGAAAAACCCAAGAAACATTAAATACATAGTGATTCATTGTACAGCCACACCAGCTGAAACCACCATTGAATCCATTAAAAAATACTGGAAGGAACAGCGTGGCTGGGGTGATACTCCGGGATATCACTTCATCATCCAGCGAAATGGCAATATCGTTCAGCTACTGGACGAAAAGAAGAACAGCAACGGCGTGCATGATCACAATTCCGCTTCGATCAATATCGCCTACATCGGTGGAATTGACAAGGATGGAAAGCCGGTGGATAACAGAAGTGACGCGCAGAAGCACGCCATGTTCGATAAGATCGTGGAGTTGACCGAACGCTATAAAGATGCTCAGGTCTTGGGCCATCGCGATTTCCCGAATGTAAAGAAAGCCTGTCCGTCGTTCGATGTTAAGAAGTGGCTCTCGGAATACATTCCTGATCTCGATCAGGCCGCATAACAGCAGAAAGCAAAGGAGCAGAAATGGTATTGCAGAAAATGAAAGCGGCATTACGCCACAAGGGTTTTAAAATCTTTGAAAGACCCTATGAGCTGAACATTGTCGGCCTGAGAAGCAAGAGTACGGTTCCCAATCGATTTGATGATGAGATCCATGTCTTTTACAAAGTATCGACTTTGAACTGGCATTATCACGTCTTCAAAGCCACTACCGATCCGGGAACCTT
The DNA here is from genome assembly GCA_045805205.1 of Bacteroidia bacterium. Lineage (GTDB taxonomy): Bacteria > Bacteroidota > Bacteroidia > 2-12-FULL-35-15 > 2-12-FULL-35-15 > 2-12-FULL-35-15. The sequence continues at coordinate 108,893 of JBJMLR010000006.1, read as the reverse complement.
CTGGCTCCGGCAGCCGATGCAGCCACAAGGAACTGCCATCCTTTCCGAAGGGCAATACACCGATGCTTACGAGTTGGGGCTTCACCGAGGTCAGTATACGGCCCTTGTTCAACGTAGGCCGGTCAGCTATCTGCGAGATTACAACCGCGATGCCGTGCTGGACTTCAGGAACGGGACCAAATCAAGAGGGCTGGTGGGGATTAACATTCACCGCGGCAGCAAAAGCGGGACAACCACTACGGTCGATAAGTATTCAGCCGGATGCCAGGTATTTGAAAGCGCAGCTGACTTTGACACATTCATCAAGCTCTGCCAGAAACATAAAAACCTATACGGTAACCACTTTACTTATTCCCTGATCGATTTCAGGGCGATCAACCGGCAAAGTGCCCGCTATATCGCAACGGGTATTGGAGTGGCTGGTCTGGTTGGATTGGGAGTATTGTCCGCAGTTTATAAAGAGGAATTAAAAACAATGGTCGGGGAAGTAACTGAATTCTTCTCCGACCTCATAGAAACAAAAAACAATAATGAAACTCAAACAGATCATCCACCAACTCCTTCAGGATAAGGACGGCAATTTTTCTCTTCGCGAAGCCATCGCATTAATCTATGTCATTATGAGCATCGTATCGTGGATCGGCCAGCAATTCTTCGGAGTAGCAGTACCCGAATATATGTTCTATGCCTTCATCAGCATGATCGGAGCAGCGGCCTTTGGTTACTCGCTGGAGAAAAAGAGCGACAAGGAATAGAAAAGCAAATCAATCAATTCACTTACTAAAACTTTACAATATGAAAACAGTTTATATCATGCTTTCCTTTTGTGCGGGCTTGCTGTTGGGCTACCTGCTTTTCCCTACCGGGAAAGAAATAAATCCGCATACTTACGTTCAGCTGGAACAGGTAAAGGAAAACATCGCAAAGGTTGACAGCAGCTTGACTTCAGGAAATGAGACTTATCAGCAGAAAACCGATAGCCTGACAAAAGAGCTCAAAGGGTACAAGTTCCTGTTAGCCGAGGCGCGCACGGAGCTGGCTCAAAAAAGGAAAGGAACAGCAAACCTGCTTCAGAAAATGAAGAACGATTCATCCGCACCGTGTGATCCGTTATTGCTGGATAGCCTTAGCAGCCAGATTGCTTTAGTAAATCAAAGTACCGACTCATTAATACTCCGGTATGAGCAAAAGGACAGTATCACCGGGCAGTTGTTGGCAACGAAGGATGCACAGATCCTTATCTGCAATAACGCTTACCAGCAGCTCAGGGATCTCGCCCAGGAGGGCATACTACGGGAACAGCAGCTGACCGAAAGTCTGAATACAGCCCTGAAGGTCCAAAAGCGAAAGCGGGTCCAGAGCCGATTGCTTGCAGCCGGGCTGGTCTTCGTTTCAGGAATCACAACCACACTTTATATCAAATCAAAGCAATAGTATGATCAACGAAAAGACAATTGTATCCTCGGTATCGCTGGTAGCCTCGTTAGCCACATATTTCTACGCGAAGCAGGCCCATAAGGACGCGGTCCCTTATGTAATGATCGGAGGCTTCATCGGGGCTCTTTTCGGTGAAGTGATCGCAGGCATCGTGCTGAAGGATGATAATAAAAACAAGAAGGAAAAGAAATGAGGTGAAACCGGAGGACAGTCGTGCTCCGGCAAGCCGCAAAGGAAAAAAATGAAGACACCCATTACCTATTATGGAGGGAAGCAATCCCTTCTCAAATACTTACTGCCGCTGATTCCTGACCATCAGATTTACTGTGAGCCATTCTTCGGTGGCGGAGCCTTATTCTTTGCCAAGCCGAAATCCGAAGTCGAAGTAATCAATGACCTGAATGGCGAAGTGATCAATTTCTTTAAAGTGCTGAAGAATAAGTTTTCCGAGCTCCAGAAAGAGATACGGGTTACCCTTCATAGCCGGGACCTTTATAAGAAGGCAATGGCTATTTATAAAAAGCCAAAAGCATATACAGACGTTCAGCGTGCATGGGCTTTATGGACGGCAACAAATCAGGGCTTTGCTGGCCTGATCGGTTCGTGGGGCTTCGGGAAGACCAATTCCAAAGAAAAGGCTGTTGCCAATAAAAGGGATGACTTTACGAGAGCCTATGAAGATCGCCTGAAAACTGTACAGATCGAAAGTAATAATGCGCTGAAAGTTATCGCACGATGTGACTCCAAAGACACCTTCATTTACGCAGATCCACCTTATATCGGTTCCGACATGGGACATTACGCTGGATATTCCGAAAGCGATTATAAAGATCTGCTTAATGCTTTGGCGAAGGGAAAGAGCAAATTTCTTCTGAGCAGCTATCCTTCTCCGATCCTGGATCAATATATCAAACGGTACAAATGGAGGGTGAAGAAAGTGAGTAAATCGGTCGCGGTAACGAAGCTCACCGATAAAAAGAAAGTGGAGCTGATGGTATTCAATTATGATGAGAAAATCGCTGGAAAGATCACTAAGCCTATCAACGATTTTAAAGTAATTGAAATGAAGTTAAAAAAATTAAAAATGGCGGCATGACTACGATTACAACGAAAAATTATTTTGAACGGATAAAAAATATCGGTTTTGAAAATCTTCCGCAGGCTTTACAGGAATCACACGAGGCCATTGCTGTCCACACTAATAACGGGAAAGACTGGAAGGCACTTGATACTGATGATGCATTTAGAAGCATGTCAGAAACAGCATTTGAAAAGTTGGAAGATTTCATCGGTTTAACTGATCAATCTAAACTTGGCGGGATTAGAGAGGAAGCCAGAGCCGATACAAAAATAATTCTGCAATTCATTTCCGTGGATATTCTTGCGGATTATTTTGAAAAGGGATATACCGTTAATGATCTTAGGGAAATTTCAGAACCCTTTGCTACTGATCAGGTCGCGGGTAAGCTGAAAGGTGGATATATTACCATTAACCAAGTCGAAGACCGAAAAGCCTATCATAAATTCAAGATACTTGAAATCTATAAACTCTGGCAGAGATTTGGCGCATCTAAAAAAGTTAAATCCGCGAAGAAACCAAAGCATGCAATCACCGATAAGGGAGAAATAATGAAAAAGTCTTTTGCTGACATTGATACTGAAGTGGGTTTCATCCAGAGATTTTTGGGTTTTCATGATAAAATCTTGTATAAAAATACATTCGGGATCTTTTTGGATGAACTAAAGGTTGCTATCGATGCAAAGAGGATAACCAAAAAATCGCCGGTAGCGAATGAGATCATGGAAATTCAGGAAGCTGCTGTAAAGCAGTACAACAAAATGGCACAGGCAGATCATTTTGTGCTCAGACCTGAAACAATAAAGCGTTTAAAGAACATCATCGTAAAGTGGGAAAATTCTTTTGAACCATCGGATGAAGAATACATAAAGTCCAAAAAGAAACCAACGACTCTTCAGGGAATTCCCAATATCCCAAAGGTTAATGTAATGCCAAGCACGGACTTCGCAAAGCTGGAGTTTAATACCATTGGCTTCAAAGATCCTTGGAAAGCGTTTATTGGCGATCCTGCACCGGGTTTTACCGCAATGGTGTTTGGCATGCCGAAAATGGGTAAAAGCTATCTGTGTGTGGACTTTGCGGGTTATTTAGCACGCAATCACGGTCGGGTGCTGTACATCGCTCGCGAAGAGAAACTCGATAAGACATTGCAGGACAAACTGAACGAAAAGGAAGTTGCGCATCCCAATCTAACAGTAGCTGACGGAATCCCAGAAGACCTATCTCCTTATGAGTTTGTATTTCTCGACTCTGTAAACAAGCTCGGACAAACTGCCAGGGATTTGGAGAAACTGAAAGCTAACAATAAGGGCAAATCGTTCATATACATTTTTCAGGCTACCAAAGCCGGTCGCTTTAAGGGAAATAATGAATTTCAGCACGATGTGGATGTAGTGATCGAAGTGCCGGAAAGAGGAAAAGCAATTCAGTTTGGCAGATTTAATCAAGGTGGAGCAATGGACATATTTGCTGATAATGTTCCTACGACTTCAAATCCAGCAGATGACCTGAATGGGTTGGATGGCAAAAAAGAAGACTGGACTACTCCGAAATATCTCAATAGTTCTGATCATGCTCTGCTAAAGGAAATTAAAAAGTATGTAGATCAGGGGGAAATGAGTATTGCCATGTCGCTGGCGAATAGTGGAGATACTATGATTCGAGAAGAGATACCCGGTGAAATCTGGTTGAAAATGGGTGGCTCTTTGACCCCGTCAGGTTTGGAGAAACTGAAAAAGCGCGGGTTCACTGCTAAAGAGCTAAAGAAGTTGCAAGAGAAGGACGATTCTGATCGCGATAGTAATGATGATGAGCCAGAAGAAACAATCAGGGAGATTTCTTTATTGCCTGACTCTAAAGTTAAGTACCTTCCACCAAGAGCGGAAATATACAGAAACGTTGAAAGACTGTCAGAGATCAACTACGCTTTACAAGGTCTTAGGGGAAATTTGGAGAGTATGACCTTTCAAAAATTTAAGGTGGCAGAGTACCTGGATATTGTAAAAATTGCAGTAAGAAAACACCCCGATTTATTTGCTTTTACTGAGGATGTGAGCGACGGGCTTAAAGAGATTTTGTTCCGTTTGAAAGATTCGTGGGAAGATTGGAAAAACGGCGTAACACCCAATACTGTTAAAATAAAAGTTTACAAACCGCGAAAAGGATTGAAGACGCATTTCACACCATCTCCGGGACTGAACGCACTCGCGACTTATTATGACAAAAACGTTGCGAGTATAAGCCGAAAAAAATTTGATGATTTATTGACGACGGCAGTGGAACGTGACGACCTTTTATACTATAGTCTCCATGATTTGGAGCGTGTATTTGCAAGGGTTATAGACCAAATGAAGAAAGCAACAAAGGCGTAAAGCCCTAATAGTCATTTCGTTCTTTGAAAATTTGTACCTCGTGTACGACAAAAGCCTCGCGATGATCGCAAGGCTCCTGCCGGTTTAGGCGGGGATAATTACTTTTTCTTTGCCTTTTTAGCTGGAGCTTTCTGAGCGGGCTTGGTAGTTTTGTTCACAACCGCTGGCTTGCTGTCCTTGGGAGCTTCTGCGCTTTTCTTTGTGTTGTCGTAAAAATAGCGCTCTGCAAATTGAGATGCCGGTTGCCCATTTTCAAAGGCGAGTAGTAGCTGTGAGAGAACTTCTTCGCGGTCTTTTATTACATGCTTTTGCCCCGCGATACTGTCAGCTATTTCCTCTGCCCATTTGTAGAATTTTCCGAAGGACTGGACTTTTACCTTTTCCGTTGCTACATGCTTGGGGGTGGCTTTTTCCTTCCCAGACTCTTTGGCGGTTTTGATGGCGGCTTCTATTTCAACGCTGGCTTTCTCAGGATCGCCCTTCACCGCTTGCATGATCTGGATCACAGCATGAGCGCTGATCTTGTTGTCCTTTACAAGGTTATGATCTTTCATAGAGAGTTGGGTCAGCAGGATCAGGTTTTCGATATACCCCCTCGCTTTGCCGGTCTTTTTAACAATGTCGGTTACTTTCCAGCCAAAGTTCAAAAGCCGTTTTACCACTTCGGATTGCTCCAGCATGGTGAAGGGCTTGCCATCATTGTTGATCAGGAACTCAAGAGTGCGTTCTTCTTCGCTCATTGGGCGTTCTTCCAAGATCATCGGTACCCGGTCAATCTTTTTGCCCTTTTCGTTACCGAGTTTTACCGCGCGCATTCTTCTGAAACCCTCACGAAGGTGGATCTTACCGTCCTTTTCATAACCCTTCACCGGGTTGCGCATTCCGTTTTCTACGATGGAAAGCATCAGTTCTTCGACATTACCGTAGTCCTCACGTGGATTCTTTTTTTCATCCACGATAATTTTTTCTACAGGAACCCATACATACGTTCCTGTTTGAAATCCTGCGGTTGGTGATTTACTTTCTGATTTTGTTTTTGTGCTCATTGTTCTTTGGTTTTAATTGTTATTTGTTTCATTGCTTCTCCGTGAAGCAATCGTGCTGCGGTCGGATCATACGTTGTGCCACGAATTCATTGTCAGCAGAGGATTTTAGGGGAATGCTAAATATTTTAGCAGAATTCGGCTAATCCTGGACTTTATGTCCGGATATGTCAGAGAATTTCATTGTGAAAAGCAAAGTATTTGTTCTCTTTTCTCATTAAATTTGTGGATGCCGAAGAAAAAATATACGCCGGGGTTCATTTACATTGCCACCAACAAGGAAATGCCCTATGTTATAAAGATTGGCTTCACCATCGATGTCGATAGCCGGATGGGTGGATTATCAAGAGCAACAGGAGTGCCTGATGATTTTAAAGCTGTGTGGTTAAAAGAAGCTCCTTGTATTGAAATAGCTGAGGACGCAATTCATTATATACTCAGGGAGTATCGCAAAAGCAAGAGCAAAGAGTTCTTTCAGATCACCATACGTGAAGCCATCCGGGTATCAGAGCACGTAATTAAATCACTCTTTGAAACTAAAATCGTTAAACCAAAGTATTCAGAGAAGGACTGGGAAACGATAATTAAGGAGGATCGACCTAAGTTTGTTAAAAAAGCTATTCGTTTATGTCTTAAAGAAGGGAGATATGGAGAGCCGGTACGAAAGCGATTTGGAACTCTCAGATGTAATTATAAAGGAACAGATATAATTACAATCTATATCTTAAAAGACTGCTTTAAGGTAGGCATCCACTGTAACAAGCAATCTGGAAAGCAAATTATACAGGGAATCTTTGGGAAACGAAAAATAAGAATTGAAGGATGGCGGGATGGATATTCGGTGTTTATCGAGGATAGCGTGTCTGCTGAGAAAGTGTTTGAATGGTTAAAGCTAGGGAAACATCGAAAGCAGAAGCAGATACTCGCAAAATAGGTAAGGTATTTAATACGATTAGAAAAAAAGGCCGGTATTAACCGGCCTTTTTTTCTAATCAATCAAAATTCATTCAATTCGCATCTTGAAATTCACCAAACTACTTACTTACAGGTTTCTTAACTAACTTGTCACCTTCCCAGATGAAATCAATATTTTTGGTCTGTTCCTTTCCATCTTTTGAAATTGTCACTATTTCCTTTCTGTTTAATCGCCCTCTAATGAAGCCATACCGTAATTTTGATGCTTCCGAAGAGGCGACTTCGATGCTGTCAATCTCATATGAATAATCATGACGAAGCTGCTCAACACTGGCTGGATAGAAATAGTGCTGGTAGTGAAAAGAAATAGTTCCTGACTTTGGAGTCTCTTGATATTCTCCAAGCAAATCAATCATATTCTTTATTTCCTGGTTGCTTGCAGAGTTAACTTTGCTGCGATAATCGATATCTACGGTCAATGAAAGTGAATCATTCCCAACGGTAATTAGCTTTTTCAATATACCGTTTTCTGACTTATCCTTCCAGATGGCCAAATCAGGTAATGTATCCTTCAGCCAGCTTTTAAATTCAAGGTCAAAACTACTTTTCTTCTTAATCGCTATGGATTCTGCCTTAACGTCAGTGGCTGGCATCTCCTTTTTATCCTGTTGTGAACACCCCCAAATTAATATAGCTCCAACAGAGAACGCAAAAAACTGTCTTTTTCTCATGGCAAAATGATTATTTAAATTTAACGGTACTTTGTTTTTTCTCACCCCTTCCGCCTTGCAAGTTAGTAAATAAAGTCTTACCAATGATTTTAGTCGCTTCAATTTGATAACCAGTTTTCTTATACGTCCAAAGACTTGTTTTGACGCCCCCGTTATTTTCTTTTCTATATTGCTCAGTGATCGTCTTAGATTCCAGACTCCACTTATAACCTCGATGGGCATTATTAAATTTAGTTGAGACTAAATCCTTTCCATCCCACGAGTCCGCACCATTGGAGTAATCTGAGAATGTCTTCAGTCCCTTACTAAAACCAATAGCATTGATGGCGGCGCCAACGCCGTACTTCTTGTTTTGATCCCACCATTTTTTCTCTTTGAATTTAGCATAGTAGTCCTTGTCTGCGCCCTGAGCAAAAGTATTATCATACATCGTAACATCTTCTAACGTTTGAAGTTGAGATGAACCACCTTCATCTAGGAAGTTCATTGTTACGTTAGCAATCGCATAAGATTCCTCTTTGCTACCGCCAGATTCATTATCGACCACTGAAGCAAACGCAATTAGTTGCTCCTGTGTGACCCCTAATGCAGTGCTGAACTGATTTGCTTGGTTTTCCGCTTTAGCTTTATAATCTGCATTGTCAGTTCTATTCGCCCATATAATCCAGCCTTTTACAGCTTTCACATCATTTTGGTCGACGACGCGCACCTGTGTATTATCGCCGATCTGGCCTATGAGACTTCCATTAGCCGCATAATAAAATTCTAGACCGTCAATGTCTATTCCCGCTATCGGAGAATTGCTAGCGAACTGATAAGGAGTCAGAAAAGGGTAATCTTTAGATAAAGGATCTATTGAAAGGAACTTAGCTAGGCGAGGATCGTAGATCCGTTCCCCATAATCTAAACTATTTCCATCCCCTTTAATCTCGAAGTCTTTCTCTTGACCGTTGAAGCCATACCGATAATTACTAAATTTAACGTACTGCCTTGATTTCATCTCAGCTCCAAACGGATAATAGTCAGTATTGTTTGCAATATCCGCCAAATAATAGTCCGTAGTTCCATCAGTATTCGCATCAACCGCTACTTTTCTATCGCTGATTGTTGTTAATACGTTCCCAAGGTGGTTACCCAGCTCATATTGTCTTTTCCCTAATGTGTGAAAGAACGTTGTTGAAGAAACCACTGCGCCAATGATCTCTTTCTCCGGTAAATTTAATCCAATTCTGGAACTTCCAAAAATATCTTGTTCTTTTAATTTGAAGCTCATGGCCATGCTTACAACACGCTGATCGTAGGTGCTCATTACATTACCTTGTGCATCTCTTACGTAATAAGTGGTGTATTTCCAGACATTGCTTGCATTCATTACTCGTTTTGAGATCCTGTTCCCGCTTGCATCATAATCAAAATGGAGATTATCTTTTGAACTTCCGCCTTTTCTGATGATGTCTCGTATTTTGCCGTAAACTGTCCAGCCAATGGAATCGATCTCCTCGGTGGAGTCCTTTGCCATGTTCCCGATCTCATCGTAATTATAGTTGTTATTAATATTGATGTTGTTCAAATTCGCATTGAATGTTCCCTGGTCATCGATATCATCGCTCTTTGTTCCGGATGAAACAGGATCATTCACATGATACAAACGGTTCTGCATCAGTTTTCCTGTCGTTAAGTTTCGCTTGTAGTTATAATTCAAGCTATCAAATACAGCTCCCGCATCATCATACCTCACCTGCTGTAAAATATTTCCGTTGGCATCATAAGCGAAAACGTTCCTGTACATGTTTGCTGTCGAGCCGCTCGAATTCCACACATTGGTTGCAAGATTAATTTTATCGAATGCAAGCGATCTTGTCAGCCTGTTCAGCTGGTCGTAATGATAGGCATTGCTCAATGGATATACATCCTGGTCATTTGCCAGTCCCCCTGCCGTAGTATCAATCGCCACAATGCTTGTTGCCATGGCTTTGATATTTCCATTGAAAAGATCGTGCGTATGGGTCATCATCTCACTTGATGCAGTGGAGGATTCAAACCGGTTCGCGACTGCCGTCCATTTGCTTCTGTCAATTGCTTTATAATCTCCGCTGTAATAGTTCAAGGTATAACCACAGGCATCATTCGCAAAATTTGCATTCGGATTTCCACCCAGCGATACATAGTTATCATTGCCCATATCCCTTGTTGAATCTAAGCTGTTTGAGTTCACACCTTTGATCCAGCCCTGCAATGTATAAGCATAGTCAATTCCCTGAACAGTGTTTGTTCCGTACTCAACCCTCGCCAATGGTCCATGTGCATAATAAAAATACTTTGCATCCAGGTCGTAAACAATGTCGTCGGCACTGGTCTCGGCCATTGTAATTCTGTTATCGGCATCATACGTATACCTGTGAATGAACTGATCCACTGAATCGGGCTGGTACGTCACTTTATTCACCTTACCTGAGATCAGGTCATAATCGTAATTGATGCGCTTGTATCGCTGACGAGTGAGAACGGAGGATAATGCCTGCGCCGTATCATACAGCTTCTTATTCTCCTGCCACAGTGTGCTTACATTTCCATGTATATCATACGTATAATGCGTCGCATGCTGGTAGGTCAGGCTGTCATCATCAAATTTATCTTCGTATGTAACGGTCGCTACTCGTTTTCTCAAATTGCTCTGATTCGCATACGATGTCGGTAGGATCAATTGCTCATCATAATAGGTGCTCGTCACTTCCTTCCGTTTCCCCGTTGTATCATTCACCCAGCTCAGCAATTTGGTATCATCAATTGCTTTTAGGTTCAAAAAGCCATTGATCGTTGTTCCGAAAATACTTGGCTGCTTTGTTACTGTTGTATTTTCATATTTTTCTCCTACTTCTTTGATCCTTCCCAACGCATCGTATAAAGTATAGCTGAAGCTTTTCGGTGACCTGTTGAATTGCTTCGTATTCTGGCTCACAACCATTCTTCCCAATTTGTCATACCAGAACCTCGTACTATACAAACCGCTTTCATCATTCAACACCACAATATGCCTGTGGTTCCCCGCCGATGCATAGCTTCCTGCCAGCACGCCATTGTCTCTTGTTGAAAATGCCAGCGTTTTGAAATCTACATCCGCCGAGGTTCTTCCCTGGTAGATGGCCAGCGGACACAGATCCGACCAGATCGCCGCATTGGCGCTCAGCAGCTCTGAACCCGCTTCTCCGGCATTGGTCACCAGGCTGCATTTGTACGCTTTTCCTGCATCGCCTGCCACATATCCTGTCCGGTCATCATGGAAATAAATATCCCTGAATACTTCTGTTCCTGCATATCCGCTGTATCCATGCTGTGAGGTAAAACCCACTCCCGCTTTGTAGTAATAGATCTTTCCGCCGGTTCCTGCTGCTATGAAATGTTTGGTGCCGGATACGTTGTTCATGTTTGCAAATACATGCACTGCATTAAAATCGACACTGCTGGCCTGTGAAATTCCCACCACCGTATCACACGCCGCTGTTACGCGGGCTGCCCAGCCGTTGGTACCCACGATCACTCCATAGCCATTCGCATTGAATGCAATGTCGCGGAAATCGGAGCTCACACCGCCGCTTACACTCACGGCACTTCCAACGCTCTCGTTCGTCACCGGCGCCGCATATTCATTGTCGCCGATCAGGATCGCTCTGTTTACTGCCGCTGCATATATTTTGGCTGTTACCGGCAATGTATTATCCGGTAATACAACCTCCCAGGTGTTTCCTCCATTTGCGGTATGACGGATCACATAACCGCTATCCGCCGCATAGCCATTGTTATTATCCGCAAAGCTGGCATTCCGCAGCGCCCTTGTATAAACTTCATTGATCGTAATGCCGGAGCCTCCGGAGAACAGCATCACATCGGCTTTATCTCCGACCGCAACAGCAACGCCCCCGGTCGACTGGAACGCCAATCCTCTCAATGCACCATTCGGATTCACCGCAATGTGCACCGTTCCGCTGGTGGCCGTCGTGTAATTGCTCATGTACACGCATTTTCCGGAAGAGCTCACTGCAAATGATTTTGTACCGGAATTCTGTAACCCTACATCATAAAAATCATCGGTCAGCCCGCTGGAGATCGCCGTCAGCGCTGGAGCTACTGACATGGCACTGCTGACCCTGAACAGGTTCCCGCTGCTTCCCGCAATGAGTCCTTTGTCGCTGCTGTCGAGCTTGATCGCATGGATATTCGTGGAGGTATTATTCACCGCCAGCGACCAGTTCGCTCCGGAATTTGCACTGTACCATTCCGTTCCGTCATCACCCACTGCTGTCACAATTCCTGAAGCATTCTCCTCGATGTCATTCAGCGGTAATGGAACTACCGCATTGGTATAGGTGTTCCAGGTTACCGAGCCGGAAATATTCGTATAAGAAATTGCTCCGTCTTTTCCTGCCATCAGCATTTCACTGGTGCTGTTGCTCAGGCTGATGCTGTTGATGTGCTGCGTCACCGCACCGGTGATCAGTGTTGCAGAAGGTGTGCTGCCGCTATACGAGATCGAATACAGCTCTTTATTAACGGTGTCGTATGCATAGAACAAAGCCGCATTGGTGGTATTGCTGCTGGTGATATCCGTAAAATACGGACTGCCGCTCGCCGAAATGCTTGCAATGCTCGGTGTTGAATTGTACACCCTGTAAAATTTATAAAGCACTCCGTCATTGCCAAGCATGATCCCCTTCGTAACCGGTGATGCCCCCATTCCCACCGAGATCAGCGCTTTTTTGAAGCCGCCGGTCACCGTCGTCGTCAGCGCCGTCCAGTCTTCACCTTGTGCATCATTGGTATAATATACGGTGGAAGGTTTTCCCACCAGGAGCGATGGTAATTTCCCCGATACACTGATCGCCTGGGCATACCTCATCGTATCGGTGATCCCTGCCATGTTCCTCGTAACATCGCTCATTCCAAACGGCGCGGTGCTCATCAGCACTTTCGAAACAAGTCCCCGGCTTCCTGCCGCGATCACTTTTCCATTTGCCGGATCGTACGCCTGCAGCGATACATAATATTTTCCGGGATCGCTCAGCTGCTCCCAGCTCGCACCGCCGTCCAGCGTCTTGTAAATTTTTCCAACGCCGGCAATGCTATCCACCAGCGCTACTCCCATGCTTCCGTTCTTAAAGAACACATCGGAGAACTTATATGGTGAACCGGTTGCAACCAGCGTCCACACACTGTTGGCCGAATTGGAGCGTAGCAATGTTCCATCATAACCTACTGCATAAGCTGTGTCGTTACCGGTATATTGGATTTTTTTCAGATCATTTGCCGCGTAATTCGTGAGCTGCGTCCAGGTGGTACCGGAGCTGTTGTAATACGTCTTCCCGCTTCCATTCCGCACGGACGCATAATAATTCGTTCCGTCATAAGTAATTCCCGTGATGGTGTCGTTCGAAGTGAAATCAGTTGATGCAGAATACGTCAATCCTCCGTCAGTAGTTTTGTATGCAACTCCGGTTCCTCCGATCCAACCTGTTGTCGCGGAAGCGAAAGCAAGGTCATTGATCGTTCCGAAATATTGCGGCGATGCATTGTATAAAGTTGTGATCGCATCCCAGCTGAAGCCGTTGTCCAGCGTTTTGAAAATCATTCCATAGTCGGAAGCGGCATAGCCCACACTGCTGCTCACCATCCGCACTTTCTGCAGATCGCCCGCCGCAACTCCTTTTACGCGTGTCCAGTTTTGTCCCGCATCATTCGTCGTATACACATACCCGCGCTGCAGCGTAGTTCCCCCGATCACGCGGTGCACAAAACCGGTCAGGTAGCCTTTGTTGCTTGTCACAAACTGAACACTCGTGATCTGCAGGTCATTGTCCAGCCCGTTCGGCGCCGTGCTTTCGCAGATGTCCATCTTTTCATGATCCGGCATGTCCTGCCGCACCAATTGATTCAAGCTGTTATATTCATACGTGGTCGCCATCCGGTGCGAGGTGAACACTGTATGCGTATTATTCAGCCGGTCCTGCTTCACCTGGATCTCCAGTCTTGAAGTATCGGAATTGATGTTCAGGAAATCCACTCCCTCCGGCGGAACTGTTTTCACAAGGTTTCCCGCCTGGTCATAATAATACAGTGTGAAATGATATTCCTTATCGGTATAATTATAATAAAGGTTCTCCAGCGGATGCAGGCAATGCTGATTATACCTGCTGATAAAATCGGTGGTCACACTGTCCGCATAAATGTTGTATTCATTCAGCGCATTTTGTGTCGCAGCCGCGATCATCTGCAGCACACATAAATTCGGACTGTAGGGAACCGGTGGAAATTCAAATAAAGTGGTATCCGGCTGTGAGCAGGCAACCGATGTAGGCGCACAGGATTTGCTGATGTCCAGCAGATCAGTATTTGCCGACGTAAGCGGATAGCCATTTATAATGGATCTCAATCCTCCGATGAATGCTCCCGCACAGGTACAGAAATATTTATTGAAGCACTGCGGCGCATAGATCCTCGGTACATCCGGGTAGCCGGCACCGCCCGCGTATGTATTATAATCGTATACAGTATTCACATACTCCTCATACAAGGAATCACATTCGGCCGCTATCGATGGCACACACGGGTTCCCGGGGAAGCTCCGCAGCGTATCGGTAGCATGCGCACGGATCATGAGCGAGTCGATGTAATAATCATAACAGGTGGCAGAAAGGAAGTTTTGATGCATGTACGAGCCGATGCTGGGGATCGCGACCGTCACCCCTTTGGTGCCCGCATAATACGAGCTGTTGAAATAAGAGATGGAATCCACCACCTTAGTATAGCCGGCGTAAAAACTGGAAAGGAGGTATTTGGTGCAGACCTGCGCATCCGCGGATTCGATGGAAACGGAAGGAGAGCACAGACCGCAGTTTCTCAACGGCAGGCAGGAAGTTCCTCTCACCGTATCGGTATACGTGCTGTCGCCTTTTACAAATGTTCCCAGGAAATAAAAATCGTGGAACGCTCCCGTTTCGTCCATCGGCGCAATACCGGTGAGATTGCTCACGGAAACCAGGTTCCCGAAATTGATCGCATGCGCCGCAGAATCATGGATGTTCCGGTACAGCTCAAAATTGCAGGAATTGTGTGTGTTGATCGTGAGCGTGTCATAGCTTGTGAGCGTCGCCGTATCCTTCACATACGTTCCCGTCGTCATGGTGAGCGTATCATTAAAATATGTTTTCAGCAGGGAAGTAAATCCGGGGAAGGCGAACAGGTTCACATTTCCATTGAATGGCTTCACCGTGAGCACTTCACCCAGCAGCAGCTCAAGATCTTTTCTTACCATGTGTTCCGTTGAGCTGCATTCGGCATTTGGCGGCAGTCCGCATTCTCCCATGCTCAGCTCTACCGTGTCTGCGCCAATGAGCTTCTCCGCTTTTCCTTCTACCAGCGCGATCACATTGCCCAGCGTATCCAGCGCATCCATCTTGAAGAGGTTATTGTAATTACTGCGGATATTTGCGAATGCTGCAGTCGACGACATCGCCGATGACGGACTGAAGGACAGGAATGTAAATACAAGCTTGGTAGATGTGTTGGTGCTGTCATAGATCTGCACATGATCGGGTGCCACATATTTCCAGATCAGCTTGCTGTTCGGTGTGCCGAGCGTCGTTTTGATCGTCGGCGTCAATGCCGGTGAGATCAGCGTATCCCAGCTCATGCTGTAGGCGGTGCTTACTTCATGTCCGTTGGCCCTCATCACATTGTGAAGATTCATAAAATCCGTTGCGAGCTGGTTCGGATGACAGGTAGGTTCGAATTCACAGCCGTGCAGCTTGAAGCAGCTGCTTCCGGTGATCTGCACATTGTTAATGGAAGGGCCGCCGCCCACAAGGTAGGTCGCCCATACCTTAAAATGATCAGTGCCGCTAACGGTATTGTCGTACGTCAGGTTCTGCAAGCCGACGATATCGTTGAAGGAGGAAATGGATGTTCCCGTAATATTCAGCTGGATCGTACAGGCATTGCTTGCTCCGTTCAGCATCCTTGCGCTCAGCACACTGCCGATGATGGTATCGTGCCATTTGTAATCGACATAAGAAGAGCCGCTCGCCGTGATCGCATTGTACAGATCCGGTCCGAACGATGGAACGGTCGACATGAAACGGCTCGTGGACGCGTGCAGGTTGCCGGTGAGCGTCATCGCATTCAGGAAATTACCCAGCTCAAAAGTCATCGGGCATTGCCCGGTTTGCTGGTACACCTGGTAAGGTACATCTGAAAGGTTCAGGCCGGTATTCGCAGGATTGATGAAACGCTTTGAGTTGTTCGTGAACCGCGAAAAATTCGTGAACGAACAAGGCTGCCATGGATGATACGCGGGTGCGAAAAATGTTGGCATCGGATAATATGGCAGAAAGCCGGAAACGTATGGATTAAATGAGCTGTTGCCGATGCAGGCATTACAGCCGCCAAGGATAAGCGGGCTGGGCATAGAAGGATCCGGGGAATCGGCGAGGTGCAATGCAAAATAGTTCATGCGGTTATACTCGAGCATGCGCTTTTCAGCGATATAATAATTTTTCAGGTTCTGCCATTCGAGGTTCAGGATGCTGTCATTGAGATGTGCATAATTGAGCGTCACGCTGGTATAAACGGTATCACCGAAATTCATGCAGGGAGGAGATGTGATCCCGGCGCCTGTGTACGTTTGTCCGCATACAGCCGCCATTGCAGCCGCTTCATACATGGTATAGGTACTTGCACCGGCCGGAAGATAATTCGTGATCCTGCTGCTCATCTCACTTACACTTGCGCTTTGCAGGTAAGGATGATAATGTACACTGGTTGTATAGGTGGAAGCAAATGGTCCGTAAAAATCATTGAATGCAGATGGGTTGGAAAAGAACGGATCGTATGCATGCGTACCGGAATGTGTGAACCAGTCGGTCACGCGGTCGTTATGATCCACCACCGACGCATAATTGGACTTGATGAATCCTTTCGTCACGGCATCTGCAAATGTTGTTGTGGCGATCAGCACACTATCGAATGTTTCCGTACTGATGCTGTCGCCGCTCATGATCCGGCTCTGGTCCTTGCAGGCAATATAGTATGCGAACTCCGGGTGATAGATCACCAGCGAATGTGCAAAATACTCGTTCCAGTTTGCAATGAAATCATTTTCATACAGGAGGTTTTCCGGGTAGATGTAACGGTCGCCCGCCGCATCGGTTGCGATAAGAGTTGTATCGAGTACTTCCGGGCTCCATCCGCTGCCGGTAGCAGCACGCGATACCATGATCTTAGCACGTTCGCCATTGTCGTCGAGATATTGCGCATAGGTATGTCCGCCGAGTATGAGCATCGGGTGATGCCAGTTTCCGGCTGTTCCCCCGGTAGCGGAGCGCGCCGGTAAATTATTCGATGTATTAAGGATCGATACATCGATCCCCGCTGCACTTCCCGTCGCCGCATTGAATTTTGCATATTGTCCGCCCGGCGTCATGTCCTCCAGCATCATTTCATACGTATTCTCGCAAAGTGTCCTGTCCCTGCAAGGCTCCATACACTGCTCCAGCAGGAAATCATACTGGACCTCCGTTCCTCTGCCCGCTGCAACGAAATCATCTTTCGTTCCCAAAGCTGCGGCACATTCCGCACAGGAAGTATAGCAAGCCGTCGTATCGATCGCCGCGAGCGCATCGGCAATAAAACGGTGCGGTGTTTTGATGCAGGAGTTATAGGTAGAATCGAGATAAGCGGCTGCATAAAAGTCACGTGCATCTTTGTTGATGCTGAGGATCTTGCTCACCGTGTACACACCGGGTGTGAGATTTACCGTAATTGTTTCGTCGTCAGTGGTGCCGGCCGGACTGCCGCATGCCATTGTAAAATGACCGTCTTCATCCAGGTGTCCCAGCCGCTTCATTACGGCATTGCTTTCTCCCATACCACCCGGCGTCACCGCAGCTCCGCATTCATCCGTCACCCTCAGGTCCAGGTCGTAAATGCAGCTCATGCAGAAAGTTTCACGCAGACAAGGATCCGCAAGTGTGTCGATGTCCAGGTCATAGTTAAAAGTATACGTGCTGTTATAGCTTACGGAAAGCTGTGTGCTGAACTCGATCCCATCTTCCATCGGGGTAATTGTATTGGAGCTGCTCACACCCGTTGCATCTTTTTCAAACGCATCGATGGTAAACGGAACGGCGGCACCGACCGCACTTGCAACGGAATCCATGAAGATCACATGGGAAGAATCTGTCGGTGCATTTCCCGCCAGCGATGTCGCAATTGTTTTCCCTTCCTGGTTCAGATAGCTGATGCTCACCTGTCCATTCGCATCCACCACCATGTTCTTTTTATAGTGATGGGCATCACCGGCCTCAGATCCGAACAGCCGATCCAGCTGCACCTGGTTGGGAGAGGAATAGAAATATTTCGTTTCATGTGTGCTTCCCAGCTGGAAACGCGGACCTACTCCTGATTGTGCACGGATCCTCCCGGTATTGTCGGGAGTATATTCCACCTGCGAATACGGATAACGCTGTGCATCGGGCACAAAAGCCTGCGCACCGTCCTTGTTCGGGTTGTTCGGCGAATAGTAAAGCGAGGAGCCGGTAAGTGTGTCCATCGGAGCGGTTAGTGTGCTGCAGCTTCCGAGGGTATCTTTGTCAAAGTCGGTTTTCGAATAAGCATGCCCGAGCGTATTCGTATTGTATTCCTTATAATATTTCAATGCAGGTTCGGAAGTGAAGGGATCGCCGCAGCTGGAAAAATCAACCGGCGTGGGAAGGACATTGATCGCCGGACGGCCCTGGTAATCATAGATCGTTTCACCAACGATCGCATTTTTGTCGGAGTTTACTTTCGTTACGGACTGTCGGTTGTGCAGACTTCCGTCAAAGTAGCTGATGACCTCCTTCTTTTTTCCTTCTTCTGCAAATGTTGCCGAGTATTGCCAGTTCTTGCTGCGTTCATGCTCCCTCCAGTTATAATATTTTGCAGATGAGCCAATGCTGTTTACCGTTACATGATCACCCGATGTCCAGTCGCCGTATACATATTTATCCGGGTGCAGGTAATCCCGTCCTACCGCTCTTACACGGAATGCAATGTAACCGCGTTCAAATGCATTTGTGATGCGATAAGTATTGAATGCGGTGGTGATCCGTGTTGAATTGTTTTTGAAGTCGGCATACAGCGCCGTCTGCGGAAGCGATGATGTTGAATCCGTATAGCCATAATTGTTCACAAAGGTCCATTCCAGCTGGTATTCTTCAGCACCGGTCACCGTGCTCCAGTTGATCTTCAGCTCATCGATGATCTCATCTGCATCGCAATCCGTATCAAGGGTATCGCGGCAGGAGATCGTCGGTGCTGTTCCCGTGTACTGGTAGTAGCGCCGCATGTCGATCTCTTCTTCGATGTATACATAAGCCGGGAGCGCAGTGATCGTGCTTCCGTTCTCGGAAATAGAATTGATCACAGTGCGGATGCGGTAGCCGCTCAGCAGCTTGTAAATTGCTTTATCTGCCGACTGGCGGTTGTAACGCGGATCCGTGCTTACTTTCAGGTCAGTTGTCACAGTTCCCATTGCAGCCCCGGAAGAGTTCCAGCGGTAGATGCTGACATTCACTGTTACCGAATCACGGCTGGTAAAATAGTGGGTGCTTGTGTTATCGAAATTCAATGATATCGTGTTGATCACGTCATAGTCGGCAATCCCGCTGGTTGGCAGTGACTGGGAGATCACAACCGAATCGCCGGTATGTACCGTCGTCATTCCCGCTGTCTGCAGGATGCCGGTGATCGGCTGGATCTGTCCGGCATTTACCGTTGTTACAGCGCACAGTATGACGGCTGTCGTTGTGATGGTTTTGATCAGTTTCCTCATTTTCTGATGACTTAAATCAATAATTTGTTTCCTTTTTTAATTGGCAGGCTGAACGCGGTAATCTTTCAGCTCGAAATTTTTGTAATGTTCATTCAGCAGGATCTTTCTGCCATTCTCTTTCACGTATGCTGCGGTCGAGAATTCTCCCTCACTGAATTTTACATTGGTTGCATAATTGCTGAAGCTGATCTCCATTCTGGGCTTTCCTTTGGGTGATTTTTCATCATCCTCGTCTTCTTTTGCTTCTTTGCTGTAGTAATAAGTGATGCGATCAAATGTTCCCGAGCTGTTCGTTCTGAATTCAAATGCTGTATAAATATCATTCGGTTTGAATTCAAGGCGGTAAGCGGTAATTCCGTTCTTCAGATCCATCTTTTTCATTGCCTGCACATGGCTCAGCAGGTTGTCGAGATCCTTTGAGCCGATGGGTGATGTTTGTTCCGTTTTATTTTTCAGCACAATGATCTGGTTCGCAGTATCTGCAACAAGACAATATTGCCCGTTACAAAGCGTTCTGATGCCGACTGAATTCACATGAAAATTTGTTTTGCTTTTCCTGTAAAACCCGCTGGACTCATCAGAAGGTATAAGCGTCGTATAATTCATGAACGATGCATAGTTCAGTGAAACGCTGCAGGAGCTGTTTCCCGAAAACCATTGAATGGCTTTTTCATACGCGACTGAAATCTCTGCTTTGCTGCAGCTTTCCCATGTGGTATTTCCGGACAATCGCTGAACGGAAATAAACAGCAGCATGCCGGCTATTATTTTTGTATAAGATCTTTGTTTCATCTTCTTTTACTTAATCACTTAATTACCTAATCACCCAGTCACCTAATCACCCAGTCACCTAATCACCCAGTCATCTAATCACCCAGTCACCTGATCACCCAGTCACCTGATCCCTACTTACTCGTATTATTCCTGTTCTCCTTAATGGTCATGATTCCCCGTTCTGTTTCTTTTTTCACACGGACCAGTTTTCCTTCTTCATCATACTCATAGAAGGTGGCATAATTTCGTTCATCAAGCTCAGCGACGAGTCGCATGCTGACAGGGTCATACACATAGGATTTCATCGAGCCGTCGAAAGGAAACACGCGGATATCATCGAAGTAAGTGTCTCCGGACGTGCTTTCCAGCTTGATATTGATATTTGTCGCCAGTCCCGGTAGTGTGAATTCCCCATCTATCTTTTGCCATCCGTCGATGATCGGTCCGCTTGGCGTGAATGAAACGGAGTATCCTCCATAGGCTGAAGAGACGGTTATCTTTGGTGTAGTATAGATCGTAACTGTGTCGGATGCTCCGCTTTGTTTTGCCCATGCGCTCAGCTCATATTTCTTTGCAGGAACAGGAGCGAAGGAGGGAATGCAATCGTCACACTCTGCAGCGCAGGATTGTAGGGTGATGTGGCTGGTGTCGGTTCGCAGTAAATACCCATCCGTGTCATAGATCTTAATGGTGAGCACATAATTTCCTACAGCGGAAAAAAGATGGCTGACCGAAACAGCATGTGTATCGCTCACGGTGTCGTCTACATCATAGCCGTCGCCAAAATCAAGGTTCAGTGGTTGTGTACAGCCTTTATCTCCCGATGCGGAAAGTATTACCGGCGATTGAATGCAAAGAACACCGGACATCATGCTTTCGGTAACGCAGATCGTTGAAACTTTTATCGAAGCGGTTGCAGTTCCTGTACATCCGTTTGCAGCGGTTCCTGTCACCGTGTAAGTAATGTCTGAAGCCGGTGTGGATGTTACCGAAGCGCCGGTGGTCGGGCTCAGGCTGGTGGTCGGGTTCCAGGTATAAGTAGAAGCTCCCGAAGCGGTGAGCGCAACGGAGCCCCCGGTCCCGATAACCGAGCTGGCCGGTGATGCAGAAACGGTGGGCGAGGTGTTTACCGTCACCGTCACCGTTGCTGTGCCGGTACAACCGATCGAGTTGGTTCCGGTAACGGTGTAAGTTGTCGTAGCTGACGGAGAAGCTGTTACAGTTGCTCCGGTGGTTGCGCTTAAGCCTGTGGAAGGCGCCCAGGAGTAAGTGCTGGCTCCGGATGCGGTGAGACTGGTTCCGGTTCCGGAGCAGATCGTTCGGCCGCTGGTGACGGTAACGGTCGGAGCAAGACTTGGATTTATCGGCCAGGCTATGATCAGCGGCAGCGTTGTTGTGCTATACCCGGATGCGGCTTTAACCGTACCCATGCTTCCGCTGGTAGTAATACCATTATAACCGAGCGATCTCCATCTTGCGCCATCCCATCCCGTGACCCGGAGTCTGTGACATCCATCCACGTTGCAGCTGTTGGAATTCCAGCCGAGTGTTGGAATTACAGTCGAGCTTCCGGCGTTCCTGGTCAGGATCCAGCGTTCACAAGTACTTTTTGCGGAAAGACTGTCTACCTGCAAAGAGTCACCCGAGTACTGGACCGAATCACGGTATACTGCGGTATATGCGTCACTGGTCGACGAGGGAGCGGTCATCGTCAGCAAATGATATGCTCCGCTGGATAGCACCGTATCTCCCAGCGGAAATGTAAAAGCATCGTTCCCGGTTTTTTTTACAAAACCATGAACATAGCTGGAATCCGATGCCCCCGAAACAGTAGCATTGTCGATAAAGTTTACCTGCTTTGTGCTGCTTCCGGCAATGATCCCTTTGGTAAGTGTAAGCGCATGATTTACGGTGAGTGTGGTATTATAGAGATATAATTTCCCGGATGATTTATTTACTTCTGCATCATACAGCGTTTGGCCGGTAGTCGGATGAAGAAGGTACTGTGATGCGCTTCCGTTGAAAATTACTTTACCTGTTCCGATTGTAAAAGTTCCATTATTATCCCAGTCTCCACCCACATACACGTTGTGTGAATTACAGTTAAATATTCTGGAGGCCTGAATGTAAAGCAGATTGTTTACATGCAGGTCGGAAGCTAATGCAGCTGTGCTCGATGCCTGTACCCGGAAGTCATAAAAATGCATCGCATCAGCATCGATCGTTGTACCGCCGGCAACAGTGAATACCGAGGTGCCCGGATTCACGATTCCCCGGATGTATTTCCAGGTGGAAGTGCCTGCCAGGGAAATATAACTGCTGAGGTTTAATGTCCCGGAAGGCTTATCGATTTTTACATTGCAAAGGTAGCAGGTCTGGGCAACTCCATTTCCGATAAAGTTCTGGGTACCTGTATTGCAGATATGAAGATACCCTGTTCCCCCGCCGGCGGTGTTAACGGTATTGGTGATGTTGATGTCTCCTTTCACCCTCACGGTCCCGGTGTTGATCACGATCGCTGCGGTCCCTTCAAAACGTAATTCTCCGTTTACGATCACCGTATCGGACAACGTATTGGAGGAGCTGGTGCTGGAGCCATAAAAAGATAGATTATTAAAAACCGGCTTTCCGGAAATCGTCCTACCGGAGGAATAAGCAAAGCACACGGTCGAATTATAAGTGGTGACATCCGGCGTACCTCGGATGAGAATATAATCTCCACCGATGTTGACGGTGTTCTTATAAGTCAGGGAACCTGTTTTCTTGTCGATTTTCAATGAGCATATCCGCCCCAGTCCTATGGAAGATGCACCGACTATTGTCTGATTTGCAGTGCTGGTAGAGTCGATATAGATAGTTCCGGTTCCTCCTGTTGAAGTGCCTCCATTGCCGAGGTTATCTTGAATAATATCTCCTTTCAGGTTGTAGATCCCATCCATAAAAACTGCTGCTACACCCTGGTTAATGATACTGTGCGCCACAAACAGGGTATCTCCGCTGTTAACTGTAAGCATAGTGCTTGCGCCGCCGGTATTTGTTATCAGAAGGCTGTCGACTTTTGGATCCCTGGAAGCGGAAGCATTCCCGGAAATGGTGTTTGCAGTTCCGGAAGGAAAGCAAAGCGTCGAAGGGTAAGTGGTGATATTAAGAACCCCGCTGGAATCCATCCAGTTTCCTTTTACAGTGATCCAGTTTTTGAGATACAACGTATCTGATGATGATTTTTTAATTACAATATTCGGTGCCCAGCCATGCTGTCTCCGGCTATAGGATGTTTGCCCGGAAAATGTTTGGGTCCCGCTGCCATTGATGGTAATGGTCCCGGTTCCTCCTCCGCTGGTGCTGGTTCCGTTTTCCTGGATGGTACCTTTCGCGTAGATGTCTCCGGTGTTGATGGCTGCATTGTTCAGATCAAGAAGATTGTTCACGGTCAGAATGGTTCCCGCAGTGATGGTTAATGTACTTGCAGTGATCGTAAGATGATAGAACGTTGTAGAGCCTGTGACACTTTGTGTGGTTCCGCTGAACTTAACTTCTCCGCTGTTGTGTGTAAACGTACCGCCTGAAAAACTATATGTGCCTGAAATATTCAGCAAACCCGATGTGCTGGTAAAAACAGTTCCGCTGAGAGTAAAAGAGCTTATTGTGATAGTGGAAGAGCCGCCGGAAAACGTACCTCCGGATAGCACCGCTCCGGATGTTCCAACCGTAAAAGCATTGGCACCCTGGCTGATCGTTTTTGTATAGCTGCCTGCGACATTCAGGTATTTAATGCTTACGGCAGCATTGACCGTACAAATAGAATCTCCTCCGCTGTCATAGTATACGGAATCGTTTACTCCCGGTACGGACGCACCGGTAGTGCCACCCGATGTGGCCGACCAGTTTGCCGTGTTGTTCCAGTTCTTGTTGGTTCCCGTTCCCCGCCAGTACCGCTTGGTGGCATAGGAATTCATCGCAAGCAGGCAGAGCAGGATAATCCGGAAAATATTTTTATAGCTCATGAGCATAGAATTTTAAAATGTGGGTGTAAAGGTGTAAATGACACCTGCTGCGGGCGCGGCATTGATATATACAAATTCAGAATCACCGGTTACAATTTGTCCGGATGGTGAAGATGGATTGCCGCTGAGCAGGTAGGCCTTGTCATCGCTATCCATATTCCGGTTGATGATCCCCATCATCACAGGGTTTCCAAAAGATGCGTTGGCACCCGTATGGATCTCGGCTTTGTTACTTCCTTCATAAAGCCATACCTGGTAATTAAGGAAATCGGATGACGAAGAAATATGTTGTGCAAAATTGCTGAATTGGATCTTCAATATCCTGCTTCCTGCTGTTCCGCTCACCTGGTAACCGATGGAAGCAACATATAACCCGTTCGTATCTTTCCGACTCCTGAAATTGCTGTAAGCAACAACGGCCAGCTGTTTTTGCTTGTCCAGGACCACAAATCCGTTTGTTTCAATTATGACGGAGTCGGTTGCCGTACCGCAGAAATTAAAAGAAAAGGGCAGGTGCAGATGAAAGTTTCTGTTGGTTAAACTCTGTTCAGATACCAGAACGGTCGGCGACACCAGATCAGAATAAATACTGGAATCTTTCTGGATCGAATAGCTGAAATTCTGTCCTTTTGAGATTCCTCCCATCAGTGTGCAGAGGAAAAACAAGTATGTCGTGATTTTTTTCATGTCAGTTTATTTTAGGCCCCCGCCTGTGTGATCGTGTTTGTAGTTGTGCATCCATTCGCATCTGTCACGGTGATCTCAACAATGTAATTGCTGCCTGTGATCAGCAAAGTGCCCGTCCCATTCGCAATTGTAGGCGCTCCTGAAATAATGTCCCATGAAATTGAAACCGGTGCGGTTGCTCCTGAGATCGTTATTGTTTTCACATCTCCGTCCGTAGATTCCGTCAATACAATATTGCAGATCGTTTCCGGTGTACAATCCGGGTTAATGAGCTTGGTCAGTGTTTTCGGACTGCCGTGTGATATCTTCAGGCTGTATTTGCCTGTGTGCGAAGTCGTCGTTGACGGAGTTACCGACTGGAATTTAAAATGATCATCCGCACATGGATTGAAGGAGTAATCTTCGAATCCGTCAAAGCCTTGCTCTTTATATTGGCTGTTCGCAGCAACCGACAGGGCCATAGACTGGTTATAACCAAATGTGGCGGAGGAATACCGCGCGAGTGCATCTTTGTTTTCCAGCTCTTCTCCAAACTGATTGAACTCGGTTACTTCAGATACATAGGTCCAGTCTTTCGGATCCATCTGCCATCCGCTTCCGGCTTGCTTGTAATAAGGAGTATAGGATACAAATACGCCATCCTTCCGGATATTTGTGTTGTTATCGTAATTACTCTGGCTTCTGCCGGTGAGGTGAGTGTAGGATTTTAATGGTCTCCAGTTTCCTTTTGTGCCGGTAATATATGGATTGGTGGTGTAAGGGAGCGTGTCATTGCCGATGCAATCGCAATGCGTTTTCCTCACATTGGAAAATTCAACAGCCCCGGCCTGCAGTACATTTTCATAAATATTGGTATGTACCGAGCTGACCGGATTTGTTAATGTAGTAATGGTTGCCATGTCGGCAGTCATTGTATTTCGCTTGCCGGACCGGATCACCTTCACCGTATAGCTTCCGTTCGGAATTGCGGAACCCGCTTTGTCAACTACTGTGATCGTCGTGGCTGAAAGAGCAGTTACCCAACCGACGCTTTTTACACCGCCATGATTCAGCGCCAGCTCATCTCCTTCCCTGAAATAAGCAGTGCTGCTGCCGATGCCCGCAATACCGGAGCTGAAACTGATTCCGTTTGATTCAAAGCCAATGTTCTGGTAAGCAGGTCCCATGCTTTCATAATACCACCATGCGGGATATTTCAGTGAATAAACCTGGTCATTAAAATTGGTGGTCGTTTGCGTCAGCAGCACATCGCCGGTCTCGGCGTCATAAGCAATATTTTTTGTAGAAACCACTGAGCCGAGATCTTGTGCCACCGTTTCTTCCAGGATCCCGAAACGCTGGATCACCTTGGTGCTGGTTGCCGAGCGGAAACGTGTTTTTTGTTTTGCGAAAGTGGGCCAGGCAGAAGGAACGACCAACGGATAAACACCGAACATCATTTCATCCACGTTGATCCCAACGGAGATATTGTTGGTTATGGTTTTGTCTTCCCGGATGTCTGTCACCATATCGAAAAATTCTCCGATCGTATTTGTTGCAACAGAACCATCTTTTTTCACCGTTGTACAATCATTGATCAAACGGAAATTGCCTTTGTAATTTGTCTTTTTGTAATTGTACTGAACAGAGGAGATTGCCGTCAGCTGGCCTTCCTGGTAAACGCTTTGCGATTTGGGTTTGCCGTGCATATCATTCACTTCCACAACAAATCCCTGCGCCGCCGTGAGATAATCTCTCACGTTGATCTTTAAAAGCGAACGGATGCTGAACGGACTGTCTTTTGCACGCACATGATTCACGTCAGTGCGCGTTGTAATCGTTGGAAAATCCTTCGCTGTATAAAATTCGTGGACTACTTTTCCCGTAGCATGCCTGGTAACATAGCTGCGATGCAGGTTTTTTACGGTCACTTTACTGTAGCCGACCGATGGAGTGGGGAAGAACGATTCACCGAAAGGCTCTTCCTGGTAAAAATTGTCATTCGGAACCATCAGCTTTTTGGTATCATACGGCAGCGGCTGGCGGAATGGATTTTCATCGCCTCCGAGCTGCGGCTCGTATGAGGCAACACCCGACGATGTTCCGTCATCATTGGTATAAGTGTATTCCTGTCCATAGCTGGAAGTAACCGAAGCTCCCCCACCGGTCATTGCCGCCCATTCATCGATCATCTCGATCTTCTTTACGCGCATGCCGCCACCCAGTTTTTTATTGTTGGGATTCATCAGGCGAACCCAGGATTTTCCGGCGACAAATTCTTGTCCTACATCGTAAGTGTCATATAAAGAATAATTGGGTCCTGCGATTGCGTTTTTGATATTTTTAATAAAACCGGAGTTGACCAATGCATCCAATGCGGATGCACCGAGACTGCCGGAACTTTCAATTCCTGCCGCTTCGGCAAGTGTGCCCGATAGATCTGCCGTATAAGCTTTCTTCGGCATATACAATCTCGCATATTGTACTGCCGTACGAATGATCGGATTCACATAGTTGGGTGTGGAACGCTTTTCTTCCAGCTTAACATCATTGAATGCGATCCAGCCGAAAGTTCCCGATGCCCCGCAGTTTGCGGCGTCGATGGTGCCATACCCGGATACATATTCCAGGTGATTGTAGGCGCCTGCTATATCCCGGATCTGAACCAGGTATCGGAAATAGAGATTAGTGATCCCGGAAATATATTTGTTGATATCCGTGATCAGTGCTCCGTTCGCATCCGTCTGAAGTTTGAAATAAAATTTATCGCTCACGTTTGAACCGGAAAGTGCATCAAAATTCACTAATGCATTACTTACATCTGCTGAATCGCTGGCCGGATTGTCGCCGGTATTGACCACCTTGAACATCTGCATCGCCTGCCTGTCTTGTACATAGGCGTAATCATCCGATTCATACGTCGGTTTGATCACACCTCCGGAAGGCAGTTGAATTTCTTTCAATGACCAGGCGGAGCTGTAAACATCCGCGGTCGGCTGATTTTGCTCTACATAAGGATAATCTGAAGGAGCGAGATCGGATGTTGAAATAAAATTCCCGATATCCGTTGCGTTGCCGACGCCAATTGTAGTTGCATTGTTCGGTTTGTAATTTCCCCATCGGTCGTATGCTTTCAGATTGTAATCCGGGTTCTCACTTGAATTGGATTCATGGTAATCGAAGATGTAGGGACTTAATCGTCCTTTGTTGGAATTCTGATAAGTGAAGTAGATCTTTTTCAGGGTTAGCTTTCCGGATGTTCCCAGTGATGCTGTGGCATTCGGAATTCCCTTGCACAGATCATAGGTGTATTCGAAATGCACACGCTTGATCGGCTGAGCGGCGCCGGGGTTTGCTCTCAGGTCTGCTTTCGAATACAAGCTGATGCTATCCAGGCGGAGCATTTTTGCAGATGTTCCGGCATCGTATCCGCCATCTTCTCCCTCCACGCCGGCACCATCCTGGCGACAGGAGGTATGGAATACTGCAACATAATTCTTGGTAACAACTGAATCAAGATACCATAGCTCCTTCTCCCCGTAGATGTAATTCGCTTTATCGTCCTGCCGGTCCGACTTCAGTCCTTCTGTATAAGAAGCTTTTAGAGAATCGAAAGGTACACGCCATTTATAATTGCTTACTTTTTTATACGCGAAACGTGTGTAGCTTCCGTAATCTCCGTCGCTCGGTCCGCGTACATTATCAGCATCTATATAATCCGTAGAAAGCACTGAGGTGAGCAGGTAGGAATGAGCATAGCCAGGCGTGGTTGTTTTGCAATAATAGTTATCGAGACCGCGTGAATTAGAAGTGCTGTTGTCAACTCCGGGGATGTAAGCGATCAGTCCCTCCGATGCAGCATCGGAAGTGATCGCTGTTGATGGCGTGATGGCATCGGTGCTGCCGATCGAGAAAGTAACTTCCTTCTGTGTGGTGTTGTATGCTGCAAGTCCATACACGTAGCGTGAACCATCCGTAGCAAGCGTTGTAACTTCCGCAATATGATGGGCAGGTGCGGTTGCATACGAATACGAGTTCGTCACCGGCTTCACCGCATAGTCAGCATATTCTCCCTTTGTCAGATAGTAAAAATTCTGTGTGCGTTTTGCACGTTTCTTTCTTTTCACAGGTCCGAAACCATTAAGCACCGGCTCATATTTATCGCTGAAGTTGATAGAAGGCGCTACTGGCAGGTCGAATCCTGCTGCAGCATAAAAATCAGGATCGTCATCGACGGTTTTTTCGTTGGCTTCTTTGAAATAAACATTCTCATAATCATTTCCTTTGCCTTTGGAGCTGAAGCGCCATTTCGGCAATGCATTATTATTGCTCTTCCATTTTCCGGAGCTTCCGCTGATATCGGTAACAGCGATGTTGGATCCGACATGAAAAAGATTACCGATGCCGAGCTCCACCGTCACATTTCCATCGTCGTTCGTGGTGTAGCCTGCAGGATCAAATACGTATCCGACTTCGCTTCTGAACGGACGGTAGCTTCCGCCGATCCCCTGGCCGGAAACGGCATAGGTATCGAATGTATAATTCGTTACCGGTAAACCGGCCATGTTCTCATTATAGGGACCATCTTTCTCACGGTTGAAATCCATCAGCGCATTGTCATTCAATTGTCCGTTTTCGGAGTAGAGGTAGCCGAATGCCGGACTGCTCACCGAATTGTGGGCAAGCTTTTGTGTTGAGAAGGAACCGTCGAAACCGAATTTTCCATGTACCCCGATAATTTCACCACCCAATGTAAACTTTCCAAAAAAGGCATAGTTCTTCATGGAATTGGTAATGTAAGGTGTCCAGGTCGGTGAGCCGAAATCGAACGTTCCTCCGGCGCCGATATTTCCCATGGATGCAGTTGTATTATGTCCTTCTTCTTTCACTGCTTTTCCATTTACTACTTTAGAACCGGCACTATGATAAGTCAACGAAGCGCTGGCATTGATACTCAATTGCTTTAATCCTCCGCGGGAGTTGAAAGAAGTTCCCACCGTTGCACCTAAGCTTCCGGTTGTAGCATGTTTGTCTTCGTTTCCAACTTTCTGGCTGTATCCAACAGAAGGCTGGATCGATAATCCGTCGTCGCTGCTCGTATTCAGTCCCAGGCCGGCATTCAGCGTTCCTCCTCCGGAGCCGCTGGCGCTGAATGCGATATTGATTCCCTGCGAAACGGATGGTCCGTTATAATTGTTGTAGCTGAAACCCATCGAAAAACCAATACTTCCGCTTCCGCTGGAGCCGGGATCATAGCCATACAGCTCCAGATTTACGTCTGAGCCCACACCCCAGGTCATGTTCGGCTTCATATTGGTCTCTTTTGTCACCACATCGCCGGAGAAATCATCCGGCAAGCCCCGCATGTTTCGGTTGATCACCCCCGGATTAATGTTCCAGCCCAGTCCTACCCAGCTTGCTTCCTGGTCCATACCGATCCCTGAATGGTATGCGATGTTAATGGGATAGCCTTCCACGTCCAGCAGTGGAATGTTATAATTGAAATCACCGCTGAACACGTCCACCATGTCAGATGTTCCGATGGGTTCAAAAGCCTGAACTTCCGGTTGGCTGGGTCCTCCGGTCAGCGCCCACATTTGTGTCGGGAACGTGATCTCGAACAATACAGAGAATGCCAGTAAGAGCGAAGTGCTTCGTTTGCAAAGGTTCCGGATCTTCAGTTTGGTTCTTTTTCTCATGCGTTTGGAATATTTGGTAGATCAATAAGTTGTTTCTGGTGATAGATATATTTCAGATATCCTTTGTTGAAGAGCTGGTCATTATATACGATCGTAAATTCTTCCTCCGGGTGAAATTTCTGATTGTCAAATGCAAGCATTACATCTGCAAACGGAGCCAGGTCATACGAACGCTCAAAATGATACAGACCGGGATATAGTGTGTCTTTTCCCTGCACGATACAAAGATCATTCTGCATCCGGAAAGCCATATAATCGAGCCGCTGGTTATATTGCTGTGCGCTGGAAAGCTCGTATTTCAGGATCTCACCGGTATGATCCTTCACTTCAATACGCAATTTGAAATAGCTCATTCCGGCATAATGCGCTTTTGTTTCTTTGAACTGCTGCTCCGTATATTCCTGATGTTTCAGCTCTGTATATGCCATAAATTCCACAGGCAGAAAAGCGACCTGGTAATTGACATCATTGATGGTCTTATTCTTTACAAGATCATTTTCTTCGTTTTGTACCCATGCGGCATATTGTGGCAGTTCAAGCTGCGTATTCCTGTTCGGTAATCCCGTATGATCGATATTACTGCGTTGTTCCTGTATCGACCGTCCGCAGCCGGAGATGACCAATCCTGTAAATGAGATCATAATGAGTTTATTCATTTCCTTTGTATTTATCGTTAATGAATTGAACCACGGCGTTTGAAACGTCCATGTTCTCTGCAGCATACATCAATGTTCCGTTACCGTCCGCTCCCAGGACAAGATCAAATCCATTTTGCTTTCCATAATCTGAAATGTACTGGCTCATCTGGCCGAGGATCTGCTTGTCGTATTGATTGCTAAGCGCAGCATTGTCCTGTTCCATTTCGTTCTTTTGTCTGAAATAATATCCGCGCTTTGCATCGAATACCCGCATCATTTCCTGATCTTTTGAATTTGTCCCGAGCTTCTTGCTCATGAGCTGAAGATCAAATTCAAGGCTGTCGAGAACCCTCTTACGTTCGGACTCCGTTTTTTTGAATTTTTCCTGGAATTCTTTTTTCATCTCAAACGCGTTGAACACTTTTGGAATATCCACATAGACCACTTTTGAACTTGTCATGCTGTGATAGATCCAAAGAGATAAAGCAATAAGACAAAGAATACCTGTGGTATTGAGCGCTTTTTTTATCATGATCAGTTTAGTAAATGGAATTTCAGGTAATACACTTCTTTCTTTTCATTCATGATCTGCATGGTATAAAAACCGGGTTTGATCTTATCTTTATCGAGGTCGAGAATGAAGCGGTTATCGCCGGTCTTCTTGATATTGCTGCCTGTGGAAGTGCTCTCTTTCTGATCTTTTTGAATGGTCACGGGGAGCTTCTTTCCGTCATCCGAAGTGATCAGAGCCAGCACTTCTCCTTTTGAATTATATTCTTCACTGAATTTGAAATATATTTTTCCTGTGGTAATATAAAAATTAGCATCAACGGTAGATTTCAGCGCGACATACTTCAGCTCGATTTCTTCCGGTTTCTTTCTCTCATAGAATTCCCATGCTTCCGTCTTATTCGTCACTACGCCATTCGCTGTTTTCTGAACCTGCCAGGCGTAATGCCCGCCTTCAACAAGCTCTTTAGCATCATATGGATATTGAAGATTATGCGTTGTCAGATAATTCTTCATCATTAGCGGTTCGTTCACGGCGATCGCTTCTTCGGCGCTTTGCTTTTCCTTTACCGCAGTTACGATCATCCGGTATGATTCTCCCTGGGCGAGTACGCTGAACGGCTCGCTGTGCGTCCAATTCAGCAGCGGCGATTTGCTGTCGATCGTGTCTTTATCGGCCGGATAAACCAGGTACAGGAACTGATTGAAGTCCGACTCGATCTCATCGCAGAATTCATCTTGCGGCTCCTGGGCCTTGGAAGTGATCACCGTTACACAGATCCTGAAAGTGCCCGTCGGAAGTCCTTTGCTGGTCCTCAGGTATTCGACCTGGTTTCCGGAACCATAGCTAAAAGCAGAAACCTTCCGTGAGCCGTCCTGCGACGAATTAAGTCCTTTGTTCAGTACAAATGGCGCCGATTGAACTGTAAGCAGGATCTCGTTATTGAAGTTATAAAGCCTTGATACGATCTCTGCCTGTTGAGCATCGCCGTTGTTCATAACAGATGCCGACAACATTGCCTCTGGTGTCACGTTATACGGCATCAGCTGAATGCTGACGACATTGACCTGTGCCCTGACGGTTATGAGATACAGGAGTAGTGCAGTGACCAGGATACTTTTTTTGAATGCTTTCATGGTTAAAAATTTAAGATCAGTTTTGTACTCATGTAATAAGGAAATTTGTCAATGTCAGGGGTCATCAGCGTATTGTAATAATCGCCGATCAGGATCTTTTCGGCTTCTGCTTCCCAGGACAGTCCTTTGCAAAGCTTGATCCTTCCCCTTACAATAAAGCCATATTGAGGAAGCATGTCTAATCTGACTGCGCACTTCCCTCCAACCGTCAGGGCATTTCCTTTTTTACCCTGGTAGCCGAGGTCTGCGACGGACAAATAGGTATCGTTCCCTGTGCTATCTGCCAGGTTGTTTTTAAACCAGGAAACGGTTAAGTCGGTTTTGAATCCGGATCTTGTCGTGATCTGATGTGAATAGCTGATGTTCTCAAAATCGATGTCCAGGGAATCGCCGGTGATCAGGTACCTGCTGTAAAGCGCAGTGAACTGAGCGGTGACCTTTTTCGGCCGGGTGCTGTATGACAGGATCGCGGTTGAAATATCGTTCCTGTCACGGACAATTGTTTCTCCGCTTCTCAATTCTCTGAATAGCGGGGTATAGATCAGCCGGATATTAAGCTGACGGCTTAATTTCAGATTCAGCGTGTTGCTGATGCTTTGCAGCGTATTCTGGTAATTGTAGAGGCGAAGCAGATTGTCCTGTTCTTTCCGGTAAGCAATGGTGTATTTTATTCTCCTTCCGATCGGCTGTTCCGCTTTGATCTCATAGCGGAAGTTATCTGATCGCATAAATCCAATGCCGAAGCTCTTGAAGTACGGATCGACATAGCGGGCAGTGAAAATGAGTTTTGTTTTCGATTTGGAAATACTGCCGTTGACCCGGAAAAGAAGAGCATTTGATCTGTATGCTGAGAAGATCTCCTCGAGAGCAAGTGAAACCTGTTCGCCGCTCAGGTCCTGGTTTTTGAGGGAGGATTTTCCAACCACAAGATCAGCTGAAAGCTTTTCTGAGAATTTATATCTTGCATCGAGTTCTATCACTGCATTACTTTCTTTACTGTAATCACGATGACTCAGATCGCCGCTTAAAAGTGTCATATAGTCGGCGCGGCCCTTCCCTAAAAGGAAACCTGCATAGAGGTGCGTATTTTCTTTACTGCCGAAGCCGCCTTTCAGACAAAGGATCTTCCGGCCTCCGTCAAGGTTCCCGAAATCAAAGTAGTTGTATAGGTTTCTTCCTGTTTCAATAGCGGATTGAAGGGTAGAAGTATTAAATAGCAGATTGTTAATGGTCGTTCCGTAAGTGAATGCCAGGAAATTATTGTTTTGTGCGTATTCGAGGTTTATTCCCTGGACGGGAATGCTGTTCACTAAAAAGGTGGAATAGGAAGGATGGCACAGGCCGATTTCGAATTTTCTGATCCCGCTGAGTATTTGCTGCACTTTCGTTAAATAAGGATTTGAAAATTGCGGCGGATTATTTTGATAGTTTTCTATTTGGCCGATCTGCTTCTTCAGCGCCGCGATTTCACCTGCAGTGCTGTCGTAAAGCTTTTGGTACCGGTTGAGCTCGGTTGCAATGCTGTCCTTTTTTCTCAGGTATTCGCTGCTATCGATCGACGCGGAGTAAGCGGGAGCGGAATATTCCGGAATGGCGCCTGTGATCACCGTTGTATCGATAGAACCGGATGGAACCGTGGCGCCTGGCTTTTGAACCTGTGGCATTTTTTGAAGGAACCTCAGATATTCTATTTTCTTCATGAGCGGCTGCTGATCGAGCTCCATTTTTGTCAACTCTTGTTTCGAGACCTTATTTTTGAGATCAAGCTTGTTGTTCAGCTGATCTTTATACCGCTCCGTGTCGAAGCTGATCCGGAAATAATTATTTAGTCCGATCACATTCTTTACGGTTGTGTAATCATACATGACCTTTATTGGCAGTCCGGCCAGGAGTAGTGAAACATCCCCTTCGGATTGAAAACCGCCGGAAGGAAAATGAGAAGAAGAAACAAATGGCAGAACACCGTATTGATATCCGGCGGAGAGGTAACCCCGCGGTTGAATTGCTTTCAGATTTCCGATAACCTGCTGTTTTAGCTCCGGTGAGCTGTTCGAATCGGGCAGAATATTTTTTCCTTTTGATAACAGGTCGGAACCCGGTTTCATGATCTTGTCTGAATTGCTTCTCAGAAGGTCCGTGGCAGAAATGGTGGTATCCTTCCGTATGCCGGATATAACTCCTGACGGTTTTTCCGGAATCAGCCGTTCATATCCAGTTTTGAAAAGCGAGCTGTCGGTCAGACTTTTGAGCTGAAGAGAACTCAAGGAAGTATCTAATGAGGGGCGCTGAAGATTTCCCTCACTTGTCGTATCAATATTTATGATCTTGCCGAGCTTGCCCATTTTCGATAAGCTGTCTGTTTGCGCATAGCCGATTCCAAATCCTGAGAAAAGGATCACAAGCAGGATGAAATTTCCTGCGAAGCGTTTATTCTTCAGTAATGAAATCAAACAATAAGATTAATAGTGTCTGTTAAGCTATTGATTCAGAGAAGCGGCTTCTGGGATACCGGAATTTCTGAATTACTTTTCTTCAGGATACCTGATTCTGGGAGTTCAGGGTCATTGAAGCATTTCGAAAGGACAATGGGGTTATCCTTTCTTCGAATTACGCTAATCAAAATTCTGGAGCATAGCTACGACGATAATAATTTGAAATCAATAGGGATTTAAAACTTTTTAACTTGGAAATGTTTTTGAAAAATCATTTCTTGATTTTTCAAAGTTCGGCGGTGGGATCTGTTTTTCCTTGGACACTTTTTGCTGTCTGTGACATTAGCTGTAAGTTAATATAAATCAAATAGATATATATTGACAGGCGAAAAAATAACTAGAAAAATTACAATTTTTGGATGATATTTTTGTTGAAAACTCAGAATTATTAATAACGATTTTCGCGTCAAAAACAGAACGATATTACGTTTTAGTGAGTGAGAAAAACAGGTTGTTGTCCGATCGTGGTTCCCGGATTTTTTTCTCGCCGGGCCAAAAATATTCGTGGTGGAGTCGCACGCTGCTCCCTGAAATTATGAGGTAATCTTTCCGCGCAGCACGGTTATTTTCCGAACCTGCTATCTGCATCCTCATGTTTCAGCTTCTGTTCGATCTGCATCTTTCCGAACTTATAGCTCAAGCTCAGCCGGACTCGCCGCGTATCCGCCTGTTGAGCATAATAGAAATACTGATCAGACAGCTTCGTGGACATATACTGGTTCTCCGAATAAAATATATCAAAGAAACCAAGGGAGACATCCAGCTTGTCCTTTAAAAAGCTACGGTTAATGACCACACTCGCTGAACTTACAGGTGTATATTTCTGTATGGCATCATAAAAAGGAGAAGCATAATACGTATTCAGCTGAATTTTGAACTTCTTCGGTAACATGAACTCTGCGTCCAGGGAAACGAAGCACTGCCCGGTCGCTGAGGCGGCTGTTTCTCCATTAATAACGCCCTTAAAATCGTAGTAGTAAAATGCGCCATATGCCCGAAGATTGACCCACCTGATCTGTTTCTGAACATACAGGCTAAAGCTATAATTGTCCCGCAAACGAAAATTGAATGTCGTATCGATATTTATTGTCGAATTCCTGGGTGTAAACGTATACCAGTACATGAAATCAAAGGTCCGGTAATAATCGATGCTCGCAGTAATGAAGCTGTTGTAATTATAATTCAGTGTGATGTCATGTGTGTATTGTGGCCTGATCGTGGGGTTTCCGACAGTATAATTCAATTCATCGTTGTACACCCGGGTTGGGTTCATCCGGTTAAAGCCCGGACGATCGATCCGGTAGCTGTATGCTCCGCTCAGGCTGTTTTTGTTATTTAATTTATAATCGAGCGAACCACTCGGAAAAGCATTCAGATAGCTCCTGTTCAGCCTGAACCCGCTTGTATTCTTTCCATTTATATCCGTCTGTTCGGCCCTCACGCCGATTGATGCACTTACCTTCTTGTATGTTTTTGAAATCGTAGCATAAGCTGCCAATACCTGCTCGTTGTATAAGTAATTATTTTTAAGCGTCGTGTCACCGCCCGAATTCAGGAGCGCATAATGTGCATCGCTGTTGATGCCGATAAAGTTTCCCTTCAAACCGGTTTCAATGGACCAATCCTTTTTACATACTTTGGTATAATCCAGCTTCTGATAAAAGATATTGTAAAGATTTTTCGCATCCGTTGCGTAATGCGTGGGGGAAAGTATTTCATTGCTGCTGTTATCGAAAAAGTGATTCTCGACAAATTTATTCTCATGACCTGATATATCGTAATAGTCGGAAGAGAGCTGGATCTGCGATCCCAGTGTATCGATCTTGTGAAGAATGTTAAAGCTGACATTTGGAGAGCTGTACTTTTGTGTATAATCCGACCGGTAGGTAAATGAATGGTAATTAAATGCATCTCCTTCAAGGACAACCGATCTGGCTTTTTGAACAGCGTTGGAATTATTAATGTTATCGTTAAAATATAATCCGATGATGGTTTTCGGATTAAGCTCATATTCTACGCCGCCATTAAAATTTGCGATCGTCGCGAAGCTGGAAATAGCTCCGCTCGCATTGAAGCTGGTAGTATTGCCGGTCGTGCTGAGCGTTCTGTCCAGCTCTGAAAGATCATAAAAATGAAGGTAGGCATAGCTTAAATTGCTGAATACACTGAACTTGGTGTTCTTAAAGTTCAACGTGAGTGCCGTATAAGATCGGCCGGCCTTTCCCTGGCTGAACGATGGATCCAGGCTACCATTAAAACCTTTGAGCTTTGCTTTCTTTGTAACGATGTTTATCAATCCGGCTGTACCGGCTGCATCATATTTTGCAGGGGGATTTTTAATGAGCTCGATGGAAGTGATCGTTTCTGCACTCATGCCGCTTAAAACAGTAGCCATTTGCACATCCGACATTTGCTGAAGCCGGCCATCCATTAAAAAACGAACGCCGCTCCGGCCATTGACAGTAACGTTATTCTGGGCATCTACCTGTACACCGGGAATCTGTTTCAGCAGGTCAAGAACGCTATTTCCCTTTGCGATAAGATTATTTTCAACATTCAGGACGATCGTTCCCTTTTTGAATTCGATGGTAGATTTAAATGCAGCAATATCAACTTCTTTCAGGTTAACATTCCCTGACTTCAGTATGATCGGGGGCATTGCAATTAGGTTGATGCTGTCGAATTTTATTTCTTCACTGTAGAAAGTGTTAAAACCCACGGTTGAAATTTTGAGCAGGTAATCTCCTTTACGGATGTTCTCAAAACAGTAATTACCATCCTGATCAGTTACGGCTCCTTTGTAGATACTGCTGTCTTTTGTGTTTAGCAATCCAACGGGGGTGTAGGGAATGACGGCATGCAACGAATCGCTTACGGCCCCTTTTATACTGCACTGGGAAAAACCGGCGAAATGAAAGAACAGAAAAAGAAAGAGGGGAATTCTATAAGAAAGTGGAGTCGTATATCTCATTTAGTAAGGATCAATGTCATTTCCGCGTTATAACGCCGGCGATCCTCAAAGATACAGATATAAAGATGCGAAGAGCCCCGCAATTTAAAGTGCCTTATTTCAGTGAGCTGCAGAGGTTATCTGACCAAGCTCAGAAATCCTCGTGATCTGCCCGATTCATGATTGCAATCCTGGTATTCCAGGATCCAGAAATAGGTGCCATCCGGACAGTTTTTGTTGTTGTGAGTTCCATTCCAGCCTTTTGAAAGATCATCACTTCTGAATAATTCTTCGCCCCAGCGGTTGTATATTTTTAAAAGAGTATTGGATGCTCCGGTATGCTCCAGGGGAATAAAATTATCATTGATGCCATCACTGTTCGGACTGAACACATTTGGAAATGTGAGAGCCGTTTCACAAGGCCGGCAGCTTGGCTTACTGAAACAGCTGGAACTCATTTTAGCTACAAAAGAACATTCTCCGCCGGTTCGGTGCAACGTATCATCGCCTATTGTAAAAGAAGAGGGGATATAATCAGAAGACAAATAGACATTGCAGGATTTGTCTGTAGCAATTCCAAAAATATCATCGCCGCCACTGGCCAGACTGGTAAGATAAAGCAGCGTACCGTGAGAATCGTATTTGGCAATAAACACAGGATCGATGCCTCCCGGAGGATAGAACAGCGTATCAGTTTCAAAGATCATCGAATCAGCATAAACACCTCCGATGTATGCATTCCCCGAAATATCGGTAGCAACGCTGTAGGAATTATTAAAACCAAGTTTTCCAGCCGTTCTAACCCACTGAAAAGCTCCGGCGGTATCATATTTTGCAATAAAAATATCTTCAGCATTGGAGTGACTCGTAACAGTTAATGTATCGAATGTTGCAGACGGCGTAGAAACATAACCGGTAACATATATATTTCCGCACGCATCAGTTGCTGCGCTGTTGCCAAGATCGGCATTTATTCCTCCGGCGCTTTTCGCCCAGCGTATATTTCCTGAGATATCATAGCTTGCTACAAAAATATCGCGACCTCCGCTCGTGTTAAGCGAATAGGAGTCAAAGACGGAAGGAGAAGCGCTAAAAAAACCAGTGATCGTTGCTCGTCCAAGAGAATCGGCTGTTACTCCAAGGGCCATGGCAGTACCTGTTGCTGCGCCCCCGGTCCTTACCCAAAGCGGATTTCCCAGATCGTCATATTGCGCAATGAATGCGCTTCCTCCCCCCAGCGGAATCACTGAAATGCCACCAAACTGCGATGATGCTGACTGAAGCAAGCCTGCGATATAGATCCTGGTTCCAACGGATGTTTCCGCTACCGCCAGGCCCGTGGCATTATCGCTGGAGGTTCCTCCGGCACTTTTTGCCCAGACTACATTTCCGGAAGGATCGTATTTGACCAGGTAGATATTATCGGAACCGGCGTTTGAAAGGGTATAAGACCCAAAAGTGATGCTCGGAGAATGAAAATAGCCCGTCAGGTACACATTTCCTGCAGCGTCAGTGCCAAGGCCCTCACCAATTTCCTCTGCAGGTCCGCCGGCACTTCTTGCCCAA
Organism: Bacteroidia bacterium; assembly: GCA_045805205.1. GTDB lineage: Bacteria > Bacteroidota > Bacteroidia > 2-12-FULL-35-15 > 2-12-FULL-35-15 > 2-12-FULL-35-15. Next base: position 69,018 of record JBJMLR010000006.1, on the reverse strand, counting down.
AGGAAATTGCCATTGAGGTCGTATTTGGCAATGTATACGTCACCCTGTCCCGGATAAGCATTACTGAGGCTGAAGCTTCCAAAGCCCATAGTAGTATTGGAGAAAAAGCCGGTCATGTAAACATTTCCAAAGATGTCAGTCGTAACAGCGAAGCCCTCCTGATCCTCGGTATCTGAAGCCGAAGCGCCTCTTGCCCATTCCCAGTTATTTTGAGAAGAGGCATTCAGTGCGTAACCGGCTAAAACGAAAAGAAGCAGGAGTTTTTTCAAAATGTGTTTTCAGGTCGCTGCCTGGTAACGGATTTTGGGGAGGAATATTGTGGACTGTTTTTTTTCCTGACTGAGCGCCCGTATATGGTTTTTTTAAAACCTGAATTGGCTATTTATATATCCTGGCTTCAATTTCAGCGTCATTTATTTTCCATGCCCGATGAAACCTTTCCGAATTAAAGGCAATTCCAATTTCACCCTGGCAGTTTATGGAAATCAGCCCTATATCGCCTTCGCTGTTTTTATGTTTTTCATTTATTACAAAGTTAACAGCTTGTTCCAAATTATATCCTTTGTATTCAATACAAGCAGCAACATCATAGGCGATGATGTTTTTGATCAGATAAGCTCCATCCCCGCTTGTTGAAACTGCGCAGGTTTTATTGTTTGCATAACAGCCTACGCCTATGATCGGGCTATCACCGATTCTGCTCTCCATGCTGTTCTCGGTGCCACCGGTAGAAGTGCCCGCAGCTATATTCCCGAAACGGTCTACGGCCACGGCACCCACAGTTCCATGTTTCCCTTTGGTCGGGGTTTTGGGATTATTATCCTTTTTCTGTGCTTTTTCCAGCGCTTCAATCTGATGCTCAGTAATAAAATAAGCTGAAGGGGCCAGCTCTAATCCTTTTTCTATGGCAAATTCGAGAGCTCCGGAAGAACCCAGAAAAACATCATCGCCTTCTTCCATTATCTTCCTTGCCAATTTGATCGGGTTTTTTACATTCTTTACTATAGCAGCAGCACCATGCTTCAGTTTTGAACCCTCCATTATAGACGTATCCATTTCAACATCGTTACTGGCAGTCAATGCAGAACCCTTACCGCAGTTGAACAAATAACAATCCTCCATGTAGGTGATTGCTGCCTCTACGGCGTCGGTACACGTGCCGCCATTTAGCAGTTTTGAATATCCTGCTTCTACTGCGGCCTTTAATTCCTTTTCATACTCGTCTTTATGCTTACGGATGAATTTAGAATCCTCCCCGGCCCCGCCATGAACTATTATAATCATTACTTTTTTTCAAGCTTTATAATGCTTATGCTTCCGTCTACTTCCAGGATCCCATATTTTACATCAGCAATTTTGGTTACTTCATGTTGTCTTCCGGCAGCGAGTATATCTTCAATACTTATTTTTGCTTGCTTCATGGATTGCTCGTAAAGTTCTCCATTTCTCACAAGAACAGTAGGGACGTCTTCAATTAACCGCCTCATGAAATGGTTTTTCCTTTTTAATATCGACATGATCAAATGGATTCCTATAAGTGTTGATGCAAGAAGGATACCTGCTACTATGGACCTGTCTTCATTTTTTAATGAATCTGCCACAGAGGAACTGACTAATAGGATAAGGACAAGCCCAAATGGGCTGGATTCGTTAATTGCTCTTTTACCGCTTATGCGGAAAAGAATAAAAAGCACGAAATAAATAATTATACCACGTATTACAATTTCCATCAGGATAAATTAATTGATTGATACTTACCGCTTCGTTGTTTACTAACACATTCAGGTCAACTCCACCCGGTTTGGAAGGAAAAGTGTTGAAACTGATCTGCCCGGAGCAGTTTTTCAGGCTTCGGAATTTGAAAATAATTTTCTCGTTGCCGGCGACCGTGAGATAGGGTTCCGGAAGAATACTCTTCAAGCTGATCTTTTTAAAATATTCCGTATTTATCGCCACATTTATTGTTGAATCGGTTTTGTAATTTGCTACCAGGATTTTTAAAGGTGTTTCCCTTTTTGAATGCAGGAAGCGCTCGTATTCTACTGAAAACTCCTTTGACACCGACTTTGTTTTTTTTGTCCAGATCCCATAACCGAACACTCCCAGTAAACCACATCCGATTATGGCATAAAGTAAAATATGCCCAACGTTTCTGATCTTGCCGGCCGATTCTTCAAAATCCTTGTTTTCTTCTAGATCGAAATCGTTTTCGGCGTATTTATTTTCCATTTGCGAATTAAGTTTTGCGTTCAACGTATTTTTTTCAGCATAAAACAATTGCGCGACAAAAATATTACGTCACACCGGTTGTATCCTGGTGTCAACAATTTGTGGAATTAATCAGACGGTAATCGGATTAAAAACGCTTTTAAGGCATGGATCAAATATGATATAGTCATTGTTACAAATGTTTAACAACAAAAGGAAATATTATGTTACTAAAAGAATTGAGAGTAATGAGCGGCCCCAATATGTGGTCAGAGATGCACAAAGTCATTGCGGTAAATCTCGATTATAGTGACTTAACTATTTCTCAGGCAAAAAGGATCTTAAATTTTCTGGACCCGGAAGTGTCTTCTGAATCAATAGTTGAGAAAGAAATATTCTATAAGCTTACGGAACAGATAGCAAAAACGCTCGCAACACTTCAGCCGGATTGTACATATTACCAGGCGTTTTTAAAAGGGACTTCCCATTACAGTGTATACGAGTATAAGCATAAGGAAGCCGGTGTTGCTTCGGCAAACCTTTTACTCAACGCAATTGATACTGCTGATGTAGCTGAGAAGTTGAACTTTTATGAGCTCTCCACCGAGTTAGCTGACATAGATTCAAAATGTCAGAAAGGTCCAAGTACAGATGTGATCTTAGAAGCCGCAAGAAAACGTGGTATTAGCTATAAAGAGTTGGCCGGCGGCCTGGTTCTGCTTGGCGAAGGATGTTATCAAAAGAGAGTTTCTGCTTCAATAATTGAATCAACCGGCAGTATTGCCGTTGATGTATCTTGTGATAAGGAACTGACGAAACAATTGCTCAGCAAAGCATTGTTACCGGTACCCAAAGGTTTTGCAATTAAGTCGCTTGAAAAATTGGAAGAGCTGGTTGGAGAACTGGCATATCCGCTTGTTGCCAAACCATTAGATGGACATCAGGGTATCGGGATCACAAGCAATATTACGAATTTCGAAGACTTAAAAGCGGCGTTTATAGAAGCTCAGCGGTTTTCAGAAACCGTTATAATTGAGAAATACATAAGCGGCTCTGATTTTCGTTTTCTGGTAATAGGATATAAATTAATTGCTGTAGCCAAACGGACACCTGCCTGTGTAGCCGGTGATGGCCGGTCCACGATAGAGCAGCTCGTTGCCGCAGCTAATGCTGATCCCAAAAGAGGGGATGGACATAGCAATCATCTTACGCGGATTAAAATTGATAATCATACTCTTAATCTTCTGCGACAAAATAATCTTACTCTTTCCTCTGTTCCCGGGTCAGGAGAAATTATTTATCTGAAAGGCACTGCCAATATAAGTATGGGTGGAACCGCCGAAGATGTAACTGATGATGTGCACCCGGAAAATAAGCTGCTTGCTGAGAGAACCGCTCAGATCATTGGTTTGGATGTTTGTGGTATCGATATAATGGCTCCTGATATTTCATCACCGATAACATCAAACGGTGGTGCAATTGTAGAAGTGAATGCAGCCCCGGGATTAAGAATGCACATTTCACCTTCCCGTGGAACTGGCCGGAATGTCGGCGACCCCATAGTAGATTTGATGTTTCCGGAAGGAGCTAAGCATAAAATACAAAAGGTGGCAATAACCGGTACGAACGGGAAGACTACTACCAGCCGGTTGATGGCACACCTTGCCATTGAGGAGGGTTTCAGAGTCGGATTTACATCTACGGATGGTATTTACATTAACAATACCTGCATATACAAAGACGATTGCTCAGGTCCCCAGAGTGCTGAAGTCATTTTACAGGAGCCGGCGATCGACTTTGCAGTATTGGAATGCGCCAGGGGAGGCATCATCCATTCGGGCCTGGCGTTTAGCGAATGTGATATTGCAATTGTAACAAATGTGGCGTCCGACCACCTGGGTTCAAAGGATATTGAGACAGTTGAAGATTTAGCGGAAGTAAAATCAGTTGTACCACGGGCTGCTTCAGAAAACGGATATGCAATTCTTAATGCGTGTGATGATCTGGTCTTTGCGATGAAAGACAAGGTCAAATCTAAAGTCGCTTTATTTAGTATAGACTCCAACAATCCGCGTTTCGTAGCGTTCTGCGAAAATGGCGGAATTGGGATCACAATGGATAAAAATAAGGACCTGCTGATTCTCGATAAAAACAAACGCCTGATAATTGATAACGTAAAGAATGTCCCGATCACAATGGAAGGGAAGGCTTTGTTTATGGTTGAGAATCTTATGTGTGCCGTATTAGCTGCTTACCTCCTGAATTTTAAATTAGACACTATTAAGCGAGGCATTCGGAATTTCCTGCCTTCAGTTGAACAAACACCCGGCAGGCTCAATACTTTTAAAATAAAAGATGTTACTGTCATTGTTGATTACGCTCACAATCCACACGGTTTAAAAGCGCTTGCAAACTTGCTGAACCAAATTAAGACAAAGAAATTTGGTATTATAACGGGCGTCGGCGATAGGCGTGACGATGATATTATGCAGGTCGGATATGTGGCAGCTTCCATGTATGATGAAATAATCATCAGAATTGATGAAGATACAAGAGGCCGGACAGCAGACGATATCAGTTCCCTGATAAAAAAGGGAATACAAAAGCTAGACAAAAAGCTGGCGGTTCATGTTATTCCGGATAGCAAAGATGCATTGAAGTATGCCATCGAAAATGCAAAAGCGGGAGAATATGTTGTAATTAGTGCAGAAGATTCAATTCAAACAATTGAAATAGTTAAAGAACTTGAAAAGGAACTGGCTGAGCCAACCAATAAAATTTGATACAACGGTGAAATTTCCAAAACCAAAAGGAACTCTTATTCCCATAGGCGGGGGCGAGAATAAAACACATAATGAGGACGTTTTGTCCAGGGTGGTAGAAGAAAGCAAAAAAAGCACCCAAAGGTTTGCGTAATAACAAACGCAACTGAAGTTCCGCATGACATCGCGAAGGATTATCGCGGCGCGTTTAGAGGCCTGGGGATTAAGGATATATCTTTTGTTCATTATGACTTAAGATCGGAAGCAGACAAGCCGGAGGATATCTTAAAGGTCAGGGAGTGTGATTTGGTCATGTTCAGCGGGGGAGATCAATTGAGATTGACCAGTCTCCTGGGCGGGTCTGATTTAATGGAATTAGTAAAGAAGCGTTACTATGATGAGCCCAATTTTGTAGTTGCAGGTACAAGCGCGGGTGCAGCCGCAATGTCATCTACAATGATCATTGCAGGAGATAGCCGGGAAGCGATGGTCAAAGGTGAATTGGAGCTGACGAACGGATTTGATTTTATTAATAGTGTATTTATTGATACTCATTTTACGGAAAGAGGACGGCTTGGCAGAGTGATACAAACGATTACCTGTAATCCCCTTATACTTGGTCTTGGTTTAGGAGAGGACACCGCTGCCGTAATTAAAAACGGAGAAACTCTCGAAGTGGTGGGATCAGGTTTAGCAATTATCATTGATGGCAAAAGTATTTCCTATACAAATTTAACGAAGGTGGAAAGTGAAACGCCAATAACCGTTGAGGGAATCAGACTGCACGTGCTTGGCCCGGATGAAACATTTCTTATCCATGAGCGAAAATTGGAAATTAAATCGAGTGAAGCATAAAACAAAATCAGCACATCAATAAAACAGAAACAATGTTAGCAATGGAATACAGAGGACCGTTTCGTGTCAGAGCGACTCAAAAGCCTCAGCCCAAAATAGAACATCCGGAAGATGCAATTGTAAAGGTGTTACGGTCATGTATTTGCGGGTCCGATCTCCACATTTATCATGGCATGGTGCCGGATACGAGGGTGGGAACTACGTTCGGACATGAGTTTGTGGGAGTTATTGTAGAGGTCGGTTCAGAAGTTAACAAGGTAAAAGTGGGAGACCATGTGATAGTCCCCTTTAATATAAGCTGCGGCAAATGTGCGTTCTGCAAACAAGAATTATACGGTAACTGCCACGAGTCTAATCCACAAGCTACAGCTGTTGGCGGCATATTTGGATACTCACATAGTGCAGGCGGGTTTGACGGAGGACAAGCGGAGTACGCAAGAGTGCCATATGCAAACGTTGGCCCCACACTAATACCGGAAGGAATGGATCTGGATGATGCTGTGCTTTTAACAGATGTTGTCCCTACAGGATATCAGGCTGCGGAAATGGGTGGTATTAAAACCGGGGACACCGTAGTTGTATTTGGTGCCGGACCAATTGGAATTATGGCGGCAAAATGTTCATGGCTGTTTGGAGCCGCAAGAGTAATTGTAATTGATAACGTAAACTATCGTTTAGAATTTGCTAAAAATTATTCGCAATGCGAGGTATATAATTATGAAGAGATCGGTGATCCTGTTGAATTTCTTAAAAAGACCACCGATTGGCTGGGAGCAGATGTATGTATAGATGCAGTGGGGTGTGAAGCTGGTGGACACGGGATGCAAACAATTACAGGACGAAAACTAATGCTTCAGTCAGGGTCGGCAACTGCTCTCATGTGGGCAATCAATTCTGTAAAAAAAGGAGGTATTGTTTCTGTTGTCGGAGTATATGGCCCCACAGGTAATCTTGTTCCGATTGGAAACGTCGTAAATAAAGGAATTACAATACGAGCCAACCAGGCTGCTGTGAAGAGGCTTTTGCCAAGGTTAATAGAACATGTGCAAACCGGTGTGCTAAATCCTAAAGGTATTATTACTCATAGAATTTCAATGGAACATGTATCTGATGCCTATCGCATTTTCTCAGACAAGCTGGATAATTGTATTAAAACGGTGCTTATACCAGCATCAGTAAAAAGTTAAGCGATGGAAAAAATAAAAACTGATTTTTCAAAAATAAAAGGCTGGGGAATTGATACTGATCCAAAAAATGAGCCCACCTATCCTATAAAACACTATACAGGTGATGATCACAAAAGGATCAACTGGGAAAGACCGGCGCTTCAACCGGTTTCAGTTGAAGTGCTTGTATCTACTGAGCGGCCAAATGTTAGTGCAGTTTACGGTTCACCAAATCCTCCGAGCGGCTTAAGCGGAGTTTTACGAAGAAATGCATTTAAGTATAGTGAAAACAGACTGAAGCATTGGTTGCGTTTACTGATTGCCGATAGAATTGACATTGTAGAAGGAATTTTCTCTGATATATTTCATGGCCGCGTTCCCCGGCTCGCAAAAGAGCGTGGATGGGGCGCATTGTGGAAGTATGCTCCGGGAATATTGATACGAAAAATTATAGTCAGGTTATTAATACTAACAGCTGTAGTTACACTTATTGTGTACGAATATTTTTATAAAACCCGCAATTAACAGCTTCCCCGTCAATTCCAGCAATGAAATTATATAATCATATAGACACCAACCAGCTCAAAGAGAAATTCTCATTGAATAAAACCTATCCGGCCCAATATGAAAAAGCGATATTAATTGCTTTATCCCGTTATCCTGAGCTAACCAGAACTAAGATCAACTTTCAGATCAAAAAAACACTTGGTCATTTTTTGTTGACTGAAACCGCATTGTGGAATATATTCAGACGAAAAGAACAAAGAACATTTAATATTTCGATTCAGGAAGATGTTTCCAGCCGGTTCACTTTAAAAGAGCTGTCGTACGAGGCGCAGATTGGGGCAATCTCACGGGAATTATCTCTTATTAGCCTTTTTTGTGGTTCAAATTATGAGATAATAGCAAACCTGTTCACAATTTTACATACAAAAAGGAATAAGAGTTTAGAGGTTAAGATCGATAGATCGGTAATAGAACACGGTTTAGCAACGCAACTTTTCGAATACGCTAAACAAACAAAGCAGCTATGTAAAAAAGGATCTACAATTCTGCATGTACCGCATTTGGAGCCAGACAAAATTGTTTCGCTGCAAAATCAGCAGCTTGGTCTTTGATTCGATAAATTCCTTCTCTTTATTTTTGAGCTCAGGATGAAGAGTGCTTTTTATTCTCCATGACCTGACCGCATCCGGAAGGCTCCTTGTTTATGATCTTTTAGTTTCAATTTACTCTTTAGCAGGGAAGATTAGAGCTGTCCGCTCAAAATCAAAAACCCTCACAAACGTATGTCTGTAAGGGTTTTCTTTTTTTTCTTCCGTGGGGGCAACAGGGTTCGAACCTGTGACCCCCTGCTTGTAAGGCAGGTGCTCTGAACCAGCTGAGCTATGCCCCCGAAATCCGCTTATTTTGTTAAGCGGGCTGCAAATATAAGTACTTTTTGGAATGTGCAAAAGGTTTTGAGTTTTTTTTTAGCCTGAAGCGAACGAGGTACTTCAGACCTATTTCACGATCGTCACCGTACCCAGGTAAGAATGCTTCTTACCATCCCTGTCCTTGAAGTTCGCTTTCCATACATATACATCCTGCTGTACCAGCTCCGCACCATCGTTATTCACACGTCCGTTCCAGCCTTTGTAAATGTCATTCGACTTAAAGATCATTTCGCCCCAGCGGTTGAAGATCCGCAATTCAAATGTCGAATTGTCAATTCCATCTCCATATACCCTGAACTCCTCATTCATCCCATTTTCATCCGGTGTAAAGGCGTTCGGTGCATAAAACACTACCGTAGGATCGATCACCACCGGATGCATGATACTGTCCGTACACCCAAAATTATTGGTTACCAATAACGTCACCGGGTAAGTACCTACATCAGGGAAAGAGTAATATGGATTCTGGGCAGTTGAAGTGCCAAGAACGCCGCTGCTTCCGAAGCTCCAGAACCAGTTGTTGATCAGCCCCAGGGAATTATCAGCGAATGTAATTCCCGGATTGCTCATATCTGTCGGCTGCGGCGTAAACGTAAATTGTGCATGCGGCTGCGAGTGGATGTTGATCATGTTCGGAACCGTCGATGTAGAGCTGCAGCCGATAACATTGCTGTACGTCAGTGTTACCGTATACACTCCGTTAACCGCATAAGTATTTGATGGGTTCGCGGCACTTGCACTATTTCCGTCGCCGAAGCTCCAGGAATACGTTCCGCCCGGTTGATTTACCGTGCTTGTAAACTGGATCGTTGTCGGCTCACATCCTTCTGTTGTATCTGCAACAAATGAAATGACCGGCGATGCAAAAACAGTGATCGACAACGTATCCATCGCTCCGCATAATCCGGTGATCGTATACGTGATCAGGTGAACACCCGGACCGGCAACACCCGGATCAAAAGTTCCGCTTGCGCTGTTTGTAATTCCGGTTCCTGTCCATGTTCCGCCTCCGTCAACTGCTGTGAGTGTTACCGCAGGATCAACCGTACAGAACGGGCCGGCATTGCTTGTAATGGTTGCATCCAGCTGAGATGTAACATTGATGTACATTGTATCCTGCGAAATACAAGGTGTGGTGATCGTATACGTGATCAGATGAGAACCAACGCCTGCCGTTGCCGGATCAAAAGTCCCCGCCGCTGCACTGGTAATACCGGCGCCCGTCCAGGTGCCACCGGAAGTTGCTGCCGCCAATGTGATCGGAGGTGCCGATGCGCACTGGTTTCCTACCGGCGTGATCGTTGCATCCGGCTGCGGAATCACAACAATACTGATCGTATCAGCACCTGTTCCGCAGGAGCCGCTCACATTATACATGATCTGGTGTGTTCCGACTCCAGCTGCTGAAGGATCGAAGGTTCCCAATGTGGTGTTGACAATTCCCGGACCCGACCATAAGCCCGTTCCTGTCGGTACCGAAACCTGAAGCGTGTCCAGATTGCCATTTACGCAATAGGGTCCTGCAGGAGTGATCGCCAGTGTGCTGATGTTGATCACATCCACATGAACGGTATCCTGGTCGAAGCATCCGCCGGCGATATCCGTGACGGTAACGATGTAATCCATCGTATTCGGCGGAGTTCCGGTTGTGCTCATGGAAGTCGGACTGGCGATCGCACCGCTGGATGGTGTCCAGAGGTAGGTGTAGTTCGCCGGATTTGGAGCAACCGAGCAATAATGAAATTGAATATTCGGACGGTTATTTGTCTGGTTAATGAAATTCGTAAGATCCGGGCACATGTCAAACGAATCCGTATAACTATACAAACATGAAATGAATGTTGTGGTCGTATACTGCGATGTACAGCTCTGTGTGTAGTTCGGGAATGGAGGTCCTTCGGAGCTGCAGACTTCAACAACAATATTGGATAAGCCATCCCATTCAAATGCATTGCTTAGTAAAAAGGAGTTCCAGCCTACCACAACGTTAACCGTTGAAGGGTTGAATACCTGTACCAGGCCGCTTGCCCAGTTTGGTCCGAGTGCAGTGAGGTTCGTGCAGCCCATCTTGATCGTAAAGCCATGATAAGTCGTGATCCCGGTAATCGCCATTACATTAAAATCCAGCTGATCGATCTTTCCCCCGGTGATCCCCGCAGCGTTTAATTCTGCAGCCGTGAAAAGCATCTGGTGTTTTTCAGATGTATACCAGTTCCCGAAGATCGCCGGCCAGGTGGTGGAAGTGTTGGTTGCCGTTCCTGTTCCTACAACGCCGGTAAGCGCTGCTCCGGAACATCCGCCTGTAGCGCTCAATCCGCAGGTCGCAGGGACAGATCCTCCGTCAAATGTCACCCAAAGGTTTGCAGTTCCACCTGCACAGAAAGCAGTGTCATTGTGCGCTGTGATCTGCGGACTGAAAGAAGGAGCAGCACTGATCGAAACAACCGACTGCTGAACGCAGCCCAGCGGACTGGTTACTGTAACGGTGAAGGTATAAGTTCCCGGCGAAATGAACGTTGCAACCGGGTTCGCAATATTCGGATTATTAAGATTTGCTGCAGGTGTCCACTGGAAAGTATATGCACCCGCCGGCGATAATGCGGTTACATTCAGCTGCACCGGATCCTGCAGGCAGGAGCTTGCGGAACTCTGTGTAACAGTATAGGTAAAGCTCGGTACCACAAATACAGTCACTGTATCGATGTTGTCGCAGGTGCCGCTCAGGTTACTCACTACCTGGTAGGTGGTTGTCGCGCTCGGACTTGCAACCGGGTTCGCACAGGGGTTACAGGAGAAGTTTGCAGGCGTCATCGGCGGGCCGGAAACAACGGTCCAGTTGAAAACACTTCCGCCATAAGCGTTCAGATTTGCAACCTGTGATCCGCAGATGGTGATGTCCGGACTGGCAGTAGTGGCGTCAAGTATGTTGACGCTGTATACAAAAGTCTGCTGCCCCTGGATCGGGCAGGCGCCATCCTGTATTGTGATGGTGAACGTAAGATTCTGTCCCATCGTTCCTGCCGGTGAGCACCAGCTCACATTCAGGAGAAGCGGATTTGTTCCGGATGAAGTAATGGTTGCTCCCGGTAAGGCGGCAGCAATGTTCGAAATAAAAGTAAGCACATCGCTCGCGTTCGAATCATCATAGCTTGCAGTAAAGTTGAAGCAGTTGCCGGCACACATTTCAATGCTGTAGGGCCCCGTTTGAACGGCATTACCGGAGAAGCTCGTAATTGCACCACCGGTGGAAGAAGGAACAACATTAGTACAGCTCTGAACGACAAACTGAATGTCGCGCATCACCGTTCCGACAAGATTTCCGGCAGCATCGTATTCCTGCACCTGGATCACCACCACAAAGTTTCCGAGAAGCCCGGGAGTGAACGTGACAAGCCCGGTGTTCGGATCGATCGTAATTCCCGGTATCGGGGAGGTTCCCGAATAACCAGCAGCATAGGTAGAAGGTACACCCGCTGCATCCATAGCAGGTACCAGCGAGTAATAAAGTGAGTCGCCGTCCGACTCGATCACACCGTAGCTGTAGCTTACCGGCTGGCCAAGACAAACGTACGGGATCGGCTGTGCAGTAAATTGAGGAGAGCTGTTGCATGGCGCAGTAGCGCTGTTCAGCGTCGCTTCGATATAATAATTGAAGCTGGTGACATTGGTAATAGCACTGTTCCGGCAGCAGGTCGACCAGCTCATGGTCCAGGTATCACAAGGCGGAGCAAGCGTCACGATGCCCGTATAGCTGAACAGCCACATTCCCGGTAAAGTTCCACCGTTGCAGGTACTGTTTGCCAGATCGGCCGGACAAAGCTGCGAGATCTCCTGACCATTGATAGTGGCGGGAGTTACGTTCACTGTTAATGTTGCCGTACCTCCGCAGGTACTGGTGAAATTGATCGTTTGTGAAGCACCCGGGTTAAAGCCCAGGCAGTCGACGAAAAGATTCAGGTTGACCTGGTATTGGTTCCCGCCAAGGCAGGTATAAGTGATCTCACCGCCCGCAATGTGGGAGGCGTTCGCAAGTTTGGGAGCTAAACTCAGAACAGCTGTAAGGCCAAGAAATGCGATAAATTTTTTAAGCATATCTGTGAACGAGGAATATTTTAAATAGCAATTACTTCAAAACTAAACTCTTAAGAACGGTATTGGATTACAAAATTACGACATAATTAGCTTTCGGGAGGGGAAAAAACATACGTAATACACGTAATTAGACGAATTCAGCCTCCGATTAGTTGCACAGCCGCATAGTTAAGGCGAATGCGGTTTTTTACAGTAAATTTACGCGGTGAATAAATGGCACACTTTATATAACTATTTGATTTACAATATTAAAGCTGTAAATGAGCACGGCGTGCATTCTCCCTTTGTTTTCGATCTGCTTTCAGGCACCATATACAACCGGAAAAATTTCTACACCTATAAAGCAATTGAAGAGATCCGTGAAGAGATGCTGGATTCGAAAAAAGTGCTGCATTGTATCGATCCGGGTGCAGGATCTGTAAAAGGAAATTCAGGTAAGCGAACGATCAGGGAGATTGCGAAAGTTTCCGCTAAAGGACCTGAATATTCGCAGTTGCTTTTTCGGCTCGTCAATCAGTTTCAGCCGTTAACAATGCTTGAGCTTGGTACATCGCTCGGCATCAGTTCCGCGTATCTCGCTTCAGCAAATTCGAAAGCAAAGCTGATCACAATCGAAGGCTGTGAAGAGATCGCAGCCGTCGCAAAACAAAATTTCGAAAAGCTGGAGCTGAAAAATATCGAAATGATTAAGGGGAACTTTGATGAGGTGCTGCCCTCTCTTCTCGGTGATCTTTCGCAGCTTGATCTCGTCTTCTTTGACGGAAATCACCGGAAAGAGCCGACGCTTCGCTATTTCGAATGGTGCCTTGAAAAAGCGACAGATACGAGCGTTTTTATTTTTGATGATATCTACTGGTCGCCGGAAATGACCCAGGCCTGGAATGCGATCAAAAAACATGAGCGGGTAACTGTCACACTGGATCTTTTCCAGCTTGGAATTGTTTTTTTCAGAAAAGAACAGGTGAAGCAGGATTTTATTATCCGCTACTAACTACTAATTTATACCAACGTATCAAATTTGTATGTGTTGTTAATTCTTAGCTTTGTCATGTAGTTGATATGCCATTAGTATTAGTACATTAGTACATTGGTAAAGATTGGTATTTAGCAGTAATCGTATATATTAGTATTTTGTAGATATAAAAATCAGCATCTGATAAAGTGGGCCCGAAAAAATCCATCATTAAATTATCAAACATCGCCAAGGAGTATCGCATTGGAACCGAAGAGATCCATGCGCTGCGTTCTGTTTCCCTGGAGATCTACAAGAATGAATACGTGGCATTGATGGGACCATCGGGAAGCGGTAAATCCACCCTCATGAATATTCTGGGGTGCCTTGATAGTCCTTCCGGCGGCGAGTACATGCTTAATGGAATCTCCGTAGCAAAGATGCTGGACAATGATCTTGCGGAGGTGAGGAACAAAGAGATCGGTTTCGTATTTCAATCGTTCAATTTGCTTCCGAGATCCACCGCACTTGAAAATGTAATGCTTCCGCTCATTTATGCCGGCTATAATAAAACAGATCGCTTAAAGCGCGGGAAAGAAGTGCTGGAGCAGGTCGGATTGGGAGAACGCATGATGCACAAGCCGAATGAGCTTTCGGGCGGACAACGTCAGCGTGTTGCGATCGCACGTGCATTGGTGAATAATCCGGCGATCATTCTCGCGGATGAGCCGACCGGAAATCTTGATTCAAAAACATCGGTGGAGATCATGGGACTGTTTGAAGAGATCCATAAGAACGGAAATACGATCATCCTGGTAACACACGAGGAAGATATTGCGCAGCACGCACATCGTATCGTCAGGCTCAAAGATGGTGTTGTTGAACGTGATTACGAGAATGAAAACATTAAAATTGTAAGTAACCGCTTGGTGCATTGATCTGCGTTCCGGTAACACACAGCACAGAAAATATAGATTTGTAGATTTGTAGAGATTTGTAATTTGTACTCTAAGCAGATCCGCGTAAATCATAAAAATCCGTTAAATCTGCGTTCCAATAACACACAGCAGATACACAGATTTGTAATATTTGTAAAGATTCGTAATTCGCACGATGAAGATCTACACTAAAACCGGCGATAAAGGCCAAACTTCACTGATCGGAGGAACAAGAGTTCCAAAGCATCACATCCGGATCGAGTCCTACGGAACGGTCGATGAATTGAATTCCTGGATCGGCTTAATCCGTGATCAGCAAATGGATGCACATACCGGAGAGATCCTGATCGAGATCCAGGACCGTTTGTTTACGATCGGTTCCTCACTCGCTTCTGATCCGGAAAAATCAAAAATGAAAATTCCCGATCTGAAAGAAACGGATGTTGAGCTCCTCGAAAAGGAGATCGACAGCATGAACTCCGTTCTGCCGGAAATGCGCTCCTTTGTGCTGCCGGGCGGGCATACCACCGTTTCCTATTGTCATATTGCCCGCTGCGTTTGCCGGCGCGCAGAGCGGCTTACCATCCATCTTTCCGAGAATAGCTTTGTTGCCGAGCTGGTAATAAAGTACCTGAACCGCCTGAGCGATTATTTGTTTGTTCTCTCCCGGAAGCTCACCCAGGATCTGAATGCCCGGGAGATTCCCTGGAAGCCGCGAATGTAAGGCTTCCCGGCTGGCCCGATGTTTTCAGCCCCGACTTATTAACACTTGTTAAATAATAATCCGCTCACTTACTTTGATAAGTGGGATTAATTTTTACTTTTGCAGAAAATACAGGGAACAAAAAATTAATAACTGAACGTAACAACTCAAATGTTTTTGCGTTCTAAGTCAAAAAGCACCGCATGTACTGGACACTCGAATTAGCTAAAAACCTTGAAGATGCGCCATGGCCGGCATCCAAGGATGAACTCATCGACTTCGCGATACGCTCGGGCGCACCGATGGAAGTAATTGAAAACCTCCAGGAGATCGAAGATGAAGGGGAGATCTATGAATCAATCGAAGAGATCTGGCCGGATTACCCCACAAAAGAAGATTTCTTCTTCAATGAAGACGAATATTAATTAAAAGCATTCAAGAAAAAGGCCCGTTCCAATACTTCGGAACGGGCCTTTTTGTTTTTATACTGCCGGATTATTTTTTGTCATCCTTGTCCATGTCGCGCTCGACTTCTTTCTTTACGAAATTTCCGTTCGCATCGAAGATATAGTCTGTTTCATCCACTTCTGCTTCATAGCTGATCACTCCTTTTGCATCTGTGATCTTTGAAGCCTCCGCGATCTTCTTACCAGGCATGTTCTTCGCACAATATGCGCTCACTGCCTTCGGAAGATCTGCCACTTTGATCTCCATCTCGGAAGCGATCAGCTGCCCGTTTGGACCAAATTCAACCGAGTTCTCAACTCCGCCTTCCGTGTATTCTGCTTCCCAGTTATTTCCTTCTTTTTCCCATTTGTCCACTTTGGTGTTTGGGTGCATTTTAATGAAGGAAGCTTTAATAGCAGCCGGAACATCTGCTTCTTTCATTTTTTGAGCGCTTGCGCTGAATGCGAACAGACCGCAAGCCAGGAATAGGATCGTTTTTTTCATGATGATTTTTTTTTACAGGTGAATGTAGTTTAGATTTCCGTGAATTAAATTTACGCCAATTAAAAGTATAATGCAATTATATAATCCGATTCTGTTTTGATTCTGTGCGCTTAATTCAAAGTTTCGATATCCAGTACCGTAAATGAACCGGGAATCAATTGCGGGCGCGGATGCGGATTTTCGTTGGTGGACGGCGGGGTTTCTCCGAACCGGGCACAAGACAGAAAAATATGATGCGTTTTCCGGTTCAAAGTAATTGTCCGGGCACCTTTTTGTGTAGCAACAGTTTCCAGTACTTTGTAATCTTTACCATTGGTTCCCTGGATCACCGTGAGCGTACCATCCCCGTTTGAGCTGTAGGCCCGCTCCTTGTCAGGGTCAAATGCCGCTCCATCCACAGATTCCCCGATAGGCAGCCGGGCGATCTGCTTCCCGCTCGTCGCATCGAGTATGATCATCAGCTTATTTCCACAAACGCTGAAAAGACGATGATTCTTGTTATCGAGCGCTAATCCGCTCGGCTCTTTGCCTTTTCCCAGGTCCCAGGTTTTTTCCAGCTTCAGCGTACTGGAATTGATCATGCATATCTTGCTTTTATCCTCAATGTTCACATATACTTTCCCTTGTCCATCGCTGACTGAAAATTCCGGTTTCCCGGGAAGCGCGATCGTTTCAATAACAGCATTGGATCTTGCATCGATCACGGTGGCATTCGATGAGCGGCCATTGTATACGAATACGTTTTTAGAAAAGGTATCGTATAGAATCGCGTCCGGGTTCTGACCGGTCACTTTGATCCTGGTGATAACCGAAAGTGTCGACAGATCGAATACAACAACGCTCGTATCCTTGCCACAGCTGATAAATCCTTTATTCAGATCCTTTGCCAGCGCAATGCCGTGAACTCCTTTTGTATCCGGGATGGTGCCAATCGTCTGGCCATTCGCGGCGTTCACTACATTTACGATCATGCCGTGCGACACATAAAGCAGGCCGGTCGAGTCATCCGAAACAAGATAGTCCCAGCCTCCGTTTCCCTCCAGTCCTATCTTTTTTTCGAGTTTATAATGACTGTTTTGTCCGGCCAGGTTATTGAAACAGGCTACGGACAGCGCAAGTAAGCAAATAAGAGCGTTCTTTTTCATGATTCGGTTTTAGAATTATTTTTTCTGTAAATGAGTTTCAGCAGCGTTGGATATACGATCAGCAGCAAGGGCAGCGCAAAGATAAATCCCCCTGAAACGGCGATTGCAAGTGGTTGGTGAAGCTGTGCCCCCGTACCGATCCCAAGAGCAAGCGGCATTAACGCAATAATGGCTCCCAGGGCGGTCATTAGCTTCGGGCGGAGACGCGTAGAGATCGCGAATACGATCGCTTCCTGCGGCGAAGAATTTTTTAATTCAGCGCTGAACTGGAGAAATGTAAAAATTGCATTTTCCCCGATGATGCCAATGATCATGATCACTCCGGTATAGCTTCCAACATTCAGCGGCGTCCCTGTCACGTAAAGCGCTATATAGCTTCCCGAGATCCCAAGCAGGGAAATGAGGAGGATCAGCAGGGAGATCTTGTAATCCCTGAAAAGGAAAAGGATCACCGCGAAAACAAGCAGGCTGGAAGTGATCAGGATCGTAAGCAGATCATCGAACGATTTTTTCTGTTCGGCAAAAGCGCCGCCATAGCTGATATGATATCCCTGCGGCAGATGTAAAGAAGCATTGATCTTTTCCTGGATGTCTTTCATCACCGCACCGAGGTCACGTCCGTCCAGCCGGGCTGTAACAGCAACCATCGACTGCAAGTCTTCCCGTCTGATCTCTGCTATTCCTTGCTTCAGCTCCACATTAGCAAGCTCATTGACCGGTTTTAATTTTCCGTCCGGCAGGAAAACAGGCTGCAAAGAAATATTATCGACACCTGCATTTTTATTGTCGGGATAGATCATCCGGATATTCGTCATCTGCTGATTCTCGATGATGCTTCCAACCACATTTCCTTCCAGCTGCGTTTGCATCTGGTATTGAAAGTCGGCAGGACTGATATTGAACTGCGCCAGCTTTTGATATTTAGGAACAATATTGACTTCAGGTCCGGCGATCACAATGCCGTCAAAAACATCTGCAGTTCCTTTCACCTCGGAGACAATTCCGGCTATCTGCCTGGCATAACCATCAAGCAGCTCAGGTTTGTTCCCGAATACTTTTATTTCGATCGGCTGTGCAGAGCTCATCAGGTCCCCGAGCATATCCCCGATGATCTGTCCGAAGTCGATTTCAAGAGAAGGCTGCGTGCTTTCGATTTTTCCGCGGATCTCAGCGATAACCTCTTCTGTTGTGCGGGATCTGTCCTTTTTCAATTGGATCAGGTAATCACCCCGGTTCGGCTCTGTGATAAAGAAACCCATTTCTGCGCCGGTTCTGCGGGAATAGCTTTCGACTTCCGGAACCGAGATGATCAGCTTTTCTGCTTCCCTCAGGATCCTGTCGGTTTCTTCCACAGATGTTCCCGGCGGCGATTTGTAGTCAAGCACAATCGTTCCTTCATCCATATCCGGAAGGAATCCCGTTTCCAGCTTTGGATAAATGTACCATACGGAAAGCCCGAGCACAATAACAATAACGAAGCTCATCCACGGGCGATCAATAAAAAAAGCGACCCAGGAATAACGCCGGTGCTCCTGCGGAGCTTCCGTTTTTACTTTCCGTTCTCCCGGCGATAAAAGAAGATATACCACAGGCAGACCGATCCAGGTGACAAAGAAGGAGCAGGCCAGCGTAATGATCATCGTATTGGTCAGTACATTAAAATAAGCGCCGGCAACTCCTCCCATCAGGATAAATGGAATGAAGATAACGATCGTGCTCAGGGATGAGCCCAGCATGGCGGGAAATAAATACCGGATGGACCGTACCAGCAATGATGACGAATGTTCGGCAGGATGCTCTTCATGGGTCCGGTGGATCTGCTCAACCACTACGATCGCGTCATCGATGATCAAACCGATCGCAGCTGCAATTGCGCCCAGTGTCATAATGTTTAGTGTATACCCGATCAGGAAGAGAATGAACAGCGTTAGTCCGAGCGTTACCGGAATGGTGATAAGAATGGTAAGACTTGCTTTCAGCGACCGGAGAAAAATAATGGCAACTACAATGGCTAAAAGGAGCCCGATCCAAAGACAATCGATCACGCTCCTGATGGAGCTGTTCACAAAGTCGGCCTGGATGTAATAGGGTTTTAACGATACATTCTTAGGCAGGATCTTGTTCAGCTCCGCAACCTGTTTTTTCATATCGTCGGAAATCCCGACAACATTCGCATTGGGCTGCCTGAAAACATTTATCAATACGGCGCTGCTTCCGTTCGCGTTGATCTTTGTATATTCTACCTGCTCCCTGATCTCAACGTCTGCAAGATCTTTCAGGATGATCACTCTTTTGCCGTCGTTCCGGATGATCACGTTCTCCAGGTCCTCTTTACTGTAAATTCCGGCGTCTGTGATATTCAGGTATAAACGGCGGTAGTCGTAAGAGTAGCCGTTCGATAAAATAAAATTTGTCTGGTCGAGCGCATTCTTAATAATGTCAGGAGTGATCGAAAAGGAGCTCATCTTTTGCGGATTGAGCTCGATCCAGTATTCCTTGGTTTTTCCGCCGAGAACCCGGATCGATGAAATGCCATCCACCTGTGATAAAAATGGTTTTACCGTGTTGTTTGCGATCAGCTTAAGCTCAATCGGCGTCCTTCCTTTTCCTTCCAGCGTATAACCCATCACTGCAAGAAGCGCAGGATTCATTTTTTCAACAGAGATGTCCATTCCGGGAGGAAGTGTGTTCCGGGCTTCTTCGATCTTCGACTCCATCATCTGCTGACACTGGTTGATATCGGCGCTCCAGTTGAAATATGCGGAGATCTCGCAGGAGCCTCTGCTGGTCACGCTTTGAACCATATTCAGGTCATGTACCTGTTTTACCGCGTTCTCCAGCGGTTTGGTCACGGTAACCATCATTTTGTCTACCGGCTGCTGTCCGTTATCCGCGATGATCTTTATCTTCGGAAAGGTGATCTCCGGGAACAGGGAGGTCTGCAATTTATTGTACGCAAAGAAGCCCGCCATCAGGATCACGGCGAGTATAAATGAAATAGAGGTTTTATGTCCGGTATAGAAATGTTTCATTGACCGTTTTTCTCTATCGTTATTTTTGCAGTATCGTTCAGCCCGTAGTTGCCTGAAAAGATGATGCGGTCAGTAGCGCTGAACCTGGGCTCCAGGATCTCTACTTTGCCGCTTGTCTCGATCCCTTTTTTTACCGGAACTTTGATTGCGATACTGTCGTTGATCAGCTTCATGACCCAGAATTCCGTTTGTGTTTCATCTGCGAGAAGCGCTTGTTTTGAAATGACGGTTGCATCGGACTTCACACGTTTGACGATGTGAACTTTCGCAATTAAGTTCTCCGGAAGCGGCATGCTGCCGAGCGGTTTTACTACATAGCTTTGTGTTTGCGCAACGGCATCTACAGATG
Source organism: Bacteroidia bacterium (assembly GCA_045805205.1). Taxonomy (GTDB): domain Bacteria; phylum Bacteroidota; class Bacteroidia; order 2-12-FULL-35-15; family 2-12-FULL-35-15; genus 2-12-FULL-35-15. The sequence goes on along the minus strand of JBJMLR010000006.1, from coordinate 48,429 downwards.
GAAGTACGCCGCTGATCAGCCCTTTTATGGATTGACCGTCAGGAAGGATGATCTCACAGTCGTCGTTCAGCTTTACGATCGAATGCATTTCAAAAGGCACTTCCAGTATAAAAACGAGACTGTTCCGCTCCGAAATGATCCCCAGCTCATCGCCGTCCTGGACATAGTCTCCTTTCTGATGCTCCAATGTGGTAATGATCCCGTTTTTCTGAGCTTTGATTTTCAGCAATCCCGAAAAATGCAGCATGCTGTCCGGAACGTTTTGACCCAACAATGCCGTTGCCTCTTTGGTACGTATCGTAAAAAGAAGCTGGTCGAGGTTTACATTGTCGCCGATGTTGACGGTAACCTCATCGATGTATCCGTTGGTGTTGGATTTTACAGCAACCTTTTTTTGAAATTGTGAAGTGGCCCTGAGCTCAACCGATTCCGCGATGGGTTCGATGCTGACATTGGTGATCGTGACCGGAGTGCGTGCTTCTGTCGTTTCACCTTCCTCTTCCGCCGGGGTGTGACAGGAGCAGGCAGAGCCCAGCAAAAGGAGGGCAGCTAACCTTTGCGATATTATAATTGCACTTGATCTGTGATGTCTTTTCATGTTCAGAATGCTTTTGAATTACCAGCTCCAGTAGTTGAATTCATTGATAAGCTGCATCTGCGTCAGCTGGGCCTGGTTTAGCTGACTTTCAATGTCCAGGTAATTTTTAATGTTCAGAATAAAATCAGTTACCGGCAGATCGCCTTTATTCATAAGTTGTCTGCTCATTTCAATAAGCGATTCCGATGCCGCGATCTGTTCCCTGATCTCAGCAGTTAATGCATCATTTTCTTTCAGCTGCATATTGATCAGGATGATGTGCTGGTCATATTGTTTTTCGAAAAACTGCTTGTAAGCGGTGCGTGTTGATTCGCCGATGGAAAGTTTCTGGTATTGTATATTTCGCTGTTTTCCGTCATACAGCGGCATCGAAAAATTCAATCCAAAGCTGGTTCCGAAATTTCTGTAAAGCAGTGAAGGATTGGATCCGAGAAAACCTGCATCGGCAAACCAGTTCAAATGAGGCCGGTAGTTGGAGCGGATGATGGATTTCTGATTAATGATCTTCAGGCTGTCGATTCGCAGCTGTGCAAAGAACGGAGAATTGTTTTTTTCGTGGATCACCGGCTTGAGAACCGGATCCTTAAGCGTTACATAAGCTGTATCGCCTATCCCGCAGAGCAGGTTCAGCACCCGTAAATTATTGCGGTATTCTATTTTCGACTGGCGGATCTGGATCTCCTGCGATTTCATGGCGATGCTAAAGGACAGATAATCGGTTTGCCGGTAGATTCCTTGCTGGACAAAGCTTGCAAGTAATTTTTCTTCATCTTTGAGAAGCTTGTAAACCGTTTCATTATAAGCAAGAGTTTTTAACGAGGCATAAGCTGCGAGGTACTGATCGGTAATGCTTTTTTCAAGATCATGCGCGGAGATCCTGGATGTGTTTGTAATGGATTGATTTGAAATGTTCACCGATTCATATTGCGGTGCAAGGATCTTCTTTGTAAACAGGGATTGCGAAGCGCTGATCACACCCATGTAATTCCCGGTATTAGTTACTGCTTCATCATATCCCCATCCGTTGTATGCCGGAGCGATAAGCAGTTGTCCCAATGCATTTACCTGCGGCTTTCGTTGTGCACGGATGAGTGCACTGTCCAGGGAGCCCGATTGTACCTGGTTCGCATAGTCTTTCAGCAAAGGGCTGTTCTGAAGTCCGGTCCGGACATAGGAGCTTAGTTCGTCATTTTGAGAATCGGCGAACTGAAAAGCAAAAAGCAAACCAAGCAGAATAACTGAACTCCGGGTCATTTAGTAAAGATAGCGGGTTAAAAGTAGGACCGGATTCTGTGCAGAATCTGGTTAATAACAATAGAAAGTTAAAAACCGACGGTGATCGTATGGATATTGTCCCTGGATTGATAGCTCAGCTGCAGCCCGTAGGTTTCGCAGATCTCTTTCACGATGGCCAGTCCGAGCCCTATCGAATCCGCTGAATTGTCGCTTTTCCGAAAACGCCCGAACAGCGCTTCAGTATCGGTTGCGGTAGTAGCGGAAGAGTTTGAGATCCGGAGGCTGCGTTCTCCTGTGAGGATCCGGATCGATCCATTTTTTACATTGTGACGGATCGCATTCTGGATCAGGTTCTGGATCAGGATATCTGCCAGGATCGCATTCATTTTATAAATGAAATCTGCGGAATAATTTTTTTCGATCGTCAGCTCTTTGATCAGGATCAGATCCTCCAGGTGCAGAAGGTTCTTTTCGATCAGCTGCTGGAATGAAATGGGCTCAACGTCAGAAAACTGGTTATTCTCGATCTTTGAAAGCAGCAAGAGGCCTTTATTCAGCAAGGATAGCTTGTTGCAGGCATTGGAAAGCGATTGTATGATCTGTGCATCCTGTTCCGATAGTGAGGGCGACTGGATCAGCAATTCGATCTTGCTTTTGATTACAGCCAACGGTGTCTGGATCTCATGAGAAGCATTTTCCGTGAACTTTTTCTGATTGAGATAATCGTTCCGGATCTTCTCCGTCATCTTATTGAGCGCCGAGTTCATTTCCGCAAATTCCCTGGTTGTTGAGGCATCAAATGATATTGCATCCGATGAAATGTTGAAATTACTCAGCTTATCAAGTGTCGCATAAAATGGTTTCCAGAGCCTGCGTGAAATAAGTACGTTGATCACCAGGAAACCGCCAAGCAGCAATACGAAAAGGACAACGATAGGGTAGAAGATACTTTGGATCAAATCATCGGATTCCACAGTTGACTTCCGGACCTCCAGATGGTGGCTCCCGTTATTGGTATTCAGGAAAACACTTAATTGCCGGTAAGGGATCATTTCCCCCTCGATGCTGTCGTAAAGCATAAGATCCGAAAAAGTTTCATTGGGAGCGGCATTTGGCGGACCGGGTTCCAGCACGAGGTTTTCATCCTGTGGAACTGCTTTTCCCGCGCGGATCAGATTCTCAACTTTTATTTTCTCCTTCCAGAGCTCCTCGTCAACAGTATCCTGGATCTCAGAGGAAACATAATGGTAAAGAAAAAGAGAGCACACGATGAACACCGGAAGTGCAAAAAGCAGGTAGTACAAGCTTGTGCGATTCAGCAGCTTCATTGTGTCATAAAATTATAACCGATCCCGTATACGGTCTTGATGTAATCCGCACATCCTTTTTCCATCATTTTTTTACGAAGATTTTTAATGTGCGTATAAATGAAGTCGAAGGAATCGCTTTGGTCCATGTCGTCACCCCACAAGTGTTCGGCGATCGCATTTTTTGTAATGACCTTATTTCTGTTGGCAATAAAAAACAGGAGAAGCTCATATTCCTTCGATGTCAGGGCGATCGCTTCCGAATTGATGGAAACGGTTCGTGAAGGAAGATCGACCCGGATCTCATTCATCAGAAGATCGTTCTTGCCGTCGAAAGATTTTCTCCGGATGATCGCCCTTATTCTGGCGTTCAGCTCTGATAAGTGAAAAGGCTTTGTGAGGTAATCGTCAGATCCTAATTCAAGGCCTTTTAGCTTGTCATCCAGCGAATTTTTTGCGGAAACAATAATAACGCCGGCTTCGGATCGTTTTTTCTTTAGTGTTTCCAGCAGTTCAAGTCCGTTGCCGCCGGGAAGTGTCAGGTCCAGTACCACGCAGTCATAATCGTAGAGTTCCAGCTTTTCGAGTGCTTTTCGAAAATCCGATGCGGTCTCACATAAAAAACCTTCCGATTCCAGGTAGATCTTTATTGAATCCAGCAGGTCTTTTTCGTCTTCTATGACAAGGATCTTCAAGGAGGTAGCTTTTATGACACGAATTTAAGACTTAATTCTGTAGCAATTTTGAGAGGTTGGAGGCTTTTTATGATTTGCCCCTGTTAATTTGTCAGGCTGTACCTGAACGGAACAGGATTTGACAATTATCCCCGGATTTTTATCATCTTTTTGCCCCTTTTTTCTTTGTTGGCAGCGCTTCAGAAGAGGGAATTATTTTCAGAAAACCAAGCCGAATTTTAGCTATTTTTGCAAGCCTTGCCCGGAGCATAGCGAAGGGCCAGACCAAATTTAAAACGAGTTTAGAATGTTAGATCTGATTACCAGGAGTATTTCCAAAATGTTCGGAACAAAATCCGACAGGGACCTGAAAGAAATACACCCCATTGTTGATGATGTTTTGGCTGAATATGCCAAACTTTCCTCGCTGAGCAACGACCAGCTGCGTGAAAAAACCAATGATTTCAAGATGCGGATCGCAGCCCGCTCCGCTAAAGAGCATGAGGAAATTGCCGCGATCCGGACCCGGATCGATGCGCAGCCGGAAATGGATGTAGAATCCAAGGAAAAGCTATATGAAGAGATCGATGAGCTTGAAAAGAAGATCGTTGAGAACAATAAGGAGATCCTGGATGAGATCCTTCCTGAAGCATTTGCTGTGGTTAAAGAAACCGCAAGACGATTTACGGAAAATAAAGCGCTCGAGGTCACCGCTACGCAAATGGACAAGGACCTCGCTGCAAAGCGCAGTTCTATCGAGATCAAAGGCGATAAGGCGTATTGGGCGAATACATGGAGTGCCGCCGGGAACATGGTCACCTGGGACATGATCCACTACGATGTTCAGCTGATCGGAGGGATCGTTCTTCACCAGGGTAAGATCGCTGAAATGAGTACCGGTGAAGGTAAAACACTTGTGGGAACATTGCCGGTATACCTGAATGCGCTTACCGGGAACGGCGTGCATATCGTAACCGTGAACAACTACCTTTCCAAGCGTGACTCTGAATGGAACGGACCGCTGTTCGAATTTCATGGTTTAACAGTCGATTGTATCGATAAGCACGAGCCGAATTCAGAATCGCGCCGCCAGGCATATCTTGCCGATATCACTTTTGGAACGAATAACGAATTTGGTTTCGATTATCTCCGTGATAACATGGCGCGCCTGCCGGAAGATCTTGTTCAGCGCAAGCACAATTACGCGATCGTGGATGAGGTGGATAGCGTTCTCATCGATGATGCACGTACGCCGCTCATCATTTCCGGGCCGACTCCGCAGGGAGACAACCAGGAATTTGCGCCGATGAAGCCGCGTATTGAAAAGATCGTGAACGCGCAGAAAAGTTATGTGAATACCGCTCTTGCAGATGCAAAGAAGTTGCTTGCGGAAGGAAATGATAAAGAAGGCGGCGTAGCGCTGCTTCGTGCTCACAGAGGTTTGCCAAAAAATAAGGCCCTGCACAAATTCCTGAGCGAGCCGGGGATCAGACAAACACTCCAGAAAACAGAGAACTATTACCTGCAGGATCAGTCGCGGGAAATGCATAAAGTCGATGCGGAGCTTTTTTTCGTGATCGATGAAAAAAATAATTCGATCGAGCTAACCGAAAAAGGACTGGAGCTTATTTCGAGCTCATCGGAAGACTCTAAATTCTTTGTGCTTCCGGATGTAGGGACAGAGATCGCAGCGCTTGAAAAAGCAGGATTACCGGCGGAGGAAAAAGCAAAGCGCCGTGAAGAGCTGATCCGCGACTTCTCGATCAAATCGGAGCGTGTTCACACGATCAACCAGTTGCTCAAAGCCTATACACTTTTTGAAAGAGATGTGGAATACGTGATCGACGAAGGAAAGATCAAGATCGTGGATGAGCAGACCGGCCGTATCATGGAAGGCCGCCGTTATTCCGACGGATTGCACCAGGCGATCGAAGCGAAGGAAAATGTAAAAGTGGAAGCAGCGACACAAACGTATGCGACCATTACACTTCAGAATTATTTCCGCATGTACAACAAGCTGGCTGGTATGACCGGTACGGCAGAAACGGAAGCGGGAGAATTCTGGGACATCTACAAGCTGGATGTGGTGGTAATTCCAACCAATCGCCCGATCCAGCGAAAAGATTACGAGGATCTTGTTTTCAAAACAACCCGCGAAAAATACAATGCCGTGATCGAAGAGGTGAGCAAATGTGTTGCTGCCGGCCGGCCTGTATTGGTGGGAACAACTTCAGTCGAGATCTCCGAATTGCTGAGCCGGATGCTCAAGCTGAGAGGTATCAGGCACAATGTCCTGAACGCGAAGCTTCACCAGCGTGAAGCGGAGATCGTACAGGAAGCCGGACAAGCAGGTACCGTTACAATTGCAACCAACATGGCGGGCCGTGGTACGGATATCAAGTTAGGACCGGGAGTAAAAGAAGCGGGCGGATTAGCGATCATCGGTACGGAGCGTCATGAGTCGCGCCGTGTCGACAGGCAGCTGAGAGGTCGTGCGGGCCGCCAGGGAGATCCGGGCTCATCACAATTCTTTGCGTCGCTTGAGGACGGATTGATGCGTTTGTTCGGTTCCGAGCGGATTGCGAAGCTGATGGACAGGATGGGAATTGAAGAAGGAGAAGTGATCCAGCATTCCATGATCACCAAATCCATTGAACGTGCACAGAAAAAAGTAGAAGAGAATAACTTCGGGATCCGTAAGCGTCTGATCGAATACGATGACGTAATGAACCGTCAGCGTGAGGTAATTTACAAAAAACGTAAGCATGCCCTTTTCGGAGAGCGCCTTGCGATCGACATTGCCAATTCCATTTATGATACCTGCGAATCCATCGTAAATGAATACCATGAGCTGAAAGATCATGAAGGATTCAATATCGAAGTGCTGCGAGTACTTTCGATCGAATCGCCGGTGGATGAAACGCAGTTCCTCGAAATGAAAGCGGATGAGCTGATCGAAAAGTTGTACCATGCGTCGGAAGCCCATTATGCGGCGAAGAATGAGTTCATTAAAACGAAGTCGTTCCCGATCATCAAAGACGTTTACGAAAACCAAAGCGCGAATTTTGAGAACATTGTAACGCCGTTATCGGATGGGATCAAGACATTGCAGGTGGTAGTGAACCTGAAGCGTGCTTATGAATCAAAAGGGAGCGAGTTGATCCTTGGAGTGGAAAAAGGAACTTCACTGGCGATGATCGATGATTCCTGGAAAGAGCATTTGCGTGAGATGGACGATCTGAAGCAGTCGGTTCAGAATGCGGTATACGAGCAGAAAGATCCTTTACTGATCTATAAGTTTGAATCGGTGGAATTGTTCCGCCGGATGATGACATCGGTGAATAAGGAGATCGTATCCTTCCTGATGCGTGCGAACTTACCGAATGAAGGAAACACTGTTCAGCAGGCGAGGGTGCAGCAGCAGCCACGTCAGCAGCAGACGCAAACCGGCAGAACAGAGGTTGGAACAAATAATCCGAATGAAGAGCAGCCGGCAGTGAAAGCGCAGCCGGTGAGGGTGGAGCAGAAGATCGGAAGAAATGATCCTTGTCCATGTGGAAGCGGCAAAAAATATAAGCAGTGCCACGGTAAGTAAGTCGTTATATTAATGACAAAGCCCCGTTCTTCAAGAGGAGAACGGGGCTTTTAGTTTGCTCAAAGGAGCTTTTCTGTTAACTATTGGGATCAAACCGGACTTTGAAATCAGGAGAAACTTTGTCCCAGTCGGGGTTTTCCTTAAAAAATTCTTCAAGGGTTTCAATTAATATCAGCCTTAATTCTTCATCTGTTTTGTCTTTGTAATACGAGCAGATCATTTCATCCCAAACGATGTCATAATCAATCTTCATTTTTTTTCTCAACCAATAAAATAATTGAGCTGATACGCTTATTCCTTGAGTGCTTTCGATACCGCTAATTAATCCAGCTAAAAAAATTGTACGCGCGAGAAGCTCAGGCACTATTGCAGCATCCCGCTGCGTCTTGTAATTTATTAAATCATTTTATATTGCATAACTAATTGTACAACATGCTTGCTATTCCACACTAAATTGCTATCTTAGACAACAGCATGGTAAAACGAAAACCTGAAATTCGATTTATTATTGGAGGAATTTCAACTGCCTTTGGAATATTATTACTATCACTGAATATTGCAACAAGATTTAAATTTGATACAGATTTGAATGGCCACCAAACCGAGGAAACCATATACATCAATTTGTTTCATTACAATTTATATGATGTTAGCCTTGTTTATCTTGCCATTTTTTTTCCTGTGATTCTTCTACTCGAATCTTTTTTTTTAAAATTTCCCTTTTCGAAATTTATTAAAATAATTTTTTTTCTTCAGAGCATTGTTGTACTCGTTGCCATAAATTATACATTATTTGTATTTGCTTTCGCCGGAACTACCAATTTAACTGAAGATATAAATCGAATTATTATTCTTATTACTGAAGTTTTTTATTTCTTGCTGGGCATTTCCTTGATTTTCGAAAAAACGAATTTTTTTCGAAGAATTTTTTTTAATCAAGATTAATGGGGGACTACAAGTGTATCTATCTCGTCTCCATATTTGTCATCCAGTACTCGTTTGAATAAAAAATCGGCATTTAACCTTCCATTTACAGTTCCTTCTTCATCAGAACGTAAAATTGTCATTATGGTTAACTCCGCCATAGGGCCTAGGGAAATACTTCCCGGAAACTCCATATTTGTGACCCCGATTAAAGAATAACATTCTTTCCACTTTTCATTGAAAGATGCTCCTTTCCAATATGTCGGCCCCGCATAATTTATGACTGAAGATAGATCATCACCTGACAGATCTGAGAATATCCAGTCCCAACCAGTTTGATCCCCAGTATCCAGCGAAGTAAATGAAGGACGGATATCGTCAGTCGGAGCCGATGTTATAACGCCTGATACCATAATGTCATCAGTCCCAACAGTGGGTCCTTCCAGGCCATCTCTCACAAGCCTCTTACGTTGGACTAAGGTCAGTGTAGTAAGCGCACCAAGATTTTTGACTTTTTGATAATATTCGACTGCTCTATCATCGCCTGCTGCACCAAACCATCCACTTGTATCTGCGATCGCGCCCGGAGTATAATCAATGATTTCCTGAAGGGTTGACTGGACATCACTGGTAGTTCCGCGAAATTTTTTCAAAATCGTGTTTAATCCGGGGGTAGCAATTGATTTCTCAATCCCGGATAAATCCTTTTTGATATTTTCTATCGACTTGCCAATTTTTTGATCACAATATTTTCTAACAGCCTCCAACATACCCGGTACCATCATTAAAGCACTGAAGGATTCTACTTGCCAGTTCATTTGTTGTCTTTTCAAGTCTGTCTGCTTTTCAATTGGTGCAGGCCACATAGCTTCGGCTGAGTATAATCCATCTTTGTTCATAATCTGCTTCTTTGCCTCAGAAAGTTTCATTTTCGGGTTTGTCTTCCCCAAGTCAAATGCCTTATTAATATCTTCGATACTTGCTTTTATAGCACTGGTGGCCAAGTCGAAAGTTTCCGTACCTTTTAAGATCTTATTTCCCGATTTGTCGATAATTTGGGCATCGCCATAAAGCGTATGCTGCTTTCCGGAAATCATTACATCTAAGCCATTTTCGTTGTCATAATCGTGAAGAACTCCACCTATTAAATCTCCAAACGAAAAATCGGTAAATTTGTCCTCTACAGAGTCCATAATAATTCCGTATCTAACGTTGCCGGTTGACGCGGTATTTAGAGCTGACGTACCTTTTACGATATATTCGACCAGCCAACCTTTAATGTTTTCGCTAAACATCGGAATTTTATTTTTCCAGTAGTCAGCGACACTTTTTCTTGGCGTTCGAACATGTCCCGCTGAAAACGCATCTGTCAAATAATGTGAAGAAAAGCCTTCAAATATCCAGGCCTCATCTAGTGTTCCGGAAGCCTGTCCGGCACTATAAGCCAAGTTTATAGCGCTTTCATGATTTTGATGATAACCCGTTTCATTGTTCAGGATTCTGTTTTTTTGATCCTTAAGATTGGATTTTTGCTTAAAATTTTGTTTTTCGTCGCCGACCAGAGGATTTGAGAAGTGGCTCCAGTTGGAGGGGAGTAAATTTTGGGCTCTGCCGTCAGCAGCAGTTCTTACTTGTTCATCATATTGATTCTTAATTTTATCGTCCTGATCTTGATTATTAATATGGTAATCCAAAATGTAATTGATCTCATCTACTGATCCCACTATGGCTTTGTTTTTCCCTTGTACACCAGCTATTTTTTTGAGCTGGTCTACAGATTCAAAATAGTCACCTGCCAATGCCGTCAGATCACCCACAGTAACCGTTAAATAAGGTGACAGTATGACTTTTTGGTTCCCCGATCCTTCGTCTCCCATTTTTTTATGTTCAATCCCTTCGAATCGCTGTATCCTCCTCTTCACGCCACCCTTCTGCTGCACCGTATGCGTCAGTTCATGTGCCAGCAGTGATTTTCCTTCGGTGGAGCTTGTATCATAATTCCCCTGCTTGAAATAAATATCCTGTCCATGCGTGAATGCTTTTGCATTGATGCTTTCACTCATTTCATGCGCTGTGCTGTCGGTGTGAATCTTTACATCGCTGAGATCGGTGCCCATCTTTGAGCCGATCTCATTTTGCGTAACAGCATCCAGGTTTTGTCCGCCGCCTTTGGAGCTGTTCAGGCTGGATTGAAACTGATCGGTGATCTCGGGTGTATCGCTTTCGCTTTTGGTTTGAAGGGAATTATCGGAAGATGGCTGGTTCTTCACCAGGCCGCTTGCATCTTCACCGGAGACGACCTTGTTCGCAACCGCATCTGCATGCTGCTCAAAAGCATCATCGGAAGCGCCAATGCTGAGCTCAGACTTTCTCCGGAGCGCCGCTTCTTCCTCCATGCGGTATATGAGCGCACGGCGATCTTTGATCCGCTGGATCCTGTCATCTTTATCGTTGGGCCGGTAGTCGTAATCTCTCATGGAATCTGTGGAAACCGGGGAAATATCAGCCTAATTGAAATAATAAGCAAGGACAGTTTTTTGAAAAACGGACAGCGTAGATGATGGAGCAGAGAAGTTAAATAGTTGATAGTTAGATTTGTAACATCGCTTTTCGGGGCGTAAAAAACCTCTGTTTTTGAGGTTCATCTCTTCACTATGAACACTGTTTCCTTCATAATTTGTGATGAACGGCATCCGGTAAGGAGACAAAAGATCTATTTTTGAAATAAACCAAAACTAAAAACCATGCAGCCGAATTTTCTTATTGTTCTCTTAGCAGCACTGGTGCCGATGGCGCTGGGCTTTATCTGGTATAACCCTAAAGTGTTTGGCAAAGCCTGGATGGCTGCCGCTGAGATCACTGAAGACAAAATGAAAGGCGCCAACATGGCGGTGATCTTTATCGTGTCCTTCCTGCTTAGTTATCTGCTTGCGTTCAATATGCAGTTCATCACTATTCACCAGTGGGGTGTTTTCTCGATGCTTGCCACAGATCCGAAGGCAATGGGAGATGCAACGCAGGGCAACGGTAAAGTATTCGCCGATCTGATGGCGCAGTATGGTGCAAATTTCCGCACGTTTAAGCACGGTGCACTTCATGGAACTCTTGCAGGGATATTGATAGCAACACCGATTTTGGGAACCAATGCCTTGTTCGAGCGCAAAGGATTCAAATATATTGCTGTGAACTGCGGTTACTGGATCGTTTGTATGGCGCTGATGGGCGGCATCGTTTGCCAGTTCGCTTAAAAAAGTACTCAAAAAAATAAGCCCGATACTCCGGATCATTTCCGGAGTATCGGGCTTATTTTTTACTAATAACTAATAACTAATAACTAATAACTAATAACTACTCAGCGTTAGCGACAACATTCACGTTCATCTCAAATTCATTGCTGATCGCCTTGTCGCCGATCCCTTCAAAGAAGCTTGCCGACCCGTATTTAATATCATATTTCGTTCTGTCTACCATGATCTTTGCAACGGCAACAAAAGTCTTTCCATCCATTTTTATCATTGCGGGGAATGTTACCTCATTGGTGATCCCTTTGATCGTCAGGTTTCCGGTAAGATCATAATCGTTTCCGGATTTCAGGGTTGCTTTGGTTAATTCGAAGCTTGCAGTCGGATATTTTTCAACGCTGAAAAAATCAGGCGATTTCAAATGTCCGACCAGCTTGTCATTGTATGCTTTGTCGGTCAGATCGGTGTTCGTGATCGAGGTCATATCGAATTGAAACGTTCCGCTCTTGATGTTGGCCCCGTCTGTTACAACTGAACCCTTGGAAAGGCTCAGCTTACCGGTATGCTCACCGGTCACCTTTCTGCCGATCCAGGTAACGGTGGTCGATTTTGTATCGACGTTATACGTTTTTTGTTTTGACGCATTCGGTGCGGTGAATGCAAATGCCATTACTGCTGTAGCTGCAATAAGGCCAGAGGTTAATTTTCCATGCATAGTTTTTGGGTGTTTAAGGTTTAAAATAACGAATCAATAAATGTATATACATATAATTTGCCATTTTGTTTCGGCCGGGATAAAAAAAAGAGCGTTTTCGCTCTTTTTCTACATAAAATATGCCTGTTTCTCCCGAAGTGGGAAATACGCGCTCGTTACTTTTTGAACTCGATCGATGCGGAATTGATACAATAGCGGAGGCCGGTAGGAGCAGGACCGTCGTCAAAAACGTGTCCGAGATGTCCGCCGCAGCGCGCGCAGGTGATCTCCGTCCTGACCATTCCGTGGCTCATATCCTTTGTATACACAACTTTGCTGGAGTCCACCACATCGGAAAAGCTGGGCCATCCGCATCCTGCATCAAATTTTGTGTCCGATTTGAAAAGCTCCGCGCCGCAGCCCGCGCAAACATACATTCCCTTTTCGGTGTGGAGATAATATTTTCCCGAATAAGGCATTTCAGTTCCTTTTTGACGAAGAACCTCGTATTGTTCGGGGCTCAGGATCTTTTTCCATTCTTCATCTGTCTTCACAACTTTGTTTGTATCGCTCATCGTACTTTTAGGTTTAGGAGTTGTTGTCTGGCTGGTGCCGCTGCATGCGCTCATTCCGATCACAAGCAGTATTAATAATAGCTGTTTCATTTTTACCTGGTTTTTACAGCATATACGGGAAGATCTGTTTGTCGGGATTTGCGCGAATTCGCTTTTCTTGTACAAAACGGTATGCCACGCCGGTATTTTAATTTTTTTTAACATATTGCGACCAAGATACAACCTTTATAAGTGAAACAAAGCAAACGGCCATTAGTTCTTGGTCGGACTGCATCAGTGTAGTCCGGCTTATCCCGAACGGTTGGGGGATTCCGTTGATAAGACTTGCGTAGCCGGGAATATTGACATGTAATATAGAATTCTCTATCTTTGATTAAACTAAAACTGAAACTCATGAAACATAAATTACTCTTCATTGCATCTTTTTGCCTTTCGGCGATAGGGATGTCAGCGCAGGTGTTCTGGACCGAAGACTTCGGCACCGGCTGTAGCACAGCGCAGCTCGCAAGCGCATATACCGGCGTAAATGGCGCCTGGACAATCGCCTCAACCGGCACAAACGATTCACAGGCTAATACGTTCTTTGTCAGCGCTGCTGAGCGCGGGATGGGAGTTGGTAATTGCGGATCAGGATGCGGCGGAACAAACAGCCGTACACTTCACGTGGGCAATGTTGCCATTCCATCACTCAGTGTCAGCCCCGATATGGGAGCATCTTACCTTTCAGGTGGCTTCTGCTCCTCTTTTGCAATTTGTGCCACTACCAATCGCAGAGCCGAATCACCGGTGATCAATTGTACCGGTAAAGTAGGGATCACCTTGTCCATGGCTTACATGGAAAATGGTGATGGAACGAATGATGACGCGAGCATCTGGTATTCAGCAGACGGCGGAACAACCTGGTCGCTCCTCGTTAACACTCCTAAACCGTCTCTTGGCTCTTGTTCTCCGCAGGGACAATGGACAGCATACACCTATGCTTTGCCGGCGACCGCAAACAATAACGCAAACGTGAAGATCGGCTTTAACTGGACCAATAATGATGACGGAGTAGGTACGGATCCATCATTTGCCGTTGACGATATTACGCTGAGCACACTTTCGGTTGGAATTGCTGAAACACAAGTTACCTCTCCGGAGATCTTTGTCAGCGATAATAACGTGATCATCCGTTCTGCTGATGCAGTTACGCTCGACGGTGTTTACGATGTGGTAGGAAGAAAGCTTGATGCCGCATTGCTGAACAATACGATAGATATGAACGCTCAGCCTGCCGGAGTTTATTTCATAAAGGTTGAAGCGAAAGGAAAGGTATTTACTCAGAAGGTTTTTATCCGGTAAAATATTGAAACGGCGTCCCGGAACGGGAAGCTGGTTTCCGGAAATAAAAAAATCGCCGTGCAGAATTTCTGCGCGGCGATTTTTTTTATTGCTGCGTACTTAACGGACGATCAGCTTGTAGATCTTTACATCTTTCTGAGACGTGATCTTCACCATGTACATGCCTTTCGATACATCATCAAGCTGGATCTCTTTCCTGGTTCCTTTTGCGATTCCGGATTCAAGTGAGCTGTATACAAGCTTGCCCTGGAGATCACTCACCGAGATAACAATCTCGGAAATGCCGGGGTTGTTAACCAAAATACTGAACGTTCCGTTTGTCGGATTTGGATAAACAGAGAACTCATCTGTCACTTCGTTATCTGCAATGCCGGAGCAAACGTCAACTGTGATCGTTGCAGTATCCGAGCTCATACATGAGTTTACATCTGAATACGTATAGGTCAGCAAATACATGCCTGCTCCCGCTGCTGTCGGGTCATACATTGAACCGGCTGCCCCCGTTCCTGAATAGCTTCCGCCGGACGGTGAACCATTGGTTAGCGTAAATGCAGATCCATTATTGCAATAGCTTGAAGTGAATGGAGCAAATGTTACCGTTGGAAGTGTATTCACTGTTACCGATTGTGTTGCAGTTGCGGTGCAGCCATTTCCATCGGTTCCGGTTACCGTGTAAGTTGAAGAGGAAGCCGGAACAAAAGCAACGTTATCTGTTACTCCTCCTGTCCAGGAATAAGATGTGGCGCCCATTCCCATCAGCGTTGTATTATCACCGGCACACACCGTTGTCGGCATTGCCATTGCGCTTACGGAAGGAAGTGTATTCACGGTTACCGATTGCGTTGCAGTTGCGGTACATCCGTTCCCGTCGGTTCCTGTTACCGTGTAAGTTGAAGACGAAGCCGGAACAAAAGCAACGTTATCCGTTACTCCGCCTGTCCAGGCATAAGATGTGGCGCCCATTCCCATCAGCGTTGTGTTGCTGCCGGAGCAAACTGTAGCAGGCATCGCCATTGCAGTTACTGAAGGAGGTGTATTCACTGTTACCGATTGCGTTGCAGTTGCGGTACATCCGTTCCCGTCGGTTCCTGTTACCGTGTAAGTTGAAGACGAAGCAGGAACAAAAGCAACGTTGTCTGTTACTCCTCCTGTCCATGCATAAGATGTAGCGCCCATTCCCATCAGCGTTGTGTTGTTGCCGGAGCAAACTGCTGCAGGCATCGCCATCGCAGTTACCGAAGGAGGTGTATTTACCGTTACCGCTTGTGTGGCCGTTGCGGTACATCCGTTTGCAGCAGTTCCGGTTACAGTATAAGTTCCGGATGAAGCAGGAGCGAATGCAACGTTATCCGTTACTCCTCCTGTCCAGGCATAAGAAACAGCGCCCATTCCCATCAGCGTTGTGTTGTTGCCGGAGCAGATTGCAGCAGGCATTGCCATTGCGCTTACCGAAGGAAGTGTATTCACCGTTACGGATTGTGTGGCCGTTGCGGTACATCCGTTTGCAGCAGTTCCTGTCACAGTATATGTTGAAGAGGAAGCCGGAACAAAAGCAACGTTATCCGTTACTCCTCCTGTCCAGGCATAAGAAACGGCGCCCATTCCCATCAGCGTTGTATTATTACCGGAGCAGATTGCAGCAGGCATTGCCATTGCGCTTACCGAAGGAAGTGTATTTACCGTAACCGCTTGTGTCGCCGTTGCGGTACATCCGTTTCCGTCAGTTCCGGTTACAGTATAAGTTCCGGATGAAGCAGGAGCGAATGCAACGTTATCCGTTACTCCTCCTGTCCAGGCATAAGAAGTAGCGCCGCCTCCCGAAAGCGTTGTCATAGCACCCGGACAAACAGCTGACGGAGCAGCCGAAGCTGTAACAGCCGGCAAAGGATTAACAAGAACTGTCATCCCGGTCGTTGCCGAATCGCTGCACCCTGCTGCATTCGTCATGATCATATTATAAGAACCTGCGGAAGTAACGAGAAAAGTTGAGCTTGTCGCACCCACGATCAGTGAATCATTCACGTACCATTGCTGCGAAGTTCCGGTACCTGATCCGGTTAACGTCGCATTTCCGCCGGCGCAGAAGCTGGAGCTTCCGGATACCGATACTGTTGGTTTAGCATTTACGGTAACAGTCACCTGGTTGGACAGGCCTGTTAATGGTCCTGAAGAACAAGTGGTTTGCATAATAAAATAATACGTTCCGCTTACCAACGCCGGTGTGGTGTATGCAACTGTATTCGATCCGACGCCTCCGACAACATTGGAGTATGGACCTCCGGAAGCAAATGCAACCATCCATTGATAAGTGATTCCGGTTGCATTGGTAGCACCAACCGAAGTAAGAGTAACGGTTTGTCCGGCACAGGAAGAAACCGTTGAAGGACTTATCGTTCCGCCATTTGCAGCAAAACAGGGAGGAACAACAAATTCGTCCGCGCCAATATCCGGATTTGTAGTGGAAGCGCTTGGGCGAACATCACCGTCGATGTCAGTAGCAAGTCCTACTGAAGGATCTCCTTTTTGATCAACATTCGGAAGTTCAGCAGAAGCAAAGCTAATGTGAAGGTTTGTCGGTGCAATCACCGGGGCGCCGTTTGAAGATGCATAACATGCATTATCATTTGTACCCGCAGCCGACAATGCTTTTGTATACGATCTCAGGTTCGTAGCAGGAGTAATGGCAGCAGGATTAAAATTACCAGCTGTGTAAAGAAAGGCAGCGCCTCCTGTATTTCCTGCCTGTGCAATTCCGCAGTTAGATCCCGTATTTTGATAATAAGTATTGTTGTTCAGGGTCAGGTTCATTGTGCTTGTTCCTCCGCTCGGAAGATACATGCTCACAAGCAGTGTGTTATACAATGTGGTGTTACCACCTGAGGTTTGATTCGAAAAAATGTTATTCCTTACATCGATTCCCGTTGCAGTTTTGACATTGATCGCGAAAGCAGCAACTATATTTTTTCCTGTGCTGCCGCTGATCGCGCCGGTAAGATGTACGGTATTGTGATACACAACATGCCCGGTTCCCGCGTTGATCCTGATGCCAATTGCTCCGGTAGTGGGACTCAAGGTGGTTGCTGTTCCTGCAACCTGACTGTTCATACACTGACCCACAAAATTGTTCTGGATGATATGGTTGGTTCCTCCGACAATTTCAATTCCTATCGCCGCACGTGTCTTAACGTTGTTGTTGTAAACTTTCTCAACTGTATTTTTTTCGACGAGCATCCCCGAAACTCCTGAAATACTAATCAAACCGATACTAATACCGCGGTTGCATGATCCCGCGTAAATATAACCTTCCACCCGAACGGTGTTCCCGGAGATAACTCCGTTTGCGGAACCCTGTGCGGTGATCCCGACACCGGTAACCTGGTCAACACTTCCGATCGAAGAATTTCCGATCACGTTGTTGGAGATCACAAGGCCGGGTGCAACACTTGTTGCAGAGCCGTTTATGGAAATCCCCCGCGATACGGTTTGAATGTTATTGTTTGAGATCAACAGGTTCATATCTGTTTGTCCGGCAGGCACAAGAATCGTTGCTGAGTTCAAGGCGGTTGGAGCTGTGGTCATAGAAACTGTCGAGGCACTTGCTGAAGCAATTACACCCCAGGAAACAACTTCAGAAGTATAGGCTGCAGTGTTTCTTCCGACACCGCTCCCCGTCAGGTTAAGGTTTTTAACGGTAACGTTGTCACAGTTTGTAACCAACGTCGAGGTCGCCAAACGAACACAGGATGTATACCCTATAGTAATAGCGGAAGTATTTTTCAATGTCAGATTCCGGTTCGTGCCGGCTGTATTCGGATTGTCTCCGTCGATGGTGACATTGTCAGCCCCGTTAAGCTCGATGATCCCATGTCCTGTTGTCATTGGACCGCTGATCATCACACCGTCAACCGTCGGATTGATCATGACAGAAGTATAGCTTGCAGCGCCGGCGCCGCTCGAATTTAATACAGAAGCCGCAGTTTCAGTGGTGTTGGCGGAAATTCCGATGGTGATCGTTCCGGTATGGGTACCGGCATTGATTGCGTTGAACGCCAGCCGTAGTTGAGCATAGCTAGCGGAGGCTACGCCGCCCGTTGCTGTAACGTTCACCTGAGCTATAGTGATAGAAGTGATCAGGATAGCGGCAAACACCGATAAAATTTTTTTTGTGGGAGTAGATGTCTCTTGCATGTTTTTGTTTTTTACGATAGAGTCAAATCTACGTAAAAAACGCGGATTAGCTTTCCAATGATAATTGTCAATACCTTGAAAAAAGCCAGGTTCACCGATTCATAATCCGGATCTGTTGATTGTCAGGCTGTTCCCGCTATCCTGCCCAGCTTTCCCTGTCAAGACTCCGGTACTGGATCGCTTCTGCGAGATGCTGTGTTTCGATGTTATCCGCGCCGTCCAGGTCCGCAATCGTTCGCGCAACTTTTAGAATCCGGTCATACGCCCTTGCAGACAGTCCGAGCTTTTCCATCGCCGTTTTCAGCAGCTGGTTACCGCTTTCGTTGATGCTGCATGCCTCCTGAAGCTGCTTTGATCCGATCTGTGCATTGCAGTGTATGCCTTCGTTTCCTGCAAACCGCTTTTCCTGGATCATTCGCGCTTTGATGACACGGGCTCTCACCGACTCACTTTTTTCCGAACGCGTTTCACCGGAAAGTTCCTGATAAGAAACGGGTGTTACTTCCACATGAATATCGATCCGGTCAAGCAGCGGTCCGGAGATCTTATTGAGGTATTTTTGTACGGTTCCGGGCGGACATGCACAATCTTTTTCCGGGTGATTATAGTAGCCGCAGGGGCAGGGGTTCATAGAAGCAACGAGCATGAAGCTTGCGGGATATTCCACGGAAAACTTTGCACGGGAAATGGTTACAACACGATCCTCAAGCGGCTGGCGCATCACTTCAAGCACTGTTCTTTTAAACTCCGGCAACTCATCGAGAAAAAGAACACCGTTGTGTGACAGGGATATTTCGCCGGGCTGAGGAACACCGCCGCCCCCAACCAGGGCGACATCACTTATCGTATGGTGCGGCGACCGGAAGGGCCGTAGTGAAACAAGACCCACATTTTTTCCCATCTTCCCTGCCACACTATGGATCTTCGTTGTCTCCAATGCTTCACTGAGGTTCATCGGAGGAAGTATGGTCGGTAAGCGTTTTGCCAGCATGGTTTTTCCGGCACCCGGCGGGCCGATCAATATTACATTGTGGCCGCCCGACGCAGCAATCTCCAGCGCCCGTTTGATATTTTCCTGTCCCTTGACATCTGAAAAGTCAAGCTCACTTTCTCTCTGTTTCAGAAATGCTTCCCGGGAATCCACTTTGGTTTCCTCCAGCTCCTTTTCGCCGTTAAAAAAAGCGATCACCTCAGCGATCGTTTCTACTCCGAATACTTTCAAATCGGCGACAACGGCCGCTTCGGCAGCATTCTGCTTCGGAAGGATCACTCCCTTGAAATGTTCCTGTTTTGCCTGGATCGCGATCGGTAAAACGCCTTTGATCGGCTGAAGGCCTCCGTCGAGCGAGAGCTCCCCCATGATCAGGTAATCACCGACATTATCCGCAAGGATTTGTTCCGAAGCAGCAAGGATCCCGATCGCAATGGTAAGGTCATATGCAGATCCTTCTTTCCGGATATCTGCAGGAGCCATATTGATCACGATACTTTTCCCCGGAACTTTATAGCCATTATTTTTTAAAGCAGCGCCGATCCGCTGCTGACTTTCCTTGATGGCGCTGTCAGGCAAGCCTACGATATAAATATTGACGCCTGGAAGCACATTGGTTTCTACCGTTACTGTGGTGGCATTGATACCATAAACGGCACTGCCAAAAGTTTTTACTAGCATAATTAACTGATTAAATTCCGGACAGCGCGCAATTGAGCAATGGCGGATTCGCTGTTCCGGAGCGGCGGCAAATGAACCCTTGTGAATTCGCTGCCTCCATTAATAAATCATTGAGCGGCAGCAAATAAACTATTGTGAATTCGCTGCCTCCATTAATAAATCATTGAGCGGCAGCAAATGTACAAAAGCACCTAAAAAACGAACGGTATTAAACGTTTACTTTGAATCTGCTTCATTATCAAGATCAATTACTAAGAATTAATTGAGTTTTATTTTTTTTTAAGCCTTTAGGTCGTATCTTAGCTATTCATAAATCAAATCCGATAAATAATGAAAAAAATTGCTACACTTTTTGTTTGTCTTATGGCTGTAACCTATGCAAAGGCGCAGACCTTCAGCGACGACTTTGAAAGCTACACATTGTCCCTTCTCGGACCGCAGTCTCCCGATTGGAGAACATGGAGCGGTACAGGCGGAGGCGCCGATGATGCAGCTGTTGTTAACACTGACAACCATACAGCCGGTGGATCACAGTCCATGCACCTGAGCTCTACCAGCTCAACAGGCGGTCCTTCGGACATCGTGCTTCCTTTTACTACCGGTGCACCTTTGAACACCGGTCAGTTCACTTTCACCACATGGATGAAAGTTCCTACGGGAAAAACTGCATATTTCAATTTCCAGGGTACATCTACCATGGGATCGATGTATGTATTGGATTGCTTCATGCTGACCACCGGTGCAGTGCAGATCCAAAACAGCGGAACCACCGTTTGCTCAGGAACTCATCCTTTCGGCTCCTGGTTCGAATTAAAGATCACAGCGAATTTTAACTCTAATCAGTGGGAGCTTTTTGTCAATGGTGTTTCCCAGGGACAATGGTCAAATGCTAACAACCAGGTTTGGGGAACTGATATCTATCCTTCCGATGCAAACGCAAGCTTCTGGTTCGATGACGTTTCTTATGATGTAACTCCTTATACATTACCCGCTGTGAATGCTGCAGGTAACCTGATGAACATCACCAACGGATTAGTTGGCCAGTCAAGAAATGCTTCGGTAACGGTCCGCAACCTTGGATCAACTACCATCAATTCATTCGACCTGACTGTGGACCAGAATGGCGGTACTCCTGTTGTTCAGAACATAACCGGTCTTACACTTGCCTCTCTTTCCTCAACCGTTGTCAACATCACAACACCTTTCACACTGGTTGCCGGACCAAACACGTTCACCGGCGTGATCAGTAATGTGAATGGAGCCGGAGCCGACGGTGATGCTTCTGATGATACGATCGTAACTACCGTTACTCCTGTAACACCTGCCGCAGGAAAAGTGGTGGTTGGCGAAGAAGCTACAGGAACATGGTGCCAGTGGTGTCCGCGCGGAGCCGTATATATGGATATGATCAATACCAAATATGCTGGTTTTTACGCTCCGATTGCCGTACACAACAGTGACCCGATGACGGTTACAGCTTATGACGCTGCGATGGGCGCGCTGATCTCCGGTTATCCGAGTGCATTGGCCGACAGAAATTCAGTGATCGATCCGAGCGCACTGGAAGGACAATTCCTTTCAAGAGTGGTTATCGCTCCCAAAGCATTTGTTGTAAACGGTGCAACCTATAACAGCTCTACACGTGTACTGAATGTTTCAGTTACTTATACGATGCAGACTGCGATCTCCGGTAACTACAAGGCAGCTTGTGTGATCACCGAAGACGATGTAACAGGAACCGGCTCTACCTATAACCAGGCGAACGCATATTCCGGCGGAGGCTCCGGTGTAATGGGCGGTTTTGAAACATTGCCTAACCCGGTTCCGGCAGCGACGATGCATTACGATTTCGTTGCTCGTTTCCTGAGCCCCGATTTTACAGGTATTCCAAATGCCTTCGGAACCAGTGCGGCTTCCGGTACAATATTCACTTACAATTTCAGCTTCACGCTTCCTGCGTCCTATGATGATACACAGATCCACATCGTGGGTATGTTCATCGATCCGACAGGAAAAATTGATAATGCTGGTTTCACAACCATCCCGCAGGCAGTTGCTAACGGATATGTTGCCGGATCGAGCATGGGTGTAACTAACCTCAGCGGACCGGATGCGATTGTGAATGTATATCCGAACCCGACTACCAATTATTCTACGATCGCATTGAACCTGACCAAGCCTTCAGAGGTAATGGTGAAGATCTTCGCCGTAGATGGTTCACTGGTTGCTGAAAGAGCTTACGGACAACTGAACGGCCAAATGAACCTGCCGGTTGATCTTTCTGCTTTCAATAATGGAATGTATTTCGTGAACGTAACTGTTGACGGTAATACAACGGTTACCAAGCTGATGAAGCAGTAAAAATAGAATTAGTTAGAAATGCAAAGCCGCGGATGTATATTCCGCGGCTTTGTTTATTCAGACTTAGTTCTGCCTTCAGAAAGTAGTCTGAATTACCCCGACTTGCTCCGGGATCTATGTATCTGCAGTGCATCGTTACGAGCGAGCGCGGCAATCGTCGTTGCGAACGAAGCGTGGCAATCTCTTACTCATATATTGTACGGGAGTCATTGCGAATGAAGCTGGCAATCTCCTGCTCACCCATTATGCAGTGCGTCATTACGAGCGAAGCGCGGCAATCCTTCTCAAAGGGACATCTCAATATAATGGATCAGCGAGTGAATTACCTTGATATGGATCTCCTGCGCCCGGTCGGCATATTCACTGTGCGGTGCACGGATCTCCACATCACACAAGCCGGCCATTTTTCCTCCGTCCTTTCCGGTAAGGCCAACTACAAGCATTCCTTTTTGTTTAGCGGCAGCGATGGCATTCAGAACATTTACCGAATTCCCGCTGGTGCTGATCGCCAGCAGAACGTCCCCTTTATTTCCGAGTGCTTCAATAAAACGTGAAAACACTTTGTCAAATCCGTAATCATTCCCGACACAGGATAAATGCGAAGGATCCGATATTGCAATAGCAGGAATTGCCTTCCGGTCGTTACGGAAGCGCCCGCTGAGCTCTTCGGCAAAATGCATCGCATCACACATTGAACCGCCGTTACCGCAGGAAATGATCTTATTGCCTTTCTTAACGCTTTCAGCAAGCAGCTTTCCGGCCTTTTCGATTGCATCGATGTTTGCAGGATTGGAAATAAAAGCCTGGAGTACTTTCTGAGCCTCGTCAAGATTGTTCGTAATAAGCGATCTGCTCATGGGTTTTGTTTATGGTATAAAATTACTTCTTTTGGCATAATTTTGGAATTATTGCCCGGAATTTATACAATTTTAAAAAATTTCATTAATTTGGAACTCAAATAAACGAAACATGAAGAAGATTTTTACACTCCTTACGCTGGTTGCAGTTTCTTACACAATAAATGCACAGGAAAAGAAAGCAGACGATAATAATTGCTATGCAAAATGGGCGCAGAAATTTGAGGACCGCGGAGCGGATGATGTGCCGGACGGAAGCTATAGTGACGTGATCATTACCGTCAGGAGTGGTGCAGATGCGGAGTGCTATAGTGGAAAATGCGATGTAAAGGACGGGAAAGTGATCGCGATGTATCTGAAAATGGAAGACGGCTCTTATGAGCTGATCAAAAAGAAGCCGCGCTATGACAATGTTCCCCTGGTGATCACCAATGGAATGTCAAGTCCGTTTTTAACGATGGACAGCGAGCTGATCAATGTACTTTTTGTAAAGAAGATCAAACCGAAGAAAGCAGGATTTGTGAAGGCTGCAGAGCCTACGGATGATTGATCAGAAGATATAAGATTAAGTAGTGAAAGCCGCGGGTGTATACCTCGCGGTTTTTTTATTGCTTTACAAACGTTGCATTCAACGTCCTTTCGCGACTTCTTAATTCCAGCAGGTATATTCCCGGCGGAAGATCAGCTACATTAAGATCCAGCTTTTGCCTGCCGGGCGCAAGATCTTTTTGGTCGGCGTAAACACTATGTCCGAGGACATTTTTTATTTCTATTTTCAGGGGATCTTGCCCTGAGAGTTCAATTTCCATGGAGATGGTAGACTGCGTGGGATTCGGAAACAGTAAAAAAGAGTGTTCGTTTCTATTTTCAATCATGGCATCCGGCAGAGAATATTTAAGAATTGTTCCCGTGTTCCCAACAGCATATCCGGTATTGCCCGAAAAGCTGAGATCCGTCAATGGTACTGTACCATTGTATTCTAAGCTCCAGGAAGCTCCCGAGTCATTCGTGTGGCAGATCTTTCCGTCATTTGTGCAGAACCAGCCATTAAAGCTGTCTGTAAAAATGATATCGGTAATATAGCTCGTAACCCCCGACGAAAAAGAGATCCAGCTCAAGCCTCCATTTGTCGTTTTATATAGAAGTCCGGATGACCCGCCAAGCCAACCCTCCATGCGATTAAAGAAATAGATTGCACCGAAGTAAGATGTGCCGCCTGAGATTACTGTAGAAGCCGTCCACGAACTATCAACTATTCTTCCGAAAGCTGCTTTGTTAGAAATATTTTCAACTCCCGCATAATACGCGGTGTCCCTGCTTATAGGAAACAGCTTACACCCTGAATAGGGAGAAGTGTAATACATATTCGTCCATGTGGCTCCTGCATCAAATGTTGCCCATGCTTCTCCATATTGTCCCGTTCCAAA
This sequence comes from Bacteroidia bacterium, assembly GCA_045805205.1. Classification (GTDB taxonomy): domain Bacteria; phylum Bacteroidota; class Bacteroidia; order 2-12-FULL-35-15; family 2-12-FULL-35-15; genus 2-12-FULL-35-15. Next base: position 23,738 of record JBJMLR010000006.1, on the reverse strand, counting down.
TGCGGTGGTCGGACTGGTTAGTTTCGCGTCCAGGATATAATCTGTTGAGGAGCCGAGATTTTTATAGGTCCAGTTAGCTCCTCCGTCATTGGTCCAAAGAAAGCAGCTGACCTGTGAAAGATCAACCCCGGTATAGAGATAGTTACCACAACCTATTATACCGGTGTGCTGGTTAATGAAATGAACTGAATTAAACATTCTGATATCATGTGCCGGATCCGGCGGATAGCTTTGGCTTGTCCAGGTAATGCCTCCATCTGTTGTCTTAAAGATGAAATCATTTGTAACGACCCATCCGGTATCAGGGCTTATGAAGGATGAAGAATTAATGGTAAGAGCAGTGGGAGAAGCAATCGGATTCCAGCTTTGCCCAAAGGAGCAAAGTGCCACGCCATACAAAATCAGAAAAGCTATTTTCTTCATCTCATTTTCTTAGATGCCATATAAAGTTCAAAGGTTGCAGTCAAACCTGGATCGGTGATCCATGATAATAAAAGAGCCCGGGTGTTAACTCCGGGCTCTTTTCTGATCTTAAGATAATATGCTTACTTCGCCAGAACCAGTTTCTGAACGAGTTTCTGTGTATTGTTCCTGATCGTGATGAAGTATGATCCTGCATTCAGGTTCGATACATCCACTTTCACCGTTTGTCCCTGTACAGGATTCTCATAAGAGCTTGTGCTCACCATGCGACCTGTTACATCAGCGATCTCGATAGTTGTAACCGAATTCATATTGAATCCGAACTCAACATTCACTTCTGAGCTTGCCGGGTTAGGATAGATGTTCACTCCGTTTCCGGCTGTTGCTGCATTGATGCCGGTTGCAGTTGTTACGGTGGCTGTTACCGGAACGCGCGGACTTGTACAGTTTACAGCAGGTGTCGCGATCTTCCAGTCATAATAATAATAATACGCAGTCGAGCTGGTAGTTGTACCGGTCCAGCCGTTAGTGATGTTCACATATCCCGGTGTTGAATACGGATAGGAAACTCCTACGTTATTTCTCTTCAGCGATGGACTTGCAGCTTGCGTCAAACGGTAGCCTGTTCCCGGAGTAAGCGGGAAGTTAACAGGGATCACCGCTGAATCGATCGCAAGACTTGCAGTCGTGAATGAGTTGATCACTGTTCCGCCAACATCCGTCAGCTGGATGGTACGCGGACCGGTTGTAGTTGCATATACTTTTACAGAAGTAAGTGTACAAGGAGCAAGCACATCGAAATCAATTCCTCCGTTCACACCGCTGGTTGTAGCACCTGATCCGTTTGCTCTTCCCCCGTTCAGGTTTGAACCAGGATAGTTGGTGGTTTCATCAACATAATACGTTGTCGTTGTGCTGATCACAGGTGTTGTATATGAAGTTCCTGATCCGATCGCTGATCCGCCGGTTGAAGCTGCATACCAGTTCAGTGTTCCTGATCCGGATGCGCTAAGATTGAAGCTTGTAGGTCCGGGGCCGCTCGCACCGGTTCCGGTTGGGGATGGTGCAGCAAGGATCGTTACCGTTGTCGGTGATGCGGTCCAGTTCTGGCAAAGTCCCGTTGTTGTCAGTGAATACGTTCCTGACATCGCAGGATTGATCACTTGTGTAGAAGCAGTGAATCCTGAAGGACCTGTCCACGCATACGCTGATGCTGTTGAGCTGGTCAGCGTAAGAGTGCCTGCGCAGGTATTTGCGCCGCTTGTCGTTACCGTCGGTGTTTCGTTCGGGTTAAGAACAGTTGTTACGGTTGGCGACAGGTTGGTACAGCCTGAAGCATTTGTTACTTTAACATTGTAGCTTCCTGTTGCGCTTACGGTGATCGATGGAGTAGTAGCTCCGTTCGACCACAGATAGGAAGAATAACCGGCAGCAGCAGTCAGTGTTACCGAACCACCTGTGCAGAATGCGTATGGACCCGGGATCACATTGCCTGCGATCGTGCAACCGCTTTCCACAACAGTTACAAATTGATCGGCAGCTAATGAGCCAAGTGTTGTTTGTCCGCCTGCAGGCCAGTCGATCACAGCTGAGGTGATCGTGGTAGCAGAGCCTAATCCGAAATGAAGCTGCATCGAGTTTGCAGTTCCATAAGTTTCACCTGCTCTTACTTCACGGATCTGTGTTCCGAAAGAACCGGTGATCGTTACTCTTGCGCCTACCGCATCATGGTTACTTGTAGTTCCGGTAAGGTCGAAAGTGATAAAGTGATTGGTATTGTTCGTATTGTTCATCAACAGCACATCATCCGTAGTTGTTGGAGTATTGTAAACGTTTCCGTAAGATGCCATTACATCGATCTTTCCATCGTGATTAAGATCTCCGGTTGCAAATGATAACATACCGTTTGATGTTGAAGGGATCGGTGCAGCAACTGCTGTGAAGGTTTTATCTCCGTTATTATGATATGCCCAGTATGAATCTCCGGCACCACCACCTGCTAAAAGGATGTCAAGATACCCGTCATTGTCGAAATCTTCGAGCGTCGATTCGATCCCGTCGTTTGTCCAGTTAAAGCCGGTTGTTGCAGTGATGTCAGTGAAATGTCCTGTTCCGTCGTTTTCGAGGATCTGGCTTGCACCGGTATGGTTCATCATCAGGATATCAAAATCTCCGTCGTTATCAATGTCACCGAAGCTGGTAGTCCAGGTCTGGCGGAAGTTAGTTACTTCAATACCGTAGGTGGCAGCCTGCTCAGTATAAATATTACTTCCGTTGTTCACGAACAGACGGTCTCTTCTTCTTTGGTCAGTGCTGCTGGAAGTAGACTGGCGGCAATGTGCAATATAGAAATCAAGATCGCCATCGTTATCGAAATCCAGCCACACCGATCCGTAATTGCCGGAATCGTATGGATCGCCGGAATAGGTCATACCCGGATTGATGTTCGTATTGATGATCGCAGAAGTAGGAACCTGGAGGTTCAGCGTTCCGGTTGTGTTCTTATAGATCTTCAGGTAGTCCACATCATCACAAACGCCCATGTCGTTCCATCCGTCATTATCAAAATCTCCGAAAGTCACGTTCTGAACGAAATACGATCCGCTTAATGTAGTTGGTGTCATGGTGATCGTACTTCCTGACCAGGCCAGCTTCGCAAGGTACATTGCGCCGTTTTTCCCGGTAGCAACATCCTTCCATCCGTTATGATCAACATCGGAGATGGCCATTCCCCAAACTCTTCCTGTTCCGGAAATGTTACCGAGGTTATAGTGTGTGAAAGAACCGTTCTGGTTCTGCATGTCGATTACGAGCGTGGTAGCCTGGTCCATTTTAACGATATCATCAAGACCGTCGTTATTGATGTCGACAACCGCAATTGCGTTACCGCTGTGTGTCATCGTGGAGATCAGGCTGTTTGAATTTGTAAAAGAGAACTGCGCGTTGGCACCAAGGGTACCGACCATGCAGGCTGAAGCAAATACGAACGACTTGTGGAAAGTAGTTTTTAGCATGTGAATTAGAGTTTTAGGTAATTATAATTGTTTAGAGATGAATAAAGTAAGTGAATTTTTTACGTTTTTACAACTTTTTTAACGACTATTTTTTTGTCGGTTCGAACCCTCAGATAGTAGATTCCTTTAGGTGCAGGGAGCTCAACGGATATGCTTCCCTGGAAGGCTGTATTGTATACACTTGAGACCAGCTTCCCCTCTGAATTAAGCACATCTATTGACCGGATCAGCTCGGGACCGTCCGAAGCCACATTCACATGCCCTTCCGAAGAAACGGTCGGCCAGACTGCAATCTGATCCCCGGATGTAAAGCTTGCGATGCTTGTCGGCACCAGGACATTGTTTATGCTATCGATCGCGATCAGCACCGGCGATTGATCAGTTGTATTGTACATACTCTGGAAGGTAGTGATCTCAGGCGTTGTATAGGTGAACATATTATCCACCCATTTCGGCGGCACGGATTGATAATAAAGCCGCGATTTTACATTGATGTTTCCTGAAAGTCCGGTGATCGGAACAGCGAAGTGTACCCAGTCCACGCCGCTTCCTTCCACTGAGCTGACTTTGTTGAAGTCCGCATCCGCGATCGCATCTGCTGAGATCTGGCAGGTGTCATAAACAGACGCCGTTGTCGTAAATCCTGCCGGAGGGATCCGGTTGTCTTTTAGCAGGATGGATGCCCGTTCAAGCACCGATGTAAAGTTGCCTGCAACATCTCCGGGAACCAGCTCATAGATCTGCGAAACGTTGTCCTGGCTGATCACATCATGATGCGGTTCATAAGCAGGGTTTTCGCCGATCACGCGGTATTGATTATTAAAGATCCCTGATCTGAAAACAGTATCGCCGAGGGCATCGGTGACAACAAACTGGAGAACTGCCCTGCGTGCCGGATATCCCGAAGGGAATTTGTGTCCGGCCTTGTTCAGGATCTTTACTTTGAAATAGGCTGTATCGGATGTTGTACCGACAAGCTGCAGATCGAAATCGACCGATTTTGATTGAAGCATGGCCATTGTAGCAACGATCGTTGAGTCAAAATTCTTATCCGGCACACTGATATCGAGTGCTGCTTTATTGGCTTTGATCAGCTTCAGCATAAAGGAATTCCCCCCGGCAAAAACATGCTGATTAAATGGCTGACGCGGCGAAATTCCGGAAAAGCCGTTTGCGATCAGGATGCCTTCATTTACCTGCGGCATATGACAGGTTTGACACTTCACGTTTGCAGCAGGGTAACTGGAGTTTTTGTACTCGTGATAGGTTGCTTGTTCGGCAAAATAGCCACCGGTATAATTTCCGGAGAGATCAACCGATTGCGTGATCAGCGTATGACATGAAGAACAAAGTCTTGCCTGGTCCATGTGATCGCTGTAAGTTGGAGTAAATCCTTCATAGAGCTGCATCGGTCCGACGAATGGTGCGGTGAACGGTCCGAATTCGACATGGGATGTATCGTATGAAATAATTCCGGAGTAGGTCCAGCCGGTAGCCGGGCTGATCATGTGGCAGCCTCCGCAGGAAACACCATCCAGGCCAAGTGAATCGGTCGCCAGGTCGGAAAGACCATAATAAGGATGTCCGTGAAATTGCGAAGTATAGGCGCCCATCGGCGCATGGCAGTCGAGGCATTTGTTCTGCAGCACTCCCGCGTGAGCCGGATTTACTGTGATCTCATGTGTTACCTTAGCTCTCCACAGCGGATCTTTGGCTGCAAGCGCCATCATCGAGCTTTCCCAACGGTCAACAAGGTTTACATCGTCGCCTGCTTCCGTAATATTTGCCAGCTGAGCTGAGTCATAGCCGTGGCATCCGCGGCAGCTTTCCGACGAAAGAAAAAACTCTCCCGGTGCAAGCGGTGCCCTGGTTGCTCCATGACCGGAAGAAACTCCCCGGTAGGAAGCAAGCTGTGCTTCAGTATGAAAATGATGATCGGTATTTTTAGAAGAAGCGGAATTAAGGAACCGGAATCCGATCGCAAAAATGATAATTACAAAAAGAGTCGTAAGTTTTCTGGTCTTCATGCACAATATGAGTTGAAAAACAAATATAGGCAATAAACCAGAGAAAGTAAAGGACTATAAAGAGGTATAAGTTATGAGTTATAAGTTATGGGTTATAAGTTATGAGTTTTTTGGTTAACGGATACATCATCACTTAGTCACCTAATCACTTAATCACCTAGTCACCTAGTCACTTAATCACCTAATCACCTAGTCACCAATCACGGTGCTTTTCTCTTTTTGAATTCGCTGATCCCTTCGTTCAGCCAGCCCTGGTATTCCGGGATGCCTGCTTTATAGCCGCGCGGTGTATTCAGAAGTTTTTCATTAAGATCGAGCAGCACATAGAAAGGCTGCGCCAGCTGTCCGTATTTTGTTTCTTCCTGGTATTTGAATTTATCACCGATGGTTGTGATCTTGCGCTGCTGTCCGTACCAGAATACATCCATGTATTCTTTCGGATCCAGCTCTCTTTTGTCATCAACATAAAGTGACACCAGCACAACATCGTTGTTCAGTGTTTTTGTAACACCGGGATCTACCCAGATATAATCTTCCGTTTTTCTGCAGTTCGCACAAGCGTGTCCGGTAAAATCGATCAGCAAAGGTTTGCCTGTTTTTTTCGCATAGGCAAGTGCATGATCATAATCGTTCTTGAAATGAGCGATCCCTGATTTACTGGTTTCCATATACGGAGCAAATTCAGGATCCGCCGGACCAACCTGAATGTTGCTCGTCATAGCAGTTCCCCCGATTCCATGCGGAGATTCGGAATAGTCCTGCGGAGGAAGAATTCCGCTGAATAATTTCAACGGCGCTCCCCATAATCCGGGGATCAGGTAAACGGTAATAGAGAAGGTGAGGATCGCGATAAAAATGCGTGTCACGGAAAGGTGCTTTACTTCACTGTCATGAGCTGTTTTGAACGTTCCGATCAGGTAGAGGCTGCAGAGTCCGAAAATAACGATCCACAGCGTAATGAATACTTCCCGCGTTAGAATTCCAGCCTGGTAAACAAGATCGGCATTGGATGCAAATTTGAATGCTAATGCAAGCTCGAAAAATCCCAGGACCACTTTCACGGCATTCAGCCAGCCGCCGCTTTTCGGCATGGAATTAAGCATGGACGGAAAAAATGCGAACAGTCCGAATGGTAATGCAAGTCCGGAAGAGAATCCAAACAATCCCCAGAAAGCTCCCCATTTATTTCCTGTTGAGGTCGCAATTGCATTTGAAACCATTGGTCCCGTGCAGGAAAATGAAATGATCACCAATGCAAAAGCCATGAAGAAGATTCCGACAAATCCTCCGCGATCACCTTGCTGGTCGATCTTGTTGACAAAACCGGAAGGAAGTGTGATCTCAAATGCGCCTAAAAAGGATGCACCGAAGATCAGCAGCAAAACAAACATGACAAGGTTAAAAGGTGCGCCCGTTGAAAAGGAATTGAGCTTTTCCCCGATCAGCAATCCGAGTACAACAAAGATCAGGATAATGGAAAGTGAATAAACCACTGCATTGATCTTGCCCTTTGCCTGCGTTTTGCTTCGTTTCAGGAAGAAGCTTACATTCATCGGGATCAGAGGAAATACGCAAGGTGTGAACAGTGCCGCAATTCCCCATAAGAAGCCGATAATGAAGATCGACCACCACGTTTTGCCTTCGATGGACGCATCATCATCTACTTTGGAAATAGAATCGGCTGCGGGCGGAGGTGTTGTGGTTGATGCAGCTGCAGTAGCTGCGCTATCCTTTTTGACCGTATCGGTTGCTGCGTTGACTTTTACAACCGCTGTGGTGTCTTTTACAGGAGGAGTGTTGCTTCCTGTTTCCACCGCAGGCTTTGTTCCCGTTGATTCGCAGCCTTTTCCTTTTAATTTGAATTCGAAAGGAGTAGCAGGAGGGAACTGGCATTTCTCTTCCGTGCAAACCTGGTACTCGTAGGTGCCTTTTACAGTAATGTCTTTGTCGGATTTTAATAATCGCACCCGCTGTTTGAAAGTGACGCTCTTTTCGAAGTATGCCACGTTCATCTCAAAAACTTTGTCGAATGCTTTTATGGCCGCACCTTCTTTTGCGCCGCCGACTGCTTCATAGTCGGGACTCTTTTCAAGTTCTATCTTTGAAGGATTCGGACCGTCATCACCGAATTTCTGAAGGGAATAAACATGCCAGTGCTCGTCGATCGTTCCGTTGAATAAGATGTCATATTCGCAATCGCTGATCTTTTTTGTGCTCAGGTTCCATTTTACCGGTGAGCTCCCCTGGGCGAGAATATTGCCGGAAATAAATATGCCTGCGAACAGGATGGATAAGCGGAGTAGGTATTTCATATAGATGTCGGTTTCCTTTATTATTTGTTAGTGGTAATATTCGTTACTTATATGGGCGTACTTGTTATTTCGATCCGCCGGCTGGCGGAGAGAAATCTGCTTGTTAAAATGAGATTTCTCCCTACGATTGAAATGACACTTAAGAAGAATTCGTTATTTGTAATATTCGTTATTCGTATAAAGCCACAGATTCACAGATTTGTAAAGATTCGTTATCTGTAACATTCGTAATCGATTCGGGTAAAGATAAAAAAATAGCCCCGATACTTCGAGGCTAAATTTCAAAATATTATTAGTAATCGACCAAATGATTTCTGTTAAAAAAACCTAAAGGTCAATTACTTATACATTCACTTCATGGATCCTGTGGATCGGGATCACAACACCTTGCTTCAGGATCACCCGCTTATCGGTTACTCCCCACACGGTGGTGTTCACAATTTTGATCCCCTCCGAATCTTCAAATACGATCTTGATCTTGTTGTGTTCGAGGTTTCCTAATTTCAGAGCCCGTTCGAGGTTCAGGACCCTTGCACGGACATCTTCCTTAGTGTTCAATACATCCTGGTCCGGGAATTTCAATCCGCTGATATTCTCTTTATCAATGGTTGTAGGTGAGTTGGTAGCATTTGTCATGACGAGAGCAGGTTTAATGGTTAGACATTAAAATTGTAGACACAATCTGATTCTACGGTCAAATGAATTTTGCGTTACGTTTTTCGCAAATCTTTTTATGAACGTTTACCGGGGGTAAGACTGACAAGAATTTTGTAAAATTCGTCCTGCTTCTGGCTGCCGATCCTGTACTTAAGCCCATCCTTATCGGTAAGCTCAAGCGCATCGTTGCCCTGGGTAAAAAAGCGGATCTTATTTTTATAGTGAAGGTTATAAACCGGCCGGTTCAGAAGGTATTTGCTGTACTTCACTTTTTTTACCTCTACAATGTTATTGAGATCGATCTTTACTTTGCGTGAGGTCCACAAGCCATCCAGGATCAAGCTATTCCCGATCACCTTGGTATGAATATGCAGGACAAAGATCAGGATCAGCGAAAGCGACATAAGGATAATGCCCATCAGGAAGAAAAGCTGGCCGGAATCCTCGTCTACCGGAGAAGAAGGAAGTTCCATAACGGCTACATCGACCGGTTTCGGATTTTCGCTCCAGTAATAAAGGATGAAGCAGAACATGGCAAGGACGGTGCGCCACAGGATCGACCATTTATTATAACCGATATACTGTTTTTCTTCAAAAAGGATCTCGTCTTGCATCGGCCAAAGTTAGGACTAAACCAATTCAGCCACAAATATTTTTTTTGTTCCGGCGCTTACGCGGAACCGGTCGTCAATTCTCATGCCTGCAACCCATACAATATTTCCTTCGGAGCATAACAGCCACGTATTTTCTTTCTGATCCAGCGATAATTTCTCGTCAATGAAGAAATCACTCAGTTTCTTTTTCCCTTTCATCCCGAATGGCTGAAAGCGGTCTCCTTCTCTCCACCGGCGAAGCTCCAGCGGAAATTTTAATTTATTCAGGTCAAGATTTGCAGTATCTTTTGATTTTTTCAGGGCCTGCGTTTTTGCATCCGCGATCCTGAAGCGAAGCGAGCAGTCGCCCAGCAGGATCTCTTTTTGCGCTTTACTGATCCGGATCTTCTTTTTCCCGGAATTTTGATTTTTTACTGATCCTTGATCCTTTTTTGTTGCTTCTATGATCAGCTCTTCCCGGTCCCGGATCACCCGGTGCGTTTCTGAAAAGAACTGTTTCCCCGAACTCCCTTTCAGCGAGCGGAAGATTTCGCTGCTCGTCGCGGAGCTGAATCCGAAAGGACGTAATAATTCAAATAAAAGCGAAGGCCCCTGATCCTGGAACACATTTATCGGCATCCGGAAAGTATCTTTCTTTTTTCGAAGGATCACTTTTCTTTTTTCATCGATCGCCTCACGATAAATTTTCTCTGCTGCGCTGATCCGCTGTATTTCATCCAGGATTGTTTTCCCGATGGACGGATTCATTTCCTCCAAAAGCGGAATAAGTTTGTTCCTGATCTTATTGCGAAGGTATTTGTCCGAAGCATTGCTACTGTCTTCACGGTATTTCAATTTGCTTTTCGTCGCAAAGGCGATGATCTCTTTTTTTGAAAGACAAAGCAGCGGCCTTGCGATATTTCCATGTTTAGGCTGGATCCCGTGCAAGCCCGAAATGCCTGTTCCGCGGATGAGATTAATGAAAAATGTTTCGATGGAGTCATCGCTGTGATGAGCAGTAGCAATAACGTCGTAGCCGAACTGTGTGCGGACCTCCTCAAACCAATCGTAGCGGAGAGATCTTGCGGCTGCCTGAATGGAGAGCTTTTCTTTTTTCGCGAATGCGGGGGTGTTGAAAGATACCGAATGAAATTCAACTCCATATCCTTCCGCAAGTGCTTCCACAAAAGTCTCATCAGCATCGCTTTCTTTTCCGCGCAGCTGAAAATTACAATGGGCAATTGCGAATGAATAGCCTGCCTTGTGAAAAAGTTCGCACATCGCGACAGAGTCAACTCCGCCGCTCACGGTAAGGAGGATCTTATCCGTTTTTGAAAATAGCTTTTGTTTTTTTATGTATGTCGTAAATGCACTCAGCATAAACAAATATTTTTTTGTTTTTTGTAAATCTCCGTGGCCCTCCTTTGTTCTCCTGTTCTCTGTGGTTTATTTTTTTTGCAAAATGGCAAAGAGCCCCAAATAGTTTCATCCGCACCTGTTTTTGTAAATCTCCGTGGCCCTCCTTTGTTCTCCGATTCTCTGTGGTTTATTTTTTTGCAAAATCGCAAAGAGCCCCAAATAGTTTCATTCGCACCTGTTTTTTGTAAATCTTCGTGGTCTTCTTTTGTTCTCCTGTTCTCTGTGGTTTATTTTTTTTGCAAAATCGCAAAGAGTCCCAAATAGTTTCATTCGCACCAGTTTTTTGTAAATCTCCGTGGCCCTCCTTTGTTCTCCTGTTCTTCGTGGTTTATTTTTCTTTTCGTTGCACAAATTCGCAATGCATGTTCATTCTTTATTCGTACCGAGCACTTCAAACATCGCTTTTGCTTTTAACAAACATTCCTCATATTCTTTTTCCGGGTCGGACCCATCGGTAATGGCACTACCGGCCATGAAAGATAAATAATTGTTTTCTGAATTATAAAGAATGCTTCGGATCACGACATTGAAATCAAAGTCACCATTGGGTGACATATAGCCGATAGCACCCGAGTACAATCCCCGCCTGGTGCTTTCAAACTGCTCTATGAGCTTCATTGCGCTTACTTTGGGAGCGCCGGTCATGGATCCCATTGGGAAGGTGGCCCGGAGGATCTCCGTAATTGAAATATCGTCCGCTACTTCACAGCTCACCGTTGAGATCATCTGGTGAACCTGCTTGAAGGAATAGATTCCGAATAATTCATCAACGTTTACAGTTCCTTTTTTTGCCACACGGGAAAGATCATTTCTTACAAGGTCAACGATCATCACGTTTTCACTTCTTTCTTTTTTATTTTGATGCAGCTCCTGCTTGAGCTTTTCATCTTCAACTTTATTTTGCGAACGTTTTGCCGTTCCCTTGATGGGTTGAGAGATCAGCTTGTTGCCGGATTTCTGAATGAACCGTTCGGGGCTTGCGCACAGGACATAATGTGCTCCGAATTTTCCGTAGACAGAAAAGGGTGCTGATGAAATCTCATTGAGCTTTTTATAGACTGAAGCGGGATCGATGTGCGCGTCTTCCGCATAGAATTCCTGGCAGAAATTTACTTCATAGAGATCTCCCTGGCGGATATGGTCCTTGAGCCGGGCGACGGCGGAAAGGTAATGTTCTCTTCTTATCCTGGCTTGAATTTCAAGCGTATGAGTAACAGGCGGCAGCGTGGTTTCTTCCTGCCCGAATGTCAATTCGAAGATCTCGTCCGCTTCTTGCTCCGACACGATATTGTCCCTGAAAAAAACAGTGCTTTCGGTTTCGGTCTGACAGATCACGAGTCTGGGAACAAAAAAATGCAATGCCGGAAATCCAAGCCCATCCTCGTTTTCAGATGAAAGCAGCTCGATATCGTTTTTTACATCATAGCTGATATAACCGAAGATCCAGTCCTGTACATGGTTACATAGGCTTCTGAGCCGGTCGATGCTGCCCTTTTCGGTGTCCGCGATCAGCTCTTTATGAACCCCGACAGCAATGATACGGCCATATTTGCTGTTCCCTCGGCCGTTTTCGGCGATGTTCGAATCGAGAACGCAGACACGGTCGAAACGTTTGTCTAACGCATGAATATTGATGTCCGACGTAGCGGTGTGTTGAAGATATGTCCGTTTTTTGAGCACGCGTAAAGATAGTTTTTTCAAAATCAATTGCCGGCACCGGTCTTCCTGAGTATTGAACAGGGCTGTTTCTCCCGCTTTTCAATTTTACGCTTCCCGTTCCATCGTTTTAAGTTTCCTGTGATCCCTTATTTCAGGGCATTATGAAGCATCCGGCCGAAAAATATTTTGCGAAAATTTTAATGCATTTTTTCACGCAAAAAAAGTTGGAAAACCGAAAGTTTTCAACAAAGTGGTAAATTGTGGTAAAAAGTGGGAAAATAAGTTTTATTTTTACGGCTTAAAGAATGAAACCACAATGAACAGCCTGTTTGGAGTATATGAATGCAGCGCAGACGCGAAAGGACGCGTGATGCTTCCTGTTGCATTCAAGAAACAGCTGACCAAAGAGCTGAAGAATGGGTTTGTGATGAAGCGCAGCATTTTCAGCAAATCGCTGGAGCTCTATCCGATGAATACCTGGAACGAAATGGTGAAAGAGGTGAACAAGCTCAACAAGTTCGTGAAGAAGAACGTCGAGTTTATCCGCATGTTCAATTACGGTGTTGTTCCTGTGGAGCTGGATGCCGCGGGACGCATGCTGATCTCAAAGGATATGATGGCGTTCGCAGGCATGAGCAAAAATATTGTGATGGCAGCTGCAGGTGATCGCGTCGAGGTCTGGGATAAAAAATCATACGAGAAATTTATTAATAGCGGTACTGCAAACTTTGAAAAGCTCGCTGAAGATGTAATGGGTGGAATCACTCCTTCAAACAACGACAACAAGGATGCAGTATCATAATCCCGTTCTTTTAAAAGAATGTATTGATGGTTTGAATATAGATCCGGCTGGGATCTATGTAGATGTAACCTTTGGCGGTGGCGGACACTCCCGCGAGATCATGAAGCATCTCACAACCGGAAGGCTCTATGCTTTTGACCAGGATGAGGATGCGCAAAAGAACGCAATTGATGATCCTCGGTTTGTGCTGATCAAACAGAATTTCAGGTTCCTGAAAAACTTTTTGAAAATGTACAATGCCATACCGGTGAATGGGATCCTTGCTGATCTGGGAGTTTCCTCACATCAGTTCGATGAAGGTGAAAGGGGATTTTCTACCCGCTTTAATGCGCAGCTGGATATGAGGATGGATCAGAAATCGAAGCTGACGGCTGAGGAGGTGATCAACAGCTATAGCGAGGAAGATTTGAAGAGGGTCTTTAAGCTCTATGGAGAAGTTGATAATGCGGGACGGCTTGCATACATCATCTGCCACGAAAGAAAGGAAAAGCCGATCCGGACCGGTGATGATCTGAAAGCGGCGATCGGAAAGTGTGTGAAGCGCGGCAGGGAGAATCAGTACTACGCACAGGTTTTCCAGGCCCTGCGGATCGAGGTGAATAAAGAGCTGGATGTGCTCCAGGAATTGCTCACTCAGAGTATGGAAGTATTGAAGCCCGGAGGGCGATTGGTAGTGATCTCCTATCATTCACTGGAAGACAGGCTGGTAAAGAACATCATGAGGAGCGGAAAATTTGAAGGAGAAGTGGAAAAGGACTTTTACGGAAATCAGCTGACACCATTCATACAGATAACGAGAAAGCCGATTGTGCCGACGGAAAAAGAGAATGAAGAAAACAGCAGAGCACGAAGTGCAAAATTGAGAATAGCAGAAAAAAAGTGAACAGACGATAAGTGGTCGATTACCGACTGAATAAATGGGAAACAAGTTCAAAGAAAAACCAAAGGTGGAAGAGCCGAAGACGGAGGTTCCGGTAAAAGGAAACAAAGTGGTCCGCTCTGTCGCAAATGTTGTCAGCGGAAGCTTTCTTTCCAAAGACAGCACGTTGAAGAATCTTCCTTTCATTTTCTTTCTGTCATTCCTCGCCATCTGCTACATCGCAAAAGGATATTATGACGATGACCAGATCAGGAAAATGAACCGGCTGACAAATGACATCAAGGAGCTGAGAACGCAATATATCGTTGTAAAAGATTCATTGGTAATAAAAAGCAAGCAGACAGAAGTTGCAAAAGCGTTGGCCCGTCAGGGCTCAGGGATCAGGGAGTCGGTGGTGCCTCCTAAAAAGATCGTAGTACAAACAGTTAACACAAAACCAATAGCAGATTAGGATCGTTGGAATTTAAAAAAGACATACTCTGGCGCGTATATCTCATATATTTTTTTATATGCCTCTTTGGTGTCGCTATTATTTCCAGGATCTTTTTCATTCAGTTCTCCGAAGGCGATGAGCTCAAAGCCCGCGCTGAGAAGTTCTCCACACAGGTTTTTGATATCGAAGCGGTTCGCGGAAACATCTATGACGCGAACGGGATCCTTCTTGCTACATCGCTTCCATACTTTGAAGTTGGAATGGACGTGAACACCGAGGCGATCACCGACGAAATTTTCAAGGATAAGGTCGATTCACTTTCCTACTGCCTCGCTGATCTGTTCAGGGATAAAAGCAATAAAGAGTATAAAAAGGTACTTGTGAAAGCACGCAGAAGCGGCGATCGCTGGATAGTGCTTCATCGCGATGTTTCCTATACCGATCTGCAGAAAATGAAAAAGTTCCCGATCCTCCGCCGGGGAAAGAATCGCGGTGGATTTGTATACCTGCAGACAAACAAGCGGGAACGTCCTTTTCAATTTCTTGCTGCAAGGACCATCGGTAAATTGAATGAGGACGGAACCGGAAAATCGTATGGACTGGAAAAGGCATATGACAGCATCCAGGGCAAGGTGTGTTTGCGTGGCGTAAGCGGTCAGCGACTGATGCAGAAGATCGCCGGAAATGTATGGAGGCCCATCAATAGCGAGAACGAAATCGATCCGCAGGACGGCGATGATATTGTTTCTACGATCGACATCAATGTTCAGGATGTAGCGGAAAATTCCCTGATGAACTCATTGAAAAAGCATGGAGCGGACCATGGTTGCCTGGTGCTGATGGAAATCAAAACGGGAGAAGTAAAGGCGATCGCGAACCTTAAACGAAGCAAGGATTCTACTTACGTGGAGAACTTGAATTATGCTGCCGGTGATGCGGGCGCAGTTGTTCCGGGTTCTACTTTTAAGCTTCCGTCGCTGATCGCGTTGATGGAGGATTATAATGTCGGGTTGAATGAGACCGTCGACGTTGGTGATGGCGTTTGCTATTACAGCAATGAACGTGTTGCCGATTCCCATCCCCCTAAAAAAAGTATATATACCCTACAGGAAGTATTCGAGCATTCGTCCAACGTAGGGGTTACAAAATTGGTGACACGCTACTATGCTAAAGATCCGCAGAAATTCATCGATCGCCTCTATAAAATGAACCTGGATCAGCCACTGAAGATCTCACTTCCGGGTGAAGGAACACCTTATATAAAAAATACCAAAGATAAAAGCTGGTCGAAGATCTCCCTGCAATGGATCAGCTATGGTTACGAAACCCGGATCACTCCGCTTCAGATCCTGAATTTCTACGCTGCGGTTGCAAACGATGGAAAAATGATGCGCCCGATGTTCGTGAAGGAGATCCGCAGGCGTGAACAGACCATTCGCACTTTTGAGCCAGAAGTGATCAATCCTTCGATCTGCTCAAAAGCAACGGTCGCAAAAGCAAAAATAATGATGGAAGGTGTTGTGCTGAGAGGAACCGGCGTTGATCTGAAATCTTCAAATTTTCCGATCGCCGGAAAAACAGGAACCGCCCAGATGGGAATGGTAAACGGAAAGATGACTTACCAGGCTTCATTTGTCGGATACTTTCCGGCTGACAATCCGAAGTATGCGTGTATTGTCGTAGTTAGCGCGCCAAGCGGCGATTCATATTATGGTGGTGCCGTCGCCGGACCGGTGTTCAAAGACGTTGCGGATAAAGTTTACTCCACAAGTCTGGAGATCCATAAAGAGATCAATGCGGTACAGCCGGCATATGCGCTCGCTGCACCAAAAGTAAAATGTGGCTACCAGCCGGAAATAAGAAATGTTCTCAGCAAGCTGAAAGTGAAAACAGCTTCGAAAGATGAAACTGCGGAATGGGTCGGGAACGACTCCCGCGATTCGCTGTCGGTTGCTCTTTCAGCACGCAGCCTCCAGGAGACTTTGAACAACGGGATTATTCCTGATCTCACGGGAATGGCCGCCAGGGACGTACTCTATTTGCTCGAGAACAAAGGGATTCGTGTAAAGCTTGTCGGAAGCGGCGCTGTGAGAGGACAATCCATAACGGCGGGAACACAATATAAAAAAGGAACGCAGATCACAATTCAATTGATATAGTGAAGCTATTAAAAGATATATTATATAAAGCAGGACTTATTGAAATAGTAGGTTCTACCAATGTAGCGATCATGAGCATCAGTTTCGATTCACGGAAGATCGAGAAGGATAGCTTGTTCGTGGCGGTGAAAGGAACCCAAAGCGACGGTCATGCTTATATCAGCGAAGTGATTACAAAAGGTGCCATCGCCGTATTATGCGAGGATCTTCCGGAGGTGCTCAACGACAGGATCACCTATATCAAGGTAAAGGATACGGCTGCTGCACTGGGGATCATTGCCGGAAATTTTTATGATAACCCTTCTGCGTCGATCAAGCTCGTGGGAGTGACAGGCACCAATGGAAAAACCACAACCGTTACGCTGCTCTTTAATCTTTTTAAAAAGCTGGGCTACAAAGCCGGACTCCTTTCAACGGTGAAAAATCAGATCAACAATGATGTGCTTCCGTCCACGCACACAACACCGGACGCGATCCAGCTGAACGCGCTGCTTCGGCAAATGCTCGACAAAGGCTGTACACATTGCTTTATGGAAGTGAGCTCGCATGCGGTAGTTCAAAACAGAATAGCGGGAATACATTTTACCGGCGGTGTTTTCACGAATATCACTCATGATCATCTGGATTACCATAAAACATTTGATGAATACATCAAAGCCAAGAAAAGATTTTTCGATCAGCTTGGCGCGGATGCTTTTGCATTGACCAATAAAGACGATGCGAACGGAGAAGTAATGCTCCAGAATACAAAAGCGCTGAAGAGAAGTTTCTCGCTTCGTTCGATGGCGGATTTCAGATGTAAGATCGTAGAGAACCAGTTCAGCGGTTTGCTGCTTAACATCGACAACCAGGAAGTATGGAGCAAGCTGATCGGGAGCTTTAATGCATACAACCTGCTCGCAGTATACGCAACCGCCATTCTCCTGAAAGAGGATAAAACAAATGTGCTGACAACGCTAAGCTCACTTGGCTCGGTAGAAGGGCGCTTTCAGTATATCCGGACAGAAGACGGGCGGATCGGTATTGTGGATTATGCTCACACACCGGACGCGCTTGTAAATGTATTGAAAACCATTGCAGATATCCGTACCGGCAACGAGCAGGTGATCACAGTCGTTGGCTGCGGCGGTGACCGTGATGCTGCAAAACGACCAATGATGGCAAGGATCGCCTGTGATCTTAGCAATAAAGTGATATTGACTTCTGACAATCCCAGAAGCGAAGATCCCGATGCGATAATTAAGGAAATGCAGAAAGGTGTTGACGCGGTGAATAAGAAAAAAACCATTTCGATAACCGACAGAAGCGAAGCGATAAAAACAGCCTGCTCTTATGCAAAACCGGGGGATATTATTCTAATCGCCGGAAAGGGCCATGAAAAATACCAGGAGATAAAAGGAGTGAAGCATGCATTTGACGACATGCTGGTGCTGCAGGAGAACCTGAAACTTTTTGACAAATAACCAAAAGTATAAAGGATGTTCTACTACCTATTCAATTTTTTAGACAAGCAATTTGATTTTCCGGGAGCCGGTGTGTTTCAGTACATCTCCTTCCGTGCAGCAATGGCCTTGATCGTTTCATTGATGATCTCCCTTGTTTTTGGTAAGAGGATCATATCGATTCTTCACAGAAAACAGGTCGGTGAAACGATCCGTGAGCTTGGCTTGCAGGGACAGATGGAAAAAAAGGGAACACCGACCATGGGCGGATTGATCATTCTCTCTGCGATCGTAATTCCAACGCTGCTGTTTGCAAAGCTGCAGAATGTCTACATCATCCTGATGCTGTTGTCTACTGTTTGGCTGGGCGCGATCGGTTTCCTGGATGACTATATCAAGGTGTTCAGAAAAAATAAAGAAGGCCTCGCAGGGAAGTTCAAAGTGATCGGGCAGATCGGCATCGGCCTGATCGTTGGGATCACCCTTTATTGTAATGATTCGGTTGTGGTAAAAGAAAAGATCCTCCGGGGAACGATTCCTACAATGGAAGTAGCGGCAAGCGGAAAGGAAGAAGTATCGCGTGCACCGCTTTATGCTTCGGAGCCTACAAAATCAATGAAGACAACCATTCCGTTCGTGAAGAATAATGAGTTTGATTATTCTTCATTGCTGTCTTTCCTTGGAGAAGGATATGAGAAATGGGCGTGGCTGATCTTCATTCCAATGGTCATCCTGATCGTGACTGCTGTTTCCAACGGTGCGAACATTACAGACGGTATTGATGGCCTGGCGACAGGAACTTCCGCGATCATCGGAGTGGTGCTGGGTATTCTCGCATACGTTTCAGGTAACACCGTTTTTGCGGATTATCTAAACATCATGTACATCCCGAATTCCGGTGAGCTGGTAATTTTTATTGCAGCGTTTGTCGGTGCCTGTGTCGGATTTCTCTGGTACAATTCATTCCCGGCACAGGTGTTCATGGGAGATACCGGCAGCCTGGCATTGGGCGGTATCATCGCAGTATTTGCAATAGCGATCCGTAAGGAACTGCTCATTCCGATCCTGTGTGGAGTATTTCTGGTGGAAAACCTTTCTGTGATGATGCAGGTCGCTTATTTCAAAAGGATGAAGAAAAAGTTCGGAATTGAGCATGCCCGGGAAAACCGGCTCTTCAAAATGGCACCGCTTCATCATCACTATCAGAAGTTGGGATTACATGAAGCAAAGATCGTTTCCAGGTTTTGGATCATCGGGATTTTCCTGGCTGTATTAACAATCGTGACATTGAAACTAAGGTAAGATGAAACGGCTGGTGATACTCGGTGGCGGAGAAAGTGGAGTGGGCACTGCGGTGCTCGCTCAAAAAAAAGGATACGAAGTTTTCCTGTCCGATAAAGGAAAACTAAAAGATAAGTACAAAGACGTTCTTTCAAAATATAGGATCAGCTGGGAAGAAGAGCAGCACACCGAAGCACTGATCATGAATGCCGATGAAGTAGTAAAAAGCCCCGGGATTCCCGACAAGGCTGAGCTGGTAAAGGCACTCCATAAAAGAGGTATTCCGGTGATATCGGAGATCGAGTTTGCAGGGCGATATACGAATGCGAGGAAGATCTGCATTACAGGAAGCAATGGAAAGACAACTACCACATTGCTTACCTACCATATGATGCAGAAGGCGGGACTGAATGTCGGGCTTGCAGGGAATGTCGGAAAGAGCTTTGCGATGCAGGTAGCGGAGAACGACTTCGATTATTATGTGCTTGAACTCAGCAGCTTTCAACTGGATGGAATGTTTGAATTTAAAGCGGACATCGCCATACTGTTGAATATTACACCGGACCACCTGGACAGATATGATTACAAGCTGGAGAACTATGCGGATTCAAAGTTCAGGATCATACAAAATCAAACGGAGCTCGATGCATTTATTTACTGCATTGATGATGAAGTAACAATGAATACGATCACAGCAAAAAATATAAAAGCAAAACAATTCCCTTTCTCGATTAAACAAAAAGTTGAGCAGGGCGCATACCTGGAAGACAATCAATTAATAATTAATATAAATAACACTAACCCTCTATTTATGACAATACAAGAACTAGCACTACAGGGAAAACACAACATCTACAACTCAATGGCTGCAGGTGTTGCTGGAAAGCTCGTAGAGATCCGCAAGGAAACCATCCGGGAAAGTCTTTCCGACTTTCACAACATCGATCACCGTCTCGAGGTGGTTGGAAATGTTCATGGAATCGAGTTTATCAATGATTCGAAGGCAACGAATGTTAATTCGACATGGTATGCGCTGGAGAGCATGAATTCGCCGGTTATCCTTATTCTCGGCGGCGTCGATAAAGGGAATGATTATTCCATGCTGAATGATCTTGTAAAGACAAAAGTGAAGGCGATCATCTGTCTGGGAACGGACAATAAGAAGATCATCAAGGCATTCAGCGGGATGGTAGATACGATCCTGGAAGCAAGATCTGCGACGGAAGCAGTTGCGCAGTCATATAAGCTGGGTAAAAAAGGTGATATCGTGTTATTGTCACCGGCTTGTGCCAGCTTCGATATGTTCGAGAACTATGAAGATAGAGGGACCCAGTTCAAGCAGGCTGTAAGAGCGCTCTGATTATTATTGATTGATTGTGTTATTTATAAACCCGGAAAAATAGTATAATGGAAAATAATAGTATCAAAAGCTACCGCGAAAAGCTGAATCAGTCCCTGCTGACTAGGCTCCGCGTTCGCTCGTCGGAAGACGATCATCAGATGGAATTTGTTGATGAGATCAACGAAATTGCTTACATCAACGATTCGAGATCGATCCGCGTTACTGCAACACGTAACGCGCTGGAAGCGATCGAAACATCGGTTGTGCTGATCCTTGGGGGCGATGACCGGGATAACGATTATGCTCTTTTGTCGCAGCAGGTGAAGCAAAAAGTAGTGGCTATTATTTATCTCGGTGGTCATAGTGATAAAATTCTGAAATGCTATTCTTCGCATCGCATGTTGTTTTCGAAGGCCGCTGATCTGAAAGAAGCGGTGCAGATCGCGTCCTGCTATGCTTTATCGGGTGATGTGGTTCTTTTCTCTCCCGCTTGTCCGAGTTATCAGGCGTTTGACAATTACAAAAGCAGGGGAAATGAATTTAAAAATATTGTAAAAAAATTACGGGGCGAGTGAAGTGTTAAGTCTTTTTAAATATATCAAAGGCGATAAAGTGATCTGGACCATTGTGCTCCTGCTTTCGCTGCTTTCTGTATTGGTAGTATACAGTGCGGTCGTTGCGCTTGCATACCGCTATAAGAATGGTGATACCGCATCTTATCTTATCAAGCATATTTTTATTGTAGGATCCGGGATATTCCTGATGTATCTCGTGCATAAAGTAAAATACTCCTATTTTTCAAGAATCTCGCAGATCGCAATTTTTCTTGCAGCACCGCTGTTGCTATATACTCTTGCAAAAGGCGTTAGTGCCGGAGATGCATCCCGCTGGCTTGCAATTCCCGGGACATCCCTCACATTTCAGACGTCTGACTTTGCGAAGCTCGCATTGATCACTTATGTCGCAAGGATGCTTGCCATCAAGCAGGATGTGATCAAAGATTTTAAACAGGCATTTCTTCCGATCGTGATCCCGGTGGGTATTATTTGCATGTTGATTCTTCCGGCAAACTTTTCAACGGCAGCATTGCTGTTTTTGAATTGTATCATTCTTATGTTTATCGGGAGGCTGGACGCTAAACAGATGTGGTTGTTCCTGGGAGCTTGTGTGGTCGCAGGCGCTTTATTTCTCGCATGGATCTGGTATGCGCCGAACAGCATTCCGGGAGGAAGAGGACCGACGTGGAGATCCAGGATAGAGAATTTCCGCAATGGAGATTCTGAAAGCAACTTTCAGGCTGAGCAGGCTAAAATCGCAATTGCGCAGGGAGGAGTGATCGGTAAAGGTCCGGGAAACAGTATGCAGCGGAATTTTTTACCTCAGGCATCTTCCGATTTTATCTTTGCGATCCTTATCGAGGAGTGGGGTCTGGGTGTTGCGATCATAATCGTATTTCTTTACCTCGTATTACTTTTCCGGGGCGTCCGGATCGCAAACAAAAGCGAACGTACTTTCGGCAGCCTGCTTGCGATCGGATTAACATTCAGCCTTGTGCTTCAGGCAATGATCAACATGGCGGTTGCAGTCAATCTGTTCCCCGTAACGGGGCAACCCTTGCCGCTAGTGAGTATGGGCGGGACTTCGATCTGGTTTACAAGTATTGCTATTGGCATTATCCTGAGCGTAAGCCGGGAAACAGAAATTTCGCAGGAAGGAGGTCAGGTTGAAGCCGCTTAAGATCATAATTAGCGGAGGCGGAACAGGCGGACATATTTTCCCAGCCATTGCCATCGCCAACGCAATAAAAAGTCTGCGCCCCGATACAGAATTTTTATTTGTCGGTGCCGAAGGGAAAATGGAAATGGAAAAGGTGCCGGCAGCGGGATACAAGATTGAAGGGCTCTGGATCTCCGGTTTTCAAAGAAGGCTTACATTATCGAATCTTGCATTTCCGTTCAAGGTGATGAGCAGTCTGAGAAAAGCAAAAAAAATTCTGCGCGGATTCAGGCCGGATGCAGTCATTGGAACCGGGGGCTTTGCAAGCGGTCCCATGCTTCAGGTGGCGGCAAGAAATAAGGTGGTAACCTTGATCCAGGAGCAAAATTCATACCCGGGAATTACGAATAAGATCTTATCAAAAAAAGTAGATCGGATTTGTGTGGCCTATGACGGGATGGAAAAATATTTTCCCGGGCAGAAGATATTGCTCACAGGAAATCCGGTACGACAGGATATTCTGCTCCTTGAAGGGAAAAAGGAAAGAGGTCTGGAACATTTTGGATTGAACGCCGATAAAAAAATAATTCTCGTCATCGGAGGCAGCCTCGGCGCGAGAACGATCAATGAAAGTATTTTAAAAATGCTTCCCGACCTCGACAAGAATAGCATTCAGCTGATTTGGCAGACGGGAAAAGGATATTATGAAGCGGCAAAACAGGCAACAGCTTCATACTCCGGAAAGGGGATCAAAGCATTTGACTTCATTCAGAAGATGGACTATGCTTATGCGGTTGCAGATGTAGTAATTTCGAGAGCCGGAGCAAGTTCAGTCTCTGAATTATGCCTGGTAAAGAAACCAAGTATCCTGGTGCCATCACCGAATGTTGCAGAGGATCATCAGACAAAAAATGCAATGGCCCTGGTGACACATAATGCAGCACTGATCATCAGAGATGTTGAGTCGCGGGAAAAACTTGGTAATGAAACATTGCAGCTGATCCATGATGAGGAAAGATGTAAAAAGCTAGCTGCGAATATCTCAAAGTTGGCGTTCAGGGATTCAGCCACCGTGATCGCTAACGAGATACTTAATCTGATTAATAACAAAAAAAAATAGACACACGTCTCCGGAGGAGACTGCTATGTCCAACAACATGTGGGGCTTTAATTAATGATAAATAGACTTGGTAGATGTCTCCGGAGGAGACCGCTATGTCCAACAACATGTCGGGCTTTAATTAATGATAAATAGACTTGGTAGATGTCTCCGGAGGAGACTGCTATGTCCAACAACATGTCGGACTTTAGTTAATGATAAAATAGACTTGGTAGATGTCCGGAGGAGACTGCTATGTCCAACAACATGTCGGGCTTTAATTAATGATAAATAGACTTGGTAAATGTCTCCGGAGGAGACTGCTATGTCCAACAACATGTGGGGCTTTAATTAATGATAAATAGACTTGGTAGATGTCTCCGGAGGAGACTGCTATGTCCAACAACATGTCGGACTTTAGTTAATGATAAAATAGACTTGGTAGATGTCCGGAGGAGACTGCTATGTCCAACAACATGT